>NZ_LTBA01000037.1 GCF_001594005.1 Clostridium tepidiprofundi DSM 19306 | reverse complement strand
AGCTAGATATTAAAAGCTAGAATCTTGTTTTAACTTCTAGTACCTAGTGAGATGCTGGTTGTCAAGTTACAAATTTGTACTGGAGACTGGGGACTAGGGATTGGAAACTGATAAATAGTCACTAATCACCAGTCACCAAAACAGATTGTGGCTTAGTCAGAAATTAAAACCCAGCACTTTGTTTTTGAGTAGATATTGATGTACAAATACCAAATCTGTACTAGAAACTAAACCTCTAGCCGACTAGCAAACTTGATTCAACCTAAACCCCGACTCCTAGTACCTCTATTATTTCCTAGACCTAGTAGATATAGAATAGTATTGTTAATTAAGCAAACTTTGGTGGTGATGAAATGAACATAGATGAGAGACCTATTGGATTTTTTGATTCTGGTGTGGGTGGTATCAGTGTTTTAAGAGAGGCAGTGAAATTAATGCCTAATGAAAATTATATTTATTTTGGAGATTCCAAAAATGCTCCTTATGGAACAAAATCTGTAGAAGAAATTAAGAAATTGAGTTTTGATGTTGTGGATTTCCTTATTAAGAAAGATATTAAGGCATTGGTTGTGGCATGCAATACGGCTACAAGTGCAGTTATTGATGAATTAAGATTGAAATATAGTAATATACCTGTAATCGGAATAGAACCTGCATTAAAACCAGCAGTTGAAATGAATAGAGAAGGTAATATAATAATAATGGCGACACCTGTGACATTGTCTGAGAAAAAATTCAATAAATTGATGAAGAAATACGAAAAAGAAGTTAATATTGAATTATTACCATGTCCTGGATTGGTAGAATTAATAGAGATGGGTTTTACTCGTGGAGATAAGATAAACAATTATTTAAAGAAAAAATTAGGGAAACATTTAAATGGTGATATAGCTGCTATTGTGTTGGGGTGTACACATTATCCTTTTGTTAAGTATGAAATAGAAGAAGTTGTTGGGAGTAGTATTCCTATATTAGATGGAGGAATTGGAACTGCAAAACAATTAAAAAGGCAGATTGAGATTCACAATATAGAAAATAAAAGTTATAAAAAGGGTAAAGTTGAGATTTTCAATTCTCTTCAGGATAAAAAAATAATTAAATTAAGTTATGATTTATTAACGACTCGCTTTTGTAATGAATAGATTAAATTATAAAGAAATTTATACAAACTTTAAAAAGTAAGGTGAGCTAAGTGAAAGTATTTAAATTTGACAAGAATTTAAATGAGGAATCTACTGATGATGTGAAAAGAATTAAGCTAAAGAATGATGATGGATTCAATAAAATAATAATCAATAATCCATCTGAGAGTAACAATATATGCATTATTAATTCGCTAAAGCTGCATACATTTGATAGAATTAAAGAGGCACAAATAATTATTTCTTCAATCTTGAATGAGCCAAATACAGCGATTAAGGTAGGAAGTATTAATATTTTATGCGTTTCTTTTGGGATTTCTGAAAAAGAAAATATACTGTTAGAAGAAATCCGTGTAGAAAAGGATAATAAAATAGATATATTATGTGACAAATTTTTAATTATTCTTCCAGATGGAAGTTTTGTTTTGAAGTTAGATAGAATAATCAATTTTGCTGAAATGGAGATTGGGATTATAGAAGAAAAAATATAAAAATGTTTACATTATAGTGCAAAAGTAGTATAAAATATATTTAGAATTACATTAGTGAGGAGAGAGTAAAATGAATCCAATTGTAACAATAAAAATGGAAAACGGTAAGGTAATGAAAGCAGAATTATATCCGGATATAGCACCAAATACGGTAAAAAACTTTATTAGTCTTGTTAAAAAAGGATTTTATAATGGGGTTATTTTCCACAGGGTGATACCGGGATTTATGATTCAAGGAGGATGTCCTAATGGTACTGGTATGGGAGATCCAGGTTATTCTATAAAAGGCGAGTTTTCTTCAAATGGTTTTAAAAATGATTTAAAGCACACAGAAGGCGTATTATCTATGGCAAGAACAAATGATCCAAATTCAGCAGGAAGTCAATTTTTTATAATGGTAGCTTCAGCTCCACATTTAGATGGAAATTATGCTGCATTTGGAAAACTGATAGAAGGTATTGATGTAGCAAAGGAAATAGTTAGTGTTAAACGTGACTTTAGAGATAAGCCATATGAAGATCAAGTTATGAAGGAAGTAACCGTAGATACATTTGGTGTAGAATATGATGAGCCAGAAAAACTGAACTAAAGGTGGAAATGCAATGAGTAGAGTTGGTCAAAAGATATGTAAAATCAGAAACGCTCAAGGACTAAGTCAGAAACAACTCGCTAAAAAGCTAGGAGTTTCTGAAAAATTCATTAAAGAAGTTGAGATGGGGAAAAGAATCATTAATGAAAGCTTGATAGATAAAATATCAAAGATATTAGGTAAAGAAATCAATGATATATCAATGAATTATGATGAAAAAGAAGAAAAAGTTGAGAGTAAAATTGCAGGAATAGAAAGCAATAAAGTAAATGATGTTTGGAATGAAGCTTTTGAATCAGTATTAAAGACTATACCTATTTATGGGTATGATTTGAATAAGGTTATCGGTACTAGACAGATGCCTGTTATATCAAATAAAATTGAAGGCTTTTCATCAGATAAAGTTATTTTCTTAAAAATAGAAGATGATGATATGCTAGGTTTTAGAATTTCAAAAGGTGATATTGCTTTTGCACATGTTACTCATGAGATAATTAATAATTCAATTTGCTTGGTTGAATATAATTCTAATATTTGCGTAAGACAGGTAAAAAAATTAGATACTGATAAAATGTTATTAATAAGTAACAGGGCTAGTTTAAAGGCTGAAACAGTTTCTAAAAAGAATTTAAGAGTTTTGGCAAGGCTTATAAGAGTTGAGATTAATCTTATTTAAAAGAGCACTGCATTACTATGATATGGTAATGCAGTGCTCTTTTAAGCAATTGATAAGAGTATTACTTAAATCTGTAATTTAGATTTTTATAGTATATATTATAATAAAAAAATACAGCATGTAGAGATTTTTATAGCGAATATTAATATCATATTATGAATTGAAGGGCTACTAGTGATGGATTGAAACTTTTATTTTATATTCTTTTAGCAAAGTCAGTTTAGAGATTTGAAAGAAGATAATGAATCAAATGTATAGTACTTCTAAAATAAAAAATATTTTAATATTATATTGTGAATACAATATTTTTGGAGGTATATTATACGAAAAATAGCAATGCTTTATTAAATTTATTATTAATGGTACCAGATAGAGTAAAAAATAAATTAATAAAATATTCCAAGAATGAAGAATTGCTCAAAAGAAAAATTGAATTAATAGTTATAATAACTGGAAATAGTGATAATGTAAATAACAGTATAGAAAGTTTTGGGGGAACATTTGAATATTTAGGGTATGGATTTGGAATAATCACGATGGATGCAGATAAGATTAACTTAGTAGCTAATATTCCAGAAATAATATATTTTCAACTTCCTAAAGCGTTGTACACCGATTATATTGAAAGCAATAAGGAATCCTGTGTTGTTGGGGCATGGGAACAGTATAATCTTTCAGGGAAAGGGGTTTTGATAGGGTTTATCGATTCTGGTATTGACTATACTCATCCGGCATTCATAAATCAAAATGGTACATCAAGAATTGAATATATATATGATATAAAATCGAATAAAGTATGGAATAATGCTGAAATAAATAAAGCATTAAATTCAGAGAACCCTTATCCAATAGTTCCTGAAAGAGATGATATGGGACATGGTACTCATGTGGCTGGAATTGCATGTGCTGGAGGAAAAGTTGATAAAAAATACTATGGTGTAGCTTATGAGAGCTCTATAATAATGGTCAAAATGACTAGAACAGGTAAAGTAAATTACACAAAGGATTCGCAGATAATGAGAGCCATTAAATTTTTAGTTGATAAAAGCATAGAATTAAAAAAACCACTTGTTATTAATTTGAGTTTTAGTACAAATGATGGTGCACATGATGGTAAAAGTTTGCTTGAACAGTATATAAAAATAATTAGTGCTCAACAGAAAATTAGCTTTGTTGTCGCAGCAGGAAATGAAGGAGATAGAGCACATCATGTTGGGGGAGTTTTAAAAGAGGTTCAGACTATTAATATGAACATTGCTGAGGATGAAACGGCAATAATATTACAATTATATAAAAATTTAATGGATGATATAAGCATTAGAATTAAAAATCCTGCAGGTAAAACCACTAATATAATGAGTATTAACAGGAATTATTATTCTGGTTATGTAGGTATTGATAATTATTATATATATAATACTGGTGCTACTCCAATTTCGTTAAATGGAGAAATAGTAATAAGTCTTGTACCAGAAAATGAATTTTTACAGTCTGGTATATGGTCAATTGAAATATATTCAAATAGTAAACAAAAAAATCATTATGATATTTGGATGCCTATATCAGAGGGCTTAAATGATAAGACAAAATTCTTGAAACCTAACCCATATAATACATTAGGAATTCCCGCTACAGTAGAAAATGTAATAGCCGTAGGAAGTTATAATTATAATACAGATACAATTTCTCCATTTTCAGGAAGAGGAAGATTGTCTAGTGATATAAAGAAACCTGATATTTTATCACCGGGTGAAGATATTTTTTCATCAATACCTGGAGGAGGATTTGATATGTTATCAGGTACTTCAATGGCAGCACCAGAGGTTGCAGGAGCAGCTGCCCTTCTTATGGAGTGGGGTGTTGTGCAAGGGAAAGATGCATTTATGTATGGGGAGAGGCTTAAATATTTTTTGCTTAAAGGAGCTAAAAGAGACAGGACAGATATAAATTATCCAAACCCATTGTGGGGATATGGAACATTGTGTGTAAGGAATTCATTAGAGGTTTGGAATAATGAAGGGGGCAGAGATTTGGGGTACAGGGCTGAAGAAAACATAAATCAAAGTATGTATTTAAAAGAGGGGTATGATAACTTTATTGTTGAATATGAGGGAGATATAAAGAGTGCATTTAAAAATATAAATTTTGCAAGTGTATATGTACTTGATGAGAATTATGCTGTTATTTCAGTAGAATCTAGTAAAAAGCAGCAACTATATGATGAAGTAAAGGAAGTTGTTTATATTGAAAGGACAGTGTTATATACATTAAATAGCATATCACCTATTGATGCTGCAAATATTTCAAAATTCCATGATCATAATCACTTGACTTTAAGGGGAAGAGGAGTTTTAGTTGGAATACTTGATACAGGCATAGATTATTTGAATAAGGAATTTATATATGAAGATGACACTACAAGAATAGTGAGCATATGGGATCAAAGCATAAACACAGGTTTACCCCCTGAAGGATTTGATTTTGGAAGCGAATATGATTCAAATCAAATTAATAAGGCTATAACTAAACAACTTGAAAATGGAAATCCATACGAAATAGTTCCTTCTAAGGATGAAAACGGTCATGGTACTGAAATAGCTGGAATAATAGGAGCAAGAGGCAGAAATGGTGTTATGGGAGCTGCACCTGATTGTGAATTTGTAGTTGTTAAACTTTTGAATGCTAAAGAATCAATTCTAAAAGATGAAGGGTTGAATGATATAGATAAACCAATCTATTCTAATACATCTATTATACTTGGAATTAAGTATTTGCTCACAACAGCTAAAAGATTAAACAAGCCAATAGTGATTTCATTAGCTGTTGGAACAAATTTTGGTTCGCATAATGGCACTTCTCTTGTAGAAAGATACATTAACGAAATTTCTAAAGTTAGAGGAATTGCTGTTGTTTCAGGGACGGGAAATCAGGGTGATAGTGATACTCATACAGAAGGAAAGATAGAGAAAACAGGTGATATTAAGACAGTTGAGATAAAAATAGATGATTTTCAGAAGTCTTTAAAATTTGAGATATGGTGTAGTAAGCCTGATAAAATTTCATTAGGAATTGTTTCACCAAGTGGGGAGGTTATAGAAAAGATACCTGCAAGGATTCAAGAAGTTGAAGAGATTAAGTTTATTTTTGAAGGAAGTAGTGTGTTTGTTAAATATTACTTACCTGAAGAAATAACAGGTGATGAACTCATATGTGTAAATATTAAAAATGCGAAGGGTGGAATATGGCAGATTAGATTGATAGGAGATTATGTAGTAGAGGGAAGGTATTATATATGGTTGCCACAAAGAGAATTGCTAAAAGAACAGACAAGATTTTTAAATCCTTCTCCATATACAACTTTAACAATACCAAGTACGAGTAGACGTTTAATTTGTTGTGCAACATATAATCAAAATAATAATACTCTTGTTGCATTCTCGGGTAGAGGGTATACGAGAGATGGAAGAATAAAACCTGATGTTGCAGTGGGAGGGATTAATGTTGTTACTACTGGTTTAAACAATCAAATAGTTACAGTTACAGGAAGTAGTGCTGCTTCAGCAGTATTGTCAGGTGCAGTTGCTCTTATGTTGCAGTGGGGAATTGTTGATGGAAATGATAAAACTTTATACTCTACAAAGATAATGACTTATTTGATTAGGGGAACTGATAAGAGAAAAGGTGATATATATCCTAATAGGGAGTGGGGATATGGTATGTTAGACTTGAATGGTGTGTTTAAAAATATGAGAGCTATTGAAAAAAGTAGGAGTGTATTTATTGATATACCTGAAGAAGTGCGTAAAAAGATTAATATATAAAGGTAGGTACTATTTGGGGATATTCGTCATATTATATAAGGAAGTATTTATAAAGGAGTTGTACTTATGCCTTCAACTGGCAATTTGAAAGTTCAGGTATTTAAGGGAGAGTCATATATTCCTATAGAGAACGCAAAAGTAACAGTTGTTCAAAAAAAAGAAACTAGTAGCAGACAACTAGAGCAGGTAACTGTGTCAGATTCGTCAGGCTCTACAAATGAAATACAATTAGATGCACCACCTATTGAGTATTCGATGAAACCATCAGATAAACTTCCATATAGCTTTTGTGATATTAAGGTTGAAGCGGAAGGATATCAGACTTTTATAGTGAAAAATTGTCAAATATACCCAGAAAAAACGGCTTTGCAGGAATGTAAAATGAAGACAATGAAGAGGGGAATGAGGCAGGAGGAAATTATAGAGGTTCAGCCTAATACTCTTGTTGGAAATTATCCTCCTAAAATTCCAGAAGATCCAGAAAAACCACTACCACCGCCCCCAAGTGGATATGTTGTACTTCCTGAGCCTGTGGTTCCAGGACTTATTGTAGTTCATGCAGGTTCACCTAATAATCCTAATGCACCAAACTATACTGTTGGATTTAAGGATTATATAAAAAATGTTGCATCAAGTGAGATATTTTCAACGTGGCCTGAAAATACAATAAGAGCTAATATATATTGTATTATATCGTTTACATTAAATAGAATATATACTGAATGGTATAGAGGTAAAGGAAAGAATTTTGACATTACAAATTCAACTGCTTATGATCATGCATTTACTTATGGCCGTAATATTTATAAGAATATAAGCAGAATAGTGGAAGAATTATTTTCGACTTATATAAAAAGATGGGGAAGAAAACAGCCTCTTCTCACTCAATATTGTGATGGAGTAAAAGTAAAATGTCCAGGCTGGATGACTCAGTGGGGCAGTAAATATTTGGGTGATAAAGGAAGAGCACCATATGAAATATTAACTCATTTTTATGGAAGCGATCTTGAATTTAAGAGAGCAAAAAAAGTTGAAGGAATACCAAAATCTTGGCCGGGATATGTTTTAAAATTAGGTTCTAGTGGAGCTCCGGTTAGGACTGTTCAAACTTATCTAAATAGAATTGCGAGGAATTACCCTGCAATACCTAAGGTTAAAGTAGATGGTATATACGGTGAAAAAACAAAAGAGGCAGTAAAAACATTTCAAAGAATATTTGGACTTCCTGCAACGGGAGTTGTAAATTATCCAACTTGGTATAAGATTTCAGATGTGTATGTGGGTGTAACTAAAATAGCTGAACTCAGAGGAGAAGTATTTAAGAGAAAAATATTTAAACCTCATGTTCCTTATAGAGGAGTAGGAGCTGTTCCGGAAATGGAATACCCCTGTGATAAGGGCTAGGGAAGGTGCTAGGAAATAATGCAAGTTTGATAGTCGGCTAGAGGGCTAGTTTCTAGTACAGATTTGTAACTTAAGAACCAGTACCTGTTTTAGGTACTAGGAGGAAAAGAAGGTGCTAGGAATAAAGCAAGTTTGCTAGGGTGCTAGAGGGCTAGTGCAAATTTGTAACTTGAAAACTAGCATATATTTAAGAATAAGATTTTAGGTACTAATATCTATCAAAGTCACAATAAGGTTTGGCGATTGGTGATTGGTGACTTTGTTTTAATCTCCAGTCTCCAGTCGCCAATCTCCAGTACAAATTTGTGACTTGAAAACTAATATCTATAGTAAGAAGAAAGTTCTAAGTATTAATTTTCATCAAAGTTACAATTTGCTTTGGCGATTGGTGACTAGTGACTTTATTCTAGTCTCCAGTCTCTAATCTCCAATACAGATTTATGACTTGACAGCTAGTATCTTATCAGGTGCTAGGAATAAAGCAAGTTTGCTAGGGTGCTAGAGGGCTAGTGCAAATTTGTAACTTGAAAACTAGCATATATTTAAGAATAAGATTTTAGGTACTAATATCTATCAAAGTCACAATAAGGTTTGGCGATTGGTGATTGGTGACTTTGTTTTAATCTCCAGTCTCCAGTCGCCAATCTCCAATACAGATTCATAACTTGAGTGCTATATACTTATAATCAGCAAATGTTTTTATATTGAATACAAGAAATTGCGTAGCGATTTCAACTTTTATAGATTTAGATTGAGAAATATAGGGTGGTAGTTCACACCCATTTTAGATCAAAGTTTGGAACATAAGATTCAGAATTTGTACCGCTTTCTTGTATAAATGCTTTTGTGATTCCTAGCGAAATACAGTAATCTATTAGGGCATCATAATGCTTAGGATTTAGAGGTTTGTTTATTTTGGGGTATTTGTAAGCGTTATACATTGGTGTATATTGATTCATTAGGCTTATATAAACTGAATCGCCAAATGTTTTATAGATATAATCTATTATTTTTTTTGAATCAAATAAAAGACCAGGAAGCATTAAATGACGAATTATTACACCTTTTTTTATTAAACCATCGTTATCAAATTTAACATTTCCGACTTGTTCAAACATAGCTTTTATTGCATTAGATGCAGTTTCAAAATAATTAGGTGCATTAGAATATTCAATAGCATATTTATCATCGTAATATTTTAAATCTGCTAAAAATACATCAACGTATCCTTTTAGTGCTTGTATTGTTTCTACGGTTTCATAACTATTAGTGTTATAAAGAATAGGTATAGAAAGACCGTTATTTTTAGCTATATCTATTGCACTTATTATTTGAGGTACATAATGAGTAGGTGTAACTAAGTTTATATTATGAGCGCCTCTATTTTGTTGTTCTATAAATATTTCGCTGAGCCTTTTTATAGAAATTTCCTTTCCGAATCCTTCACAGCTGATTTTATAATTTTGGCAAAAAACGCATTTGAAATTACAGTTTGAGAAAAAAATAGTTCCTGAACCGTTACTTCCAGAAATACAAGGTTCTTCCCACATGTGAAGAGATACCTTTGCTAATTTAATGTTTTTACCTGCTTTGCAGTAGCCGAGTTTGCCAGATAATCTATTTATGTTGCATTTTCTCATGCATAAATTACAATTCGATAATAAATCATTGTACATGATTTTTAGTCTCCATTCTTTTATTAATCAATAAATCACATTTATATGATGTGAATTTTTAAGTTCTTCAATATTTTTATAAGTTTTAGAACCTTTAGTAATATCTAAGCAATTTTTAGATATCATTATACTTGCATTTTTATGTAAATATCGTTTGAATCCACCTATCCTTAAATTATTAACTAATGGAGTTATATCATCTATTTTATTATTATTAAGATTTAATACCTCTAATTTTGTGAGTGCTCCTATAGGAGTTATATCTTTTATCATATTATTGCTTAGGTTTAAATTTGTTAGCCAGTCTATGTTCCATAGGAAAGATATATCTTTTATTCTATTATTAGATAAATTCAACTCATTTAGATTTGTTAAATAAGTAATAGGACTCATATCATTTGTATTTATATTCTCTGCTTGTAAATTTCTTAAATTCTTTAGATTTCTTACAGGAATTATATTGTCTAACTTTGTGTAGTTGATATTTAGCTTTTTTAAATTTACGAGTTTGTGCAAAGAATTTATGTTACATATGTTTGTATGGCTTATATTCAAAACTTGCAATTTTGTTAGATTGTTTAAAGGGGTTATATTTTTGGTTTTAGTATTACTTATATCTAATTCTTGTAAATCTTTCAGATTGCTTAAGGGTGTTAAGTCTTCTGTATTTGTGTTATTAATATTTAATTTTTTTAAATGTATAAGTTTAGTTAAAGGAGTTAAATCTGCTGTGTTTGTATGACTCATATCTAAAATCTGCAATTTTGTCAGATTAATTAAAGGTTTTATGCTATTAATATTTGTATTACTTATGTTTAGTTCTTGTAAATTTTTTAAATTACTCAAAGGAATTAAGTTTGGTGTACCTGTATTGCAAATATTTAATTTGTTTAAATCTGTTAGTTTAGATAAAGGGGCTAAATTTGATACATTTGTATTGCTTATATCTAGAATTTGAAGTTTTGTCAGTGCTTCTAAGGAATTTACATTATCTATTTTAGAATCGCTTATATATAGCTTTTGTAAAAACTTTAAATTGCTTAAATGAGATATATCTTCTAATTTTGCATCATTTATATGTAGATATCGTAATTTTTTTAGATTGCACAAATCTGCTGTATTGGATACACTTGTACTACCTATATATAGTTCTTGTAAATTTTTTAAATTGCTCAATGAAGCTAAATTTGCAGTATACAAGTTTCCTAAATATAAACTTTTTAAGTTTACTAAACTGGCTAAAGGACTTAAATCATTTATATTCGAATTTATTAAATTTAACTTTTCTAGATTGACTGCATAATTGAGTCCTTTCAAATCTTTAATTTTGTAAGGAATACAGTCTAAATTCGTTATTAGTAACATATTTTTCGAAGTTATGTTTCCAAAAGGCTTATTCAATTTTTCCCTTACTATTTTTTCAAGGTTACTGTCATTAAAATTAACTGTTATAGTTTTTTCTGAATTCTGTGTAATTTTGTTTATTAGAAGAATTGTTACTGATGTAATACTTATTAATAATACAAATAAAATTAATAATTTTTTAGTGCGATTTTTAATGATTTTGTTCATAAATATTCCTCCTATGGTTATATATAAGATATTATATCACATTTGGTATTTGATCAATACTAAATATTAATTGTTTTATAGTATAATATCAATGTGCATTAATCAGAGCAAAGGAAATGGATATGACATATGAAAGCTTTTTTGAAACTGCGCATTAAGTAGGCACTAGCAAGTAGATGACAGGCGCTAGAAGGGAAAAGAAGGTACTAGTACTAAAAGCAAGTGGACTAGATTGCTAGAGGGCTAGTCGGCTAGTACAGATTTGATATTCGTATACCAGTATCTGTTTGAGGTACTGAGTACTAAGAAAGAAAAGAAAGTGCTAGGCTTTAAGGTTCTAACTAAGTTACAATCTGTTTTGGCGATTGGTTACTTTGGATTAGTCTCTAGTCCCCAGTCCCCAGTGCAGATTTGAGATTAGAAAGCTAATACTTTAGTTAGGGACTAGGATTTGGGTGATGGGAATTAATTTTTATCTAAATTGCAATTTACTTTGGCGATTGTAGATTATTCTATGAATAAAGTTTTCTATTCATAGAATTGATGACTTGTTTTGGTGATTAGTGATTGGAGCTTAGTGACTTTGTTTTAGTATCTAGTCTCCAACATAAATTTGTGACTTGATGGAAAGTATCTTATTAGGTGCTAGGAAATAACGCAAGTTTGCAAGAACGCTAGAGGGTTAGTCTGCTAGTACAGATTTGCAACTTGATTGCTATATACTTAATCCCGCTTCAACGAAGTAAGTGGCGAGTAGTTCACTTATAGTTATATATTTCACATAACCTATTTTCTAATTCTTTTAAATCAATCTTGTCATTATGCCATTCAAGATTGCAATCAAATATAGCCTCTAATCTTTGTATTATATTAACAACTTCTCTATCGTCAAGTAACTTAACTACTCTTTCAGGATCCTTAAAAAACTTATTAGTTTCATCACCACAAACTTTATATATCATGTTTTTAAAATAGTTTTTAGAATAGTTCAAAATCTTATCACCTCGTAATTTATAATCAAATCCATCAAAATATATATCATCATACTTAATTCCAATAATAAAAATAGAATATTCTTCAGTATTACTATTACTTAATATTAATATTTAATTTCTTTTCTTTATATAAAAGTTCATTTTTACATAATATCAATATTTTTACTTTTTTTATTTTACATTTGAAATTGCCATTTTAATATCAAATCTCTTTTTATTTGAATTAAGTTTCAATAATATATTTTCTTGAGTTTCATCTAAGCCATAAGGTACTCTATCAAGATCATCAATTACTTTTTTTACTTTATCATCATCTAAGCTAGATGCATATTTATATAAAATTAATTCCTTTGCTCTTTTAAACTTTTTAGGATTTTCTAACAAATAATCTACAATTCCATCTAATCTTTCGTTTAAATTTAACACTAAATTTGGAGCATGATGTAACACAAGTTCTAAAACAAATTTAAAAGTAGATTCATCATTAGTTGTTTCAATTATTCCTATTATCTTTTTATATAAGTCTTTACGCTTAAATAAATTTCTTGCAACAAGGTCAGAAACTATTTCTAAATCTTTAATTTTTAAAAGAAAATCCAATGTTTCTTCTGGCCAGATACTTGAAATTAATAAAGACATATTGTTGGCCTTATTATAGGTTGTTATCCAGTTTTCAAGATTATTATTATTAATTAAACTTGATTCTTGTTGTGTAATAAGATTCATACAATACTGTCTTCCGTGCTTATAACCATCTAAGAATAAATTTTCTAATTCTTTTGTCTTAGTCAATTGTGTAAATACTGTGGACAATGCATATAGTTTTGAGTCAACATATTGTTCTGAACTATCAAATGATACTCTATATTCTATTAGCTTTTCAAAAATCTTTTTCCACTCTGGTTCTGTAAATCTTTCAGTTGCATCTGATGCAATATCATTTGGCCAATGAGCATAATCACTTGAACTATCAAATAAAAATATAAATATATGAAGTATTTTTATAAAATCTTCTGAAGTTAATTTGTCATTTTTTATAGGTAATATAGTAATAAATAAAGTCCATGTTCCAACAATCTTTTCATAATGACATGAAAAATTATAATCAGGGAACCAATCATTAAATTTATTAATAAAGGTTTCAAAAAATAATAATCTAACGATTTTATTATCAGGAGTTTCTGGCATTTCATTATGTTCAATATAGATAGCCTCTGATTTGAAGATTATTCCTGCTTTATGTGTACACTTAGCTGGTTCAATCTCAAATAAATCTCTTTGGAAACGTAATAACTTTTTATCTTGTTCACCAAAACTATTAACGAAATCTAACATAATTTTAATGTTTTGGGGAATATGTTTTGTATTTACTTCAGGTGTTAAGGAAAGTGACCACTGATGTAATACATTATGTAATTGATGAGGATTTTTTAATTTTAGATTTTCTACATCATCCTTTACTGCATCATCAATATATATCTTCCAATGAACATCTTCTAAGAAGTAATCTTCATAGCTTCCTAATAAATTTTTTTTAATTTCTATCCACTTTTTAAAGTTAGATAATATCTTAGTATTATTACTATATATAGATAAGAAATCTATCCAATTATTTAATAAATCTAAGTATAAGTTATAATTTTCTTCATTTTCATTTTCTAATAATATAAGTAATATTTCTTTGCCTATACTATCATAAGCCTCAATAATTATGTTGTATAAGTTTCCTATAATATCACCTAAATTACTATTTTCTTTAAACAGTGAACTTATTTTTTTAAATACACTATTAATTTTATTTGTAAAAGCAATGATTTGATCATATTTACTTATTATTTCATTGAACTTAAAATATGAACTTAAAAACTTAACATAACTATCTAAATATTCTGGATTGTTAATTGATTCAAAAAGTAATATAATTTCTTGTGATATTACAAGTACCCCATCTTTTAATACCACATATAATTTTTTTATAAAATCATCATTTGCTATGCTAATGATATTTTTAAATTTTGAATATACTTCTTCTTTTTCCTCTATTGAGTATACTGGTAGTAATTCAAATCTATTCTTTAAATATATTGCTGAACTTAATAATTTTAATACTAACTCTGTATCATTGTACTCATCTATAATTCTACAAGCATGTTTTAATATACTTGTAATATTTTCTTCGGATATATAATCAAAATTTTCTTCTAATAGTAGTAATTCACCATTTATTTCAATATCTTTTAATGATAATATCTTTAATAAATTTTCTGGACACTTTTCTTGTAATTTTTCAAAAACTGAACCAGATATATTAGTATTAACTGTTAAGTATTCAGATTTTAAGTAGTCCTTTGATTCTTTTGGTAAACTACTTGATTTAATAATATTTAAATTATACTCATATAGTGAATTTTTCCTCATAATTAATGAATAAATTCTTCCTAATATGGTATGTGAATAGCATTCACTATTTGTTCTAATTGTAGCACTCTTTTTAGGAAACATGCTTTTATAAATAATTTCTTTTTTCTTTTTATCTGGTATATCTTTAATTCTTAATAATACACTTAAGTCTTTGATTTTTATTGGAATGCTATCAATATCTTTTAATACTCCATCATTGATTATATCTTCAAAAAATGTATCTGTATAATCTTGTTTATCAAATAACATAAAGCAATCCTTTGGTAATACTATACTATCAAATTCTAAAGTGTCTAATTGTGTAATATTTTCTTTGTTATTACTAAAATAACATTCTAAATTAACTGGATCAATTACAACAGAATCACAATATAATGGTATATTATTAGTATCCATTCTTAAAACTGAAATTCCTGTTGAAGCAAACATTATTCCAGCATGTTCATTTCTACTACCAACTTCTACAAAAACTGCTGAAATGTTTTTTCTTTGTTTTTCACTCAAAGATAAATATATACCCCATGCAAGGTTTAAACTTTTCGCTTTGATAAAGCTACCAATTTTTATATCTTTTCCTGCTATTATAGTATCTAATGCATCAACTTTTTTCCAACCTAGTTCATTTAGATTTTCAATTGTATTTTTACTTAAGGTTGACACCTTAGTTAATATATTAAAATCTTTACAAGCTCTTGCTTGAACAAGATGCAATTTTTTCAGTTCAATTTCTACGAAATATTGTCCGTTCCAAATTGTAAAATCGTCTTCTGCAATCCAATATAAAGTACTGTTTGGACTTTTATCTACTAATTGTGTAGAAAATAAATTAAATCCAAAAGAAATCTGTCCAAAAATTTTATTATTCTTTCTTATTGTAAAACTAGTAACTGATATGATTGTTGCATCTGATTCAATTACCCACTCACAATCCAAGTTATCCATATTAAGTAATTCATGTAAATTGATTATTTGTTTCTTTAAATATAAGCGTTGTTCTTTGTTTAAATATGGAACTTCATTATCTTTTACTATCCCTTTATCAATTTGTTGAATTAAAGGTTGAACAAATACAGGAATAGGTTTTGGTTGAATATAGTTTTCATTATTAGCCAATTTCATCTGTTTAATAGCATTTGTTTTATATCCGCTAAAGATTACTTTAGCAAGTGTTATAAGAAACTCGTCTTTAGTATTACACACAATACTATCATAGCCACCTGCATTTATATTTAATTCTCCATCTTCATCCCCTGAACTTCTAATTATCCATGGAGTATTTCCACATACTGTTTTGACAGACTCAATTAATTTTTCTTTACGTTCTTCATAATATTCTATAAATTTTGAAACTAATTCTTGAAAATCAAAACTATCATATGAACTATTCTTCATAAATTCATCTACCATTGAAGTATCAATTGGATATATACTTGGAATTATTTCTCTAAACTCAGGAGTTTCTCTCAATTCTAATAATCTAGAACATTTTTCTCCATATAAGTATGCACTATTTTTTTTAGTCACGTTAAATATCTCCTTCCAACAATTTTGAAAAACGAAATTTTAATATAGTAACTATTTAGTCTATTGTTATACTTAGTTATTTAACCCAAATACATTCAAAATATTTCATCTTATTAAATCTTGTTTTCAGAATCTACATTTCTTGTTTTATCAAAAATTTTTTTTATTATTAAAAGACCCACTAAAACGTTTACAGGTGAGTTTAGCCTTGTAGCATAATTATTACTATAAAGTACAGGAAATCTTTTTTCATTAATATTTGGAAATATATATTCTTGGAAGACGTGTACCCAACTTTCATTAAATTATTTTTTTAAATAATTTGGTAACTTGGTTGCTGTATACTCTAATGATATTTGTTGAAAAGTATTTTTACAAAATATATCGATTCCGCTTTCCATTATCAGTTTCTTCCTATATTATATCAAAAAAAAACTATTAAAGTAATTAATTTCATGATTTTTGTGGGTTAATCATAATAAAGATTTTCTGCAGCTTGCAGAAAATCTTTATTATGAAATAAAAATCATGGGTTATGTCTGGGGGTTAAAAAAGTTTATAGCTATGAGTAGAAAAAATAAAACCTCCAATGTGAAATGGTAGTAGGTTTGCCGACCGATACCATTAAACAAAGGAGGCTATCCAATATGGACAATAGTAGTTTAGTACATACTAAGTGGAATTGTAAATATCATATAGTTTTTACACTGATATAGTAGCTCTTCGATATGGTTAATATGTAAGAATTTTGATATAATATAAGTGCCGTTTTAACGTTTTTTGTATGCAAGTAGCTGTTTTAGGAATGGTTGCATACAACCTATATTCCTAACTATGCAAGATTATGCTAACGGCATAACTATCTATCGTGGTAGAATAGTACTTCGACAACTGTATATATGAAGTTGTAGTTAGTAATCCTTAACCGCGTAAAATATACAAGGTATCGTAAAACTAAATGTATTCACAACACCGTAAGAGTGATAAGGTCAAGTGGACTCGCCCTTACAAATAAGGCTATCTAACTATGTTAGAGGAAAGTTTACAAGTACACTTTCTATAAAGAAGCCACCGTTGCTTGTCTCGGTGGTAGTTCACAATGAAAGTAGTATTATTTATGAGAAAAAAGATTGATTTAAGGGAGATGTAAATATGCGCGATTTGAAATTATCAGAAATTATTTCTATGCAAAAGGAATTACAAAAGAAATACAAAGGGAAATGGACTCCGCTTTCTGTAGAAAATGGTCGTAATTGTTTATTATGGATGATAGAAGAAATGGGAGAGGCTATATCAATCATTAAAAAGCGTGGAGAAAATGATATCATAAGTGATGATACAGTGAGAAGTGCATTTGTTGAAGAACTAGTTGATGTAATGATGTACTATAGTGATGCATTGATTTGTTATGGAATTACGTCAGATGAGCTATCCGAAGCTTTTGTAAAAAAGCATGTAAAAAATATGGGAAGAGATTTTACAAGTGAATACAAGAATTATTTACATAGCAAATAGTACCGTAAAACCAGCATTATATTCTTTATGATATTGATAAAGAATAAGGTTTTAGGAGAAAAGCGAGAGCGTTAGTATCTTATTAGGTACTAGGGAATAATGCAAGTTTGCCAGACTGCTAGTCTCCAGTACAGATTTGCTACTTGAAAACCAGTATTTGTTTCAGGTATCAGGTACTAGAAGGGAAAAGAAGGTGCTAGTACTAAAAGCAAGTGGACTAGATTGCTAGAGGGCTAGTCGGCTAGTACAGATTTGATATTCGTATACCAGTATCTGTTTGAGGTACTGGGTACTAAGAAAGAAAAGAAAGTGCTAGGCTTTAAGGTTCTAACTAAGTTACAATCTGTTTTGGCGATTGGTGAGTGGTGATTGGCGACTTTTATTTAGTTTCCAGTCTCTAATCGCTAGTCTCCAATCAACTATACAGATTTGTAACTTGAAAACTAGCATCTATTTAAGAATAAGATTTTAGGTACTAATATCTATCAAAGTCACAATAAGGTTTGGTGACTAGTGATTGGTGATTAGTGACTTTGTTTTAGTCTCCGGTCTCCAGTCAACTATACAGATTTGTAACTTGAAAATTAACATCTTATTAGGTACTAGGATTAATCAAGTTTGCTAGTCGGCTAGAGGTCTAGTTTCTAGTACAGATTTGGTATTTGTACATCAATATCTACTCAAAAACAAAGTGCTGGGTTTTAATTTCTGACTAAGCCACAATCTGTTTTGGTGACTGGTGATTAGTGATTAGTGACTTTGTTTTAGTCTCCAGTCTCTAGTCTCCAATATAAATTTGTAACTTGAAAACTAATATCTATAGTAAGAAGAAAGTTCTAAGTATTAATTTTCATCAAAGTTACAATTTGCTTTGGCGACTAGTGATTGGCGATTAGTGACTTTGTTTTAGTCTCCGGTCTCCAGTCAACTATACAGATTTGTAACTAGCAAACTAGCCAACTGGCACTCTTTATTAAAGAAATTGCGTAGCAATTTCAACCTTCACTATTCACTATTCCTTATTCACTATTCTCTAATTAAAGTTTTTATTGTATAGTGTTTGCTATTCTAGTAAGAAAACTTAACCATTATAGGTATTTTTCTAAATCCTTAATATCTTTCATATCAAAAATTTCTAAAGCAATTATATCAATTACATCTGGAGATAAAGTTTTGATTTTTTTAAGGTATTCCTCTGGGATTTTTTTGAATTTTTTTATTAACTGCTTTACTAAAATTTCATATTTACCTTCAAGTTTTCCTTCTTGTAATCCTTCTTGTAGCCCTTCTCGTAGCCCTTTTTGAAGCCCTTTTTGAAGACCTTCTTGCAATCCTTCTTCACGTATCATTTTTCCTATTTCAGTCATAGAGAATACCTCCTTAAATTTTTTCTTACTATCATCATCACCGAATTTTTCTAAAAGAGCATATAATAAACTTAAACAATGAAGTTTGTTATCATTTTCTTTGATTTTGCTTGCAAGTTCAATGCTTTTTATAGCTCTTGTAGATTTGTCTTCTTTACTATTCATAAGTGGAATGAATGTTAAGCTCAGTATTTCTTCATTTGTCAATTCTTCAC
>NZ_LTBA01000036.1 GCF_001594005.1 Clostridium tepidiprofundi DSM 19306 | reverse complement strand
TGTAAAATAACATTTTAGTGCGATTCTCTAGCATCACCTAGTACAGGAAAACATTAAAATTCAATATTACAAATTGAGTCGTAAAGTCATTTGTAAATTATTGTAATGATTTTTGCTCATTTAAAGTACTAAACTAAAAATAATTACATTAGCCTAAACCAATACAATTATATTATAATCCTCTTTTTTTATATTTTCTATAATTTTCAACAAAAGAAACATTTTTTCTCCACGTATCAATAAATAGCTACAAAGATTGTTCGTTTCACTTCCAATCTTTGTAAAGTATCAGGCACCTTACAAAAACTGGACTGCAGTTTTTGTTGCTATTTGTAAATATTGAGGTATACCACCTACAATACCATAAGAAATTACTTGATTTTGTATACTATAGTTTTGAAAAAAATTTATACTATCAAAAAAATCAAAAGGTTCTATTTTCATCTGTGAAGTTCTTCTGCCATAAAGCGGACTCTTATAGGATAAAATCTCTTTTTCCATAAAGCTCATAGAACAACCACATATTATAATGAATAATTTACTATTTTTCAAATTATGGTCAATTAAATTTTGCATAAGAGATGGTATAGATTTATTTGCCATAGCTATATAAGGAAATTCATCAATTACTAGTACCAAAGAAGTATCCTGGGCTTTTTTATTAAGAAATAGGAAGGCTTTTTCCCATGATTCAAATGAAGACATATAATCCAACATATCATAATGTTCAAAAATTTTTTAGAAAATTTTTCCAAAGCTATTTTATCGTTATATTCTTCTGCAACAAAAAGTATTGAATTCTTATTTTTGCAAAATTCACTTAATAATCTAGTTTTTCCTATCCTTCTTCTACCGTACATAACTACAAACTGAAATGTATTTTCTAGGTATAACTTTTCAAGAACTTTAAGCTCATGTTTTCTACCAATAAATCTCATTTTTTTACCTTCATTCATTTGATACATCATGATAGCTATTTGATATATTATTCTTCGACTTGTTAATATTATACCACATATCTATAAACTTAAACGAGAATAACTTAATTACGTTTAAGTTATTCTTGTTTAAGTTATTTGTGTAAACAAAGAGGTCAGACACTTAGAAAAAATTTTAGAATAATATTTCTTAAAAAATATATACTAAAGCATATATTTTAAGAAAAGGAGGAGGATTTCATTTTCAATGACTGAAGAAGAAAAGTCATATATAGCAGGTATTATAGATGGAGAGGGTAGTATAATGCTAATAAAATTCCACAGTAATCAATACCCTTCACCTTGTATTAGTATTAGTTCTACAACTATCGAATTATTAGAATGGATAAAATTCAAAACTAAAGTTGGAACAATTAATAAAAAAAAGAATTATAATCCACAAAAACATAAAAAATCTTACACATATTGTGTTAAGTATAACGATGCTATCAATCTTTTAAAAGAAATAGAACCTTATTTAATAATCGAATCTAAGCGGAAAAGAACCAAATTAATTATAGAAAAGTACAAGAAAGTTACTCCGAGAAATGGAAAATATTCTAAAGAAATGCTCGAGGCAAAAGAAAAATTTTATAATGATTTCATTTCTATAAAATAAAAGACTGGAAATTTCCAGTCTTTTATACTCTATGGTGGAGGCGAGGGGACACATTATTCCATTGTTTCCAAATGGTGCTGACTATATCTTGAACTTAAATTTTAAGTTCCTTGGCGTATTATGAGAATTATAGTATCGTTTTTCAATTCCCATCCTAGTACTCCTTATCCATATGAACTTAGAAGCCTATGAGTCGATACAGGGCTGTTGGATTTCTCCACATACCCCTCGGTATTACCTTCACCCTAAGTGCTAAGGTTTCACCGATAAAGCCAAGTTTTCACTTATGGATCACTCCATAAGGCGACTCTTACTGAATCGAACCCCTGTCCGAAAACAACCCCATCTAGGCATCTCCGAGCGCATTCAGTGTTTTAAAATTCCCTCTATGAAACTCCCACTGACAGGATTTTCATTTCGGTAGCTTCATGAATTCCGTTCCTAACTCAAAGCTTTGTTAGGCTCGTTTTCCCACTAGTCGACGCCCTATCCCAGGCCGTGGGCCTCCTAGGTAGAACGAGCAGCTATATTAAGCTGCTAATGCAAAATTATCGTCTGCGTTTATATTTAATTCCTGGTTTTTTAACGCGGGACTAGGATTCCCTCGGCTCGCTTCCTAAATGAAGTACATCCCCGTCGAAACCATTACGCCCCCATGTAATAGCAAGAGCAAACTTCGGTTTCGCAGACATACCAATACTCTATTAAATTTTAAATGAAAAGGCTATCAAAAATCACCCTTACTTGACTATCATACAATAATTATTGAATTTTAGCAAGTGAAAATTTTACACAACATTATTAGTTTTATCTTACTATCTCATAGAATTCTTAATATGCTTCTCAATATCTCTTCTGGCAGCTTTTTCTTTCAATGCCTGTCTCTTATCATAATTATGCTTTCCTTTTGCTACACCCAACTTTACTTTTACTCTCCCTCTCACTAAATATAATGATAGAGGCACTAAAGTATATCCTTGCTGTGAAGTATATCCTATTAGCTTTAGTATTTCATTTTTATGAAGAAGCAATTTTCTTTCTCTAAGTGGATCTTTATTAAATATATTTCCTTGTTCATAAGGACTTATATGCATATTACAAACATACACTTCACCATTTCTAATTTGAGCATAGCTATCCTTTAAATTCACCTTACCTGCTCTAATTGACTTTACTTCTGTACCTGAAAGTGCAATTCCAGCTTCATAAGTCTCTTCTATATAATAATCGTGCGAAGCTTTTCTATTTGTTGCAAGCGTATTTTCTAATTTATTTTTCTTTTTAGCCACACAGAACACCACCTTTAAGTATCCATTTTATCTTTATCACTTCAACTCATTGATAAACTTTAATAAATTCCCAATAACTTTATGTACTAATTCTACTACACATTTTATTGCTACGCAACATTTGAGCAACTCATTGATTTATCGCTTCTATAAGACTCCCTCTTCTGTTAGTTGGAGATTGAAGCTTTTTGCTTCAAGGGGAATAGAGTCTCCTCATGAAGTCCCGATGTCTTGCTTTAGCAAAACGAGTTCACTTATACATAACCATTATGTTAAGTTCCATCATTCCAGCACTACTTTGTATTTTGTAAGCTTTACTTTGTATATTGTATTTACAGTTCACTCGAAAATAATTTTGTGGTAAACTTATATATATTCCAAATTATAGAGGGGGTAACTCATTTGCTTGATTTTACACATATATTTTTAATTTTTATAATTATTGTAATTATTTTTATAATATCCCAGTTAGTAATAAGTGCAATCATTGTAGGTGCAACTAGAAAATTAATTGCCAATATATCAAATGAAAAAGTAAAAAAATATACTAATTTATTAAATGGAATAATTAGAATACCAAAATTCCCTATAATATTGGATACTATACAAGCTGGATATGATATTATATCCAAAAACAAAAATATTAGCAGAGAATATAAAAAAGAACTAAAAAATTTATTAATCAAACGAAATATTATCAAGAATTAACAAAATCACATTAAAAATTTCCAGCCAAGTAACTGGAAATTTTTAATGTATTGTCGTAAAATATCAAATTTCTTCTTCTAATTTTTCATTATGTTCATCATAATAATCATGTTCATTGTAATCATTTTCATCATTTTCATCGTTTTCATCATAATCATCGATTAATTTAAAATATACTTCATGTGAATCCATTTCAACCCTATCAACTTTGACTTTAACTTCATCTCCTAATTTGAATATTTTTTTGCTATTCTCGCCTATCAAACAGAGATGCGCTTCATCAAAAATATAATAATCATCATCTAGTGAACTCATATGAACCAATCCTTCGACAGTATTCGGCAATTCAACAAAGAAACCAAAGTTTGTAACAGAAGAAATTATTCCATAATATTCTTCTCCTATTCTCTCACTCATGTACTCAGCCTTTTTCAAATCTTCAACTTCCCTCTCTGCCTCCATTGCAGCTCTTTCTCTCTCTGACGATTGAATAGAAGCACTTTCTACTTCTGCCTTAAGTCTTCTCTCTCTCTTTTCATTAATTTCGCCATGTAAAAACTCTTTTATTATTCTGTGAATTATCAAGTCAGGATATCTTCTTATAGGCGAAGTAAAGTGACAATAATACCTTGCTGCTAATCCAAAATGCCCTACACATTCTGGTGAATATTTTGCTTTCATCATAGAACGAAGCATAAGCGTACTCACTACTGTTTCTTCTTTTTTACCTTTAACCTTTTCTAGTATTTCCTGCATAGCTCTAGGATGAACTTGTTGATTAATCCTAAATACATAACCTAAATTATGAATAAATTCACTAAAATACATTAATTTTTCTTCATCTGGCTCTTCGTGAATCCTATATACAAAAGGAACCTTAGTCCAATACATATATTCTGCAACTGTTTCATTACATACAAGCATAAACTCCTCTATTATCCTATTTGCAATAGCTCTTTCATAAGGCTTAATATCTACTGGTTTACCTAATTTATCTAAAATTATTTTGCTTTCTTCAAAATCAAAATCAATACTTCCTCTTTGTGTTCTCTTTTCATTCAGTATTAAACACAATTCCTCCATTGTTTTAAAATCATCATATAGATACTTATATTTTTCTATTAATTCTTCATCATTATCTCTCAAAATTTTTGTTACATCCTTGTATGTCATTCTTTCATTAGTTTTTATTATGCTCTCAAATATTTCATGTTCTACAACTTTTCCTTTTTTATTGATTTCCATCATGCATGTTAATGCTAGTCTATCCACTTTAGGATTAAGACTGCAAACACCATTAGAAAGCTTCTTAGGAAGCATTGGAACTACTCTATCGATTAGGTATACCGAAGTTCCCCTCTTAAAAGCTTCCTTATCGAGTACATTCTTTTCTCTCACATAGTAAGAAACATCTGCAATATGAACTCCTAATTTATAATTACCATTAGGCAACCTTTCAATGGATACTGCATCATCTAAATCCTTAGCATCTTCTCCATCAATTGTAACCATTCTTAAGTCTCTTAAATCTCTTCTTGTTTTATATTCCTGCTCCGGTATTTCTTCTGGTATACCTTCTGTATAATTCAGAACCTTTTGTGAAAATTTTTCTGGTAGCTTATGCTTTCTTATTATAGTTAATATGTCTATACCTTTGTCACCTTTATTCCCTAATATTTCTATAATTCTTCCTTCTGGATTTCTTCTTTTCTTAGGCCACTTCGTAATTTCTGCAACCACTATTTGACCATCTTTAGCACCATTAATCTGTTCCTTTGATATAAATACATCTTGATAAATCCTCTTATCATATGGCACAACAAAACCGAACTGTTCACTCTCTTCAAACACACCTATAACAGTCTTATTTGCCCTTTCAATTATATCATGTACTTCCCCTTCACTTTTTTTACCATGTAATTTATGCCTTGTTATCTTAACTAAAACCTTATCACCATTCATAGCGCCATTTACACCTGTTATTGGTATAAATATATCCTGTCTTTCTCCCTCACATATTACAAATCCATATCCTTTAGAATTACCTTGAAATCTACCAACTATTAGTCCCATTCTTTCAGGAACACCATAATGTTCAGTTCTTGTTTTAATTATTTTTCCTTCACGTTCCATTGATTTTAGCAGTTTCTTAAAATCCTTCATTTCATGCTTTCCTACACCAAAAACAGCCGCAAGCTCATTTACTGTCATTGGTTTATACGCTTTCTCTTTCATAAAACTTATTAATATATCCCTTATATTCATTAATATTTCACCTTTCTTCAATACTGTAAAATTTTATTTATCATTATTATAATCTATATTTTAAAATATACCAAATATTTTCGATAAATTTAAATAAATACAATAAACAAACATTCAATAATATTATCATCCAATAATATTATCACCATAATTTTGATAATTATTTCATAAAAAAAAATCCAGCATTAAGCTGGAGATTATAGACAAAGCATTGTTAGTAAACTATACTTTCATTTGAAAAATTAAATGTAGTTATGAAAGAGTGTTAACAATGCGTTAAATCAATATAACAATTTTATTTTCGACAAATTTCGCTATGATATGCAAAGAAAATAACAGTCTTGGGGAGAGACTGTTATATCAATTAATTAAAAAGGGGGCTGTTATCATATATTTTTCTTTGCAAACTTATTATATTAAATTATTTATAAAAAAGCAAGTATTTTTATACATTTTTTAATAAATTAATTTCATTTTCCGACAATTCTCGGTATTTTCCCTCAGACAATTTTTCATCCAATTGTAGTGGTCCAAAAGCTATTCTTTTCAAATATACTACTTTTTTATCTCTAATTTCAAACATTCTCTTTATTTGGTGGAACTTTCCTTCTTGTATGGTTACCCTAACCTCCGAACCATTTTCATCAGAATTTAATATTTCTAATTTTGCAGGCATACATTTATATCCATCTTCAAGTACAATTCCTTTTTCAAAAGCATCTATATCTTTCTGATCAACTTTTTTGTCGATTTCTGCGTAGTAAATCTTATCCACATGATGCTTAGGAGATATTAATCTATGATTTAATTTTCCATCATTGGTTAAAAGCAAAAGTCCAACCGTATCTTTATCCAATCTTCCTACTGGAAATGGTTCAAAAGCTAAATATTCAAAATCCAGCAAGTCTATAACCGTTTCATCATAGTTATCATATGTTGCCGAAACAACTCCACTTGGTTTATTCATCATTATGTAAATATATTTTCTATAATTCACTTTCTCTCCTGAAACAGTAATAACATCAACTTCTGGATCTATTTTTATACTGCTATCTTTAATTATAACGTTATTTACTTCGACTTCCCCCTTCTTTACTAATGCCTTTATCTCTTTACGACTACCATATCCTAAATTTGAAAGCACTTTATCTAATCTTTCCATTAATTTTTCTCCTTTTATTTTAATTTTCTATTGTAAAAAATAACCCCTAAATATTTGTTATATCAAATACTTAGGGTCAACCAACATAAAACACGACATATAAAATATATAACACTTATTAATTAACTTCAAGTCCTTTTTCAGTAACAAATTCAAATTCACAAAAATCTTCGTAAGCTTTTTTACTATGCATACTTTTACACAAAACTAAAATTTTATATTTTTGCACGCTAAATGGCACAAAGGTATAATAACTCTTACTGCTATATTTTTGTACTAGCCTCCACTCACCATTTTCCATAAGGTAAAATTCATAAATTACCCTTTTACCACCTTCGCAATCTGCATTTATTGTGATAGGAATACCTGTTTTAAATGTCTTTTGATTGCACATTATAGTCGCATTAGTTACAGGAGTAGCTTCTTCTACTTTTAAATCCAAACTGCATTTAGAATCATATTCCTTACTACTATCGATATTTTTTGCATGAAACTCAAAATAATATTTTCCACTACAAATTGCATCAAAACAAAACTTTTTGTTAAATGAATATGAACTTTCCTCAACAAAATGGCCGTTTATATATAACTTATATTTTACCAGTGTTTTTTTTGTTCCTTCAGATATAATTTCCATTGATATCTTATCCCCAACCACATAATTTTCATTCTGCGAAGTTAAAATATATTCTATTTTAGCAGGTACATAATCATTTACTGTAAAATACCTAATCGAATGACTATCATATTCCCTATTAGAATATCTATCTCTCACCTTAATTTCTAATGCGTATTTTCCCTTTTCACTAGGAACAAAAGTAACCCAATTATTTATACCGTAATTAATTTTCTCTATATGCTTTCCATCTTTATAAAGCATAAAACTATATAAAGGTTCAAATCCCCCTGAAACTACAACTTCAACAGAAACTTTTTCGTTAATCAAAATATTATCATTTTTATTAAATATAACATTATCAATTTTTAAAGTCTCAACTTTAGTTTCATCTATAACAAAATCTAAGTAACTATTAGCATCATAATTTTTATTTGATATCGCATCCTTAACTCTTAACTCTATTAAATATTTTCCAGTCTCTTTAGCCTTCCATAAGTATGTATTATCAGAAATAAAACCTGAATCTTCACTTATATTTCCCTTAATAATATATCTATATAAAAGATTTTTGCCTCCAGTAACAAAAGCCTTTAATAATATTTCCGCTCCATTTGGTTGAGGAGAGCATACATCAGTTGTAAAACTATGAATTTCAATTGCTCTATATGCTTTAACACTGTATTTTAAAATAGCTCTATCATCAAATTCATTAACAGAATACAAATCCTTTGCAATACATAAAAGTCTATATTCCCCTGGAAATTGTTCCTTATAAGTAACTAGTTTTTTGGTTGAAAAATCTTGTATGCATTCATTGTTCCCATTTGAATCTATTTTAATAAACTTATACAAAATCAATCTATTATTTTCATATTCAGCATCAACTTGAAACGCTATTTCTTCATCAACAAGTAATTCTGAAGAAACAGTCTTAATATCTAATATTTTAAGTGTTTTTACCTCTTTTACTTCAAATTCGGTCTCGTCTTCATATTCAAATTCACAAATTGAATCTATACGCTTAGCTTCTACTCTGATTTTATTCATTTTTTCACTTGTTGCAGTAAATGTTATAGCATCTTCTAATGAATAATCCTTCAACAATATCCAATTTTCATCATTTTTAATCCAATATCTGTACATAAGATTTTCTTCTGATGTAATCATTTTAACAAATACTTTTTCACCAATATTATAAACTTTTCTATCAATAATAATTTTAAAATTGACCTCACTATATTGTGATTGTATTTCTATATTATCCTCAAATGGTATATCATTAATATGGTACATACTTGAAATTTCAAAAATCTTATCGCTATCTTTGTGCTTATATTGTACTACTATATCACTATTTTCATATTTATTTGAAGACAATTCCACCCAATTCTCTTCATCAAATTCTTTTATTGTCTTCCAAGTAGATTCTTCATCTATCAAAAACCTATATAAAGCATCATCACTTATTTTATTGGCAACCTTAATCATAAATCTATCAATATTATCTTTAGAAACTTTTTTAATACGTACCAGCTTTATATCTTCCATAACAATGCACTCCCCATTTAGACATTTAAAAGAAAATGCCTTAGATATCCTTGTAAATAATTATACTACAATCCATAATTATACATCAACACCTATAGCAACAAACTCCAAATATAAAACCTTTATTTTAGTACTTATTTTATTTTTATTGAATTTTCTATCAATGTATTTTCAAAAATAACTAGTCAGTATGCTAGTCTATTCTTCGCCATACTACATCGTCATAACTCGTTGATAGCTAGGCTATCAACGAAACCTGTCTCCTTGTCTAAGACAAAATATACGTCGCATCTTTGACTTGTTATTTTCTTTCAAATGCTTAATTCCATTTTTGCTTAAATATAAATTAGGAAGTACATATATCATAATACTTAAAACAAGTGCTATACCAATTCCAGCAATTACATCTAAAATTGAATGCTGCTTTATAAATACTGTAGAAGCACATATCAATATCATATTTATAAGCGAAAATAATTTTACCCTTCTAGATGTATTATCACTATTGGCAATTACAGTATGAACACCTATGCTATTCAAAACATGTATACTTGGACATACATTTGTTGGTGGGTCTATATTACGTATAAATGTAACCAAACTTAGGAAAACATCCTTTCCTTCTATTTCCCTTCTTAAATCCTGTCCAGTAGGGAATGCTATAAAAATGATATAACTTATACTCATACCACTTATCAAAAATAATAGCAATTTTAAATAACTCTTTTTATCCTTTAGTCCTAAATAAAGAAATGCAAACCCCATATAAGGAAACCAAAGTAAATATGGTATTATAAAGTATTTAATAAATGGAATATAATTATCAAGTACACAATGCATATTATATTTAGGTTGCATAGATTTTTCACAAGCGTAAAACCACAATAGTAATGGAACAAATAATAGCAGATAAAAAAAATGCTTATTTTTTTTCATAAAAGCAGTTGATATCTTCACTTTATCACCTTTTCACTAAATTATTAGAATTATTATACCAATATAAATTATATCCCATTCCCTAATATTTAAGACAAATAAATTAAACTTATCCATTATAAAATTATTATTTATGTACAAAATAATTATAACAGATGTATAGTTACTTTTAAAAGGGGTGATTCCATGAAAAAGATTATTAGTAAATATAATGCAAATTACACATATAAAAAAAATACTACAGACATTGATAGTATTAAATATCCTGTAGTAGAAAAAACAAATAATGGTTCACTTTTCCCACTTACCATAAAAAATGACGTTGATATGAATGAACTAAAAGAATAGCAACCCAAAGCAAGAACCAGATGATAGGAATTAGGTGCTAGGATGGAAAGAAAGGTAGCAGGTGCTAGGCTAAATCAAGTTTGCTAGAGGACTAGTCGGCTAGTACAGATTTGATATTTGTATGCCAGTATCTGTTTTAGGTACTGGGTACTAGGAGAGAAAAGAAAGTACTAGGTTTTAAGTTTCTAACTAAGTTACAATCTGCTTTGGCGACTAGTGATTGGCGATTAGTGACTTTGCTTTGAGCTCCAGTCTCTAATCTCCAGCTTCTAATACAGATTTGATATCTGACTATCAGTATCTGCATATTAGGTACTAGAAATTAGGTACTGTGTGCTGGGTTTTATGCTCTAACTAAGTAACAATCTGCTTTGGCGACTAGTGACTGGTGATTAGTGACTTTGTTTTAGTCTCCAGTCTCTAGTACAGATTTGTGACTTGACAGCTAGTATTTTATTAGGTACCAAGTACTAGGAATCAGGTAATTAGGTACTATAAGGAAAAGAAGGGGCTAGGAATTGGGTGCTAGGGAATAGAGCAAGTGGACTAGATTGCTAGAGGACTAGTCGGCTAGTACAAATTTGATGTTCGTATGCCAGTATCTGTTTGAGGTACTGGGTACTATGAGGAAAAGAAAGTTCTAGGCTTTAAGTTTCTGACTAAGTCACAATATGGTTTGGTGACTAGTGATTGGTAATTAGTGACTTTGTTTTAGTCTCCAGCTTATCTAATCCCAAATCCCTAGTCCCTAGTCTCCAGCACAGATTTACCATTTGTATATCAGTATCTGTTTTAGGTGCTAGAAATGAAGCAAGTTTGCCAGTCTGCTAGACTGCTAGTGCGGATTTATAACTTGATTGCTATATAAGGCATTTTCAAAAAAATAACTAGTCAGTATGCTAGTCTATTTTGCGAACTACTTCATCGTCGGAACCCGTTGATAGGACCTACTATCAGCGGAACCCAACTCTTTGTATTTCACAAAATATACGTCGCATCTTTGACTTGTTATTTTCTTTCAAATGCCTAATTATAATCAACATACGTTTTTTGTATTGCATTTAAGAAATCGTGTAACGATTTCATCATCAACTAGCTACTAGCCGACTAGAAAACTAGTACTCTCATTATTTGAAGAAATTGTGTAGCGATTTCATCATTAACTAGCCACTAACCCACTGACCGACTGGCAATCTTGTCTTAAAGAAATTGCGTAGCAATTTCAACCTTTACTATTCTCTATTCACTATTCTTTATTCACTAATTTAAATTTTTTTCCTTATTTATACCTAAGCACCAATTTTAACAAATTATTATAAAGCCGTTCATCATCTTCAAAAGTTCTTTTTTTAGGGTTTGCAAACTTTCCACCACCTCGTCTTATTTTAGCAGCAATATGCCTTTGACTTAAAAGTGCATCTATATTGGTATTATCAAATATTTTACCCTTAGGACTAATAGCATGCGCCCCTTTTGCAAGTACCATAGCTGCAACACCATAGTCTTGAGAAACAATGATATCATTCTTTTTACATTCATTAGCAACTTTAATATCAACAGCTTGAGAGCCTTTATCAACATATCTTATATCTGCATAATCACTTCTTAGAATATGGTCTATACTACAAAAAATAATCATCCCAAGTTCATTTTCTTTTGATACTTTTTCTATAATATTCAACCCTGGACATGCATCACCATCAACAATAATTCTCACAAAATCATCTCCACCAAATTAAAAATAAAATCATATTTACATTTCATTCAAGCATTTAAACTAAAATATATTTAAATAAAAATACTGTATTATAAGTTCACTACTTTACTTTCAACATTATTTTTTCAGTAGATATCTCTAAAAATAAATCTAATGTCTGTATTTCTTCCTTACATATAGCTATAATTCTCTGCCTAGATAGTTTTCTTTGATAATAATCATGTGTATATCTATTTCTAAGTCTAACAATTCCTTGTAACTTTTTTGAATCTTCTTTTGATATAAATCCAAACGTTGATGCTAAATCTATTATGTCCGTAGCTGATTTATTAGGTATATAATTATCTGTAGCTACTAAGTACGTTTCACACATATCTATAATAAATTCACAGAATGAATTAAAATATGATATCATAGCATCATCTATTATTTCATCCTCACTGTTAGGATTTCTTCTAAGACATTCTCTTATTTTAGCTAAAAAAACCTTGCTTTGAGAAAATTTTCCCTCTAATTTCTCCTTTTTATATTTATAATAAACCATTTCTGACCAACTCCTTGCTTTTTAAATTTTCTTCCCTAATAATCTCTAAATACTCTCTGTCTCTTTTAAATACAGAATAACCTAATATATAATCTAAATATTCCTCTTCTCGTATTATAATTTTATCATTACTACATATAAATATTTCACTAAATGGATAAACAAATTCGTTTATAAAAGTATAGTGAATATTATCATGTTCAAAATAATTGGGTAGTTTACTATCTAAATATTCTTCTATTTCTATCTCTTTCTTCCAATCCAACTCTCTATTTAATAAAATCATGACGTCTATGTCACTTCTGTTTTTATCCCAACATTCTTCATTATAACTACCAAATGTACAAATTCCTATTATATTATCAAATTTTTCTAGAACTATATCAGATTTACTTATAGGCTTTTTAGTCACTATATCTCACCACCTCATAGTTATACTCAACTATAAACTATTGTTAATATATTAATATTATACCCAACTAATTTAATTATCTCAATTAAATTAGTTTAACTTCATCTTTAATACCATAAGTCATACATTTAAGAAAAAATTAAATAATTTATTTACGTAATTTGATGTGAAAAAAATGTGGGAATTTTTTTATGCTTTCCTAGTGTGGGAAAAGTGTGGAAAAAATAAAAAAATAATAAAAAAAATCACTAAGTAAATCTACTTAGTGAAATCCTTAAAACGTTGATATATCTACCCTACAATAATGCTTGTTGGTGCGCCCAGCGGGAGTCGAACCCACGACCTCCAGATTCGAAGTCTGTTACTCTATCCAACTGAGCTATGAGCGCACTTCAAATGTTAATTAGAAGAATATGCTATCATTGATAAAAAGCTATTAAATTTAAGCATAAAATGGAGCGGGTGAAGGGAATCGAACCCTCACAACCAGCTTGGAAGGCTGGGACTCTACCATTGAGCTACACCCGCATACATGGAGCGGAAAACGGGACTCAAACCCGCGACCTCCACCTTGGCAAGGTGGAGGTCTATCAACTGAACTATTTCCGCATTCATACCATTTTATTTAACTTTCTTTAATTTATGGTGCAGGTGAAGGGAGTCGAACCCCCACGCCATAGGCGCTAGATCCTAAGTCTAGTGCGTCTGCCAATTCCGCCACACCTGCATACTTATTATTTATTTGGTGATCTACCGGGGAATCGAACCCCGGACACCATGATTAAAAGTCATGTGCTCTACCGACTGAGCTAGTAGATCATATTGGCTGGGATAGCAGGATTCGAACCTACGGAATGCCAGAGTCAAAGTCTGGTGCCTTACCACTTGGCTATATCCCAATATATATGGGGTGAACGATGGGGCTCGAACCCACGACAACCAGAGCCACAATCTGGTGCTCTACCAACTGAACTACGTCCACCACATTGGCGCGTCTTAAGGGATTCGAACCCCTGGCACACGGCTTAGAAGGCCGTTGCTCTATCCAACTGAGCTAAAGACGCTTATTTTAATGGAGCGGGTGAAGGGAATCGAACCCTCACAGCCAGCTTGGAAGGCTGGAACTCTACCATTGAGCTACACCCGCATATGGAGCGGAAAACGGGACTCAAACCCGCGACCTCCACCTTGGCAAGGTGGCATTCTATCAACTGAACTATTTCCGCATTCATACCATTTTATTTAACTTTCTTTAATTTATGGTGCAGGTGAAGGGAGTCGAACCCCCACGCCATAGGCGCTAGATCCTAAGTCTAGTGCGTCTGCCAATTCCGCCACACCTGCATACTTATTATTTATTTGGTGATCTACCGGGGAATCGAACCCCGGACACCATGATTAAAAGTCATGTGCTCTACCGACTGAGCTAGTAGATCATATTGGCTGGGATAGCAGGATTCGAACCTACGGAATGCCAGAGTCAAAGTCTGGTGCCTTACCACTTGGCTATATCCCAATATATATGGGGTGAACGATGGGGCTCGAACCCACGACAACCAGAGCCACAATCTGGTGCTCTACCAACTGAACTACGTCCACCACATTGGCGCGTCTTAAGGGATTCGAACCCCTGGCACACGGCTTAGAAGGCCGTTGCTCTATCCAACTGAGCTAAAGACGCTTATCTTAATGGAGCGGGTGAAGGGAATCGAACCCTCACAGCCAGCTTGGAAGGCTGGAACTCTACCATTGAGCTACACCCGCATACATGGAGCGGAAAACGGGACTCAAACCCGCGACCTCCACCTTGGCAAGGTGGCATTCTATCAACTGAACTATTTCCGCATTTCTTGGTCGGGGTGACAGGGCTTGAACCTGCGACCTCATGCTCCCAAAGCACGCGCGCTCCCATCTGCGCCACACCCCGTTTTTGGTACACCATCAGGGACTCGAACCCTGGACACCCTGATTAAGAGTCAGGTGCTCTACCATCTGAGCTAATGGTGCTTAATATGGTGCGTCTTAAGGGATTCGAACCCCTGGCACACGGCTTAGAAGGCCGTTGCTCTATCCAACTGAGCTAAAGACGCTTATCTTAATGGAGCGGGTGAAGGGAATCGAACCCTCACAGCCAGCTTGGAAGGCTGGAACTCTACCATTGAGCTACACCCGCATACATGGAGCGGAAAACGGGACTCAAACCCGCGACCTCCACCTTGGCAAGGTGGCATTCTATCAACTGAACTATTTCCGCATTTCTTGGTCGGGGTGACAGGGCTTGAACCTGCGACCTCATGCTCCCAAAGCACGCGCGCTCCCATCTGCGCCACACCCCGTTTTGGTACACCATCAGGGACTCGAACCCTGGACACCCTGATTAAGAGTCAGGTGCTCTACCATCTGAGCTAATGGTGCTTGTCATACTGGAGCGGGTGAAGGGAATCGAACCCTCACAGCCAGCTTGGAAGGCTGGAACTCTACCATTGAGCTACACCCGCATGTCAAACAAAACTCATACATGGTCGGGGTGACAGGGCTTGAACCTGCGACCTCATGCTCCCAAAGCACGCGCGCTCCCATCTGCGCCACACCCCGAAAATTCAATCTTAACTCTCTTATCTATCGCTCGGTATCGGGTTCGCCCTCAACCGACGACGTAGATTATTCTACACTATATATTTAAATTCGTCAATACTTTTTTTAATATTTTTTTCTATAAAATTAAACTAAGAATAATTTAAATAGTCAAATTTTTCTGTCACGCCATTTAATGTAAACAGTAAATAGCAATCAGGCTTTAGTCTCCAACTAAGTTACAATCTGCTTTGGCGACTGATGACTATTTATTAGTCTCTAATCTCTAGTCTCCAATCTCCAGTACAGATTTGTAACTTGACAGCTATTATCTTATTAGGTACTAGGTGCTAGAAGAGAAAGGAAGATGCTAGTATTTATTCTCTGACTAAGTCACAATATGGTTTGGTGATTGGCGATTGGCGATTAGTAACTTTTTTTAGTCTCCAGTCTCTAATCTCCAGTTTCCAATACAGATTTGTGACTTGACAGCTATTGTCTTATTAGGTACTAGGTGCTAGAAGAGAAAGGAAGGTGCTAGTACTAAAAGCGAGTGGACTAGATTGCTAGAGGGCTAGTCGGCTAGTACAAATTTAATGTTCGTATGCCAGTATCTGTTTGAGGTACTGGGTACTATGAGGAAAAGAAAGTTCTAGGCTTTAAGTTTCTGACTAAGTCACAATATGGTTTGGTGATTGGCGATTGGCGATTGGTAACTTTTTTTAGTCTCCAGCTTATCTAATCCCAAATCCCTAGTCCCTAGTCTCCAGCACAGATTTACCATTTGTATACCAGTATCTGTTTGAGGTACTAGAAATGAAACAAGTTTGCCAGGCTGCTAGAGGACTAGAAGGCTAGTACAAATTTGTAACTTGGCTGCTATATACTTACAACCAGAAAATGCTTTGTATTGCATTTAAGAAATCGTGTAACGATTTCATCATCAACTAGCAACTAGCCGACTAAAAAACTAGTACTCTCATTATTTGAAGAAATTGCGTAGCAATTTCAACCTTAACTAGCCACTAGCCCACTGACCGACTGGCAATCTTATCTTGAAGAAATTGCGTAGCAATTTCAACCTTTACTATTCTCTATTCACTATTCTCTATTATTAGTTTACTATTCTATCTCAACTATAGAAGGTGTTATTACACCGTTATTAATTTCAATAAAAGCAATACTGTTAAACATTCCTCTTGATACCGAAGCACTACCCGGATTAATAAACCATATACCATCATTGCATTCTATATTTGCTATATGTGTATGTCCATACAAAACAATATCTGCTCCAACTTCTAATGCTCTATATTTTAAGTTCATTAAGTTATATTTAACAGAATACTTATGACCATGAGTAATTAATATTCTTTTGCCTCCTATTGTTTCAATCCTTTCACTTGGTGACCTCAATGAAAAATCACAATTTCCTCTAACACTATAAATTGGATTACTAAAAGCTAACACCATTTCATCTACATCCTCGGCATTATCACCTAAATGTATTAAAACATCAGCATTCTTTATCTTTTTTAATACTTTTCTAATCTGACTTCTTCTCTTGTGGGTATCACTAACTACAGCTAAAATCATAATATTGCCTCCATCTAAATCAATTTTAGTTTATTCATCTCCTCTACTAATTTTTGAAGAGCATTTCCTCTATGACTTATTGAATTTTTCTGTTCAGAAGTCATTTGTGCAAATGTCTTATCAAATTCAGGCACATAAAAAAGAGGATCATATCCAAATCCCGAATCGCCTACATACTTATCTGTTATATAACCTTTTGATTCACCTTCCACATTAATAACGGTATCTTTATCCACTATTAAGACAATGGCACAAACAAATTTTGCTGTTCTTTTTTCAAAAGGTACATCTCTAAGTAAATTCAATAGCTTTTCATTATTCTTTTTAAAATTTGCATGCTCACCAGCAAACCTAGCAGAATAAACTCCTGGTGCTCCATTTAAAGCATCTACCATTAATCCTGTATCATCTGCCATAACCATGTAATCACTCATTATATTGAATATTGTATTTGCTTTTATAGCCGCATTTTCCATAAAAGTAGTTCCATTTTCTTCAATATCTATATCTATTCCGACATCTTTCAGCGATAGAATTTCCATATTAAAATCTTTCAATATTTCTCGTATTTCCTTTATTTTATGCTCATTATTACTTGCTACTATTAATTTTTTCATTTAACTCTTCCTTTCACACTAAATTCTATAATTTCATACATTTTTGCAAATTAATTTCATTGGACAAGCACTTTTTTCGAATATTAATCATATTATCTTATATGGATTAATATATGGTGGTGTTAATTTGAAATATATAGGACCATTTTTGCGAATCAACATAATAAATAAAAACAATATAAACAATCAAATGTTTCACTTATCAAAAGAAACTTTAAAACATTTAACTCTACAATCACATTGTGGCATATCAATTACACCAAATGACTTTATTAAGCACTCCTCCGATATTGATATTAACACAATAAAAGATTTTTATCCACTTTTATGTATATACAAAAAAGCTAATCCAAAGCTAATAACTCAAGACAATACTCTCCTTTGGAATGAAGAAAAATTCAAAAAGGAAATAAACATTTTCTCAAACAGCTTAATGACGCTTTCTCTATTAGAATTAGTAGATTATTATTCTAGCTTTGAAAATATTGATGAAAAAAATTTTAATCTAAGAAATATTTATTTACGTTTAGCTCAAAAACAATTGGAATTTTATGCTGCTAATTTAAGAAACTCTGAAGGAGTCTTTGTAGATAAAATAGATGTATCTGAATCATTGATAGATAAAACTAAATTCGAAGAAAAATCAAAAAAATTCAAGTACTCTGATCAAGCACTTCTTATGTGTGCTTACTATAAGTACTCAACATATGACAATAGTAAAATAGGAATGGAATATAAGAACTTCTCCTTTGATATATTAAATATGCTTATTTTCTATAAAGAAGAACTTTATGAACTACCAAATAGCGAACTACTAAAACTTTGCATAGCTATGAACATATTTTATGATTATTCAAAAGAATTGATGGCAAAATCATTAATGCTCGATTTATCAGACCTTTTAATAGAAAGATATAAACTTCAAACTTCATTTAACAGCAAAAATAAACTTGAAAACAGCTGTATGCTCTACTTTAATTTTGAATTTATGTATTCAAATTCTGATATATTAAAATTTAAAGACAGTGCAGAAGATGTATATTCAAAATTACTACAACTATACAATGATGATTTGGGTATTTTTGTAAAAAAATCAGACGACAAAAAAATCAAATATTCTTGCAGCGATATACTTTTATATTTATATTCAACAATGATACATTCTACTCTTCACGAAGACAGGAGTTCTGAACGCATAATTACTGAAATTTTCAAAAATCAAGTAATAAATTCAGGAATAATACTAAGTTGGCCTGATACTCCAAATTTAAACAATGCAGAACGTTATCGAAATTATAGCCTTAATTCGGATGACTTAATAGATGATATTAATTTTAGAATGCCTACATTTTCTACTCCTACAAATAATGAATTTGCTTCAGTATTTATAAAAAGTATACAATTTAATAAGAAAAAAGGAACATTTAAACCTTACAAGCTTACATTTGATAGCAGTAAGAATATGCTTATTTTCTTCACATCAATCTATTATCACAATCACATAAAGGTTAGTTTAGAGGAGTTTTGACTATGAAAATTTTATACTATAACTGCAAAAAAATTTCCAAAGAAAACGATATTCCACTAAGTGAACTACTCGCCACTTACTTCGTTGAAGTGGGAGCTTCTTGGTCAATAGCACCAACGTGCCAAGTTTACCCAAGCTCAAAAGGTCGCACCGACCTCGATATAATACCAGTTTTATTTCCTGGCAA
>NZ_LTBA01000035.1 GCF_001594005.1 Clostridium tepidiprofundi DSM 19306 | reverse complement strand
TCTAGTCTTCCTCAATTATTTAAACCTCCTCAAACAATATAAATTAGTATTCCACTAATAATATTCGTTGAGTACATATACATATTTATAACATTTTAATGCGAAGAATTTTTAATCTTTAGAGCTGAATTTATTTAATAATATGTTGACAAAAAATATTATTATGGTCTATGATAAATACTGATATCATGATATAATATGATTTAGATTACTTTTTAAGAAGGAATTGCTAGTAATAGATACTATTTGTTAACATAGAAAGAGGGTGAATATAATTAAATTTACACCTAGACAAGAAAAAATTATTAGTTTAGTTGAAGAGTTTGGACCAATAACTAGCGAAAAAATAGCAAATAAATTGAATGTAACGAGGGCTGCTCTTAGGCCAGATTTGGCTATTCTTACTATGACAGGTGTGTTGGAAGCTAGACCTAAGGTAGGATATATTTGTTCAAATAAGACGTCATACAGCATGATTTATGATTATATTAAGGACATTAAGATAAAAGATATTATGTCAAAACCTGTATTAGTAAATGAAGAGAGTACTATTTACAATGGAATAGTTCAGCTTTTTCTGAATGATGTGGGTACATTGTTTGTTGTTAATGACGATAATTTAGTTGGAGCGGTTTCTAGAAAAGATTTCTTAAAGATTGCAATAGGGGGTACTGATATACACAAGGTTCCCATAGGTATAATAATGACTAGGATGCCAAATATAATTTATTTGGATAAAAATGATTCAGTCTATAGTGCTGCTAAAAAGATTATTGAGCATGAAGTAGATAGCCTTCCTGTTGTTGATATTGCTACTGATGAAAATAATAATGAAATCTACAAGGTTATTGGAAAAGTTTCTAAAACGAATATTACTAAATTACTATTAGATATTAGTGAAAATAATTGATATTTAAATTTATGCTAATTATTTAATTTTTAGATAAAACTATATAAATACATAAAGGAGTTGGGAAAATGGAAAATAAAAAGTATGTTTATCTTTTTAGCGAAGGTGACGCAAGTATGAGAAACCTTCTAGGTGGTAAAGGTGCTAACCTTGCTGAAATGACTAAATTAGGTATTCCTGTACCAGAAGGTTTTACTATTTCAACAGAAGCTTGTACAAAGTACTATGAAGATGGAGAAAAATTATCTGAAGGTATAATTGAAGAAATTAAAGTTGCTTTAGCTAAAATGGAAGAAGAAACAGGAAAACAGTTTGGTAACAAAGAAAATCCATTACTTGTTTCTGTTAGATCAGGAGCTAGGGCATCAATGCCAGGTATGATGGATACAGTTTTAAACCTTGGTTTAAATGATGAAACTGTAGAAGGATTAGCTACTTTGACTAATAATGCAAGATTTGCTTATGATTCATATAGAAGATTCATTCAAATGTTCTCTGATGTTGTTATGGGACTTGAAAAAAGTAAATTCGAAAGAATTTTAGATGAAGTTAAAGATAAAAAAGGTGTCAAATATGACACAGAGCTAGATGCAAACGATTTAAAAGAAATAACAAAAATGTTCAAGGATTTCTATAAAGAGCAATTAGGAAAGGATTTTCCACAAAATCCAACTGACCAATTGATAGAAGCTGTTAGTGCTGTATTTAGATCATGGAATAATCCAAGAGCTATAGTTTACAGAAGATTAAATGATATCCCAGCAGAATGGGGAACTGCTGTAAACGTTCAAAGAATGGCATTTGGTAATATGGGCGAAAATTGTGGTACTGGTGTTGCATTTACTAGAAACCCATCTACAGGTGAGAAGGGTATTTATGGTGAATACTTAATAAATGCACAAGGTGAAGACGTTGTTGCAGGTATTAGAACACCTCAACCAATAACTCAGTTAGAAAATGATATGCCAGAAATCTACAAACAGTTTATGGAAATTGCTTCAAATCTTGAAAATCACTATAGAGATATGCAAGATATGGAGTTCACTATTGAGCAAGGAAAATTATACTTCTTACAGACAAGAAATGGTAAGAGAACTGCTCAAGCAGCATTAAGAATAGCAGTTGATCTAGTTGAAGAAGGATTATTGACTAAAGAGGAAGCTTTATTAAAAGTTGAACCAAAACAGTTAGATACTTTATTACATCCTATGTTTGATGTAGCAGAGCTTAAAAAAGCAACTCCAATAGGAAAAGGATTGCCAGCTTCTCCAGGTGCTGCTTGTGGTAAAGTAGTATTTTCAGCTGAAGAAGCTAAAGAATGGAAAGAAAGAGGAGAAAAAGTTGTTTTAGTTAGATTAGAAACTACTCCTGAAGATATAGAAGGAATGGTAGCTGCTGAAGGTATCTTAACTGTAAGAGGTGGTATGACTTCACACGCTGCTGTTGTCGCTAGAGGAATGGGTACTTGCTGTGTAAGTGGATGCGGAGACATAAAAATAGATGAAGAAGCAAAAGTATTCGAATTAGGTGGAAAAACTTATAAAGAAGGAGATTTCATTTCACTTGATGGTTCTACAGGTAATATATATGGTGAAGCTATTAAGACAGTTGAGCCAGAAATTTCAGGTGATTTTGGAACATTCATGGCATGGGCTGATGAAATAAGAGCATTAAAGGTTAGAACTAATGCTGATACTCCAAGAGATACAGCTCAAGCTGTTAAATTTGGAGCTGAAGGAATAGGATTATGTAGAACAGAGCATATGTTCTTTGATGAAAACAGAATACCAGCAGTTAGAGAAATGATTGTTGCTAAGAATGAAGAACAAAGAAGAAAAGCATTAGATAAATTACTTCCAATGCAAAGAGAAGACTTTATAGGCATATACGAAGCATTAGAAGGAAGACCAGCAACTATAAGACTTCTTGATCCACCACTACATGAATTCTTACCTCATGACGATGAGGATATAAAGACATTAGCTAGTGATATGGGATTAAGTTTTGAAGAGCTTAAAGAAACAGTTGAATCACTTCAAGAATTCAACCCAATGATGGGACACAGAGGATGTAGACTTGCAGTTTCTTACCCAGAAATAGCTGAAATGCAGACTACTGCAATCATAGAAGCTGCTATAGATGTTAACAGAAGAAAAGGATACAATATTGTACCTGAAATAATGGTACCACTTGTTGGAGAAGTAAAAGAATTAAAATACGTAAAAGATATCATAACTAAGACTGCTGATGCAATTATTGAAAGAGAAGGAGTAGAGCTTAAGTACATGGTTGGTACTATGATTGAAATACCAAGAGCTGCTTTAACTGCAGATCAAGTAGCACAGGAAGCTGAATTCTTCTCATTCGGTACAAATGATTTAACTCAGATGACATTTGGTTTCTCTAGAGATGATGCAGCTAAATTCTTAAAATACTACTACGATAATGGAATTTATGAAAGTGATCCATTCCAAAGACTAGATCAAACAGGAGTTGGAAAACTTGTTAAAATGGCTGCTGAATTAGGTAAATCTACTAGACCAAACATCAAACTTGGTATATGTGGAGAGCATGGTGGAGATCCTGCTTCAATTGAATTCTGCCATAATACAGGGTTAAATTATGTTTCATGTTCACCATTTAGAGTGCCAATAGCTAGACTTGCTGCTGCTCAAGCACAGGTTAAAAATCCTAGAAAATAATAACTTTAAAAAAGGACTGCGAGTAGCGGTCCTTTTTTAATACAATGATGTTTTAAATTTGCTTTCTATAAAATTCTTAAATTCATATGCGAAATTTAATTGAGCATATAAACTGTTAACAGATTTATTCAACGATTTTATTGAATATTTGCTATTTTGATGTATATTATTAAAATAATTCTTTGATACTTTCCAATAACTTTGAGGAAAAACCAAATAAACAAAAACATATTTTAAATCATCTATATTTAAACTATTAATAATATTATAACTGTTCAGCCATTGTATAGTTAATTTTATGTTCCAGTTAGTAGAAGTTCTTTTAAGAAATCTTCTTAATGAATAACCTATATCGTGGGCACAATAATCAGTTTTACAATTATCAAAATCAATTACCCAAATATCTTCATTTTCATCAAATATTATGTTTTTGTTAACATAATCCAGATGGCACAATGATCTTGAAAGGTTATTATTATCTATTGTTAGTGCGGCATTACATGCCATTTTAGCTAATTCGAGTGCTGTATTAAAATGTTGAAGATATATTTTAGAAAAACTGGTTTTATAATTGAAAGCTAAATTTGAGAAGTTAAGTAAGTTGTTTAAGTGCAAGTTAACAGAATTATAAAGTATTTTATTATTGTATCTTATTGCACTACCAGGTATTGGATGGAAATTTTTGCTCACAATATGCATATTGGCCATATTTATTCCCATTTTAATGAAATCCGATTCATTATCATAATCACATTTTCTACCATCTATCCATGGAGTTAAAATAAAAAGCATATTTCTATAATTCACAAATCTACCTCCATTATTAGTCGGGAGAATTCTAGGAACATTTATTTCATTTCTGTACCACCATTCTACAGCTGAATATATGAACAACAAATCATGTACTGTGTAAAAGATTTTCTTTAGACAGTAGGAATTTTTACCATGCTCAATTTTATAAACTGCCCTTTGTTTGTCTGTATTTTTTAATTTTATTTGTTTAATAAAAGAATTTTCTAAATTATAGCTTGGCAGTACGTATTTTTTAACATTTTTTTCAGATAATAATTTTATGGAATTATTTGATACAGCTGTATCTGGCATACTAACACTCCTTTAATATAATCTTGTTATAAACTTATTATAATTTTTAAAATATTATACATTTTATTTAGGAGAATTAAGACAAAATTAATGTTAATGATTAACCTCAATGTATCGAATGTTTGAACTTGCCGTGACAATATTAAGATAAAATTAATGTGAATGATTAACTACTTATTTTAGTGGAACTAAAAAGGGAATTAGATATATTTATAGAATTATCATATGTGTATATTAATACATTATTATTTATAATGCTGAGGTGAAGCTTATGCTTATTAGAGAAAGAATAGAAAATAATGAAAAAATGACATTAATAGATGGTGCGGCGTTATCTATCAATAGTAAGGGTAGAAAAAAAGAAGAAGAACAATGTAGTGTAAGAACAGTATATATGGTTGATAGAGATAGGATTATTCATAGTAAATCATTTAGAAGGTTAAAGCATAAAACTCAAGTATATATTAAAACGAGTAGTGATCATTATAGAACAAGATTGACACATACATTAGAGGTAGCTCAGATTGCTAGAACGATAGGTAAAGGTATAGGATTGAACGAGGATCTAATTGAGGCTATTGCACTAGGGCATGACATAGGTCATGTAGCATTTGCACATAATGGTGAGGAAGTATTAAATGAACTTTTGCCTAATGGTTTTAAGCATAATATCAACAGTATAAGGGTATTAACTAAAATAGAAAGGCAGGGCAAAGGGCTAAATTTAACTGAAGAAGTTCTTGATGGAATACTATATCATAGTGGTTTTTCATCAAAGGATGATATAGCCTCAACATTAGAAGGTCAAGTAGTTAAATATAGTGACAAAATTGCATATGTTAATCATGATATTGATGATTCTATACGAGCGGGTTTGCTTAATGAAAAAGATATTCCTAAATACATACTTGATGTATTAGGTTATAGTCATAGCGAAAGAATTGATACACTAGTTAAGGATTGCATTTATTCAACTATCGATAATATTAAAAATGGTAATAAAAGAGTGATATTGAGTGAAAGAATAGAAGTGGCATTGCAAAAATTGAGAAATTTTATGTTTGAGAATATTTATCAAGGTGATATTTTAAAAGTTGAGAGAGATAAGGCAAAATTTGTGTTGAGGCAAGTGTTTAATTATTTCTTAAAAAATCCAAAGGAGATGCCTTCGTTTTATTTGAATATTGTCAATGATGAAGGACTTCATCAAGGAGTTGCAGATTATATTTCTGGTATGAGTGATGATTATTGTTTGTTTTTATTTAATAAAATTTATGTGCCAAAGTTTGTTTTCTACTAAAAATAAGTGTGAATAGTTCTAATAATGAAATTATTCCAAAATCAAATTTTATGAAGGAAATTATTAAAACGTAAAGAATATATAATTTAAAGAGAACAAATTATTAAAAATTATATAATAAAAAGAAGGAAAATATAAATTATTGTCGAATCTTGAATAGGCGTGTTTATTAACTTATTATATGATATAAGTTAGGTGGTAGTTATATTTTATGATTTCTGAAGAAATAATCGATAAGATTAAATATGAAAATGATATTGTTGATGTAATATCTGAGAATGTTAGACTAAAAAGAATAGGAAGGAACTATGTAGGGCTTTGTCCTTTTCATCACGAAAAGACACCTTCTTTTTATGTGTCTCCACAAAAACAGATATTTAAGTGTTTTGGATGTGGAGAAGCGGGTAATGTTATAACGTTTATAATGAAGCTACAGAATAAGAGTTTCCCTGAAGCATGTGAATATTTAGCTAAGAGGGCAAATATCGATATTCCTGCTGATAATAATAAAGTATTGAGCCTCCAAAAATCTAGATATGATAAGATGTATTCATTGAATGTAGAGGCAGCGAGGTTTTTTTTCAGAAATCTTAAGAAAAATATAGCAGCAAAGAACTATTTGTTGAATAGAGGGATTACTGAAAAGACTATAAATAAATTTGGATTGGGTTATGCATTAGATGATTGGAATTCTCTTTTTAATTATTTAAAGAGCAAGGGATATTCTGAATTAGATATGGTATCTGCAGGCCTAATATCAAAAAATTCTAGGGGTAATTTTTATGACTTGTTCAAAAATAGGGTAATGTTTCCTGTATTCAATACAAGAGGAAAAGTTATCGGATTTGGTGGAAGAGTACTTAATGATGCTAAACCTAAATATCTAAATTCGCCAGAAACGTTGTTGTTCAAGAAGGGAACCAATCTGTATGGCTTAAACTTTGCAATTAAAAGCAATAATACTAAGCAGATAATAATTGTTGAAGGATATATGGATTGTATATCATTGCATCAATATGGAATAACTAATGCGGTTGCATCTTTAGGAACAGCACTAACGAGTAAGCATGCTAAATTGCTTAAAAGGTATACTGATGATATAATAATTTCCTATGATGCTGATGCTGCAGGTCAAGCCGCTACTTTAAGAGGATTAGAAATACTTAAAGAAGAAGGATTTAACATTAAGGTATTAACGGTTCCGATGGGAAAAGATCCTGATGAATTTATTAAAAGCAATGGTGCAGATGCATTTTTAAAGTTGGTTGAAGGAGCTCTTCCTCTTATTGAATATAGAATTGAAAGAGCAAGTCAAGGTATAGATTTAAAAAATAGGGAGCATTTAATAAAGTACATTGAAAGGGTTTCTAAAATTATTGTTGGTCTAGATCCGATAGAAAAAGACGTTTATATAAAAAAGATATCTGAGAACACAGGAGTAAGTCAACAGGCAATATATGATATTATAAATACTCAAATTCAAAAAAATGTAAAAAATCCGCAAAAAATGAATAGTAATATTGATTTTAGACAAAAATTATATTTAGAGCCTTTATATATTAAGGCTGAGAGAAGTTTATTAAAGTTGATGTTAAACAAAGAAGCAAATGAATATATTAAAAGCAAAATGAGCTCTGAAGAGTTTATTAGTGATGCACATAGAAGGATTTTTGAGCTTATAGTTGAATGTGCCTCAGAATGTAATGATATAAATCCCAAAAAGATTGAATCAAAATGTTATGATACTGAAATGGTTAAAGAATGGATATATATATCAGAAATAAACATTATAGCAGAAGATGATGATTTGACTGCATATATTGATGATTGTATAAATGAGATAACAAAATTTAAACTAGAGGAGTCGAGAAAGAAAGTTATGGCGAATATCAAAGATCTTGAATCAAAAGGAATGTTTAAGGAATCAATTGAGCAAGCACAAAGACTTATGGAAATAGAAAAAAAATTGCTTGAAATAAAATCAGGAGAAAGGAGGGAATAAAATGGTTGATAAGTCAGAAAAGATGAAAATTGTTAAAAGACTGATTGATAAGGGTAAGAAAAAAGGAAATCTTACTTATAAAGAGATAATGGATGAATTGCAGATTGTAGATTTAACACCAGAGCAGATTGAGAAGGTTTATGAAGTTTTAGAAACAATGAATATAGATGTAATTGGAGCTGATGAGGATATTGAAGAGATTGATGAAGGTGATGATATAACTATTCCAGAAGGTATTGCAATAGACGACCCCGTAAGAATGTATTTAAAGGAAATAGGCAAAGTGCCTCTATTATCTTCAGAAGACGAAATTAGACTTGCTAAACTAATTGAAGAGGGTGATAATCAGGCTAAGAAAAAATTAGCAGAAGCTAATTTGAGATTAGTTGTAAGTATTGCCAAAAGATATGTAGGTAGAGGTATGTTATTTCTTGATTTGATTCAAGAAGGAAATTTAGGATTAATAAAAGCAGTAGAAAAATTTGATTATAGAAAAGGATATAAATTTAGTACTTATGCTACATGGTGGATAAGGCAGGCAATAACTCGTGCTATAGCTGACCAGGCTAGAACAATTAGAATTCCAGTACATATGGTTGAAACTATTAATAAATTGATAAGAGTTTCTAGACAGTTGCTTCAAGAGTTGGGAAGAGAACCTCAACCTGAAGAAATAGCAAAAGTTATGGAATTACCAGTTGAAAAGGTTAGAGAAATAATGAAAATAGCACAAGAACCAGTATCACTTGAAACACCAATCGGAGAGGAAGAAGATAGCCATTTAGGAGATTTTATTCCTGATGATGAAGCTCCTGCACCTGCAGAAGCAGCGGCGTTTACTCTTTTAAAAGAACAACTTATCAATGTTTTAGATACATTAACTCCTAGAGAGGAGAAAGTATTAAGGCTTAGATTTGGATTGGATGATGGTAGAGCTAGAACACTAGAAGAAGTAGGGAAAGAGTTTAATGTAACAAGAGAAAGAATAAGACAGATTGAGGCAAAGGCATTAAGAAAGTTAAGACATCCTAGCAGAAGCAAAAAATTAAAGGATTATTTAGAGTAAGCACCTAGAGGGTGCTTGTTTTTCTTATCGCTTTGGTTTTGAATTATTTGTATTTGATATTGTAAAGTAGAATGAAAAGGATGATTAGTTGATGTTAAGTGAAAGATTAAAAAGCATTGTAAAAATGGTGGATAAATGTTATAAAATAATTGATGTTGGTACAGATCACGCATATGTTCCAATATTTTTAGTTAAAAATAAAATATGTAAAGAAGCCTTAGCTTCAGATATAAACAAAGGCCCTCTTAAAAAGGCAAAAAGAAATATTGATATTGAAAATCTAAATGATTATATAGAGTGCAGATTAGGGGGAGGATTATCAGTTGTAAAACCAGGTGAAGTAGATGTTGCAGTTATTGCTGGAATGGGTGGAAATTTAATAAGAGATATTATTGAAAATGATATTGATGTATTTAAAGAACTAGATTATGCAATACTTCAACCAGTTCAAAATGTAGATATATTGAGAAAATATTTATATGATAGTGGATTCGATATTTTAGATGAAGAAATTTGTAAAGAAGAAGGCAAATACTATGAAATAATAAAAGTAAAATATGATGAAAAATATAGGCATATGGAAAGTATATATTATGAAATCAGTGAAATCTTAATTAATAAGAAAAATCCATTAATATATGAATATATGAAATTCAAATTAGATAAATATGAAAAAATTTACAATACTCTTAGTGAGGATACTGAAAATAGTAGAAAAAGGAAAAAAGAGCTTAAGTATAAAATATGTGCATTAAAGGAGTTGATTTAATGGAATTTAAGGTAAGAGATTTTGTGAATATTATGGAAAATTATGCTCCTGTAAAATTGAAAGAGAATTACGATAATGTAGGATTAATGGTAGGAAATACTGAAAACACAATTACGTCAATATTAGTTGCATTGGATTGCACAGAGAAAGTGATATATGAGGCAATATCACTTGGATGCAATCTTATATTAACACATCATCCATTATTATTTATTAAACCTAAAAATATAACCAATGAAACACTACAGGGAAGAAAGATAATTAAACTTATTAAAAATGATATTTCGCTCTACTCTGCACACACGAATCTCGATTCTGTAAAAAATGGAATTAATGATTTTGCATGCAAACTACTAGGATTTCAGAACTTTGAAATTATTGAGCCTGCAAATACTACTGGGTATGATAACAATTCTGGTGTGGGAAGATTGATTAACTTAGATAGTGAATTAACTTTAAAGGATATTTGCTTAAGAGTTAAAAATGCTTTCGGAAATGAGATTATAAGATATTCTGGTGATGAAAATAAAATAATAAAAAGAATTGCCATTATCAATGGAAGTGGAGAAGATTACTTTAATATGTGCAGTAAACTTGGAGTTGATTGTATAATTACTGGTGATACAACGTATCATTATGTAAGCGACATAACTGAAGATAATATTGCAGTAATTGATGCAGAACATTTTGATACAGAATGGCCTGCACTAAAAGCTGTTGCAAAGGAAATAGAGGAAATTTTAAATAAAGCTGGTTATGAAAAAAAGGTTTATATTTCGGGTGAATCTAAAAATCCATATAAATTATTTAAGTAAAATTAAGGCATGTTCAAAAAATAATCAGTTAGTATACTAATCTATTTGACTTATTATTTTATTTCAAATACCTAACATTAATGTAATTTTATTAGTGTTGATTAATGTTTAATATTGTGTTATTATATATTTTGCGAGTAAGCCAGACAATCGCTGCTGCACATAAGTGCAGGAGAGGAAAGTCCGAGCTCCATAGGGCAGGGTGCTGGGTAACTCCCAGTGGAGGCGACTCTAAGGAAAGTGCAACAGAGATATACCGCCATCAGTTTTGATGGTAAGGGTGGAAAGGCGAGGTAAGAGCTCACCAGCACATTGGTGACAATGTGGCTATGTAAACCCCACTTGGAGCAAGATCGAATAGGGAGACTTATGGGGTGGCCCGTCCCGTCTCCGGGTAAGATCGCTTGAGCCTAATTGGCAACAATAGGCCTAGATAGATGATTGTCTAAGACAGAACTCGGCTTATAGACTTGCTCGCTTTAAATGAGATTAATAAGTGATGTGAAGTGGAATAAAGTGTGACTTTATCTACTTTGTACTTGCAATAAAGGTTATACGTCTTTTATCAGAAATGATAACAGGTGTGTAGCCTTTTTTGCTTACGCCTAATTCTAAAAGGAGGCATTAATATGACATATATAACCAATAAAGTAGATGGAAGGAAACTTAGAACTCAAAGAAAGAAGAAAATAACTGTAAATTTACGTGAGGATATTGAGAAAACTATTGCCACAAGTTTGACTTTGTCAGAGGTACAGGAATTATTCATTAAAGATATGGAGAACCGCAGACTTAGAGAAATAACAATTAAATACTATCACTTTGTTTTAGAAGGTTTCTATAAGTATATTCCTCAGACAACTTCAATTATTGATATAACGGCTGATACGGTGCAGGAATATATTGAATATCAGATAGATAAAGGATTAGCCACACACACAATTCACACAAATATTAAAGGACTTAGAACGTTCTTATATTTTGCTATGAAACAAGGATTTTTATCAAGGTTTTCAATTAAAGTGCCAAGTCCTGATAAAGTGCCTCTAGATATGTATACTGTAGAAGAGGTACAAAAGCTATTAGTCAGACCTAACTTAAAAGAATGTAAATTTTCTACACTAATGACTTGGACGGCTATAAACATATTTGCATATACAGGATGTAGGGCTAGAACTTTAGTTAATATTAAAATAGAGGACATTGATTTTGCAGGACAAGTTATTCACTACAGACACACTAAAAATAAAAAGCCTCATACAGTACCCAGCCATTACCTTTATGTAATGTATTAAAGCAGTATTATATGTATTGGTACGTCATGCCATCATTACCATATTGTTTTATTGTTAAAATTTTTCTTTATTTGTAATCTATACTTTATTGGTAAATAATTCTTTATTACTGTTTTACTCCTGGACTGACACACCCTACCAATGAGGTAATTACCACCAATTACCATCAATCCGACCTATTGAAAATACACACTATAAATTTAACTTTTAGGGGTACGCAGTTAGGGAATGGGGATACAGGGGGAGTACTATAATTTACAGCAGACTTTCATTAATAAAAAATTACAACAAGAATATCTCTACCCTTGTTGATAAACAATATAAGAACATTACGTAATTCTAAAGTAATTATTTATTTTCCTTTTACTGCTATGATTTTATAAGTAGGAATTTCCATTCCACCTATTTCTTTTACATCATTTTCAAGAACTTTTACCTCTTTCGTTAGACCTTGGACAAGCTGGGAATTATTTAATCTATCTAATACCTTGCTAAATCTATAATTAAAAAACTCTAAACAATCTTCACCCAATATTTGATATGTTTCATTTTCACATTGTATATTATTAAAACCTAGAACATACAAAAGCTTTTCTAAAATTTCTGGTTTAATTTCATTGAACGATAACTCTCCTAAAAGCATATTTGCTGCTCTTAGTAATTGCCATTTTCTTGACCATACCTGTTGCATAGGGTTATCTACTATATTTAACGGATACTCTTCCTCTATATATAACATTCCACCTAACTTTAAAACTTCCTTAAATTTATTTAAAGCTAAGGTTTCACTTCCACTTTTGGAATTGATAGCACATAGAGTGTAATTGCAAACTATAAAATCTATTGAGTTTTTGTCTATCCCCTGCAATTCACAGCCATCTGTTTTAATAAAGCTAATATCTATATTATATTCTTCCAAATCTTTTTTTACTTTCTCAAAATTTCCATCATATACATCTGTGGTTATAAGTTTTGCTCCTCTAAAATTTTTTAATACTTTAGCTAATTTTAAAGTAGTTCCTCCTCTACCTGTACCAACTTCTAAAATTGTTTTATTTGTGAAGTCTAAATCATTAAAATTAATCATAATGTCCCTCCTAAATGAACCCATATATGCATATATAGACTAGGGAAAAACCGCATTATTAAATCTGCTGTTAACATCCTATGTAAACCAAACCCTAGTAGTAAAGATATAATTAAAATTATTCGACTTCTTGTCAATTTATTCATTTTCACCCCTTTTGTAATATATATTTATTGTCCTTTTTATATATTATATACTATTATTTGTAATATTAGAATACAATTTATAATTTTTGTTACTAATTTCGTTATTTGTCGGCAAAATGTACAAACTGATACAAAAACTTATAAAAGGGGTAATAAAACAGTCGTTACTAGTGGAAAACTTAACACGGATTTTTAACATTTTCTAATAACGACTGTTTTATTATATTTTAATACGAATGAAATGAGTATACGAACCCTTTAGGGTGAGTTATTACTGTATAACTGTTATATTACTTACCATACCATTTTTGGTGTTTTAATAAATGAGATTTAGAATATACGTATCCTTAAATCTTGAAATACAATTCTTTAACTTATTACTTTTATTACAGTTAGATTAAACAGTTCTTATTTCCAGTTCTCTACAGTATATACCCCATGAATACAACCTTTTTACAAGCAGTAATGTCAAGGAATTTTAAGGAAGTACTGTGAACCTCTGATATTACTAGGTTTGTAAATTGTCTAACTTTTTACATGTAGGTATGTTATTTCAAGGTTTATTTATATTTGCTGTGTTTAAACAAATTATAGATAAAAAAATTGATAAAGTTTGTACATATATGCTATGGGGATGTTATTTTTGTATTTAATGATTAACCCACAAAAAGCATGAAATTAATTACTTTAATAGTTTTTTTTGATATAATAATTATGATAGAAAAAAGAAATTAATAATGGAAGGCGGAATTTTTTGGTCAAAGTGATGAAGAATTAGTTGCGTCACTTTACTTTGATACAAGATATCAGTATGCTTTAAAAACTACAAGTTATAAAAAGCAACCAGTATCTATAAATACTCTGTATAATTTCAGAAATAGGCTATTCCAGAGGAATGTAAAGTTTATCTTGAAAAAGGCCATAAAAATGAAACTATATATAAGACAAGAGATGAAGATTCTGAAAGTAAGCTTGAATTTTTATTGAAACAATCTAAATTACTTTACGATACTGTTTTAGAATCTGGAAGCACTGTTGTTGAGAGTGAAGAATTTCTCCTTCTTGAAAGAATGATTGGAGAACAATTGAAAGATATAAATTCAAAAGAAATTTAACACTATAAAATTTAGTGCTAAAAGCTATAAGATGGCTCTTCAGCGAGAAAAAATGAATAGTGCAGAATATATTGAATTAACCAATAAAAGAGCTGGTATCGAAGGGATACCAGCTGTATTTAGAAGAAAATACAGAGTGGATAGTATGCCTGTTAGGGGATTTCTGTGTTCAAAATTATGGTTTGGATTCAAAGTAGCAGCATATAACTTCAAAACGTTGCTAAATTGAGTATTTTTAACTAATAATATTGCACTAATTTCATTTATACAAACAATCATTAACATATTATGTAAACAATTTTATGAATTTGTTACTTGCAAAGAATTTAAAGTTTCTTTCTAGAGAAATTTAAGTTGCTTATTGTGGGTTAATCATATTAATGCTTTAATATTTTTCAAATCATTACAACAATTCTCATAACGATATTTTACAGATTAAGGAGGAGTAGTCAATGGGAGTAGATGTTAACAAATTAGAGAAATTAATTAGTAAATGGCAGGATATTTTAAGATTAAGGGATTGGGATATAAAACTAAAAATTGTTGATACAGAATGGAGAAAATCAGGAGACATAAAAATTGATATGGATGACAGAAAAGCAGTAATGCTAATTAATAATAATCCAAAATCAACAAATCTTGAAGAACTAGTTGTTCATGAGTTATTACATTTGAAATTGTGGGGATTGGATCAAATGCTCGAAGGATTAATAGTTCGAGTGTTTGGAGAAGACGATGATGATATTAAAAAAGAATTTGCAATGAATCAATTTTTTCTGTTGCTTGAATCAACAGTTGAAGATTTAACGAAAGGATTTTTAAAAGCAAATGGATGTAAAGAAGAATTAAGTTTTGGAAGATTACAGAAATTGATAGATGATGAAATAGGTTGTTAGTATGTGAGTATGTCATTTTCTGACATTTTATCGGTATAATAGCATATGATGCTCTTTCAATGGAGTAATTATTATTAGTTTGAAAATGTTGTTTTATTTAAATAAGATATAAGAAAATATTTTTATATATTTATTAAAGTTTAACCATTATTTAAAACAAAAAATGATAATATAAAATTGCTGAGAACGGGGCTGTCGCACTAAATAAATTAGTGCGTAGCTCTTTTTTTCATATTACATTTAAATCGAATGACTTTTTAATTTATGAATTATTTAATAGAGAATTATTTAATATAAAATCTGAAGATGACATGAGTAAAATTAGGAATGAAATATGGATAACTTATACAAGGAAAAAACATGATAACTCTATAGAAGAAATTATGATACTGATTCATGGTTAAAGTTAAATATTATATAAGTATTTGACACTAAAACCAGTATATAATATAATACAATGGACAATAAAAGTAACCAAATTTACAAGAAAACATATGTTATGTTGAGTAATTTGGTGCAAAAAATAATGTTAAATTTATATCAAATATTATATTATGGGGGTAAAGTGTTATGGGTTTTTTGTATGAAACAACTGGTTTTACAGGTTGGGCAATTTGGCTTTTTGTTCTTTTTGCTTTAATGGCTTTTAATGAGTTTGCTCGTTCTACAAAATGGGGAGGGATAGTACTTTTCCTAATTGTTCCTATAGGATTAACTATCTTTGTTTGGCCAACAACTGCAGCTCCTGGAAATAAATATGGTACAGGCACTTGGTTTAACTGGGTAAAAACATATTCTGTTCTCTTAGGCTGTTTAGGTTTTATGGCTATTAGATATATTCCGTCACTTGCAAAAAAGAAGTGGTTGTTATGCTTTCCTCCTCTTATTTTGGCAGTCAATATTTTTGAAGCAGTTATTCGTGATTTTCAATGTTTTACATATAATGCATGGAATGGAGCATATATAAACAATCTTTGGGTAATGTCTGGTCCATGGAATATAATGAATGGTATAGCAGGTATACTTAATATTGTTACCATTTGTGGTTGGGTAGGCATTTTTGTTTCAAAGGATAAAACAAAGGATATGATTTGGCCAGATATGACTTGGCGTTGGATTATAGCTTATGATTTGTGGAATTTTGCGTATACATATAATTGCATAGCTGATCATTCATTTTACTGTGGATTGGCATTGATAATATCTTGTACAATTCCTGCTTTCTTTATTAAAAAGGGAGCGTGGTTGCAGCACCGTGCTCATACGCTTGCTTTGTGGATTATGTTTGTTATGACAGTACCTAGTTTTGCAGACAGAATAGCTCCTGTAGCGACCACACATAATCCAGTAGCGTTTTTTGTTGTAAGCTTGTTGGCATTGATTGTAAATGTTATGTTGGCAGTTCATCAATTTGGTAAGATTTTCAGGAACAAACTTAATCCATTAAAAGATGAAATTTATAAGGAAACAAAAGATTATAAGCAAGTTGTTGAAGAAAACATATAATTGAAAAGAACAAATCCGTAAACATTAAGATGTCTAAAACGCAAGTTGGAAGTTAAGACATTTTAATGTTTATTTTAAAATATATACTATTAATTTGGAATTGATGGTATAATTTTATTATGAATATATATATTATATTCATAATAAAAGGTAAAATGATTAAATTATGGGGGGTTGATGATATGGATGCATATAAAGTACTGGAGATAAAACAAAGCATTTTTGAAAATAATGATAAACAAGCTGAATTGCTTAGATCAGAATTGAAAAAAAATAAGACTTTTTTATTGAATTTGATGTCATCGCCTGGTTCAGGCAAGACAACAACTGTTATAAGAACAATAGAAGCTTTGAAAGATGAAATGAATATTGGAGTTATGGAAGCTGATATTGATTCAGATGTAGACGCTTATGCTGTATCACAGACTGGTGTAAAAGTAATACAATTGCATACAGGTGGTATGTGTCATCTTGATGCGGATATGACAAGACAAGGTATATTAGGATTAGGAACAGAGGAAATTGATTTTGCTATATTAGAAAATGTAGGAAATTTAGTATGTCCAGCTGAGTTTGATACTGGTGCATCAAAAAATGCTATGATTTTAAGTGTACCTGAAGGAGATGATAAACCTTTAAAATATCCATTGATGTTTTCTATAGTCGATGTTTTATTGATTAACAAGATGGATGCAATAGGCATTTTTGAGTTTGATTTGAAGGCAGTTAAAGAGCGTGTAAAAAAACTAAATCCTAATATTAAGGTTATACCAATTTGTGCTAAAACAGGAGAAGGAATTGAAGAATGGGTTGATTGGATACGCACAGAAGTGAAAAATTGGAACAAAGAATAGAAGTGGATTAGAGTTTTAAATTGGGGGATATATATATGGTAAAAGAAAAGGTATTGGATTTTGCAAATAAGATTAGCATGACGAAACGCGGTTCTAAAAATGAAATAACACCTGATCGACCAGAATATAAAATTTTAGAACCGATTATTACCGAAGAAATGGCTGAAGTAGGGTTGTGCCTTGAATTACGTAAGAGGATGAGTGCAGAAGAAGTCGCTCCTTTATGTGGTAAATCTGTAGAGGAAACAGAAAAACTTTTATGGCAATTGGCAGTTGCGGGTGGTGCTTTTGTTAATGAAATAGATGGTGTTAATAAATACTGGATTGAACTTTGGGTTCCAGGGCATATGGAAATGATAGTTAATAACAAGGATAATGTTAAAAAGTATCCTCAGTTAGGAATAGCTTTTGACGAATATGGAAAATTAAAAGGTTCTTTGGCAGCAGGAAATATTCCTATAGGAGCAGGACCAATGCGTGTTATTCCTATTGAAAAAGCTATTGAAGGTGAAACTAGGGTAGCTTCATATGAAGAAGTTTCTAAATATCTTAATGAGAATACTATTTTTTCAGTTTCAGATTGTGCCTGCCGTACAGCAAGAGAAGCTGCTGGAGAGGGGTGTGGACATTTAAAAGAAGATATGTGTATTCAAATGGGACATGCTGCAGAATACTATATTAAAACAGGTAGAGGCAGGAAAATTACGCGTGAGGAGGCTTTCGAGATTATAAGAAAAGCCGAAGAAAATGGATTGATGCACAGCATACCAAATACAGATGGACCTGGAAAAACTCATGCAATATGTAATTGTTGTGGTTGTGGGTGTTTTTCTATGAGACTTGCAAATATGTGGACGAATCCTGATATGGTACGTTCAAATTATGTTTCACAAGTAGATAAGGATAAATGTGTAGCTTGTGGGGAATGTGTTGAAAATTGTCCATCTGGTGCATTGAAATTAGGTCAAAAGATTTGTTCAAAAACACCTATTTTTGAGGAAAAAAGAGAGCTTCCATATGATACAGAATGGGGGCAAGATAAATGGAATTTTGATTATCGTGTTAATAGAAAAGTTGTTGTAGATACTGGTTCAAGTCCATGCAAAGCAGAATGTCCTGCTCATATTAGTATACAAGGTTATATTAAGTTAGCTGCTCAAGGAAGGTATACTGAAGCACTTGAATTGATTAAACATGAAAACCCATTTCCAGCAGTGTGTGGACGTATTTGTCCAAGAAAATGCGAATCGGTTTGTACTAGAGGGGATATTGATGATCCTATTGCTATAGATGATATAAAAAAATTTATTGCTGAGCAAGATTTAAATAAAGATATTAGGTATGTACCTAAAATAAGACATCAATATGGGAAAAAAATTGCTGTTATAGGTGCAGGACCTTCAGGACTTTCTTGTGCCTTTTATTTAGCAATTGATGGTTATAAGGTAACGGTTTTTGAAAAACAAAATGTACTTGGTGGTATGTTGGTATTAGGAATTCCGTCTTTTAGATTGGAAAAAGATGTAGTTAATGCGGAAATTGATATTTTAAGAGAGTTAGGTGTTGAGTTTAAAACAGGTGTCGAGGTTGGTAAAGATATAAGTATTGATGATTTAAGACGTCAGAATTTTGAGGCATTTTATATTGCAATTGGTGCTCAAAAAGGTAGAAAGCTAAGACTTGAAGGTGAGGATGCTAAAGGGGTAATTACTGGTGTAGAATTTTTGCGTAAAGTAAATTTAGGTGAAGAACTGAAAATGGAAGGGGAAGTTATTGTAATTGGTGGAGGAAATGTTGCTATAGACGTTGCACGAACAGCTGTACGTGTTTCTGCATCACAGGTTCATATGTATTGTTTGGAAAGTAGGGAACAAATGCCAGCTCTTGATGAGGAAATTGAGGAGGCAATATCAGAAAACATTAAAATAAATAATTCTTGGGGTCCAAGCAGAATTATTGTGGAAAATGGACATGTTACCGGTGTGGAATTTAAAAAATGTGTTTCTGTCTTTGATGAAAATAAGAACTTTAATCCTAGATTTGATGAAAATATTACAAAAGTTGTTAAGGCAAACAATGTTTTGATTTCAGTAGGTCAGGAAATATATTGGGGTGAATTACTTCAGGATTCAAGCGTTAAATTAAATTCGAACAAGACAATTAAAGCTGATAAATTCACTTTACAAACAGAACAACCTGATATATTTGCAGGTGGAGATGTACTAACTGGTCCTAAGTTTGCCATTGATGCTATTGCCTTAGGTAAAGAGGCTGCAATTTCAATACATCGTTATGTTCATCCAGGACAAAGCTTGACTATTGGTCGTATTAAGAGAGAATACTATGCCTTTGATAAAGAAAATCTAGTTCTTGAGGGATATGATTCTCTTCCAAGACAAAAAGCAAGTCATATTGTTTTAGATAAATCTAAAAAGGATTTTAGAGATTTAAGAGGTACATTTACAGAAGAACAAGTAAGAAAGGAAACGGAACGATGTCTTGGATGTGGTGTTACAGTTGTTGATGAATTTTTATGTGTAGGGTGTGGAGTTTGTGCTACAAAATGTAAATATGATGCAATTAAGTTGGTGAGAAAGTATGATAAACCGACTCCGGAATTTAAAAATATGAAGAAGAGTATTGTAAAATATGCACTAAAACGTAAAGTGAGAATTGCTATAAAAAAACCGTTTAAGACCTTAAAATTAGTTTTATCTAGCCAGAAAAAAATAAGCAAGTAAAATTTATAAGAGAGGTGAGTTACTTGCATGAATTGGGAGTTATGATTGAAGTTGTTAAAACTGTTGAAAACATTGCAGAAAAAAATGCATTAAGTAAAATCGATACATTGGTTCTCCAAATTGGGGAGCTTTCATCTATAATTCCAAGATATATTGAAGCTTGTTATCCAGCTGCAGTTGATGGTACAATACTTGAAAATACCAAATTAAAAATTGAGATACTACCGGGCAATGCTATCTGCTATAAGTGCAATAAAGTTTTTAATGTTATTGAAAATAAAAGCAAATGTCCAAATTGCGAAAGCGAAAAATTTGATATATTATGTGGAAAAGAGTTTTTTATTAAGGAAATTATTGCTTGCTAAAATTAAGGTGTTAAGTAATATAGCTACAGCCTATGCTATAGCTATATTACCTAATTTTTTCAGTATAATAGTATTTTTTATAGATTAATGCGTAAAACCACTGTGCCTTGTGCCTGTGGATGTAAGCATTTTAAAGAGAGTGAGTTCGATACTCACTCTCTTTAATTCTTTTGGTTTTGTATATATTTTTGAATTATTTCAGAACTTACTGCACCAGCAGTTCCGACATAATAACCTTTGCTCCATAGACCACTACCCCAAAATCAGGCATTATTTCTTGTTCTATTAACTCAAAACCATAGTTGTAACAAGTAGTTTGAAATATCTTTAATAATTCAGTTTCTAATTCATCTTTGAATACAGAATGTCTATATTTAGGGCAGAAAACTA
>NZ_LTBA01000034.1 GCF_001594005.1 Clostridium tepidiprofundi DSM 19306 | reverse complement strand
AGAAAAAAACGAATGTTACAAATAGATATTATTGAAGATATAAGAGATGAAAGATTTACTATAGAAGAAGACTGGATTAATCCAATATTTGCTAAGACATAATTTAAAAACAAAACTGGAAATTAATTATTAAAATTTCTTGGGGTAGGGGGAGGTGTAACTATTTTTAAGACCTATCGGTTTGCAGGCTTCCCAGTTATTCAAGTAAATGTTAAAAAAATAAATTTTAGTAAAAACAAATTTTTAACTGGAATTTTGATGCGAAATCTCTGCTAAAAAATACCTTTTATTGAAATATAGTTCTTATAGTAATATAATGTTACTATGGGAGCTATATTTTTATACTTATGATTTTATGATTTAGTTTGTAAAACAATGAGGTTTTGTATTATGCTGTATTTTTTCATTGTAATATAATTGTAATATATATATTATAAAAATATAAATTACGAAGTGAAGGTTGTATGTATTGTTTTAGCGATTAGAGACTGGAGCAAAGTCACCAGTCACCAATCGCCAGTTGACAGGAAAAATTGTGATTTTGATGGAAATTAGAGATTAGAGATTGGAGATTAGTGATTAGGGATTAAAACAAAGTTACTAATCGCTAGTTGTTAGAAAAAATTGTGATTTTGATGGAGATTAGAAATTAGAGACTAGATATTTGAGATTAGTGATTAGAGAGTAGTTGTTGGGGGGAAAATATGAACAAGTCAAAGATTACATCTATTATTATAGTGATATTTATTGGTATACTTGTAATAGGATATATATTTCTCAGTTATAATTCGTATAATTTGAGAATGATTCATGAAAATGGAAGAGTTGTTGCAAAAATTGGAAATGAAGAATTTACGTCAGGGGACATAGAAAAATTTCAAAAGTATAGAGAGAAATTGATGGAGGAGGAAATTAAAAAAGATCCGTCTGTTAGAAAATATTATGAGGAAAAAGGACTGTTAAAAGTACCTTATAGAAAATTATTAGAAACTATGATTGAAACAGAATTGCTAATTCGTGAAGCTGAAAGAACTGGACTTATAAAGGATGCAATAAAAGCTGCCAAGAAGCAGGTGAGATTTCAAAAAGCAATTGTAAATGGAGAAAAAATAACATTTAAAGATGGAACTAAAATCAGTCAGGAAGATTTTAATAAATTGAAGGTTGAATTTACAAAACAACGTGATGAAACATTGAGAGAAAAGGGAATAACAGAAAAAGAATATTGGGATAAGTATCTTATCCAAAATTATATAAGAGGCATTGCAAGTAAGATGATGAGCGATAAAATACTTCAAGATGCTTCAAAGCAAATCAAAAATCAAAATTCTAAGGAAACTCAAAAATTAATACAGTATATTTATGATAAGAATATACAAAAAATGAAACAGGAATATAAGGTTGTTATTTATTATGATAGATTATAAAAATAGAGACTTGCTTTACTGTAAGCCTCTATTTTTATAATTTTTATCTTTCTATACCAAAGAATGCCACAAAAAGAGTGTCAGGTCCGGCATGGCTACCTATTACAGGGCCAATACAATTGATAATCACTTTTTTTACTGATATTCTTTTAAGTATTTCATTTTTTAGCTTTTCAGCATCTTCTATGCAATCCCCATGGCCAATTACAATTGTTTGATTTTCAGGATTTAAAATTCTTTCTGAACAAATTTCTGCAAGTTTCAAAATTGATTTATTTCTTCCTCTAATCTTTTTAATAGGAACTATTTTGCCTTTGTTATTTATATGCAGAACAGGTTTAATATGTAAAAGTGTTCCTATTATTGCTACACCAGGAGATAGTCTGCCGCCTCTCTTTAGATGAATAAGATCGCTTACAGTTAAATAAGTGTTTAAATTTTGTTTGCTATTTTCTAAAAAATCAACAATTTCGTCTATAGATTTGCCTTGAGATTTCATTTCACAAGCTTTTATTACAAGTAGCCCTTCGCTTAAGGAAGCTGAAAGCGAATCAACTATATAAATTTTTGCGTTTGGAAATTCTTCTAATATCATATTTTTAGCTAAATGAGCATTATTCATTGAGCCACTCAGAGAAGAAGAAAGACCTATATATAGTATACTTTTATTTTCATTTACATGTTTTTTGTACATTTCATAGAAAGTTGAAACGTTTATTTGAGATGTGGTGGGCGTTGAGCCTTTTCTCATATCGTCAAATAGTTTTTCATGAGTTATATTTTGACCAAAGTTATCCAAATATTCTTTGCCTTCATAAGAAAGTGTCATAGGAATAGATGAAATATTATTTTCTTTTACAAATTCTAAAGGTAAATCACTGCAACTATCGGTTAATATTACAAATTCGTTCATTACATCACTTCTCCTGTTTATCATAAAATTTTTTCTAGAGCTATAAGTGCTGCACCTAATGCACCTACTATTTGAGGTTCATCAGGAATAATAATATCTGATTCAAGTTTTTTTTCAATACATTTAACTACGCCTATATTTTTTGCTACACCTCCTGTCATCATGTATGCTTCTTCCTTACCAACTCTATTTATTAGTGTCATTGTTTTACTCGCTACTGAATTACATAATCCATGTATTATATCAGATTTTTCTTTATTTTCTGCAATGAGAGTAATAACTTCAGATTCAGCAAAAACTGTACACATACTTGAAATTACTATATTTTCCTTCCATTTCAAAGATTCTTTTCCCATTTCTGTTAAATCGACTTCTAAAGTTTTTGCCATCATATCAAGAAATCTTCCAGTTCCTGCTGCACATTTATCATTCATAGCAAAATCTTTTACTTTACCGTTATTATCTAATAGGATTACTTTGCTGTCTTGTCCTCCAATATCTATTATTGTTCTCACATTAGGATTTATAAAATGAGCACCTTTACCGTGGCATGTTATTTCTGTAACTTGTTCATTAGCAAATGGTATACTTACACGTCCATATCCTGTTGATACTATATAATCAATATTTTGAATAGTTATGTTAGCTTTTGCAAGAGCATCATATATAGCTTTTTTTGCACCAAGAATGCTTTTTGCACCTGTTTTTGTAATTGAATATGATAGTATGTTTTTGTTACTATCAAGTATTACTACATTAGTTGAAGTAGAACCTATATCGATTCCAGCAGCAATTTTAGTATTAATTCTAAATGATTCATGAGAATTTGTAAAGCTATACTTTGTTTTTTTAGATTTAATGGATTCAATAAAGGCATCTATTCTGGTTTTTAATTGTCCTTCAGATTTTAAAGTATAGTCAGTTTCTATTTTTAAAATAGGAATATTGATATTTTTTTTAATTTTAGCAAAATCATATCCATAATAATCGCAGAATTTTATTGTATGATAAATAATTCCATTTAAATCATTATCGGTTATTAAAACATCGTGTCTTTTTTCGGTTTCAGCCATTCTCATACATGGAAATTGAGTGAAAAGTTGCTTTGAATATTCCATTATTATATTATATTTATAATCGTTTTTTGTATTGTTCTCTGATGGAAATTCATAATGTACGAAATTATCATAACATGTAAGATTATGTTTTATATTTAATTCATAGTTTTCAATAAAGTTCATTAAAGGAGGACTGAATCTTGCACCTATAAGGGCAATGTTCAAAGCATTTTGTGTTGGTGATTTTCCCAATATTTTACTATTGCTAGTGTTTTCATTAATAATTTTTTTAAAAATATCCATATTAAAATCAGAGTTAAAGGTTTTTTCGCAGTATGTTATGAATTTTGAGATTTCATTAAAAAACAATTTTTGAGAACAACAATTAAATTTTCTTGGAAGATCGATGATGTAAATAAAATTTAAATTTAAATTATTTTTTAATATATCATATAGTCTTCTTATACTATCACAGCAGTTAACCAAGACTATTTTATCTATTTTTTTATTTATACATTCTTCGAGAACTGCTTTAGTATATGTACATATATTAGAATGCATAAGTGCATCGGCATTATCAAAACTATATATCGAAGGTTCTATTCTAATAGTTTGTTCTCCAAAGGCCTGTAGTATTTCAATAGGAGTATATTTACAAATATAACCTATCATTTCAAACACCTCCATGATTTGGTGAGTTAAGTATTTCAAAAAATGCTTCTAATCTAGTTTTTAGTTGCCCACTTGAGGAGTTACGTCTGTCAACTCCATCAATGTCTATGGAGAGATATGGTATATTCTTTGATTTTAAAGATTCTTTAAGTAGATTTGAGCCTCCACTTGATTGCTTACATCCCCATTGACAGAAATTGATGATTCCATTTGGTTTTGAAATATCTATGATATTATTTATGGCATCTATTTTTCTTTGAAAATCTCCATTATATATATTTGTCAACATTTTTTTTGCTAGTGAATTAAAAGGTCTATCTATATCTAATTCTTCAAGGTTATCATAATTCAAATCAATACCTATGAATTGATAATCTTTATTGTAGTTAAAATAATTCCTTAGATTTTCATCATAAAAAGGAATTACATGTATCCCAAAAACTGAATTTCCGCTCTTATTAGGGTAAGTTTTAATTTCCTCGGCAATCATTTTATAAAACTCATATGTTTCTTTGCGTCCCATACCAGCATGGGTAAGTATAAGCTTTGACATTTCTAGTGTAATATGATTTGGAAAGTACTTTGTAGCTGAACTTTTAAGAAAACTTTTCATATACATTTTTGTTTTATTTTCTCTAGCTAGTATTTCTTTTAATTTATTTATATCAAATTTTTTACCTGTAATGTCTTGTATCATATCAATCACTTCTATTAATTGATTTTTTACATATTCTTCAGCTTCTAAACTGTATTCATAAGGTACATCAATAACATAATGGGGTATGTCTAATTTGTTTGAAATATATTTAAATGTGTTGATATTTGCATCACATATCATAGATGATGTAATTGAGAACTTCATCTTAGGCAAAACACTTTCTTCAACAGCGCCTATAAAAGATTTGTGATAACTGCATAATGTTTCTGAAATACCAATGTTTTCAGCAGCATTAATAAATACATCTTCACAATATAAACCCGAAAAGAAAGTAGCAATGGCTTCAACAAACATAGGAAAAATATCAAATACGTGAAGTATTTCAGTTGGTGCAAATAAATTTACGTATGCAGATTGTTCAGGATATTTCAGTGGTTCATATATATATTTAAACATAGTTTTATTTAGATATTGAAGAGATTTAGGTATGCTATCATAAGGGAATTTCGACCATCTTATGTATTGAAGATAAGCTCCTAATCTTATTAATTTATATGCATTATTTGGAGAATCATTATATAAATTTTTCTTGATTAGTTTGCTATAAAATTTAATCAAATCCATCATGTACACCTCCAAATTCATTATATCACCCCAGGGGTGCAAAATATAGATTAAATGGTATATTTTGCACCCCTGGGGTAGAATTTGCAGAAAATTTTAAATAAGCTAAATATTTTAACAAAAGTCATAAATTTAATTATTATTAAAACTCGAAAAATATCAAATAATGCGGTAAAGTGAATAAATGAAAGAAAAAATGAGTATAATACATGTAATTAATTGTGAGTATAAAATATAATGGTTAGTTTAGGATATTGAAGTATGTTATTATTTAGACGAACTTATAATTACGTAAGGAGGAATAACTATGGAACAGAAAAGAAAATTATCCCATAATGCTTATGGGGGATGCCATGGTGATGATTATGTGCCATTTGTACCGACAAATGAGGCCATGCCAGAAACGACAGTAATATCTATCATCATGGGAATTATGTTTGCGTGTGTGTTCGCTGCTGCAAATACATATTTGGGTCTTAAAGTTGGATTAACTATTTCAGCTGGTATACCAGGTGCTATACTTGCAACAGGTCTTTTGAAGGGGATTTTTAGAAGAAATAATATATTAGAGGCTAATATGGTTGCATCTATAGCTGCTATGGGTGAATCTATTGCCGGTGGTATTATATTTACTCTTCCAGCTATTATTTTGTGGGGAATGCATTTAAAGCTTTCAACTATAGTTGTAGTTACTGCTTTAGGAGGACTATTAGGTGTATTCTTTGTTTCACCATTAAGAAGATATCTTATTGTTGAAGAACATGGTAAGCTTACATACCCTGAAAGTATGGCTGCTGCTGAAGTGCTTGTAACAGGAAGTGAAGGTGGAGCAGGATTTAAAACAGTAATGCTTGGATTGTCTACTGGCGGCATGTATAAATTACTATCAGGTGGTTTTGCGTTGTTCTCAGATTCTCCTGAATGGGTTATAAAACCTATGCAGGGAACTATTTTTGGATTCAATAATGTAGCATCTCTTATGGGTGTTGGATTTATAGTTGGTCTTAGAGCTTCACTATTTATGTTTGGAGGAGCTTTACTTGCTTGGTTAGGACTTATGCCTTTAATAATGTATGTTGGACATGGACTACAAACTCCATTGTTTCCATCAACTAAATTAATAGCTAATATGGATGCATGGGAAATATGGAGTAGTTATATAAGATATGTGGGTGCAGGAGCTGTTGCAACAGGAGGTATTATAAGCCTTATTAAGTCTATGCCTACAATTGTAAAATCATTTAAAGCTGCTATGGGTGGAATAGGAGCAGGAACAGGTGCAACTCAAAAGAGAACAGATATTGATGCTCCAATAACATGGGTTATTGCTGCTGCGATATTAGTATTCTTGTTATCTTGGTTATTACCAATAGTACATGTTGGAATTGTTGGTTCAATAATGATTATATTGTTTTCATTTTTCTTTTCAGTTGTATCTGCAAGAATGGTTGGAATCATTGGGGCTTCAAACAATCCAGTATCAGGTATGACTATAGCAACATTATTATTTGCAACTGCTGTATTAAGAGCAGTAGGCTATGTTGGTGACAAAGGAATGGTTGTTGCAATAATAGTTGGAGGAATTGTGTGTGTTGCAATAGCTGTTGCAGGTGGTACAGCACAGAGTTTAAAGACTACATACATAATAGGTGGTACTCCAAAAAATGTTCAAATTGGTATGTATATAGGGTTAGCAGTAGCATCTGTATGTGCTGGAGCTGTATTATTAATGCTTAATGATGCATACAAAATTGGTTCAGCTGCGATACCAGCACCACAGGCTGGTTTGATGTCAATGGTTGTTAAAGGTGTTATGACTGGCGACCTTCCATGGCTTTTAGTTATTGTTGGTATTGTAATAGCTATATTCTGTGAGTTAGCTAAGCTTCCAGTTCTGACAATAGCTTTAGGAATATATCTACCAATTCATTTAAGTGCAGGCGTACTTTGTGGTGGTATTGTTAGAGTATTTGTTGAAAAGAAATTTAAAAAGAATGAAACACAGCAAAAAGAACATATTGAAAAGGGAATTTTACTTTCTTCTGGCTTAGTTGCAGGAGATGCTTTGATGGGTATAATTGTTGCTGTATTTGCAACACTAAAAAATTCTCATGTAATAAATTTTGATATTGCATTTGGTAAACATTTTGCAACTGCAATTACAGGAAGCAATTTATTAGCAACAATTATGTTCTTATTATTAGGAATTTGGATTTATAGATATTCAATAAAGACTGAAAACTAATTAATTAGTATATAAATATTTGATAAGAGCCTGTATTGGCTCTTATCTACTATGTAGGTGATAGTGATTATGTTTAATAAAAAGAATAAGAATAAAGATAGAAAACAAGACAATTTTTTATTATATATACCTCAGAGGAAACATGATGATTGGGAAGTTAGGAATGGACGTGTTTATTTAAACTTTTATCATAATAAGCCTGTTGAAAAATTTGTAAGATGGCTGTTTAAGAAACCATATAAAAGTGATATTGAGCTAGATGAAAGAGGAACAACCGTTTGGCAGCTTATGGATGGTAAGCGTACTGTATATGATATATCAAAGGAATTGAGTAAGAAATTTGGGGATGATGAAAAAACAAGTAATCAGAGACTTATAATGTATTTGAGATATTTGGTGAGAGAAGGTTGGATATCTTTCAGAAAAGAAGATGAATAAGAAATATATAAAAGGAAATATTTTAATTATTATATAATATTGTAATAAAAATCTGATATAATTTTATGTGAAAGCAAAAATGATAGAAAGGGGGAATCCTAGCTTAGAATATTAAGTTGTTTTAGGCACATATTCTAAGTCTGGAGTATTTATTATGGAATTAAATAAACATATTGATGAGATGAAAGAAGACATAATAAAGTCAACTGCTGACATTGTGAAGATTAAGAGTGTTGAAGGAGAACCTAAAGAAGGTATGCCTTTTGGAGAGGGACCATATAAAGCACTTGAAAAAGCCTTAAGTATTGCACAAGAGTTAGGTTTTAAAACAGTTAATTTGGATGGCTATGTAGGATATGCTGAGTATGGTGATGGAGAGGATTATGTAGCTGCACTTGGACACTTAGATGTTGTACCAGAAGGTGAGGATTGGATTTATCCTCCATACGGTGCAGAGATACATGATGGTAAAATGTATGGAAGAGGAACAACAGATGATAAAGGTCCAATCATTGCTTCTTTATATGGACTTAAAGCAATAAAAGATTTGAATTTACCTATTTCTAAAAGAATAAGGATTATATTCGGTACAAATGAAGAAACAGGAAGTAAGGAATTGGAGTATTATTTAGGAAGAGAAAAACCACCTGTTTTAGGATTTACACCAGATGCAGATTATCCTATCATTAATGGTGAGAAAGGCATAACTATTTTCAGCATTGTGAAAGATTTTAAGAAAAAGATGGATGGAGATATAATAATAAAGGAAATAAAAGGCGGTCAAGCTCCTAATATGGTTCCTGATTATTGTAATGCAGTTATTGAAGTTAGTGATAAAGATACCATTATGAATGAGGTTAAGGCATTTGCAAAGGAAAGAGGATATGATTTATCTGCTGAAATACAAGAAAATTCGGTTATAATAAAATCTAAAGGGGTATCTGCTCATGGAAGTTTACCTGAGTTAGGTAAAAATGCTATAATGCAATTATTTGAATTTCTTGGTAAAATTGATTTGGGTAACAATGATGTTTCTGAGTTTGTAACATTTATGAATAAATATATTGGTATGGAAGTACATGGTGAGTCATTTGGATGCTATCTTGAAGATGAAGTTTCAGGAAAACTTTCATTTAATTTGGGTGTAATAGATATGAATGAAGATAAGGTTGATGTGGTTCTTAATCTAAGATATCCTGTTACAAAAAAACTTGAAGATATGATGGAGCCATTCAATGCTAGAATAAAAGAATTTGGCATTAGAGTTGAAAATTTTGAACATCAAGAGCCATTATATTTTTCACCTGAGCATCCATTAATAAAATCACTTCAAAAGGTATATACAGAGCAAACTGGTAAAGAGGCTAAATTGGTTTCAATTGGTGGCGGAACATATGCAAAGGAAATGCCTAATATTGTTGCTTTTGGGCCTATGTTCCCTGGTGAGCCAGATACTATCCATAAGCCAAATGAGTATATTGAAATTGATAATTTAATAATAAATGCAAAGATATATGCTCATGCATTATATGAATTAGCAAAATAGATAAAATAAATATCAAAGTATATAAAATAGATGCAATATATAAACTCCCCATAGTGTTTAATGGGGGGTTTTATAATTTTAATTTTACATATTATCAATAAATGTATATAATTATGAGTATATGATTTAAGAAACGGTAGAAAACTTAAAAGAGAGGGATTCGTATGATAATAAATGATATAAAGATAGGTAAGATAGATTTACCTCTTATTAAAACATATAGAAAAGCTCGTAGGATTATAGATACACCAGAAGAAATTGTTATCAAAGTGGTAGCCGATACAGGTGAAATTGGTATAGGAAGTGCTGCAGCAACAGCCTCAATAACTGGAGATATAGAATGTTCAATTATCAATGCTATAAAATATATAAAACCTCAACTCATTGGTAAGGATATTGATAATTTAGAAGGACTTATGAAAATTATTGATAATTCTATTGTTAATAATAGCAGTGCAAAGGCAGCGCTAGACATGGCTATTTATGATTTGTTTGGCAAGAAGTATGGTATTGCTCTTTATAAATTATTTGGAGGATATAAAACCAATTTAATAACAGATTTAACTATTTACTATGGAACTGTTGAAGAGATGGTTACAAAATCACTTGAAGCAATAATGCAAGGGTATACTCATTTGAAAATAAAAGCATCTTCAGATATTGAGGCATCACTTGAAAGAATAATTGCAATAAAGAAAGCAGTAAGAAAGGGTATAAAAATAAGAATTGATGCTAATCAAAGCTGGAGACCTAAAGAAGCAGTTAAGACTATTAGAAAACTAGAAGATATGGGATTGGATATTGAATTCGTTGAGCAGCCAGTTAAGGCATGGGATTTAGAAGGATTGAAATATGTTACAGATAATGTGGAGACTAATATATTGGCAGATGAATCTGTTTTTGGACCTCCTGAAGCATTCAAGATAATCAAAGACAGAAGTGCTGATTTAATAAATATCAAGCTTATGAAATGTGGAGGATTTCATAATGCAATAAAAATATGTAACATGGCAGAAACTATGGGTATAAAATGTATGATGGGGTGTATGCTCGAAAGTAAGATAGGTATTACTGCTGCAGCAAGCTTGGCTGTTGCAAAGGTTAATATGACAAAGGCAGATTTAGATACAATGATTTTATTTAAAGAAGATTCTATTGTAGGTGGAGCAATAGTTGATGGCAATCAAATTACAGTAGTTGATGAACCAGGGCTTGGAATCAAAGAAATTAAGGGATGGCAAGAAACATTGTAAATGCTCGAAAAGAAGGTGAATATATGAGTGGAACAAATATTGAAAATGAATTGAAACAAGCAATAGAAATGAATGTTGAAGAGGAAAGACTCAAATATACTCTGAAATTAATAAATGATGAGATTTTAAAATATATTGCCTATAGAAAGAAGTTTAGTGAATATATTGTTAATTATAGGAAAAATATTATTGAAGAATATAGAGATGATGAAGATAAGATAGTTGAATATTTTGATCATGAGAGATTCATAAAAGAAGAAACATATAATGCTGTTGATAAAAAATTAAATGAATTAACAGTGCTTAAAAATTCACCGTATTTTGGGAGGGTAGATTTTTCAGAAGAGGATTTTGGAGTTGAGAGATTGTATATTGGAAGATTTGGACTAACTCCAGAAGGATATGATGAACCGGTTGTTATGGATTGGAGAGCGCCAGCGGCTTCATTGTTCTATGAAGGGAAATTAGGAGAAACATATTATAAGGCACCTATTGGTAATATAAAGGCCAATGTTTTAGCTAGAAGACAATATATTATCAATAAGGGAAAACTTGAGGGAATGTTTGATACAGAAGTTAACATAAAGGATGAAATATTGCAAAAAGTTTTAAGTAAGAACGCAGATGATAAGCTTAAAGATATAGTTACAACAATTCAAAAAGAGCAAGATGAAATTATAAGAGAAGATAAATATACAACTGTTGTTGTTGATGGTTGTGCTGGTAGTGGTAAGACTACTGTTGCACTTCATAGAGTTGCATATTTGCTATATAATTATAGAAATATACTTGAGGATAAGGTTCTTATATTAGGTCCTAATAATATTTTTATGGAATATATTTCAAATGTGCTTCCTTCATTAGGAGAAACGGCTGTTAAGCAGACTACATTTACTGAACTAGCAAAGTATTTGTTACAATTATATGATGTTATGCCATATAAGGATTATATGGAAAAGATATTGAAAAATGATAGTGAATTTATAGATGAAGTATTGTATAAAACTTCAGAAAAGTACATTGAAAAATTAGATGCAATAATTGATGATTTGGATAAAAATTATTTTAAGTATAAGGATGTTGAATTTAGAGGTAAAATAATTATCTCAAAAGAAGAAATTTATGACTTGCATAAATACTATGGTACCATGCCTTTATTTAAGAGAAGTAAAAAAATCAAGAGAATTATTTATTCAAAATTAAAAGATTACAGGGATGAGCTTATAAGAAATATTGAAAAAAGATTTAAAGAAGAAATAAATAGATACAATGAGAAGCAGTTGAATATTGAGATTACAAATTTAGAATTTAGAAGAAAAATAGAAATCAGAGATGTTATAAAGGAATTAATGCAAATTAAAAAAAGTATAGATTGGCTTGATAATCCAGACTGTATAGATATTTATAATAGATTTAATGGAAGTAAACAATTAACTATTGATGACTTAGCACCAATACTATATCTTAAAATAAAACTTGAAGGATTTAGGTTGGAGAATGAAATAAAGCATGTTGTAATAGATGAAGCACAAGATTATAGTAAACTACAATTTTTAGTTATAAAGGATATTACAAAGACTCCTGCTTTGACAATACTAGGGGATACGAATCAGAGAATTTTACCTATATGCGGCAAAATTCCAATGAATACTATAGATGAAATATATGATAATTTAAAAATCAAGAAATTTAAACTCATTAAAAGTTATAGATCAACTAAAGAGATTATGGAATTTGCTAATAATTATTTAGATGAAAATAAAATAGTTCCTCTTGTAAGAAGTGGGGCAGCTGTTGTAGAAAAAAATATTAATTCATATGAAATACTAACAGAGGTTGCTATAGATAAAGTAATGAGATATAGAGAAAAGGGCTATGAAAGCATAGCTATTATTACTAAAGATTTAACTATGGCAAGGAAAGTATTTGATAGCATAAAGAATAGAATACATGTAAGAATAATAGACAATGAAAATGTTATATATCACAGTGGAATTGTTGTGTTACCATCATATTTTGCCAAAGGGCTAGAGTTTGATACCGTTATATTTATAAATGATTGTGGAGTTAAAGACAATAAAAAATTAAAATACGTAATGGCTACTAGAGCATTACATGAATTATATGTTGTGAATATAATATAAGACATTTTCACAAAATATACATCGCATCTTTGACTTGTTATTTTCTTTCAAATGCCTAATACTAATAAGAGCTGCATCAATGCAGCTCTTAAATGCTATTTTTTAAGTTCAGTTTCATATTTGGATATTCTTGCTATTATATTTTCAAATAATTTATCTATTTCTTCAAATTTCATATTTGGTACATAATAAGTTTCTAGTTTATCATGAATTGTTTTAGCTTTAAATATACTGTCAAGACCTTTGTTTAGCAGACTATAAAATTCGTTTTTAGATTCTTCTATTTGAGAATTGTATTTTTTAATCAAATTAGTATTTATCATATTTTCTAAATTGATTTCATGACCATTAAAGTTCTTATTGTTTATTTCATTAGAAGTAAGAATTGCAGTACCTATTTCAGGGAATAATAAGTGTTCAATTCTATCAGGAATTAAAGGAGAATGAAGAACTTCAATGTAATATCCTCTTTTCAAGCCTTCTTGCAATAAGTACTCCAATATAATATGCTTGCCAATAGTAGGAGGACCGCTTAATACATATTTAGTATTTAAATCAGCTGATAAATTTTCTATGAAAGTAACTATACCATCTGGAGTAAAAGCTGTAGCAAACATGTGCCTTTCCGAACCAGGCAAATCTATTTTTTTGTTTAGAATTTCTTCTTTTAAATATTCACTCATTAAGTTCAATTTTGAATAGTTTAAGTTATCATTGTAGTAGCTGCACCAGTCATCATGCACTAGCTTTGCAGCAGCAATATACTTATAAGCTCTTTTAAATGTTTTTCCTACTTCCTTATTCATTTCTATTACATTATTTCTGTATTTTTGGAAACCTTCTTCATTCCAATATTCCCCCATATTTAGGATTTCGTCTACTGCTCCAGGATTTATGGGGTCTACAACATGAGGTGCTGTCCCATCTAAAAAGACAACATTTAAGCCTTTAATTACAACACCATCAAGAGAATTATTATCTGATGAGCAGTGTTGGTATTCTATGTCGTATCCTTTTTCATTGTAATATTCACCTATTTTTTTCATAAAAGATGATTTACCTGTGCCTGGACCTCCCTTTATACAGAATATTCTCTTAGCCTTGTTTTGAGGCATAATATACCTGTAAAGAGAATAGAATCCTTTAGAAGTGTTACCTCCTGGGAAATAATGCTTTACTTTACCTTTCATATAATCACACTCCATAATTTCATATCAGTATATTATATTTAAAATGAAAAAAAATGTTAATATTTTTTTGAAATATTAACATTTTCTTATTTATTTTATTTTATGGAATATAGAATGAGCTCAGTAGCTTTATTTTTGAAAATGCCTTACTTGATACTGATGTAATTTCTATCAACAGTTATAATTGCGGAGCAATTAGGGTGGATTTCTCTTAATTTTTTATTTATTTCTGTTTTCAAATTTTCTTCATCAGAACTATTGAATATCACATCAGATTTTATAACTACATCGAAAATATAATTTTTATAATTTCCTTCTCCTACTATTCTAAAATCATGTATTGAATCGATTATAGGAAAAAATTTAATCAAATTTTCTATTTCTTTCTTAGCAGTATTAACTTCAACATCATTTGTATTTATTGGATCCATGTGAATTACAAGTGATATTCCTAATTTTTGTGAAATTTCCTTTTCTGCTTTATCTATTATTTCATGAATTTTTACTATCGATTCATCACAAGGTACTTCTGCATGTATTGAAGCAATACATTTATTAGGACCATAATTATGAATAATAAGATCATGAACTCCTGTTATATATTCATATTCTAATAAGCTCGATTGAATATTTGTAACAAGGTTTGGATCAGGAGGTTCTCCTAGTAAAGGATCCAGTGTTTCCTTTATTAAAGATATTCCCGAATATACTATAAATAATGCCACAACTATACCGATATAACCATCTATTGGAAATGTAACCCATCTAGATAATAGCAACGATAGTGCAACTACACTAGATGTTATTACATCTGCAAAAGCATCAGAAGATGATGCTTTTAGAGCCTGTGAATTTATGGCTTTACTAAGAAAAAGATTAAATTTGCTTATCCATAATTTTAGACATATAGATAGTAAAATTAATATAAAAATTGCAATATTAAAATTTATTTTAGTTGGGTGCAGTATCCTATTGAATGATGTTTTAATAAATTCTAAACCAACCATTAGAACCAAAAAAGCGACAACTAAAGCAGAAATATATTCAATTCTGCCGTGTCCGAAAGGATGTTCTTTATCAGCAGGTTTATTTGATAATTTGAATCCTAGAATAGTAATTAATGAAGATGCAGAGTCAGATAAGTTGTTAAATGCATCTGCTGTTATAGCTATACTATGCGATATCAAACCCAATGAAAATTTAATACAGAATAATATAATGTTTAAAATAACACCAACTATTCCTCCAAGGTATCCATATGAGTTCCGTACTTTGATATCGTTAGTTTTTTCATAATTTTTGATGAAGTGTTTAACTAAAAATTTTGAAATCATCAAGTAACTCCCTTCTAAAGATATACTAATATTATAATATTTATTTGAGTTAATGTACAATTTTTTTTAATAAGCGGGTAATAACTTGTAGCGAGGCCTTTTTAGATTGTTCTAATATACTAGATTTTGCATCTATCTGGTTTCGATTATTCCATGTTCTTTTTTTAGACGTACTTAGGTATAGTAAAAAATAACCATTCTTACTTAAAAGAATGGTTATTTTTTAAGTAACTATATTTTTAATATTAAAATAACTAATCCCACAATTTTTACAATAATATCCTCTAATATAAGATGAAGCATCAAAGATTTTATAAGTGATGTTATTGAGATTAATAAAATCAAGATGATCGTAATTGAATCTGGTAAAAGCTGATTTGGCATAAAATTTTCCATATAAGATATCATTGTTACAAGTTAAGCATTTTTCATGTATATGTTCAACATTCAACCAAGCATCACCACAGTTAATACAATAATAGCCTATACAATGTTCTTTATAGGGTATTAACTTTATAGGTTTTGAATTGGAACAAAATTCTGAAAAAAACAGATGTCCAGTAGTTCCCCAAAAACGTTCAATTACACTTGCATCGAAATAAATTTTTCCATATAGCATATCTTGTTTACAATTAATACAATTCATAAGCAATTCCTTTCTTTAACTTATAAGTATAGCTTTTTTAGGCGTTTGTTATATTTAATCACTCTGCTTAAAAAATTTCTTATAAATTTACTTCAATATCAATTGTGGAATTTTCGTTTTCATCAATAATTTCAACGGAAACTTTGTTTACAATTGTAGTAAAAGTTTCTTTAATAGTTTCAACATCTTTAAAGGCTTTATTCAACTCATTTCTTGAAGTGAAATTTCCAAGTGTCATGTGAGGCAAGAATGTATTTTCATTTAACCACTCTGGTTTATATTGTTCTAAAATACCTGTATATAACTTTAAACTAAGTTTTTTTATATCATCAATACCTTCATTCAATGATAAAAATAGATACTTTCCTAAAGTATTATCTATTTTTATTATATCGCCCATAGTTAATCTGAAGGGTTTCATTCCCGTAAGAACTTTTTCCACATGTTCTTTGATTTCAGATGATGTAATATTACTTTCAAATGTAAATACCAAAGTAATATGTGGCCTAACATGATTAGCAAGCGGATCATATTTTTCTCTTATACCATCTATTATGTTAATATTATCAAATTGAGGAAATACCATTATAGTTCTTCTATTCATGTTACAGTTCAAATTAATCACCTATCCATCACTATATTTTGTATAATTATAATGTTTTTATCGATTATACAAAAGTCCACTTTTATAAGTGTGAGATTGAAGATTTTTGTTTCAGGCGGAGTAGAGTAGTAACCTAAGGTCTTGATGGTTTACTTTAGCAAAACGAGTTCAATTAAGGAAGTTTTATTAAATTTACACCAAGCACATAAGAAATCTCTTATTCTAAAATTGTCTTATTTAAAAGCTGTTTAATACTTTCTGTTGCATCAAGTAAAGGATCAATAGATTTATCATAATTTATATTATTTATTAAATCAGCTATCAATTCAGACATATCTACTTCCTTATACCATTTGGAGTCTTTAACCTTTTGAGATATATATGTTAAATTAGTTGAATATACCCTATCAATTAGACCCATTTCATAAAACTTATTAAATTTTTCAATACCTTCTGTAAACAATGCAAATGAAGTTGCTACAAATATTTTTCTAGCATTACGTTTTTTTAATTCTTTAACTATATCGAATATTGATTCACCAGAAGCAATCATATCATCAACAATTAGAATATCTTTACCTTCAACATTTCTTCCTATGTATTCATGTTGAATAATAGGATTCTTCCCGTGAACAATTATAGAATGATCTCGTCTCTTATAAAATAGCCCAACATCAACTCCTAATACACTTGAGTAATAAACCGCCCTATCCATTGCACCTGTATCAGGACTTATTACTATCATTTTTGTTTTATCTATTACTAAATCATTTTCTTCTTTTAAAAAAGTTTTAACAATTTCGTATGTTGGATACAAACTATCAAAAGATATTAGTGGTATAGCATTTTGAACATTAGGATCATGAACATCGAAAGTAATTATATGTCCTACTCCCAGCCTTTCAAGTTCCTGCAGGGCTATAGCACAATCTAATGATTCTCTCCCTCTTCTTCTATGTTGTCTTCCAGCATATAACAAAGGCATAATAACTGTTATTCTTCTTGCTTTACCACCTATTGCTGAAACAACTCTTTTAATATCTTGGAAATGTTCATCTGGTCCCTTGTGATTCTTAAACCCAAACATGTCATAAGTGCAACTATAATTTCCAACATCGCATAATATGTATATATCCTTTCCTCTAACACTTTCCTCCAATTTGACCTTACCTTCTCCGTTAGAGAATCGTATCTCATCAATGGCAATAAGATAAGATTTTTTGTTACTATCTTCAGTTTTAGAATCATTACTTACACCAATTCTTCTTTTTTTTTGAAGGTGATTATCAATTTTATTACCCATCTTTTTACAGCTTTCTAATGCTATAATACCCAATTGTCCATAACTTGTTAAGTTTATTGAATCTATACTCATGATATTAACCCCTTTATTTATATTATTTATCTATTTTCTTGTTAAATATTACATAATTAGTACATTAGTAATAATTATGTATTTGTAATTTACAATTTAACATTATTTTAAAATAACTGTTTTATTTTGTCAACTTTTTCATAATAATAGCAGAACTTTCGCATTAAAATACCAGTAAAAAATTGTTTTAACATAATCTATGATAAATCTTTCATCTCTTATATTTTCAATAATGTCTATTTGAAGCATACGTTTCTTTCTAAAACCTCTCATACATATAAAGAAATCTTTAACTCTTACTACTGTATTCATTCTTATCGAAAGTACTTCTTTAATCCAAGTGGATTTACAATATAACGCATTTGCTACTATATTATGATAAAAATCTAAATTACGAATTGAAGTTACAAGAAATACGAATGAATTCGCTATTCTAATATTATATATAATAAATTTTTCAACAATACCGAATATTGATTCACAAAAGCAATTATATCATCGACAATTAGAATATTTTTACTTTAAAAAGCTAATGTGTTTTCGTTGTCATTATTTTGTTATATAATGTTTATGTAAGTAATTATTGCCAAAAAATATGTTTTTTAAGTTTTCATTGCTTACGCTGTATTATTTTTAAGAGGAGAGCGAAAAACTATGAATATTTTGGAGACTACTAATTTAACTAAAATCTATGGTCAAAAGCCTAATTTAGTTAAGGCTTTATCTGATGTAAGTATAAGTATTGAAAAAGGTCAATTTGTAATGATAGTAGGAACTTCGGGAAGTGGCAAATCTACCATGTTACATATTATAGGTGGCTTAGATAGACCAACAAATGGTTCTGTAAAAATAGAGGGAAAGAATATATTTTCATTAAAAGAAGATGAATTAACAATATTTAGGAGAAGAAAAATAGGATTTATATTTCAAAATTACAATCTTATACCTGCTTTAAGTGTGTATGACAACATAGTATTACCTGTTGAACTTGATGGAAAAGAAGTTGACAAAAAATATTTGGACAAGATTATATTAATGCTTGGGTTAAAAGACAAACTTAATAATTTACCTAATAACTTATCAGGTGGGCAACAACAACGTGTAGCTATAGCTAGAGCATTGATAACAAAGCCAGCTATAATATTAGCTGACGAACCAACTGGAAATTTAGATAAGAAGACTTCATTAGAAGTTATGGAACTTTTAAAAGAAACAAGTGAAAGATTTAATCAAACAATAGTTATGATTACTCATAATGAGGAAATTTCAAAAATGGGAGATAGAATACTTCATATTGAGGATGGGAGAATTATAGGTGGTGAAATCAATGAGTAAGCTTAAGGAAAAGGAAGCTGTATCAAAGCTTACAAAAGGTTTTTTTAAAACTAATAAGTTAAGAAATATATTTGCAATTATAGCAATTGTATTGACTACAGTGATGTTTACGACGTTATTTACAGTTGGAATGAGTATGAAAAAATCTATGCAAGAAAGTATTATGCGACAAGTTGGTGGGAAAAATCATGCATCAATTAAATATTTATCAGAGGAACAGTATAATAATATAATAAAAAGTAATCTTATTAAGGAAAGCGGTTTTTCTATTCCACTAGGAGTGGCTGAAAATAAACAGTTAATAAAATATCCAAATGAAATAAAATATGCAACAGAAAAAGAAGCTGAATTATGTTTTAATAAACCAACAGAAGGGCATATGCCCAAAAAATATAATGAGGTAGCAATGGATACCATTTTATTAGATGCTTTAGGGGTAAGCCATAAGCTAGGACAAGAAATTGAATTGGAATATACATTAGGTAATGATAAGATAAAAGATAAATTCACTTTATCAGGAATTTGGAATGGAGATAAAGCAATTTCTTCTAGGCAAATATGGGTATCCAAAAAATATGTTGATACTAAGTTGAAAAATTATACTCCAATAAATTCACAGGATACTACAGGTAAAATTGATGCAGACATAATGTTTAAAAATGATTTTAACATAGAAAACAATGTAATAAATTTAATAATAAGTAGCGGTTATAAAGTAAATGATATAACTTATGGTGTTAATCCGGCATATTTGGTATCAGAAAATGATATTGATTTAGATGTAATAGGAGCTATTATAGGAGTTATAATATTAATAATGCTTTGTGGCTATTTAATTATATATAATATTTTTTTTATTTGTGTTTCAAAAGATATCAAATTTTATGGAATTTTAAAAATAGTAGGTACTACATCAAAGCAAATAAAATCAATAGTAATAAAGGAAGCTTTGATGTTATCTACAATAGCAGTACCTATAGGACTTATATTAGGTTATGTTACTGGTAGAGTAATAACACCTATGACTCTAAAAGAAATAGATCTATCTGTAGAAAGCATTTCTGTAAGTCCACTCATATTCATAGGAACAACTATATTTTCTATTTTAACAGTTTTAATAAGTGTTATAAAACCGGCAAAAATAGCTGGGAAAGTTAGTCCGATAGAAGCACTAAAAAATAGTGAAGTCACACCAAACAAGAATAAAATTTCAATCAAGAATACAAAAGGGAATTTATTCAGAATGGCTTTCGCGAATATATTTAATTGCAAGAAAAAGATTGCTGTAATTACTTTATCTTTGTCTTTAAGTATTATTATTCTAAATTTGACTTATATTATTGTCAATAGTTTTGATATGGATACATATTTGAGTAAAATGATATGTACAGATTTTACAATAGGTGATTCAAGATATTTTAATACTCAAATAGAGTCCACTGGCCAATATACGTTATCAAAAGATGTGCTACAAGAATTACAATCTTTATATGGAGTTAAAGAACTATAGTTGAGAAAATTTCATAACATATATTTACAATTAAATAATTTCATAAAAAATAGAGACAAATTTCACTTTTTGTTGTATAAATTATTTTGAATACAAACTTTAACAACAGGAGTGAAATT
>NZ_LTBA01000033.1 GCF_001594005.1 Clostridium tepidiprofundi DSM 19306 | reverse complement strand
AATTATATTTCTTTAGATGTATTAGAGGTTTTAGAAAAAAACGAATGTTACAAATAGATATTATTGAAGATATAAGAGATGAAAGATTTACTATAGAAGAAGACTGGATTAATCCAATATTTGCTAAAACATAATTTAAAAACAAAACTGGAAATTAATTATTAAAATTTCTTGGGGTAGGGGGAGGTGTAACTATTTTTAAGGCCTATCGGTTTGCAGGCTTCCCAGTTATTCAAGTAAATGTTAAAAAAACAAATTTTAGTAAAAACAAATTTTTAACTGGAATTTTGATGCGAAATCTCTGTCCTGTTGCTAAAAAGGTTGTAAAAACTTCAAAATTTGAAGATAATACTTTTCGTGTAATTGATGAAACTGTCGGAGGTGACAGGATAATGCCATTAATGTCTTTATCTAACGAATTAAAAAACTATTATTTTCATGCAAATAAGCTAGCCTATAAAATTCCTAAGAGTAAAAAATCTGAAGCAAAATTTCTATATCATTCATGTCATTTCCTAATTGATGTAATAGTGTATGGAGAGCGATATTCAAGGACAAATTCAGAGGAAAATTTAAAAAAAGTAAAAATTGCATTCAAGGAATATGTAGATGTTACTGATGAACTAATCAAAAGATATAATTTGGATGAAATAAAAACAAAATCCCCCTTACTTCTAACGCTGAAGTGGGGGATTCTTGATTAAGGCATTTTCAAAAAAATAACTAGTCAGTATGCTAGCCTATTTTGCGAACTACTTCATCGTTGGAACCCGTTGATAGAACCTACTATCAGCGGAACCCAACTCTTTGTATTTCACAAAATATACGTCGCATCTTTGACTTGTTATTTTCTTTCAAATGCCTAAATAATTACTTTCTAACCCTTACTGCAGTCTGATATTGCTTCAGCCTCTGTACAAACTTTGATTTTTTTACCAGTAAGTATATATAGAACCACTGCAGATATAATAAAAAGAATACCAGTTGCTTTAAACACATTCAATAATGAAACTCTATCTATCAACCATCCACTTACTGCTGAAGCGAATGGAATTGATGCTAACAACACTATATTTGTAAGCGAACATACTCTTCCAAAATATTCTTTTTCACAAATTTTCTGTATTTCAGTAAAACTCCACATTCCAATCAAAGAGCATGAAACTCCTACAATGAAGAACATAATAATTCCTATATATTTAAATGGGAAATAACACACCAAAAGTATACATAATCCCATAAAGTTTAATGCGTATAGATAAAGAGTTTTCAATTTCATATTTTTCTTTACTAAAATAGGATAAATGATACCTCCAACAATATTTCCTATAGAGCTTATAGTTAAAAAATATCCTGCCCAAGTTGGATCTAATTTTAGTACTTTTTCTGCAGTTATTGGTAAAAATTGAAGAATAGGTACACCTAAAGCATTTACTATGAGTATAGCCAAAAATAAAATAGGTATTATTCCATTTCCAAATATGTATTTTAATCCATCTACAAAATCCTTCCCCATATCAGATATTTTTTCAAGTTTTTTAGATTCTATTTTAGGTATTGTCATTATAATTGCTGCAATTGCAGATATAAGAAATGTGAGTGAATCTATTGTAAATAGAATCCCTTTATTTGAGAAAGATATAATAATACCTGCGGCTGTATATCCTACCATTCTCATGATGTGATTGGTAGTTGTACTTAATGAGTTCAATAATGGTAATTCATCTTTACTAACTATCAAAGTAAATACCACACCACTACATGGCTCGAAAAAGCTTTCAGCAATAGATACAATGACTGATATAGCATAAATATGCCATAATTGAATATTACCCGTATAAATTAGTATAGGTATCAACAGTATAAATACCGTTCTCACCATTTCAGCGGTAAACATTATAATCTTCTTGCTATATCTATCCACAATAACACCTGCAATAGGACTTATAACTATATTAGGAATCATACTAAATAGCATTACCGTTCCCATTGCAAGCCCTGACCCCGTCAAATCATAAACTAAGTACATAAGAGCTAAACTCTCTAAAGCATCTCCAAATCTAGATAAAGCTCTTGATATCCACAGAATCACTACATTTCTATTCTTTAATAATTTAATCATATTGTTCCCCCTTAATTATACTGGAATAACATTGGTACTATGAAGTGGGAATATTGAAAAATTGATAAGCTATACACTAACTAATTCATCAACTTTATTCATTCTAGCATCATTCAATTTAGGTTTTTCATCTAAATACCAATTATAAGCTCTTCTTAATCCTTCCTTTAATGAAATAGTTGGCACATAAAATCCATCATCTATTAACTTTGCTATATCAAGCATATATGTTACATCTCTAAAAGGGAAATACGTTCTTGATTCAGTGTTTACTTCATTTACATCTATTTTTTTTATAATAGGATTTTTTCCTACAACTTCACCACAAGTTAATATCAAATCTTCCCATGAAACAATCTCAGGATTTGTAACATTGTATATCTCACAGCTATTTTTACTATACATAGCACTTTCAAAAACTCTAACTAAATCATCAATATATATGAATTGAGTTTTTATATTATTTCCATAAGGCATTGGTATAGGCTTCTTATTTTTAATTCTATCGAAAAAATAAGTTTCTCTATATAAATTGTTATTTTCGCCATATATGTATGTTGGTCTAAATATTATAAAAGGTATATTGCTCTTTATAATGAAATCTTCTGCTTCTTTTTTATCAATACCATATTGTCCCCAATTAGAATTTTTCCCTTTTTCAAAATCTTCTCCAATAACATCATCACTCGGTTTGTATACTGCTCCTGTTGAGCAAAATATATATTTTTTTAATATACTGGTATCTATCGAAGTCAAGAGAAGTTCAACATCCTCTCTTGTATATGCAGATATATCAAAAATAAATTCATATTTTTTCCCTTTTAAAACATCTTCTAATTCTTTCTTTGATTTTCTATTACAAACTAAGTGATTCCTAAATCCATCATAATTTGTTGCTTTTAAACCTCTTGTAAGAATATCTACATAATACCCTTTACTGATAAGATATTTTGCTAAAGAGCTACTTACAAACCTTGTTCCACCCATAATTAAAATTGATTTCATATAATTTTCCTCCATGTATTATAATATAACCTATATATTTCAATTTACGGCTATTACATGCTAAATTATAACACATATTTCCTTTTTAATCAGCATTATATATTAAATATATTGGTTATTTAACAAATTTTGTACAATATAGCATAGAGAAAAACTCCTTTGCTATAACAAAAATTGCAATACTCCCTCTCATAAAAGCGGGAGTATTGCAAAATTGATTATGAAACAGAGCGTAATTTTGCAAATGATTCAGATTTTAAAATTTCTTTATAAGAACCACTCTTTACAAGTTTACCATTTTCCATAAGCAGAATTTCATCAAAATCTGATAAATGTTCAGACAACTCATGAGTTATCATAATAATTGTTTTATTATCAATAGACATTAAAAATTTTTGTAGTTTTTGTTTTGTATTCATGTCTGCAGCTGAAAATACTTCGTCCATAATATATATAGGTGCATCAGTTAAACAAGCTCTTATAATACTAAGAACTTGTTTCTCGCCACCACTAAGCAATTGACAATTTGATTTTTCCTTTATTGATTTAAACATTTTCTTGTCTAAAACTCTTATTAAAGAGCTAATATTATTCAAAGGATATGAACCGAATAATGTAACATTATTATTAAAATCAGTAGCAAATATATGCTCATTTTGATTTATGCAACAAATCAAATTACTAGTGTCTATATATTTTATGTTTTCGCCATTAATCAATATGTTTCCACTATCCAATTCAACATATTTCATTAATGCATTGACTATGGTAGATTTTCCAGAACCACTATGTCCAATTATTGCATATTTCTTACATTTTTCGAACGTATAAGAAAAATTATCTAGAGAAAATGTGTTATATTTAACAGTTACATTATCAAATTTTATATTAGAACCATTGAAGTCAAATGTATCTCTAGAAATCAATTTACTTGGTACATTATCATACCTTATAAAATCCAAAACTTTATTTTTAATGCTTTTTGTTGAATTTATTGAATTTATATCATAAATTAAAGACTGTATTGGATCTATAAAACAATCTAAATATCCAAACGTAGCGACTGCTACTCCAGCAGTAATTTCATGTTTAAACAATAAATATCCAACCAATGCAAAGGAAATGATATGAAGTATGAGTACGAAAGCTTCATTTATAGTACCTGCTAATGTTTTAAGCTTACCATAGTGAAATCTATATCGAATAGTTTCTTTAAGAACTTTTTCTTGTTCTAAAAAAATATTATTTCTTGTTTTATTTTGAATTAACTTAAATCCTTCTAATAAATCTTTTATTTTAGAGAAATATTCTCCCATTTTATTAAGATATTTTTTTCGTCTAGCTGACAATTTTTTTGATGTAAGATTTGGTCCTATCAATACAGAAATAATAGAAAGAACAAAAATTATTATTGAAATTCTCCAATCAACAAACATAAAAAGCATTATTCCATAAATAATTAATATATTAATAGATTTAATTAAGTCCACAAATGGTGTAAGATAATCCATCTCTAGTTGAGTTATTTCATTACTTTGCAGTGAAATATATTCTCCAATATTTTTTGATGAAAATCTTTTATAACTATAATTAATTATTGCTCTAAAGAAGTCATTTTTTAGACTACTTTCAAATTTTAGTGCTTGTTTCCATGTACATATTGTTTCTATGTATGTAAAAAACAAATGGCCTATAACACAAGCAATATACATAGCTATCAATGACTTAAGTTTATAATTGCTAATTCCCGCTACTGAATCGAAGAGTAGCTTTGATAAATATGGCATAATAGCTAAACATATCGTTGCCAATATATTAAATATTACTTGAGCTAGTATAAAAAATTTTATTTTATATATATATTTTTTCATAATGTTACCTCTCGTTTATCAATTTCATTTTATTCAACAATTTTTCTTTGTTTAACAGTTTCAGTATAAATACGTATTGCAAAACAATTCTAATTTACCGTAGAACTTAAGGTTATTAAAGCCATTAAAGCATCAAATAATATCTTATAATCTTCATGGGTAAATTCTAGAGTTCTTCCATCGAGCCTTTTAGTTCCAGGCATAAGAGCTGCAACATCAGCCATTGCACTAGTTTGGAATTCTATCGTTAATTTTACTGGAGTTTTGAATTGATATATAGAAAAGTTATCAATATCAGAATTTAATACATTTTTAACAGCCTCAATTGTTTCTTTTTTTACTTGTCCTATAGGTTTCAACTTTGCTGAATATCTGCTTAATGCTTCTTTTGTGCAAACATATTTCACCCAAGGCATAGCATTTTCCACCATCAATTCCTTTTCTAAGGCTTTGTCGCCTATTACAAGTGCAACTGGAATATTATAGTATGCAGCATAAGCACTATTAATTAATGCTTCATTCATAGGAATATCATTAATCCATATTTTATGTACCCTGCTACCCGAATAAGTATGATCCATACTTGCATATGAAGTTCCCACTCCTGCATGATAACCTACAAAAAATATCAAATCATATGATTCATCTAATGCAGGCATCATATATTGAGGCCTTGGATAACCTGAAATAATATGAATTCTATCATCAATTTCGGTAATATCATAATGTAAATTGTCTCCACCTGAATGTGAATCAGCAATGACTATTTCTTCAATAGAAGAATTCTTTGAGCTTTCTTTTATACCTTTAATTACCCATTCAACCTGATTTGTTATTTGCTTTTTTACACTCTGCCTGTCTTTATCCTCTTGCTTCCAATTAAAAGTTCCTGCAATTCCCTCCATATCAAGAGAAATGTAAATTTTCATAAAAATCGCCCCCATAACTATAATAGAATACTTTTAATTTTTGAACTATTGCAATTCCAGCATATGCAGTTCTCTTATAACTATTCTATATCATTTTTCAATTTTATCCAATGATAAAATTTATATTTATTGAATTTATAAGAATTTTATGGTAATATTTTTAGCATAACTCGTAAGTACGGAGATATTATCACAAAATCCATGTGTAGAAATCATATTGCTTTGTTATTGAGTTGTTAAATTATTTGTAATTTATTGTAATGATTTTTACTCATTTAAAGGTGTATAAAATAATATATTAATATTTGTAAAAACAATAAAAATAAGGGGGTAGGGCTTACTGTGATTAAAGTTGAAAATCTAAAAAAGAAATTCAAAAATGTAGAAGCGGTAAAAGGAATTACATTTCATGTTAATGAAGGTGAAATTGTAGGATTATTAGGTGAAAATGGTGCAGGTAAAACAACTACATTGAGAATGCTTGCAACTATGCTTAAACCCACAGATGGCACAGCATATGTCAATGGTTATGACATTATTAAGGAAAGTAGCAAAGTAAGAGGAGAAATAGGAATATTGTTTGGAGGGGAAGTAGGCTTATATGATAGACTTTCAGCCAGAGAAAATATAAAATATTTTGCTGAACTTAATGGAATGACAAAGCATGCAATTGATGAAAGAATAGATGTTTTAGCTGATATGCTCGATATGAAAGAATATATAGATAGAAGAGTTGGAAAATTTTCAAGAGGTATGAAGCAAAAAGTAGCCATAGCTCGTTCTATAGTTCATAATCCTAAAGTAATGCTCTTTGATGAACCAACAATAGGATTGGATGTGACATCTTCCAATATTGTTCAGGAATTTATACTGAAATGTAAGAATGAAGGCAAAGTTATAATATTCTCAAGCCATAGCATGAAGGAAGTTGAAAAGTTATGTGACAATATAGTTATTATAAATAAAGGAAGTATTGTTGAAGAGGGAACAATTGAAAATTTCAGACAAAAATACAATAATGATGATATGGAAGAAATATTTATGAGATTGGTAGGTGTCAAGTAATGAAAATTATAGGTATAGTATTTAAAAAAGAAATATTAGACATATACAGAGATAAAAAAACTTTTATAGTTGGCATTTTGCTTCCTCTTATTTTGTTTCCAATAATTTTCGGTTTTATGGGAAAAGGTATGGGTAATGACAAAGAAACAGTAACTAAAAGCACTACTATTGCCATTGTAGATCAATATAATAGCAAGCTTAAAGCTTTTTTAGAATCAAAAGACAATATAAAGGTAATAGATGTTGATGATATAGAAAAAGCTGTAGACAAGGGAAAAATATTTGTAGCAGTTACTATACCAAAAGGTTTTGATGATGCTATAAAGAATGAAAAAAGTGCAAATTTAGAAATATATTATGATAGCTCAAGCTCAAAATCTTCAATGGCATTAAACATAGTGTCATCATATGTAAAGGAATACTCAAAACTAATAGTTACTGAAAGATTAAATGCTAGAAATATAGATACATCAATACTTTCACCTATTAAGGCATTTTCAAAAAAATAACTAGTCAGTATGCTAGTCTATTTTGCGAACTACTTCATCGTCGGAACCCGTTGATAGGAACTACTATCAGCGGAACCCAACTCTTTGTATTTCACAAAATATACGTCGCATCTTTGACTTGTTATTTTCTTTCAAATGCCTAATATAAAAACTAGAGCAGCAGTTAAAGAGAGCGAAGGATTAGGTAAGATGATACTTTCCATGATACTTCCTATGATGATTATAATTTATTGTTCAACTGGTCCATTACCAGTAGCTATAGATTTAGGAGCTGGAGAGAAGGAAAGAGGTACATTAGAGCCTTTATTAACAACTCAAGTAGGAAGAATGTCTTTATTGTGGGGAAAATTCTTTGCAATAACAGTAATGGGTATGATAACCGCATTGGCATCTTTAATTGGGATATATATAGCTATGTTAATAAGTCCTGAGATGTTTGGTGCCGTTGATGGTGGACTTTCAGTTACAATAGGACTAACTCAATTTATTATGATAGCGGTATTTGCAATATTAACTACAATGATATTTGGGGCACTTGAGTTATCGATAAGCATATATGCAAGATCATTTAAAGAAGCTCAAACATATCTTACTCCTGTAACATTGATAGGAATGTTTGCAGCATTTTCATCATATTTAATTGATGTTAAGATTGCGGGAATTCATTGGTTTGTATTGCCTATAGTCAATGCGACTGCAGTTCTAAAAGAAATTACTATGGGAATAATAAATTATACACATATAGGTCTTGCAGTATTTTCGTCTTTGATTTATATGGTAATTGCAATATCTATAGCAAGATATATGTTCAGTAGGGAGGAAGTAATATTTAGAAGTTAGGATATAAGAGGTTGTCGCACTAAATAATTAATGCGACAACCTTATTGTTTCGATATACTATCAACATTTTCAATTTTTTCTTCCTTATTATTCACATCATAAAACTTACCATTATCAATGTAATAAATATCACTAGGAAAAACACCTAAGCATTTTTTATTTGTCAAAACATTATTGTATTGTGAACATGTAACTATTATATCTTTACCTTTGCGTAAAAATTTTCTCATACTATTCTTTTCTTTGTCAGATAGCTTTCCACCATATGGTATGAGTATTTTTAACTTAATATTCTCATATAGTTTGTATGGAGAATCCACAGGTCCTGCATTATGGAAAATTTTATTTATTTTTACATTTAACCATTTTAATTCAGTATCTACATCAGTAATATCACCTTTAACCATGAATGGTCTAGATATTATTTCATAAGCAAAATCAGGAATGCTACACTTATTGTTATTAAAATCATAGTATATACCATTAATTCTCTTGTATATGTCATTACTGACATAACCAACCGATTGTTTTTTCACATTAGCAGCAATTATATCATTTTTATCTAAAACTGGCATATGTCCTTCAACAGTAATGTTTATCAAATGTTCTTTTAGAGAATTTTCGCTTGAATTTGATATATTGATGGTTAATTTGTTTTTTCTTACAGTAACCACGGTTCCTTCAATACCAATAAGTGCCTTATTTTCTTTATTTAAAGCTACTGATGAATTTTTTTTAAATATGGTTTTAAGATATTCACTATCACTTTTTATAGCCTTATCATATATTGTTTCACCTCCATCAACCATTTTTAAATTAGCTAACTTACAAATTGCAAATACTTTATGTCCTGTTGATTGATACATGAATACTGACACAAATATAACAGAAGTGACAAACACAAACAATTTTTTTCGTAATTTATTATACAATAAAGCATTATCATATTTCATAATATTTCTCACACCTTTCACAAATATTTAGTATACAATTAGCGTATATTAAACTTTTAACCATACTATAGGTATTTTAACATATTTTGTGTATATATACAATATTTCTATGAATAGAATTATATCAACTCAAATTTATGAAATCGGTAAAATATAAAACTGCTGTTTTGATTACACATAGATTAGGCGCAGTAAAAATGGTGGATAGAATATTAGTCTTATATAGGGAGAAATTGTTGAACAAGGAATACACGAACAATTGCTTAAAGCAAAAGGGTATTATTATAAATTGTGGGAATTACAAGTTCAATGGTATAAAAGCTAATTTCGCTATTTTTTGTGCAGTTAAAAAATTACCTCAAGTGTACAAATAAAGTTACAAGAATTTTAAACGATAACATAAATAGATACACTATATTAATATAGAAGGTTATTAAGACATCTTCAAAAAAATAGCTAGTAAGCATGCTAGTCTTTTTACTTGTTATTTCTTTTCAAATGCCTAAAAATTAGAACGAAAGAGTGGGAGGTTTACAGATGAAAAGTATCAAATCAAAATTAATGCTAGTAATATCATTGCTAATAACAATAATTCTTATTGTTACTGGTAGTGTAACGGTATTTTTGACAAGTAATTCACTTGAACAACAGGCAAAACAAATTATTGAGGTAAAAGCGAATGAAACACTGAATATGCTAAACCAAAGTAATAGGGATATTGAAGTGCTTAAAAATGAAATGATGGTAAGTTATGATGATAAAATTAAGCATCAAGTTGAAAATGCGATGAGTCTTGTTAATCATGTCTACAATGAATATAAATCTGGAATTTTAAGTGAGGATGAGGCAAAGAAGAAAGCAATTGATTTGATAAAAAGTTTAAGATATGGTAGCACAGGATATTTTTGGATAGATGATGTAAATGGTATTCTTATAGCACATCCAATGATTCCACAAAAAGAAGGAATAAATAGAATTGATCTTACAGATCCTAAAGGAAAAAAGGTTATGAGAGAGGTAATAAGTGCGGCTAAAGATGGCAAAAACGATGGATATACCGATTTTATGTGGGAAAAACCTAAAGATGTGGGTACTGGCAAATTGAGTCCTAAGAGAGCATATTCACAGTTATTTAAACCATGGAACTGGATTATTAGTACAGGGAATTATATTGATAATATTTATGAAGAGGTCGATAAGTACGATGCACAGATAAAAAATGAATTTAAAAACAATATTGAAAAGGCAAGTATTGATAAAAATATAATTATACTTAATTCAAAAGGTGAAGTGCTATATAATACACAGAAAAATTTAAAGTTGCCAAAAGACATTGTAGATAAATTCATATCAACTAAGAATGGATTTTTAAATTATTCATTAGAGGATTCGAAACAGGTTATTACAGATAGAGTTGCTTATATAAAATATGATGAATCAACAGGTACATATGTTGTCATTTCAGCAAATAAAGAGCATATATTTGGAACAGTGAAAAAAATGTCAACTATTTTAGCAATATTGATTTTATGTTCTATACTTCTATCACTAGTATTTAGTTATTTATTAGCAAAGAATTTTACAAAACCAATTCTTGAATTAAAAGAAATAAGTAAGAAGATCAGTGAAGGAAATTTAGCTCATAAAGTTAAAATTACCGAAAAAGATGAGATTGGAGAGTTGAAACAAGCTGTAAATGAAATGATTGAAAACCTTAGAGAGTTAGTGAATAAAACAAATAATTCTGCTAATTCAGTAAGGGAATCTACTCATATGTTGGTAGATATGTCAGAACAAGCATCTACTACAATTAATCAGATTTCTTCTGCTGTTGAGGTTATTGCAGAAGGTACACTTGAACAAACTAAATTGGCTGAAGATGGTGTACAGAAGGGTAATATTTTAGATGACAGTACTCAAAATATTAAAGAAAATGCAGATAAAATGAAGTTAGCGGCTGAAAATATGAAGCAGTTAGAAAATAAAGGTATACAAGTATTAAAGCAGTTAATTGATAAACAAGAGGTAACTAATGAATCTATTAGGGATATTTTTGAGGTTGTAAATACATTAGGAAATCAGATTAGTAGTATAAGCGAATTTACTAATACTATTTCCGAAATTGCTGAGCAAACCAATTTGCTTGCATTAAATGCTGCTATAGAGGCTGCAAGAGCAGGAGAGCAGGGAAAAGGTTTTGCAGTTGTTGCAGATGAAGTAAGAAAATTAGCTGAAGAATCAAGTTTGGCTGCTAATAAAGTTCAAGATGTTATAAATAAAATAGAAAGCGATGCTAAAAAGGCTGTCGAAGTAGTTGATAATACAAAAGAGATATTTTCAACTCAAAATGAAGCAGTTATAAGTACAGAAAAGATTTTTAAAGATATTGAGAATGCAATTGTCGATTCAATAGATAAGATACATGGTTTACATTCACAAATTAATGAATTAAACGATGTAAAAGATAAGGTTATAAGTAATATTAAGGATATAAATAGAGTTTGTCAAGAAACAGCGGCATCTACAGAAGAAGTATCAGCATCTATAGAAGAGCAGAATGCAGCTATGCATGAAATGAAGGAATATGCTAAGAAGTTAGGACAAAAAGCTGATGAAATGAAGGATTCTATCAATAGATTTGATTTATAGAAACGACACAAGAAAACCCCCTTGCTTGTATTGGTGGTAGTTCACGATAATGAGAGATAGATAATATTTATAGGTTCTAATGCTAAGTGCTATATCAGTTTATTTGTAATAAATTGATATAGCACTTTTGTGTAAATTATTATTTAACTAGAGCCCGTAATTATTTTTTAATCTCCTCCATTTAACCAGTCTAGCCAACCTTCCTTATTATCATTAGTTCTAACTTTAATTCGTATATTTTTGGGATTTCCATTTTTAAAATTTCCATGGTAAGTATTGTCTATATCTACTATTGTTAAAATTTCGTTTGGTTTACATACTTTTACTATGGTTTCTTTATTATATCTATCTAAGAGTTTTTGTATTTCTTTCTTTTGCATGTTATTATCTATTATGCTATTACAAATTACTTTATTTACACCTGAAGTATCTGCAGAATCAGTAAAAAGAATTAGTGAGTTATTATATTGAAGATTTTTACCAATAAGATTATTTTTGTCATTAAAAACAAATTTTTTTTCATTTATATCATAGTAACTTAAAAGAACTTTATATTTGTCGTTTGTTTTACTGTAGGTTGTATATATTTTACCAAATCCATCGTAACTAACAATTGTACCAGGTATATTACAAATTTCTTTTATATCATTATCAAATCTATAAATTGTAGAGTTAGGATCATCACTAGGACCATCAGATTCTATATAGAATTCAATATATTTATCATTTATATCAAAATCGGCAAAGTTAATTTTTGGAAATACGTTGTATATATCATCTTTTTTAAAAGTATATTTTTTACCTTTGGTATTTATAGTAATAGTATAATTTTGCATACTATTATTTTCCATGTGTTTGAATATAATACTTATTTCTTCTTTAGTGCCATCTTTATTTAAATCTCTTTTATAATTCAAATCATCATAAGATTTTCTTTTTTTATTTGAAAATTTTGTTGTATTTGCTATTTTCTCATTTATAGTTATATGTTTTTGCTGTTGCCATATATTATAACTTATTATAAGAAAAATAATTATGCTTAATATAATAATAATTTTTTTAAAATTTTTCATCATATTATACCTCTTATAGATATTAATTTATTTCTGTTTACGATATGGTGTCATATTTGATATCATATTTCCCCAATCATAATTACAAAATATTTTTGAGTTCTGAAATATCAAAAGCCAGTTTTAATTTTCCTTTAAGAAAATTATGGATAATCAAAAAGTAAAAGAACTTATTAGTATTTACTTTTGAGGTGCTATATCAGTTTATTTGTAATAAATTGATATAGCACTTATCTAAGAGCTTTTTCAAATTTTAAAATTAAATCGATATTTTTTCTGTCAGTCTCTGTAAGTAAGCTATCTACATTATCATATTGAGGGGTATACCATTGACAGTTATAAGAAAAGTAATCATTATATTTCTTAATTTTAAATATATATCCATGTTTAGCGTAATAAGCATTTCTAAGTATTGCTAAATCGTTTTTGTCTAAGCCTTCTAAATCTTCTGGCTTCAATGTACAACATAGGCAAAAGGTTTTATCAGAAAGATAGATTCTTTTTTGTATTTTAAATTTTGAAATTTCCCAAGTTATTACTTCATTATTAAGAATAGACACCCTAAAATAATGATTATCTATCTTATATTCATAAATATATCCAACTTTGCAATACTTTATTTTATTATTAGCACTTACTTCAGGGAAAAGGGTATCATTTCCATAGATTGTGTAGTTAGTACCGTACAACTTCTTCATATCATCTAAAGAATCTCCCATTTTTAAGCCTAATGATGTTGGAATATTAGGAGGATCAATATTAATCAATCTATGGTTTCTAATATCAAATTTGAGAGAAAATACTATTCTATCTTTAGGGTTACCTAAACCTTTTGAATCCGTATCTATATAGAGAAGTGTTTGGGGATGCCCATCATCACCATGGTTGTCAATACAATTACATACTAAATTCTCTTCAGGTGTTTGCATGATTTTTAATTTTGAATCTAATTTTAGTTCTTTTAACTTTTTTAATGCATCTTCCATCTTCATTCCAAGATAAAATGTATCATTTTCTCCATTATTCTTTTCATTGATTATTATATTATCAATACAATTTTGAGAGAAAGTTTTTTCTAATTCTAATAATAAATTAATATTTTTAGTATCACTATCAGTAATGAAATTTTCCACATTATCATATTTGGGGATATACCAATCGTATTTAGAAAAATAGTTGGAGTATTTTTCCATTTTAAATTTGTATCCGTGTTTTGCATAATATGCATTTCTAAGCAATGATAACTGCCAATTATCAAGATTTTGTACATCTTTTGGGTTTAATAGAACTGATAGGTCAAATTCCTTATTTGCTATTGTTATTTTAATGTATGATTTTTTATCTTTTGCAGATGTATTATTATCTTTGGAATTGTTTATAGTTGTTTCATTTGTATTGTTTTTATTACTTGTGTTGCTCTTATTGGTGTTTTTATTGTTTGTATAGTTGTTTTCTTGAGTATTAGTGTTATTAGTTGAATTTTGGTTATTTGTTTGAATGTTTGAAGCTGTAGCAGAATTTTGACTATTATCTTTTGTAGTAGAAGTATTGCAATTTTGATTAGCTGAGCATCCAACGGTTATAATCCATATAATAACCAGTGATATTAGTAAACTTATCAGTTTAAAGTGTTTTGATTTTTTCATTTTTACCTCCATTAAATTAAGGGTTACAGCATAATTTGTTATATAACCATTATATAACATCTTTGCCATGCTGTTAAATAAAATTTGGCTTTAGTTTTGATTTATAAGGGTAAAAAAGGAAATATCACTGTGAAGGATGTAATATTTCCTATATAAGACAAAAATATGGTGATAATTTTGAACTTTCAATGACAAAAAATGGAGTTATTCTTGATGAAGAGAAACTTCAGTTTATGAAAAAACAAGATTTCCAAACAAAAGTATATTTGTTTGCACATGCTTCTATTTTTGTATTATCTATAAATATTGCATATCCAGATATTTCTTCAAGTGTGTGAAGAAAATTTGTTATTTCAGCTAAAATTCTTTCTGCACATGGTGCAAAATGTAAACTTCTAAATCTTGCGAATGTTGAATGATTTGGTTTGGGTGAATCTTCAAGAAGGTACATGAAATTAATGTAACGGTGACATGCTTTTTCCATAGCATGTGATGAATAAATATTATTCATGTAAGCATAAAGTACAATCTTCAGCATTTGTCGTGGCGTTGCTCGATTTTCCCTAATTCGGGAATAAGTCGAATATAAATCTTCTAAATTCATCTCCTCTACAAATTGACTTAGCAAACGCACCGAATCATCTACTGGGATCATACATCCGATATTTATTGGAAGTTTTAATTGATAATATCTTTGATTAGTAGTATAATCTTTTTGTAAAATATTTTGTTTTAGCATACTAATATTTTACTATAAATCCCTTACTTTTCGAAGTGGGGGATTTATTTTTTTATAAAAAAAGAGCTACGCACTAATTATTTAGTGCGACAGCCCCATTTTTTTATTTTGTATAAATTAATATTTAACTATTTTAATCTCCACCATTAAGATAAAGCAACCATCCTCTTAAACCATCCTTTGTTTCTACTCTAATAGGTAAATTCCATATACTCTCAGGAGATGATTCATCATAATATACATAAATTATTTTCAGAGGTTCATTGATGTCGGTTATTTTAACTAGTTCACCATCTTCCACTTTTTTAGTTAGATATTCCTTATTTTCTTCATAATAACTATCTCCTATAGGGCTAATACCAGGAATGCCATATTGTCCGTGTTGTGTTTTAAAAAGCATCAGGCGATAGTCATACTGCAGATACTTACCTATAATTTCATTGTTATTAGGATGCTGAACACCTTTTTTTAGATTATAATAGCTAAGTAGTATTTGATTTTTATCATTTGTGAAACTGAAATCTGTATATATATTTCCTTTACCATCATAACCAGTTATAAAACCTTGTAACGTAAGAATCTTTTTAATACCATTTTCCGATAATTGAAAAATAGTAGTAGTTGGATCATCGCTAGGACCAGCAGAAGTTAGATAAAATTCAGTGGTATTATCATTCACATCAAAATCAGCAAAGAATAGATTTGCATATAAATTCGATTCTGTGTCTTTAAATGTATATTTTTTACCATTTGAATTTATTGTAAAATCATATTCATGCCATGAGTTAAAAGAAGGATTTAAAGGATCTTTCTTAAATAAAATATTTATATTCTCTTTTATACCATCGTTATTTAAATCCATTTTAGTGTTTATTTCATAGGTATTATCTTTAGCTCCTGATAAATAATAAAGATTATTATACTTTTCATTAATCAATTCTAGATTTTTCTTTTCTATTTCGTTCAGTTCGTCTACTGAATTTTTAATATTATCATTTGGAGTATACCAACTCATATTACTAAAATAGTTTAATAATTGTTTGTTTTTAAATCTGTAGCCTTTACGAGCAAATAATTCGTTTTTGGCTAATAGAAGAGTAAATTTGTCGCAATAGTTAAGTTCTTCATTTGATATGAGTTTTTTATCGCTATTGGGGAATATAAATCCTTTATATTTATTTGTATTTTTTGCTGAGGATACTTTGTTATTACTGTCTATATTCTCTTCTGATTTTTTATTACCTTCAATTTTAAGAATAAGGTTGATGTTATCAATATCAGTATTGCACAGCATGTTTGCTACATCATCATATTTTGGAATATACCAATCGTACTTAGAAAAATAGTTAGAGTATTTTCCCATTTTGAATTTATATCCGTGTTTTGCATAATAGGCATTTCTAAGCAAGGATAACTGGAAGTCATTCAAATCCTGTACATCTTCTGCATTTAAGAGAGTAGACAGGTCAAATTTTTTATTTGCTATTGTTATTTTAATGTATAATTTTTTATCTTTTGCAGATGTGTTATTATCTTTGGAATTGTTTATAGTTGTTTCATTTGTACTGTTTTCAGTATTGTTTTTAGTAGTATTTTCATTACTTGTGTTGCTCTTAGTGGTGTTTTCATTGCTTTTATTGTCGTTTTTTTGAGTATTAGTGCTATTAGTTGAATTTAGGTTATTTGTTTGAATGTTTGAAGCTGCAGTAGAATTTTGATTGTTGTATTTTGTAGTAGAAGTATTGCAATTTTGATTAGCTGAGCATCCAACGGTTATAATCCATATAATAACCAGTGATATTAGTAAACTTATCAGTTTAAAGTGTTTTGATTTTTTCATTTTTACCTCCATTAAATTAAGGGTTACAGCATAATTTGCTATATAACCATTATATAACATTTTTGCTACACTGTTAAATGAAACTTGGCTTTAGTTTTGATTTATAAGGGTAAAAAAGGAAATATCACTGTGAAGGTGATATTTCCTTTTTTTGTCAATTTTTAGAATGATCGTGTACATTTAAATATTTTATTGTAAATAGGTTTACAATTTGAAGAAAAATTACTTTTTAACTAATAGATATATTTTTTAGGAAGTATATGTATGAAATGGAGTTTATACGAATTGATTAAAAAGTCGCAAATGAAGGATAATAAGGCTCTAATGAAAATCATAGAAGAGTTTATGCCTATCATCAAAAAACACAGTAGAAAAGTTCGATATGATGATATCACAAATGAACTTATAATTGCTCTTATCAATGCAGTATATAATATACCAAACGTAATAACAGAAGAAAAAGATATAAAAAACTATATATTTAAATCTATCATAAATGAATATAATCGAATATTAAAAAATAAAACAAAAATATATAATTTTGAGGTTGGAATTGAATTAGAGAGATTAGGAAAGAAAGATGATGATGTTGAAACAAGAATATTGGTATATGAAGTTATGGACAAGCTATCTAATTTACAAAAAGAAGTAATAGAATATGAATTTATTGAAGGATATTCAGAATCAGAAATTGCGGAAAAATTACATGTTTCAAGACAGGCAATTAATAGAACTAAGAATAGGGCATTAAAAAAGATGAAGCTTTATATACAGTGTGAATATATGGTATTGATATAAAGAAATTATATGTTTTATGTGTGAGGAGGTGGTTTAATGGAGAATGAAATAATAAAATTGGCATCATCACAGGGGGTATGGGCAGCATTAACAGTGGCACTTATATTTTATATTTTGAAAGCACAGGAAAAAAGGGATATTAGGCAGGAAGAAAGAGAAAAAAGTTATCATGAGATAATAAACAAGCTTACGGAAAAATTCAGTATTATAGAAGAAGTGAGAGATAATGTGGATAAAATTAAAACTCATATTTTAAAATAGGTTTACAATTTGAAGAAAAATTACTTTATAAAGAGTGTAAGAAAAAACAAACCGATTTGTGAAATTATCAAATAAAAAGAATGGAGTGAAAAATATGAATTCATGTAAAAGTTGTTTATCTAAAGAAAAATGTAATAGTAAATCTAAAAGAAGTGTTCAAACTTATGGAAGGGAAGGTGAGCCTGATTCTTTACCTGAAATAACATCAGCATTTTTAGTTGTAACACAAGCATGTAATTTGAAATGTAAATACTGTTTTGTGGTTCAAAAACCGAGGTCAATGACATTAAAAACGGCAAAGGATGCTGCAGATTATCTTGCTACAAATGCAAAAGAAAGAGGAGAAATACCAAGTATAAACTTTTTTGGTGGTGAACCACTTTTAAAATGGAAGGATGTAATAGTCCCTCTTACTTACTATATAAGACAAAAATATGGTGATAATTTTGAACTTTCAATGACGACAAATGGAGTTCTTCTTGATGAAGAGAAACTTCAGTTTATGAAAAAAAACAAGATAGGATTTATGGTAAGTATTGACGGAAATAAAAAAACACAAGATATTAATAGACCTTGTGCTGATGGTAGGAGTTCATTTGACATAATAGCACCAAAGATAGCGATGTTTTTGAGATATAATCCAAATATGACTTTCAGGGCAACAGTAGATCATGATAACGTAGAGGAATATTTAAATAATCATAAATTTGCTGTGGAACATGGTTATACAAATATGTTTTCAATTGTAAACGTATTTAGTAAATGGAGTGAACCTGAAAAAAATGAATTGGAAAAACAGATACATCTTACTGCAGAATATTATTTAGACCTTTTGTATGAAGGAAAAAATTTTTCAATGAGTCCTTTTGAGAGTATGTTTAGGAAAATAGACAAAATAAAAGAGGCAGAGCGAAAAAATGAATTTAGAACAGCAGGAAAAGGTCTTCTTGCTTATGGAAGATGTGGACTTGGAGCATCAAAGTTTGCAAGCATAGGTACTGATGGAACATTGTATTCATGCCAAGAGATGAGTGATAATGATGAAATTGGTAGAGAATTTATAATTGGAGATATATATAAAGGAACAAACAAGAATAGACGTATGAATATAATAAAAAAATTTGATCCTAAAAAAGTTCATTCAACAGATGATATGGATTGTAAAAAATGCCCTTTTTATAGGATATGTGACGGAGCATGTACAATAAACAATTATTTTGCAAATGGAGATTTGAATATAATGCCATCAATATTGTGTTTTTATTATCAATGTCTTTACAGGGAGGCAGTGCAAATAAGAAAAACTGCAGAGCAGTTCGAAAATGTGGTGGAAAGATTCAGAAATAAGGGAATATTAAAAAGGAAATAGAGGGGTGTAATTTATGGATAAAAAAAGGTTTTTAGATAAATTTAAGTATAAATTACAGGAGTCAAAAGATAGAGAGGGAGTAATTCATACTGAAGGTATATGTAATCCTGATTGTGAGGTGGCATATCAAGGATGTGGAAGTTGTCAAACTGGTTGTCAGACGAATTGCCAAAAAGGATGCGAGAGAAGTTGTCAAAAAAGTTGTCAATGCAGTGACGAAGGATGCCAGAGCAGATGTGAACACAGTTGTCAGTGTTCTGTAGAAGGCTGCCAAACATGTCAGAAAGCATGTGAGAAACACTGTATGGAAGCATGTGAGCATGGATGTCAAGAAACATGTGAGAAATCTTGCCAATGCAGTGACGAAGGCTGCCAAAATAGATGTGAACACAGCTGTCAGTGTTCTGTAGAAGGCTGCCAAACGTGTCAGAAAGCATGTGAGAAACACTGTATGGAAGCATGTGAGCATGGATGTCAAGAAACATGTGAGAAATCTTGTCAATGTAGTGACGAAGGATGCCAAAATAGATGTGAACACAGCTGTCAGTGTTCTGTAGAAGGCTGCCAAACATGTCAGAAAGCATGTGAGAAACATTGTATGGAAGCATGTGAGCATGGATGTCAAGAAACATGTGAGAAATCTTGTCAATGCAGTGACGAAGGATGCCAAAATAGATGTGAACACAGCTGCCAGTGTTCTGTAGAGGGCTGCCAAACATGTCAGAAAGCATGTGAAAAACACTGTATGGAAGTATGTGAGCATGAATGTCAAAAAGCATGTGAGAAATCTTGTCAATGTAGTGATGAAGGATGTCAAACTACATGTGAACATGAATGTCAGAATTGTTTGGGGAAATGTGAAACTACATGTCAAAAAAGTTGTCAATGCAGTGACGAGGGCTGCCAAAATAGATGTGAACACAGCTGTCAGTGCTATGTAGAAGGATGCCAAACGTGTCAGAAAGTATGTGAGTATGAATGTCAAAAAGCATGTGAGAAATCTTGTCAATGTAGTGATGAAGGATGTCAAACTACATGTGAACATGAATGTCAGAATTGTTTGGGAAAATGCGAAACTACATGTCAAAAAAGTTGTCAATGTAGTGATGAGGGATGTCAAACGTGTCAAACTACATGTGAACATGAATGCCAAAATTGTGAGGGCAGATGTGAATGTTCTACTCAAATATGTGATGGTGGATGTCAATGCACGGGAGAACATAAGCAACAACCGTGTGGCGAAGGCGTAGTACATGGATTAGAACCACCAAACAATATAAATGTGAGTGTTAATGGAAATGATGTCATAATAACTTTTTCAAAAGGTAAAAATGCATATAAAACAATATTAAATTTATTTATAAAGCGTGATTATCAATGTAAAAATCTAAAAGAGAAAGAAGAAAAAGTGTATATTGGATTCTGTAAGTTGTTAAAGGAAAATTCAAATAGTATTATACCATGTAATGAAGCTGAAAAAGCACTTGAAGATATACATTCAGTAGAACAGAATGACAATAATTTAATTAAGATACTTAAAGAAGAAACGGTAGAAGAAAGATTTGAAATTAACGGTCTGCAATATGGTCAGGAATATATATTTAAATTGAAATCTATATCTAAAGATGGAGAAGAAAGTGAATGGACAGAGTATAGTAAATTTAATATAGCTGATGTTGAACCACCTAAGGTTACAAATATAGATGTACTAGGTAATCATGTGAAGATAACATTCACTAAAGGTGAGAATGCAGATGAAACAGTAATAAATGGGAATATGATAACGCTTGAAAATTTAGAACCAACGAAAGGGGAAGTATTTGAATTTACATTGAGAAAAGATAAAATTAATGAAGTTTATAGAAAGAAGTATACGTTCAAATTACAATCTATAGCTAAAAATAATAAAAAAAGTTTATTTACGAAAGAATATTATTTTGAAAATGATATTAAACCGTATCTAAAGTTAGGAGATAAAAACTATAAAGTGGGTATAATTAAAAATTATTTAAAATTGATAAATTATAGCCATATATCCTTAGATAATAGCTTTGACTCAAATACTATGAATGCTATTGCACAAATACAGAAGAATATAAAAGAAAATATCGATAATAAGATTAAATTAGATGGAAATATTTATATTGGAATAATTAAATATATACAAGATATACTGGTTAGTAAAGACTATGCATTTAGAAAAGGAATTATGAATAATGAGAAATTAAAAGGGATCCAAGAAAAGCTCTATGCTTTTGGATACTACAAGCTTGCAAATAATAGCTTAAAAAAAGATATAGATGGTGATTTTGGACCTAACACTTTTAATGCAGTAAGGGATTTTCAAGAAAAAGATGATGAGTTTAAATATTATTCTAATTACTATGAAGAAACTTCAAGCTTGGGTTTTGCAGATCCAATGACAATAGATAAATTAAGTGAAAAGTATAGTTTGTATAGTATGGGATTAAGTAAAGAAGAAATAAAAGAAATGCAGAGAAAACTTATAGCAATAGGGTATAGCTGTGTTTTGAATGGCATATATGATATGAGAACGCAAGATTGCATTAAATATTTTAAGCTATACATTGGAAATACTCCTGTGGATAAGAAGTTAAATACCGTAGTATTGGAAGAAATAGATGCTGAATATAAGAAATTAAACGAATGTAGAAATTGCGAAAATGGTTGCCTTGGTTGTATGAATGTATCAGAGATGCCATGTCATTATAGTTGTCAAGGTGAATGTGAGGATGGCAGAGATTTCGCATCAAAATTCCAGTTAAAAATTTGTTTTTACTAAAATTTATTTTTTTAACATTTACTTGAATAACTGGGAAGCCTGCAAACCGATAGGCCTTAAAAATAGTTACACCTCCCCCTACCCCAAGAAATTTTAATGATTAATTTCCAGTTTTGTTTTTAAATTATGTCTTAGCAAATATTGGATTAATC
>NZ_LTBA01000032.1 GCF_001594005.1 Clostridium tepidiprofundi DSM 19306 | reverse complement strand
GACTGACCTCTAGTGCACCAGTTGTTCCGCCAGGAGCACAGCTGGGTAGCTAAGTCGGGAAGGGATAAACGCTGAAAGCATCTAAGCGTGAAGCCTCCCTCAAGATAAGATTTCCCATGACGAAAGTCAGTAAGACCCCTTGAAGAACACAAGGTTGATAGGTCGGAGGTGTAAGTGCAGTAATGTATTAAGCTGACCGATACTAATAGGTCGAGGACTTGACCAAAACTCTGTTCATTATGCAATTTTGAGAGAACAATGTTTTCTCGATGTATACCACAAACGTCAATAAGAAAGTATCTGGTAGTTACAGCGTAAAGGCAACACCCGTTCCCATTCCGAACACGAAGGTTAAGCTTTATAGCGCCGATGGTACTGCATGGGAGACCGTGTGGGAGAGTAGGTCACTGCCAGGTAATTTGGACCATTAGCTCAGTTGGTTAGAGCAACCGGCTCATAACCGGTAGGTCCGGGGTTCGAGTCCCTGATGGTCCACCATAAAGAGTGATTAGATATACGTTGTATGTCTAATCACTAATTCAATTTAATATGGGGATATAGCTCAGCTGGGAGAGCACCTGCCTTGCACGCAGGGGGTCAGGGGTTCGAATCCCCTTATCTCCACCAAAATACTAATCACAAGCAATCGATAGATATCGATTGCTTGTGATTTTCTTTACTCTTTTTTACTCTATCGTAAGAGCTTAAAAGTTGAAGTGTTTATGCAGCAGCATTTTCTTTGTTAGAAATTATTTTAGAATTTTTATTTGTTTTACCAAAAGAACGAAATACTATAGAACCAACATAACCTGCAGTTAAACCACCTAAAATAGCGAATGCAATAGCTGAAATAACTTTTATAGGGTCATTAAATCCAAAAGGAGCTAATAAGCCTGGAATAGGAGATGCTGTGCCTGGTGCGTTATTTATTATATTAAAATAAGCAGCCGATAATCCCGAGAATCCTCCCCCAAAGAAATTTGAACAATATATAGGAATAGCATTTTTAGTAACTATATCTGCTTGAGTTAGTGGTTCAAGCATTACTGCAACTACATTACTAGAATCACCTAATTTTAATCTTTTAAATATCATACCATTTGTAAAAGAACCACCAACACAAGCTATAGCAGCAATACCCATAGCAAGTCCTCTAAGACCAAGCATTGCAGTAAGAGCCATTGAGCTTAAAGGCGATGTACACATTATTTTCATTATTCCACCTAATAAAAATCCCATTACTATTGGTGATTGAGTAGCAGCAGCTGAAATCATCTGACCAATACTTAATAATGTTGAATTAACAATAGGATCAACTGATAATGCAATAAATCTAGCTAGGGGTGCAATTAAAAGAGCACCTACAATTATGTCTAGTCCCTTTGGAAGTTTCTTTTCTAATATTGGTCCAACTAATCCTATTATATAACCAGCAATAAATCCCGGTAAAATTCCATAACCTGCAACTGCGACACCTGCAACGACAGAATATACAGGATTAAGTCCCATACCTAATGGAACTAAAATAGCAGCAGCTACACCACCCATGCTACCCGAAGTAGCACCAACTTCACTTAAAAATTTAAAATTAAGGAAATTACCACTTATATATTTGTGAATTGCTTCTACTAGAAAACTAGCTACGGCAGCATTTGCTAAACCAGACATGGCTTTATCACCTTTAGGTGCTTTTAAGCTAAATGCTGAGAAAATTCCTAACGTTAGAATTAATAGACCTAAACCTTTGATTACTTCCATATTTTATTCCTCCCATGCATAAAATTAATAACTATGTTCCAAATAAAAAGAATTGTAATAATTTTATTACAATTCTTTGTTAAATAAATATTAAACTATGGGTAACATAAAACTTCAGTAATCTTCAAAAATATAAATTTAAATTTTCAGAAAATTATTTTTCACAGTAGAAAAGCATACCATCCAGGAATTTTTTTAAGTTTATTTTACCTTTTTTATTGCTATTTCCTCTAATCCAGTCCATTTCTTTTTTTATTTGTTCAAAATTATACAGGCTATTTGAGTATTCAACAAACGATTCATTCATATAATCCTCAATGCCTATATGGGCAATATTGCTCATTCCAACTGAGACAGCTCGTCTAATTTTTTGTTCTAGTGATTTAGGATTATTAGAAAATTTACTCAACAATTCTCTTATAGTAAAATTAGACATATTTTGCTTAGAAATTATTAAGAAATTAACAATCTTTATTATATCTTCACTACCATTTTCACCAAGTATACCTATCTTTTTTAGTATAGTCTTTATTTTTTGTTCAGTATTAGCAGTGTTATTTTCTAAATGATGAGGTTCTTTGTTTAAGAATAATTTTTCTATCTTATTTAATGTTATATTCATTTCCAATTTTTCTATTACTTTTTTTATAATATTTTCAACTTCTAAAGCATTAATAGGTTTTTGAATATAATATTCAATTCCTTTGTTATATGCTTTTCCAATTATATCCTTAGAAGATACTTGAGAAATCATTATAAATTGAATATTAGGATATTTAGGTTTAAGTTCGCTTACTAGCGTTATACCGTCTTTTTCTGGCATTAATAGGTCAATTAGAACTATATCAGGAGGGTAGGAACTGATTTCATTATAGGCTTCAATTCCATTCATAGAATAACCTATAAGAGAACCTAATTTTCTGTCAATAATAATTTTTTCTAATATTTTTATTATGTTTATGTCATCTTCAACAATAAAAATTTTCATTATTTCTTCACCTCAAGTTCTTTTTTAGGAATAATAATTTTAAATGTTGTGCCTTCATTTATTTTTGAAGTAATTTTAATTTCGCCATTTAAATTTTTTTCAACTATATCTTTAACTATGCTTAATCCAAGACCTCTATTAATATCTCCGGTTGTATAATTTATTTTTGTTGAATAACCTGGTTGAAAAATATATTTTAAATTTTCTTTTTCAATTCCACATCCCGTATCTTGTATTATAAAAATATTTTTATCATCATATTGCTTATGAATAAATGAAATTTTATTTATTGAATTTGTTTCAATTAAAGAATCAATAGAATTGCTCAATAAATTTCTAAATATAGACATTAGGTAATAATGTTTATCGGTAAAAAAATCAGTTTCTATTTTAAAATTTAATTTAATATTTAAATTTCTATGATTTAAATCATTAATAAAGCTTTCCTTTAATATAGATACAATTTCGCTAAAATACATTCCTTCATCATGTAACTTATTTTCAATAATTTCGTCTATTCCTCTTAAAACTAGTTTATACTCTTTTTTTATTTCATGAATATCTTTAGCTATATTTAGTGCTTTAGATGATAATAGTTTTATATCTTTATTAGAAGAAATTTTTTCATATAAGTCATATGTATCCGACATAACTTTTTCTATGTTGTCCATATTTTTTCTCATCCAATACATTTCAGTTTTTAGTTTTGATGTCATCCATAATAATTTTTTATATCTATTTTCATGCTCCTCTTTCAAAAGAAACATTTTATAATATTTTATTCCATTTAGCATGAGCCATATAATACTTGAACGCAAAAATGCCACTATGATTAATGTTATAAATATTTGTTTATGAAAAATATCACATTTACTTCTTATTAAAATTTCTATAAAGTTAGCTCCGAAGTCACAGAATATTAGTTTTATAAATAATGTATTAATATTGTTATAGATAGAATTTTTATTTGTTAATAGTGCAAAAAATATTGAGTAAAATGAGTAAAAGAATAGTTCAGGAAAATATGCATAGGCAGCTTCATAAAAAGTACCATTAGCCATAATAAAGAATAATATTCTAAGTAAATATACTGATAAAGCAGCTAATAATCCTGTTAGTACTGTATTTAGGTCTTTGTGCAAGAAAAGAAATATAGGAAACAAGATGATTGCAAATGATATCTTAAAATCAGTAATTAATATATTTATATATACTTGTGCTGCTATGCCTAAAATTAGTGCTACAATTACAGTTTTAATAAAATTCTTAACTTTTATATCTTGTATTGATAATATTTTCATAATAATAACTTCCTTATAAAATATTATAATAGATTGTAAGTGATCTATTGTAATCTATTATAACAAGTATTTATGTGAAGTACCATACCCACAAGGGGCTGTGAATTTTTTATAAGAACTTTGATATTTAACTTTAAGTAACCTTATTTGAGAGAAATCGTTTTTATAAAACTTTGGTTTTGAGGATTAATTAAAAAAAAGTAAAAAACAGAAAATTACTTATCATACTGAGAGTTCACATTATTGTTAATATGTGATAATATATTAATTAATAGTTAAAGTTGATAAATAATTAGTAAGTGATTATGTTATTACTTTGATACTCTTGATATGGAGTTTTGTTATGTTAAAGTATAGAATAAGGCAATTGATAAGAGCTTTTATGGCTTATTTTTCAAATATTAGTTACAACGATAATATGTATTTAAAAAAGTATTTAAATTATGAACAGCTTAATTTGTTTAATGAATTATCGATGTATGAAAAAAAGCACTCATTATATATTGCGAGAGATATTGAAAATAATTATAGAAATAATATTAGTGATAGAGAACTGGAAATTTTAATTAAAGCGTCATTATTACATGATGTTGGTAAAATAAAAAGTAAATTAAATTTATTTGATAGGGTATTTCTTGTCATTATGAATGGCTTAATAAAAGATAACTTAAAAAAAATAAAAATTAGACCACTAGAATATAAAATTTATGTGTATTATAATCATGGGGAAATAGGGTATGAGCTATTAAAAAATTGCTCTGAAGATGAAATACTATATTTAGTTAGATATCATCATAATAAATGTTTAAATGATTATAAATTAAAAATTCTTCAGAAATTCGATGAAAGAAATTAAAACAAAAGGTTTTAATTTTATATTTGATTGTTAAGAGAAAATAAGTCAGCAAATTAGCATATTGACTTGGTTATTTTTTTATAGATGTCTTGTAGAATTTCAATTCGTAATTTAAATTTTTAGCATATATATTAAAAAAACGAAAAAATGCAGTATGCAGAGAGTTTTATAAGTGAATATTAATGCAAAATATATGATAGTAAATAGTTATAGTGCATATTACGAATCGAAGTTATAGAAGTATTTATAGAAGTGAAATACTTACGAATTGGCAAAGGATGGTATAATGGAAAGAATAGCATTGATTAAATGTTCAGAATATAGAGTTAATTTAATAGAAGAAAAGTTAAGAGAGGGTTTTGAATTATTAGGAGGGGATATTTATTTAAGAAAATTAATACCACATAATAGTAAAGTACTTTTAAAACCAAATTTGCTTAGTGTCGAAAAAATAGGTTCCCCTGTTGTTACAAATAATGTTGTTTTTGAAGCTGTAATAAAAATATTAAAGGATTATACAAATAATATTAGTTTTGGTGATTCACCAGGTTTTGGAGATTCAAAAAGAGCGGCAGAAAAATGTGGACTTATGGAGGTTGCAAATAAGTATGGTGTAAAATTTGAAAATTTCAATGAAGCTGTTCATGTTAAACTTGAAAATTCTATTCTATGCAAGTCATGGAATGTTGCGAAAGCTGCATATGAAGCAGATGTTGTTATTTCTCTTCCTAAATTAAAAACACATGCTATGGCATATTATACAGGAGCAATAAAAAATCAATTTGGGTGTGTTCCAGGTACTCAAAAGGCTGCATGGCATACGAGAATGCCTGATGCACACAACTTTTGCAAAATGTTACTTGATCTAAATACTGTTATAGGTACTGATTTTGCAATACTTGATGGTATTATAGCTATGCAAGGGAATGGTCCTAAAAATGGAAGACCCTATAAATTAAATTCATTGATATTAGGGGAAAGTTTAAGTGCAGTTGATTCTGTTGCTGTTAGATTAATAGGATATGATGATCCACTGGATACTCCAGTATTAAAAGAGGTTTATGATAGTAATTGGGGAGCAGTTTTACCGAAAGATATTGAAATATTAGGGGAAGATATAGATAATATGAAGGTTAATGATTTTGAATTGTGCAGAAAAGGAGGTGACTTTTACTTTATAAATCCTAGAGTTACCAATTTTCTAAGAAATATGATAGCACCATATCCATTTCTTATTGAAGATAAATGTATAAATTGTAGTAGATGTATGCAAGTCTGTCCAGAAAATCCTAAAGCTATTAGTATGGTCAATAAAAATGGGAAAATGTATCCTGAATGGAATATGAAACAATGTATAAGATGCTTTTGCTGCCAAGAATTATGTCCGGTAGGTGCAATAGAGACAAAACATTCTACATTGGGAAAATTATTAGGATATAATGACTAAAAGGGAAAGAGGGAAAATTATGAAGAAAAGAATAACAATTACTGCTGTTATAACAACAATAATTATAATTTCTATATTTTTTCAGAGTATTATTAATTTTATAGTTAACATTAAATGGTTTAGTGAAGTTGGATATTTATCAGTTTATTTCACAAAAGTAACCTCAATGATAAAATTAGTTATTCCGTTATTTGTGGCATTTTTTGTGTTTGTTTGGATTTATTATAGAAGTATAAAGAAAAGTATAATAAGATTAAAAAGTGTTGAAGTAGTAGATGTTAATAAAATAAAATTAGAAAAGAAGATATTTTTTATAAGTGATGCTATTTTTTCATTGTTCATATCAATATCTCTTGCCAATACATATTGGTACAAAATACTGCAATTTATAAATTCAACAAAGTATAATATTTCTGATCCTATATTCAATAAGGATATTTCGTTTTTTATATTTAAATTACCATTAATAGAATCTATATATAATTCACTTTTAGGAGTATTAATATTTATTGTTATTGTAACACTTGTAGTATATTTTATTTTGAGTATGAAGGATAGTATTATTGCTCAAAAGACTAAAACATTTAGTAGTTTTAAAGAATTTAAAAGTGGTCTTACAAAATTTGCAGGGAGACAACTCGCTATTGTGTCAGCATTAATATTATTATTGATTTCTTTAGGATTTTTTATAAAAGCTTGGAATTTAGTTTATTCACCTAGAGGAGTCGTTTTTGGTGCAAGTTATACAGATGTTAAAGTATCATTGAATTTTTATAGAATCATTGCTGTATCTTCGGCAATTGCTTCAATAGTTATATTTGTTAGTATATTGTTATCGAAAGTTAAGCCTATAGTATTCTCTGTTATTGGTATAGTGGTGCTTGTTTTATGTGAAAATATAGTTTCAGGAGTTGTGCAACACTTCATAGTTCAGCCTAATGGAATTAAAATGGAGGAACCATACATTGCGAAAAATATAGAGTATACTAGAAAGGGATTTAACATTGATTCTGTAAGTGAAATACCATTTAAGATTAAAAATAATTTAACAAAGAAAGATATTGAAGATAATAAAATGACAATAGAAAATATTAAAATAAATTCATATAAGCCAGCATTAGAATTCTATAATCAATTCCAGTATATTAAATATTATTATGATTTCAATGACATTGATGTTGATAGATATACGATTAATGGGAAATATAGTCAAGTGTTTATAGCACCTAGAGAAATTGATTTAAAGTCTCTTAAAGGTAAAGGAAATGATTGGCAAAACACACATTTGATTTATACACATGGATATGGTGTTGTAATGAATAAAATAAATTCTGTTACAGAGTCAGGTCAACCGGATTTTGTAATAAAAGATATTCCGACGGTAAATTTGACGGATATTCCACTAAAAAATCCAAGAATATATTTTGGAGAGAAAACAAATGATTATGCAATAGTTAATACAAATATAGGTGAAGTAGATTATCCTAAAGGAGATGGAAATAACTTAACTAATTATGCTGGTAAAGCTGGAATTAGTATGAGTTTTGGCAATAGAATATTATTTGCTATAGACAAGAAGAGTACTAAATTCTTATTGTCTAATGATATAACATCAAAGAGTAAGGTGTTGATTAATAGAAATATAATGAAAAGGGTTAATAAAATTGCACCATTTTTGATATATGATAATGATCCTTATTTGGTTATAAATGATGGGAAGTTATATTGGATAATAGATGCTTACACAGTATCAAATAGATATCCTTTTTCACAACCTGTAAATGGTATTAATTATATAAGGAACTCTATTAAAGTAGTTGTGGATGCATATGATGGAAATGTAGATTACTATATAGTTGATAATAATGATCCTGTAGCACAAACATATTCAAAGATATTTCCTAAATTATTCAAAGAATCAAGCGATATTCCAAATGGTATAAAAAAACATTTTAAATATCCAGAAGAAATATTTAAAATACAATGTAAGGTGTTAGGTAGATATCATGTTACAGATCCAGGCATATTTTACAGAGAAGAAGCTGTATGGAATGTGGCTAAAAATCAAGAAACCGTTGAAGGAAAAGAGCAGGAGAATAAAGCATCATATATGATAATGAAACTTCCAAAAGAAAATAAAGAAGAAATGATACTCGTAGAATACTTTAACACAAAAGGCAAAAATAATATGGTTGCATTATTTGGAGCTAGAATGGATGGCAAAAATTACGGAAAAATGGTTTTGTATAGATTCAAAGCTGGTGAAACGATATATAGTCCTATATTATTTAAGAATAAGATAAATCAAGACACAGTAATATCAAAAGAATTATCGCTATTAAATATGCAGGGGTCACAGGTAATTCATGGTGATACGTCGATTATACCGATAAAAAATTCATTATTGTATGTTGAGCCTTTATATATTAGGGCTAGTGGTAAAAATAGTATTCCTGAAGTAAAAAAAATTATAGTATCTTATAATGATAAGATAGTTCTTGCAAATGGCATTGATGAAGCATTGAATAAGATATTTAACTATGATATTGATTTTGATACTGAAAAAAGAAAAAATATTGAAACTGAAGTTGGAAAGTACAAATATGATATTAATAGAGCTAAAGAGTTATATGAAAAAGCAATTGAAGCTCAGAAAAAGGGAGATTGGTCTCGATATGGTAAATATATTGATGAACTTGGTAAATTATTAGAACAATTAAGTAAGTAAACATTAAAATGGCTGTTGATAAAAATTAAACAGCCATTTTAGTATTTATAATATTATTGATTAATTTATAAGACTTCAACTTCTATTAAACTACATTTTTTCGTTGCAATATATATTGTAAAAATCTAAATTATGAGTTATATATAAAATCACAATATTTAAATAAACAATAAAATAATATATAATAGTATTAGGTGTGTAATAAGGACAGGAGGAGTTATATGGATTATGATATTCTGATACTCGGTGGTGATATTATAGGGTGTGCTATAGCATATGAGCTTTCAAAATATAATTTAAATATTGCACTTATTGAAAAAGATTATGATATAGCTGATGATATAGCACTAATTAATACTGAAATAATATATAATGGAATAGAAACTGATGATAGTATAACTTCAAAGTTGGAATATGAAGGAAATATAATGATGGATAAAATCACATCTAAATTTAATATACCATTTAAAAGAATGGGATCATTAATGATTGCAAAAACAAAAGAGGAAGAAATTAAACTTGATAAGATTTACAAAAGGGCAGTTGAAAGAGGAATAAAAGATGTGTATTTAATTCAGGGTATGAGTGTATTTGATATAGAACCTAAATTAGGAGAAAATGTAACAAAAGCAATATATTCTAAAAATACTGGTGTTATTTGTCCATATGATTTGGCACTTGCTTATGGAGAAATTGCATTTGATAACCATGTGAATTTTAAACTAGAAGAAGAAGTATTGGAGATAAAAAAGTCTTTAAAAGGTTTTAATGTAATTACTAATAAAAATAAATTTACTTGCAAGATAGTTATAAATACTATACCTGGAGAAAACTATAATATATACAAAGATAGAAAAGATAGAATAGTTGATAAAAATAAATGTAAAAAAAAGAGATATTTGAAGTATTTTTTATACAATAAGACTTATAATAATTTCTATTCAAACATGATTTTTAATTTAAGTGATGATGAAGATAACATGTATGCAATACCTACTGTATCGGGAAAGACAATTTACGGATTGAATACAGATAAAGATATGGATAATACAAAATTAATAAATAAAGCCTCAAGTTTACTAGGAAACTTAAACAAAGATGATGTAAATACCTTTTATAGGTCTAGTTTTTATTGCGATCCTATAGTTATAGATGATAGTTGTATTGATACTGGATATATTAAAATTAAAGGTAAACATTATGGAATAGTTACAATGACTCCAGCGATTGCACAAAAAGTATGTGAAACTGTAGTAGGCAATCTAAACTGCAAATTAAAGAAAGATTTTATTGATAAAAGAAGGGAATATTATAGATTTAAAGAATTATCAAATGAAGAAAGACAAAATATAATAGAATTAGATAATAGATATGGTAAAATAATATGTGTGTGCGAGAAAATAACCGAGGGAGAAATAATAGATGCTATAAGTAGACCACTAGGTGCACGTACAGTTGAAGGTATTAAGAGAAGAACTGGAGCGGCTTTTGGAAAATGCAAAGGATCACAGTGTTTGAATAAAATAGTTTCAATTTTGGCTAGAGAAACAAATAAAAAAGTTACAGAAATAGTTAAGGATTCAAAAAAGTCTAAAATTGTTCCTAACAGGATAAAAGAATTCGATAGCATGTAGGGGAGAATAAAAAATGAATAGAGAAGATATTTACACTACAGTTATAAGAGTTAAAGGATCAAGTAAATTTAATGTTGTACCTGTAAAAAGCAGTAAACCTATAGAAAAAAGCTTGTGGATAGAATGTTCTAAGGCATTAAGTAGATTAAGGGTAGGCCCACCATTAAAGATAGGAGATGTGGTGTGTAAAAATATTCTCAATACTGGGGTGGATATTATTTGTACAAGGAATATCAATAAAAAACAGTAAAAATATTGTTGACATGGTTTAAATTAAGATGTAGAATAATCTATAATAAAAAATATTAAAACCTGTGAAGAGGCTAGTAGTAGTATAGAAAGTTTAAGAGAGTCAGTGGTTGGTGTGAACTGATACTTTTGATATTATGAATCCACCTCTGAGGGACTGTGATGAGCAGTACGGTTATAACCGTTACATTTTTAAAGAGGATTAAATTTTAATTTAATCAATTAGGGTGGCAACGCGGAGCTTTTCGTCCCTTTTAAGAGGGAAAGAGGCTCTATTTTTTTATATGCTTATTAAGGCATTTTCAAAAAAATAACTAGTCAGTATGCTAGTCTATTTTGCGAACTACTTCATCGTCGGAACCCGTTGATAGAACCTACTATCAGCGGAACCCAACTCTTTGTATTTCACAAAATATACGTCGCATCTTTGACTTGTTATTTTCTTTCAAATGCCTAATTTGCAGTATATATATTTTATAAAAGTGAATTTATAAAAATGAAATTGAAGTTTTTTAATTCATATGAAGTGGAGTTTTATCGAATTTATAAGATTCCTACTTCTATAAGTATAAGCAGGAAATTGAAGTTTTTTATTTCAGTAAAATGAGTTCACATGAAATTTTGATGTTTCATCTAAAAATGAGTTAGCTTTTACGTAAAATATTTGTTTGAATTAATATATAAGGAGGAAAAAATTGATGTTAGACTTGAAAAGAATAAGAAATAATACAGAAGAAATTAAAGCGATTATGGCCGATAGAGGAGAATCTTTTGATACTTCAATTATCGATAATGTAGTTGAATTAGATAAAAGAAGAAGAGAAATATTGGTTAAAGTTGAAGAAATGAAAAATGAAAGAAATAGTAAATCAAAAGAAATACCTAAACTAAAAAAAGCTGGTGAAAATACAGAGCAAATTATGGCTGAAATGAAAGAGCTTTCTACTAAAATTAAAGAATATGATATTGAGCTTTCAGAAGTAAATGAAAAAATAGAATACTTACTATTGAGAATTCCTAATATACCTCATCCAGATGTACCAAATGGCGATAGTGATGAGGACAATGTAGAAATAAGAAAATGGGGTGAACCGAAGCAGTTTGATTTTGAAATAAAAGCTCATTGGGATTTAGGAACAGATTTAGATATATTAGATTTCGAAAGAGCGGGAAAAGTAACAGGTTCAAGGTTTACAGTTTATAAGGGATTGGGTGCTAGATTAGAAAGAGCAATAATAAGCTATTTTTTAGATACTCATGTAGATAAAAATGGATACACTGAAGTGTTACCTCCATATATGGTTAACAGGACTAGTATGACAGGTACTGGTCAATTGCCTAAATTTGAGGAGGATGCTTTTAAAGTACAAGGTTCAGATTATTTCCTAATTCCAACAGCAGAAGTACCAGTAACTAATTTATTCAGAGATGAAATATTAAAAGGTGATGATTTGCCTATAAAATATGCGGCATACAGTGCTTGCTTTAGATCAGAAGCTGGTTCAGCAGGTAGAGACACTAGAGGTCTTATTAGACAACATCAATTTAATAAGGTTGAACTTGTTAAATTTGTAAAGCCTGAGGATTCATACAAAGAATTAGAAAAATTAGTTAATGACGCTGAATCTGTTCTTAAGGGACTAGGGCTTCCATACAGAGTGGTTAAAATATGTAAAGGTGATTTAGGATTTACAGCAGCATTTAAATACGATATTGAAGTGTGGATGCCAAGTTATAATAGATATGTTGAAATTTCAAGTTGTAGCAATTTTGAAGATTTCCAAGCTAGACGTGCGAATATTAGATATAAAGAGGATTCAAAATCTAAACCTCAATTTGTTCATACATTGAATGGTTCAGGTGTTGCTATAGGAAGAACAACAGCAGCAATTTTAGAAAATTATCAAAGGGAAGATGGTACAGTTGAAATACCAGAAGTATTAAGACCATATATGGGCGGAAAAGAATATATAAAATAGATAATATTGTGTAAAGAATATAGAACTGAAAAGTATGTTTTTGTTTAAAGAATATAAATAGTTGACAGATTATGCTGTCAACTATTTAAGCATATTCAAAAATTCGAAAAAAAATTATTGACATAATTAGAGGTGGTTGATATAATATAACTTGTTGTTGGACATGGAGAGATGGTCGAGTTGGTTTAAGGCACCGGTCTTGAAAACCGGCGTACGTGATGAGCGTACCGTGGGTTCGAATCCCACTCTCTCTGCCATTTTTTTATATAAAAAATGGATTTGTTAAATTTTATATTTATGGAGAAGTACTCAAGTGGCTAAAGAGGCTCCCCTGCTAAGGGAGTAGGCCGGGAAACTGGTGCGCGGGTTCAAATCCCGCCTTCTCCGCCAAAGCATCTAGTAATCCTACTAGATGCTTTTTGCATGTATTTATCGATTCTATAAGACTTCCACTTCTGCAGGAGGAATATTGAAGATTTTTGCTTCAGGTGGAGTAGAGTTTCTACCTAAAGTTCCTATGCTTTTCTTTAGCAAAACGAGTTTAGGCATTTTCAAAAAAATAACTAGTCAGTATGCTAGCCTATTTTGCGAACTACTTCATCGTTGGAACCCGTTGATAGAACCTACTATCAGCGGAACCCAACTCTTTGTATTTCACAAAATATACGTCGCATCTTTGACTTGTTATTTTCTTTCAAATGCCTTACTAGTGTATATATAAGGCATATTCAAATAGTAAGTTAGTATACCTTCAATTCGTAATTTAGATTTTTAGCATATATATTACAACGAAAAAATGCAGTGAGTTTATTGCAAAAAAATTCGATTAAAAATCTATTGACATATATGTATGTAATTGATATAATATTCATTGTCGCAGGAAGATGTGGAGAGATGGTCGAGTTGGTTTAAGGCACCGGTCTTGAAAACCGGCGTACGTGATGAGCGTACCGTGGGTTCGAATCCCACTCTCTCTGCCATTTTAAAATAAAGAAGATTTGTGTTTATGGAGAAGTACTCAAGTGGCTAAAGAGGCTCCCCTGCTAAGGGAGTAGGCCGGGAAACTGGTGCGCGGGTTCAAATCCCGCCTTCTCCGCCAAAACATCTAGCTGATGCTAGGTGTTTTATGTTTATATGATATGTTTAAAACTTTATTTATTTGCTTGGATGGTATGATAAAGCTGATATTATGTTGGTGTTTTTGAGATACTTTATGACTTACGTTGTATAAATGCAGGGTGTTGATTTAAGTAAGTTTTTGTGGTATCATTGTTAGTGCAGTTGAATAGAATATGCGTCAGTAGCTCAGTTGGATAGAGTAGCTGGCTACGAACCAGTTGGTCGGGGGTTCGAATCCTCTCTGACGCACCATAAACCGTTGAAATTAAAGGGTTTGCAGAAATGCAAATCCTTTATTTTTTTATTTTTCCCACACTTTGCCCTCTTTTTTACACCTTATAAATTTATAAATAAATAAGAAGTCTTATCTATCATTAGAAAAACTGATAAAAGAACAAAGAAAATTAGGCAGAAAACAAAAATAAAGGTTACTAAATTAAATGAAAGAGTAAAAAATTAAAGGTTAGATTTTATTCTTAAATTATCTAAAAGAATTATAATTAAAATCAAGTTATAATTTTTGAGAATTAAAATATATCCAAAAGGTATTAGAATTAATTAATTCTAATACCTTTTGGATAGCTTTATCTTCTTTATAATTAGTTCCTATTGATGTACATACATGTATATCAGGTGATACTCCTATTTCTTCATTAATTGTAAAATCCTCATTAAGTACTAACTCAGATGGAAATCTAATAATATAACCACTATTAGGCAGTGATATAAGTACTGGATCAATACCTCCACAAAGGCCTCCGCCGGTATTTTCACCTATAACTTTAGCCCATTTACTTGCCTTACAGAATGATGCAAATCTTGTTGCAGCTGAATAAACTTTTTTATCTACAAGTAAAAAAACCTTTCCATTGAAACCTACTGAATTTTTAGGTTCAACTTCAAGATAAGATATATAATATTTTTCAAAGTTATTTTTTACTATTGAAGGTATTTTTCTTAAAATATTTGCATCTATATTTTCAATATAGTCTATATCGGAATCATAAAAGCTTTTATAGTATTTTTCGTTTTTAAGGAAAACATAATGTTCAACTTCTATAGGCTTACTTATAAGAGGACTTACAATGTTACGAATCCAATATTTTATATCTCCACCGGGATTTCCTCTAATATCTATTATAATATATGGAAAATCATGTACTTTCTTAAAAAAATTTAATATACCTGATTTATCTAGGTTTACTCGAGCATTATCAAATCTTCTTACTTTAAGATATGCTAACTTGTTAGGTTCTATTATATCGCACATAAAAAAGCGTTTTTTAGGAAAATATTTAGAGTTTTTTTCAGATTTTTTATAGTTATATCGTTTTATTACTTCGGGTTTTTTTAGTAATTTTGTAAATATACTAAAAACATCTTCATTGTTAGCATAAGGCTTAATAAAGTAACTAAAATATTTTTTTGGAATTAAATCTGTATGTTTATTATTTAGGTCTTTTAAGATATATTTCAGTGTATTTTCAAATTCTAAATCATTTTTTGTGTTCTCAATCATTTTAATATATTTTCTATCGTTATTTAACCAATCTATGTTATTGTCTTTTTTATTCAATTCAAAAAATGGATAATATTTTTTTAACATATTATATAGATAAACATAATCATCTATTTTATGTACTTTGGTTAAAGTACATAAATTTTTTTCTGAACTATATAGGAGTAAATGGTTTACTATTAAAATTGTTAGTATAGTTATTGCAATGATTGATAAATATCTTTTTAATTTCATACTACAACTCCTTACACTATTTAGATAGTTTAATTACTTGAGTTTTCTTAATATTTTAATTTCTATTATTTTATAGATTCTATAGGATTTCTGCATCTATAAGTGGAAGATTGAAGCGCTTTGCTTCAGGTGAAGTAGAGTATCTACCTGAAGTCCAGATGTTTTGATTTAGCAAAACGAGTTCACTAATTTTACAAGACTTTCATTTTCATAAGTAGAAAATGAAAGTCTTGTTTTGACTAAGGAGTTATCATATATTCTGTTTCAATGATTGTTTCAGTTTCTGTTTTCGTGGTTTTACTTTTTCTTTTAATTGTAATTTTACCACCCTTTATTTCAGTTTTACCACTATATTTATCTTCATGCTTGTAAATTACCTCATTCTTCTCTTTATCTCTTTTATCAATATAAAAATCTTTGCCACCAGAAGTAGTACCACGACCAGTGTATGGATTATATGTATTACCTGAACCTGAATCATCCTCACACATCATACATATATAAACTTGTTTTGATGTGATTACTTTTTTATGAAATTTACTTACTTGTGCAAAGGTAACTACATTTCCTGTTGATGTAAATGTAATTAAAGATAAACCTAAAGTTAAAATTGATTTTTTAAAAATTTTATTCATGTTCATACCCCTTTTTATTTAAATTATTAATTATTACAAATTCATAATAAGTTTACTAGCATAATCAAGTAAAGTAAATACATATTCGTTAAATGGTATATATTTATCCTTAAAATTCATTATAATGAAATTATATTATTATAAACATTTTATTTTCTTTCAAATGCCTTAATATAAAAATATGGTATTAATAATGAAATTTTGATATAATTACTTTAAATTTGATTTATTATATATTTAGGATATTGTTGTTCAGACTATAATAAAAGCAATTGCGTACTATATTTATACTATGCAAGGGGGAATTATCATGATAAATATACTTATTTACAGTGAGTGCTCAAGATTAATAGAAATTATAAAGAATATAGTAGAGCGATTTTATTGTGAAATAAATTTTAAAGATTTTAATATACAAATGTTTAATGATTCAAAGGAAATTATTAAGTATATTAAAAGTAGTATTGTTGGGAAAAGAATATATATATTAGATAATGAACTGAATGAAAGAAGAGATGGATTATTACTAGGAAAAAAAATTAGGGAATTAGATAATTACCGTGGTGTAATGATTCTTATTACTAATTATCCAGAAATAAGTTTTAAAGTTTTTCAATATAAATTGCAAGTTTTAGCATTGATATTGAAAAATTATGAGTTAAGTAAGCATATAAAAGAGAGTATTTCCATTGCAACAAATATATTATATAAAGATATACAGGTAAATAGAGAAAAAAAGCTACGAATTAGGGCTGGTGTTCAAATTTTAAATATATTAATTAAAGATATAATTTATGTTGAAACTATAAAAAATAGTAAGAAAATCATGATATGTACAACTAATAACAGAATAGAATTTTATAGTACATTAAAAGAATTAAGTAATTTTTTAGATAACAAATTTATTCAAGTACATAAAACTACTATAGTTAATAAAAATTACATAAAAAGTATAAACAAAAATCGCAAGAATCTTTACATAGAGTTACAAAATGGTATTATATGTCCACTTTCTAGAAATGGGTTAAAAAAATTGAATGATAGAGGTAAAATACTACTGTGTGGTTAACATAAGTGAAATTCGCAGAAGACAATAGTTTTGATTAAAGAGGATAATAAAGGTTTATACCCTATAGGAAGATTTTGCTATCTACTCTATAGGGTGTATATTTACTAATTACTGTGTTTTTTATATTTACAATTTACCCGATCGAATAATAGAAATCAAAAGCCAAAACCCCATAACCGCGGCTACTACATATCCTGTTAAACCTATAATAGACATACCGTAGAATGTAGGGCCAACGTTTGATGTAAGCATAAAAGAAGAGCCTATTATCATAGAAGAAATAATCACCGCAAATACCATTCTATTTACCATCTTATTTAACTGACTTACAGAATGTTTAAGTCCAGTAACTTCGAGTTGCATTTTAGCTCTACCATTCAAAATGCTATCTGACAGCTCTATGAATTTTGAGGGTACTCTTGAACTATCTTTAGCAAAACGTAGATATCTTGTAGTAAATTCAGTTAAATCGAATTGTTTTAAAAATGAAAATTTAGTATTTGATTTGACATAAGGTATTGCTACATCAAGAAAACTTATATCTGGAGATATTTCAGCAACAACACCTTCAACAATAACCATACTTCTTATTAATAGAGTTAATTCTCTAGGTAATTTTAAGTTGTTTTTATTTGCAGCATCAAAAAGTTCTTCTAATAGTGATGATATTTTAATATTTCTAAGTGAAGTTGACATATAACTTGCCATTAAATAATCAATATCTTCATACAATGTATTCCTGTTTACATATCCCGTTTTGATTGCTATGCTGAGCAATATAGAAATGATTTTGTTTATGTCATTATATACCATAGCAACAACTAATTCGTTAAGAGCTTCTTTTAATGAATTTGAAAGAGTTCCCATTATACCAAAATCAATAAAACATATTTTACCATCTTTTATTAATATATTTCCGGGATGTGGATCTCCATGGAAGAAACTATCTTCAAAAATTTGCTTGCAGAATGAAAGTGATAGTTTTTTACCTAGATCATCTAAATCATACCCTCCATTTTCTAATCTAAGTTTATTGTTAATCTTAAAGCCTTCTATCTTCTCCATAGTTATGACTTTTGAGCTTGAGAGTTCATCAACAACATAGGGTATATGTAAAAAAGATACATCAGTATTTAATTCTTTGAACTTCTTGATGTTTTCTGATTCGTTTTTGAAATCAAGTTCTAGAGAAGTAGCATATCTAAGTTCATCTAATGCTTCATTAGGATCTATTATAAATTCAGAAAATTTAGCTTTGGTTAGAGAAAATATTTTTGAAAGTATAGAAATATCCATTTCCATCTTTTCTTTTATATTAGGTCTCTGAACTTTTACGATAACATTTCTACCGTCTTTTAATGTGGCAGAATGAGCTTGAGCTATCGACGCGGATGCTAGTGGTTTTCTATCAAAAGATTCAAAGACTTCATCAATTGATTTGTTGAATTCATTAAAAAAGACAGTATTTATATTGTCAAAATCTTCAGGAGGTACTTCATTTTGAAGCTTAGACAATTCTAGTATATACTCTTGAGAAAGTAGATCAGGTCTTGTGCTTAGTATTTGGCCTATTTTTATAAATGTAGGTCCCAATTCTATGAATGCCTTTTTTAAATTCTCAGGAGATTTTTTATTGCCTTTTTTATTAATTGCGGTATCAACGATATAACCAAAACCATAATGTGCTAAAACTTTCACTATTTCTTTAAACCTTTTAATAGAATCTCTATACATAAAACACCTCTTATTTGTTTTCTAATTTATCAAGTCTTTCTTTTATTTCATTGATATCATCTTTAGAAGCAAAATTCATTTCTTTTAATATGGAAACAATATCGTCTTTTGTTAAAGGTGCGACTTTATTTTCAACGGTATCTTTAACTTCTTCTGTTTTAGTCTTTATATTTCTTTTCAATTCTTCTGTAAGTTCTTTTCCCTCATTAACAGTTAGTTTACCCTTTTCGACCATTTCATCGACCATTTTAGAAGCTTTTTCAAAAGTATCAGCAACTGAACCAATTCCGAATAAAACTACTTTTTTAAAATCATTTAACATAAAATTCAACTCCTCACATAAATTTTATTTTATTTTGATACATTTAGTTATTTTAAATTTTCATAATTGACAATATAATATTATCTTTTTTATCAATTATATATAATATTATACTATATTAAGAAAAATATAACCAATTAAGAAAATATTAATGGTGTTAATATTTTTTTAACAAAATATAAAACAGGATTTGTAGAAAAAAATAAAAATAAGAAACAATATATTGTATTGCTTCTTATTTTTTCTCAAATGCCTAATATTAAATCGGTTGACTCATTGTTTCTCGTCTGGTTTGTTCAATAGTTGGATTCTTAGTTCTATTTTTAAAGAATTCCATTGCTACTTCAGGAAAAGCTAAGTAAGATAATATGTCTTCTTCACTTGTTACTACATCTTTTAATTTTTCTTTAGTTTTTTCAAATGCAGGTTCTAAAGTATCAGCATATCTTACTTTTAAAGGAGTATCGTTACCAAGGGCCTTTTTAAATACTTCTTCATCTATTTTACCAGGTGCTTTTCCGTATTCGCCTCTGCAATATGCTTTTACTTCTTTTAAAATCATTTTATATCTTTCACCAGTAAGCACATTAACAGTGGCTTGTGTACCAACCATTTGGCTCATTGGAGTAACTAGTGGAGGATAACCTAAATCTTTTCTTACTTTTGGAACTTCCTCAAGAACTGCATCTAATTTATCAATAGAATTTTGTGCTTTCAATTGGGAAATCATATTTGATAACATTCCACCAGGAATTTGATTTAGTAGTCCTTCAGGGTTTGGTGTTAAAACTTTTGGATCTAGTCTTCCATTTTCAATAAAATATTCTCTAACAGGTTTGAAGAAATTATTGATTTTAGTTAAACTATCCAAATTAAGATTTGTATCATAACCAGCAGAAACTAATGCTTGGTGCATTGTTTCAGTTGGAGGTTGTGCTGTACCACTTGAAAAAGATGAAATAGCACAGTCAATACCATCTACTCCTGCTTCAACTGCTTTTAAGTAAGTCATTTCAGCTAGACCATTTGTACAGTGAGAGTGTAAGTACACAGGAATATTAACAGCTTCTTTGATACTTTTAACCACATTGTACGCAATATTAGGCATCATAAGTCCTGCCATGTCTTTTATACAAATCGAATCAGCACCCATGTTTTCTAATTTTTTAGCAAGGTTTGTATAATTTTCAACATCATGAATAGGACTCACAGTATAAACTATTGTACCTTGTGCATGAGCACCTTGTTTTTTAGTTTCATCCATAGCTACTTTTATGTTATCAAAGTCATTTAATGCATCGAATATTCTAATAATATCAATACCATGGTAAACTGCCATCTTAATAAATCTTCTAACAACATCATCTGGATAATGTTTATATCCTAATATGTTTTGTCCTCTTAAGAGCATTTGTAAAGGGGTTTTTTTAGCGATAGCTTTAATCTTGCTTAGTCTTTCCCATGGATCTTCATTTAAGTATCTTAAACAGGAGTCAAATGTTGCTCCTCCCCAGCATTCTAATGAATGATATCCTGCATTATCTAGCTCTTTTATGATAGGTGCAAATTGTTCAAATGACATTCTAGTTGCTATTAATGATTGATTTGCATCTCTTAGAACTGTTTCGGTAATGTTTATTTTTTTCATATAATCACCTCAAATATGTAATTTAAAATAATTTTCAGCATGTACTTATTTCTATTTTAGCATAAAGTTTAACAAAAATCTGCAATAAATAATTTATTTTTCTGAAAAAAGAAATTAAAAATTCATATTTGTATAAACATAGATATTTAATGATTATATAACTAGAGTATATTTTCATATTACTTATTGAAGACGTTTCACAATGATGTTGACATATATGCTATTTTATAATAAGATATATATCAGATGAATGATAATTATTTTATATGCACTCGTAGCTCAGTAGGATAGAGCGTCCCCCTCCTAAGGGGAAGGCCGGGGGTTCGATTCCTCTCGAGTGCGCCATGTTTGTGGATACAAAAAGCCATCTAAGAGGTTTTCTTGGATGGTTATTTTTTATGTTTTAAAAGGTGTTGTTGATGGATTTGTTGACAACAAGATTATTTTTGCGTATAAATTTTTTAAAAGATTTAGTTACGTAATCAGGTCTTAAAAATTTTCCGTTAGGATGATAAAGAATAAATGGTAGATTAAATGAAGACCTAGTGTATAAAATTTATAAAAAATATTGTGAGAGAAGTATGGGGCAAATAAGGCTTGATACTAAATAAGGATAACTTTAGAATAATAAAGATTAATTAGAGATATTTATGACTAAGGATCAAATGAAATATTCTTGGTTAGATAACTAATATTATGAACAAATCATAGATACATTTGTAAAATTTTTTTTTACAAATGTATTTTTTTTTTACAATATGGCATATAATATAAGTAGGAGGATACAACTGTTGTTTAAAAAATGCTTAAACTTAGACAAAATTAACTAAGCTTACCTGACATGTATATAAGCTTTTGATATTGTTATATCAGAGGTGAGGATTAATGAAAGATATGATAGATATATCAAAAGCAAGTCAAATGCTTGGTGTATATACTAAAACATTAAGAAGATGGGATAATGGAGGGAAATTTAAAGCATATAAGACTCTAGGTGGACATAGAAGATATAAATTATCGGATGTGGAATAAAATCAAAGAAAACTATCAATGAATTAGAGAAAGAAAGGCAGGAGCAAAGTATTAATGAAAACAACAATGAGAGCAATATTGATAAATCTAAACGACAAACAGAAATCAATAATTGATAATATGATGTTAGTATTTTGCACTGCAATAAGGTTTTCTTTCAAAAGACTTCTTGAAGGTGAAATAAAAAAAGGTGAATTAGAAAAAATAGTAGCTCATAAATATAATTTAAATATACGTCAAGCTAAAGATGCCGTTGAAAGTGCAAGACAGACAATAGTTTCTCAAAGAGAATTGCTCAAAGAAAATAGAGATAATTATAAAAAGAAAGTTAAGGCTGTTGAAAAACAGTTAAAAAATGATAAATTATCTCAAAAGAAAAGGAATGCTTTAAAAAGTAAGCTCGATAAAAGAAAAAGAAGATTAGCCTATTTTCAAAAACATATTGATAATAAAACTATTCCCCCTGTTACATTTGGTACTAAAAAAATGTTCATCAAAAGAT
>NZ_LTBA01000031.1 GCF_001594005.1 Clostridium tepidiprofundi DSM 19306 | reverse complement strand
ACATATGAAGGATCTCTAAAATCAGGAATCTTTTCTACTCTTGCTATTAAATCTTTTATTACTACAATATCCTTCACTAATGAAAAATCTATATCATTTTCATTAAACATTATTTGTAATTCTTGTATTTCTTTGATTTTCGTGCCATGAAAATAAATCTCCTTTTTTATTTTTATATTACACGATTTTCTACTTGCTAAACAAGCTTTGTACTATAATTTTAATTTATGGCAAATATTATTTTTTATAAGGTTATCCTGCAATTTTATAAATAAATATAGAAAAATCCTTTTCAAATATGTTTTAATGTTAATAACAACAAAAACATATAAAACAAAAGAAAAGGATATGGTTATATGATAAATGAGTTATTTGGGAAATGCAAATATATCTTAGTAGAATCAATAAATAAACTAAAAGGTTCAGATAAAAGAAAAGCTTTAGCACAAACAGCAAAAGAAATAGGGAAAGGTGGGCAATCTATTGTAGCATCTCAATTTAAAGTAAGTAGAGATACTATACGAAAAGGTACATATGAGCTTGAAAGTGGATTCAAAATTGTTGATGCACATAATGCAAAAGGTCGTAAAAAAATAGAAGGAAAGATGCCCAAATTAATGGATGATATAAAAGACACTGTTGATTCACAAAGTCAAACTGATCCTAATTTTAAAACAACTAGACTGTTCACACGATTAACCGTAAAGGAAATTAGGAAACAGCTTATACTCCAAAACCGATATACTGATGAAGAACTTCCTAGTAATCAGATGCTAAATAACAAAGTAAATCAACTAGGATACACCCTTAAAAAGGTTCAGAAAGTTAAACCTATAAAAAAGATACCTAAAACAGATAAGATATTTGAAAATATAAAAGAAGTTCGTAAGAACTACGGTGGAAAAGAAAACACTGTCATAATTTCTATTGATTCTAAAGATAGAGTTAAAATCGGAGATTTTTCAAGGGGTGGAAAGAGTAGAAACAAAGTAAAAACAGTTGACCATGATTTTTCCTCTAACTACGTAGCGCCTTTTGGAATCTTGGATTTAAACAATAATAATGTAGATATAACATTGACTCAATCAAAGGTAACAGCAGATTTTATAGTTGATACAATCGAAAATTATTGGATAAATAACTACTTAAATATGAAGAATACTCTTGTAATACATTCTGATAATGGGCCACAAAATAATAGTAGAAGAACTCAGTTTATAAAAAGAATTATGGAATTTGCAGTTAAATATGATATCACTATTGTACTAGCGTACCAATCCTATTGAAAGAGTATGGGGATCTCTAGAAAAGCATTGGAATGGATCTATACTTGATAGTTTAGATGTTATCTATAAATTCACTCAAAATATGACGTGAAAAGGCAATCAACCTTCGGTTAGAGTTGCGGAGAATTCATATGATACTGGAGTTACAGTTGGAAAAGATATAATGAATATCTACGAAACAGCGCTCTATCGAGCAAAAGAAATTGGAAAATGGTTTGTTATAATTGAACCAATAAAATGCAATGAGGTGTTAAATATGGTAATAAAAATATAAATTTCAGTTTGGGGTAAGGGGGAAGTCTATACTTTTTGCCTCAAAAATAGAAAAACGCACTAAATTACACTGCCGTTGTTAGATTATTTAGGTATACATTTTGAGTAGTTCACAATTGGTAATTCCTGTTATTGTAAACTGACTTATTTATTTTTTTAATGTGCCTAAGCTCAAACCAATAATTATTACTTTTCCTTTTTCTACAGCTTTAATATGACCAATTAAAGCTCTAATATCACTGACAGACTGCTGCACAGATTTAAGCGTTCTGCTTACATCCGCACTTACAAAATATTCCCCACTATAAAGAGATTCCTTTGGAGTTCTTTCCATGTGAAAATGTAAGACATATCTGTAAACATTATAGTTTTTTTCAAGAAAACTATCTAAAAACACTTTCTCTAATCTATTTAAAACCTTTACCCTCCACCCATGTACCAAAATAATATTTATATTATTCTCTGCAGCTGTATTCTTAATATAGTGAAATACAGTATCCTTATTGCTGATTCCGTTATCAATTTCACTTAAAAATTTTAATCTACCCTTCTCATAACTATTCTTCAATTCGTAATTTAAATTTTTATCATATATATTACAACGAAAAAATACAGTATCCAGAGATTTTTATAGTGAATATTAATAAAAAATATATGCTATTAAATATTTATATTGCATATTACGAATTGAAGATAACTATTTTCAAGCTTATCTTTTTCGTAATATATTTTCGGTAGAGCTGGCTTATTATAAAATTTTAAAAAGTCACTATTAAGTTCAGAAACTTCCTCTTCCACATACTTAAAGTGATCCTTTTTACTATATTCTCTGTGAAGACTATGTAACCCATAGCTGTCTGCTATACTTGATATTACTTTTCCCAAAATACCACGTCCTTGGATATTATCATTAAAATAGTAATTTTAATTGGTGATTTGATTTGTTCTTAATTTTTATTTAAATTGTTTATATGCAATAACTATTAAGATTATGTTGAACTATATTGATGTATATTATTTAGTGAGATTTATAATAATAAAGTGAAGTTCCATAAAAAAAATAACATTTGAGGTATCTCTATTCTTTATTGAGATACTTCAAATGTTTAAAATTATATTTATAAATTCTTTACATAAAGTGTATAGCAGCAACCAGTCCTCATATGTATGCTAAGTGAAAACCATTTACTATTTACCTTGTAGATAATTTCTACTATGTTCATAAGGTATATTAGTCCCACATAATAATTTTATTTTACTTAACGATCACTGTACAAGTATATCTGTTTAGATTTAAATAAATTTCATGTGCAGAAGTTATAATCCATTACTTAAATAATTACCCATCAAATTGTATTGAATTATATAGCGTTTATGTAAAATATGCATACTTAATCCAAACTTTTGTTCGCTATTCCGTCAACCACCTATATTTTTATGCTAAACAGCATTCCATTAAAAACTTTTCAAGTGAGTTCTTATATTTTTCAATTAGCAACTCATTTTCACAATATATGTCTTTTTCTCTTGTCCCTTTATATATAATCTGTTCAACCTCTTTATACGCTTCTTCCAGTACCTGATTCTCTACAATATAATCATATAGATTTATATATTTTAGTTCATGTAGACTAATATTCATTCTATTAATAATTTCATCATCATTGCAATTCTTGTTTCTCTGCTTAATTTGATTGTACTGCTGTCTAGCAGTGCCCGGAATCAGAAAAATAGCTTTACTTTCATAATGTTTTATGACTTTCTGGTATCCGTTAACATCTACAATGAGAATAGGTACCTTATTTTTTTCCATAATTGTTTCAATGCTTTCCTTTAATACGCCATACATATTATCCATAAATTTATTATGTTCCAAGAATGCGTCTTCTTCAATCAACCTTTCAAATTCCTCTTTAGACAAATAAATATATTCATCTTCATTTTTTCTTCTTTTTCTCGTAGTAGTGGTAACTACTCGCTCAAATACACCACTATTTTTTCTGACCAATTCTTCAACAATTGCAGTTTTCCCACCTCCAGAGGGTCCTGAAATAATAATTAACTCCTCACCCATATAATACCTCCAAAAATATTTTTAAGTATTGTCTAAAGATTTCATTTTTCGCATAATCTTGTCATATATTTTTATCATATATTTTTCATTTGACACCTTATCAACATTGTTCATATATATCCACATAACGCCCTTATTTTCATCAGGTTTTATGCATAATTCTTCATCTTCATCAGCTTCCAGTAGATAAGTTACGTTCATATGAACATGGGATGAAACATATTTACCACTTTTAAAATGTCCTCTTACTGCTATTGTTTCAAGTGTAAAAATCTCATGACTTATTGGAACGACACTTTTTAAACCAGTTTCTTCTTTAACTTCACGAATTGCAACTTCTTTAAAATTATCATCACCATCAGCATGACCGCCTGTCCACGTCCAAGCATTGTAAATATTATGAAAAACCATTAATGCTTTTGTTCGTTCCTTATTTACAACCCATGCAGAACATGTAAAATGCCCTAATTCATTTTCACGGCTTAGCACATCTTTAAAAGTTTTAATAAATTGCAGCATTACCTCCTTATCTTTCTCTTCCTGTGCACAACATGGCCTATAATTTTCAATCTGTTGTTTAAAGTCCATTTTTTACCTCCTTTTTACCCAAATAGTCAACCTATGCAAACTTCAGATATATCATTTATATCTCATAAAATTTTTTATCTTCAAGTTTCTTAAAATCTTGTCCAATTTTCATTGCAGGAATCTTTCTTTCTCTAAGTATGATACTTAAATGACAAAGCTTGCTAGCCTCTTCGAAAACAAATGAATCGGCATATTCAATTAGAGGACATAGTCCAAGGCATGGTCTTTTTGCACCAATAACAAGTTTTCCAAAATCCATTTTCCGTTTGCGTGCCTTTTCTAACAAATAGTCAATAACTTCAATTCGGTGTATATTTTCTTCACATAAATCTGCATTTATGGCTTTAGAATGTGATACCTTATCCAACTTCTGCATCTCTTCATATGAAATCAACATTATGTTTCCCTCTACTTTTCCAAAACTGATCCAAGTATCGATTCCATTTATCACGTTTTCGTCTGCTTTGTTATCATTATTCAATTCAAGTGAATAATCCGAGGCATAAACTTTGTCATTGCATATCCACCATTCAATGTCACCATTAATAAAATGTTCTGATAATTTCCTTGTATATTTTGAAATGAGTCTCACTGCATCTGACAAATCCGGAATCCTCTGCTCATATTTCTTTAAATAAAATACATCCATATCAAAATCCAAAGCATAACATTCTTTATAATATTCTCTGTTTTCACTCAAAATCTCATCTTCTTCATTTGTAATATATGTGCTCGGTACTAGAATTCCTGTTTTTAGTCCTTTCATAATCCCAGGAACGCATTCTATTCTTACTGTTTGTGTTACTGAATCCAAAGAACTAATTACCGAAAATTGATTTTCTGGAATATAATTTAATGATACTGTAAGACAGTCCATTTCTGTAATATATAGGATGTCTAACAACATCTTTGCCAATTGATCACCTTTACACTGAAAATCAGTTAGCATGTCATTAACGCGGATTGCAAAATATCCATTACCACACTCTTTACATATTTTGTTCTGGAGTTCCATTACATCTGTCTGATCAGAATAGCGTATGAAGAACCATTTTAAATTGGGTACGCCAGCTTCTTTGCATGCAACATATAATGAAAGTCTTTTTCTTTTACATTTCTCTATAAATTTGACCTGTGCTCCAGCTTCCCGCATATTTATCTTGTCAATTTCATTCAATTCATAAATCCACTCTGTTTTCTTTGTTTTTTCCACAGAAGTTATGGCCCTGCATTGCAGTATATTTAAAACTCTCTCTTCTGTTATAAGCCACTCAATATCTGTTTCAAACTGGAATTCCTTCCTTAATGAATCGCTAATTTGCATAAGTTCCTCAATCCAGACTTCACTTTGTTTCTTACTACACTTATTTATGGATTCATTGTAAAAGCCTAAACTCATTTCAGTGGCTCCACAATCACCAGACATCAGCTTTTCACCATTTCCATCTACCATTTCAAGAAGCATTCCATTTTCTGGGCAAACAGGGTTTAAACTGAATATAACGCCTGATTTTATACCAACTTTGTAGCTCTGAATAATTACACCCATTTTACAGTCATCTCGTTCAATTGGCTGATTCATGGATTCATAGCAGACAGCCTTTAAACTAAACATAGATGCCCAACATTTCTTTATCTTCTCCCATAAATCTTCAATTCCTACATTTGTATATGATTCAAAAATACCTGCACTGCTAGCATTTTCACCATCTTCTTTTAAAGTAGATGACCTGACTGCAAAAGGTTCATGGACTCCATTTTGAGAAATACACTGAAGAATCTGCTTTTTTAGATTTTCAGGTATGTACATGTTCATAACCTGTTCCTGAATTATGGGAAGCTCTTTGAGTATTCCAAGCTTATTTATAAAAGCTACTGTTATCTTCTTCTGCAATTCATAATTTTCTTTCAATCTCAACAATTGGATAAAAATATCTGCTCCCAGAACAATAAACTCTGGAACTCTGCATTTACCCATAATCTTTGATAAGTAATATCCTTTATTCCCTATTTCATCGGCTGAAATAATGTCTTCATGACACCCAAAAATCTTATATTCTCTCTCCATACACCTATCCCCTTTTGGTCCTGAAATCATGACAGAACTTTAAATTAAATGTTCTTTCATAAAAACTTTCCTCACGAATCACTTTTTTATCTTGCCCTACCACTTCAATTTCATTTAAAAATGCTGTTTCATCAAAAGAAAATTGATTTAACAATTCAGAACAAGTATTATCTTTGTAAAATACTTTCATGTAATACAATGTAAAGTACACTGCCTTTTCGATATTGTATTTTTTCCCAATCTCAATACATTTCAGTAGACTACCTTTGGTCATAGTACGGAATGTATTCACTATATCAACTAATTTGTACAACAGAACATCACGTCGAATGGATGTCCATAATGAATTTGATGCTTCCCTATAAAAATGAACACACAAATGAAGAAAATGAGTCTGCTCATTCAAAGTTCTAACAGCTATACCGTCTCTTTCTTTAATCTCTGTACCCAATTCCAATATGGCTTTTGTAATGTCATTATCCTTACTATCAAAATGAAAATTCACATCTATATTAAGACTATCCTGAAGCACAAGATTCACTTTTTTATAATAAGGAATCAGATCATGATAATTCATTCGCTGAATCAGTTTTTCTTTCTTTGTAGCTTCTGATTTTCCAAAATTACTACTCTGAATATATCCATGCTTCCTTAATACTTGGTCTACTTTCGAAATATCATCTTCCAGTACAAGCAAGTCGCAATCATTAGATCGACGAGCTCCATATGGATATAAACTTATCCCATACACCAAACCCTTTAACGCTGTATATCGAATGCCAGTATTTTCAAAATCCTGTAAAATTGGTTGCATCTCTTTATAGCATGATTTAGCTACAGTTTCCTGGGCATTCACTAAAAGCGTTATTGTTTTCTTAAACTCTAGCAAAATGAAATTCATTAATTCATCTCCTAGGTAAAAATAGAAATATCCAGTTAAACGGTGATGTATTAATTCACCTGCTATATAACCCCAATCTAATTCTTCGTTTTTTATAATCTTAGATAATCGTTCTTCTTCTTTCTCTGTTCTCTTTGCTAAAACTGATAATAAAATAACCTCATTTTCTAACTTCATATCTTTTCTCCTCGTATAATATTAATTTGTGTATTGCTCAATATTAGCTTATCGCCAGTTTTTATCATATTATAAGTTTCATCCAATCCAATAATAGCAGGACATCCTTTTTCCCTACACAATATGCTTAAGTGGCACAATATGGATCCATTTTTAAAAACAAATCCACTAAGCTTATGAAAAAATGATGAGTAAACAAGATATGGCCTATCCGCCACCAAAATTAAATTACCATACTTTTCCTTTAACTCATTTAGCATGTTCATTGTTTCGTCGATTTCTTTAACCTGATTAAAATCATCCTCTACTTCTGACACACTAACCGAAAATCCATGAGACAGATATTCAATATTCTCCAAAGGCAGACTGCTGGCAAGAACAGCATGTCCTTCTATACTTCCATGTCTAACAGGTGATGCCACTTGAATATTATTGTATTCACCTTTAACAAAATTTGCTTTCGACATATCTACAAGAAAACAGGAACCATTCCAAATCCACCACTCCACACACACAGTAGGATACTTCTCCCACAATTTCAAAGTTGCTTTCACAATTTGAGGCAGATAGTTTTTCGATAGTCTTGTAACTCCTTCCTTATTATTTTCAATTAGGTCAATAGTAAAAAGTTTTTTATTAATGGAATATAACTTTTCTTGATATTCCAAATACTCCTCTATAATATTTCCTTCAAAATCTACTACATACTTCGAAGTATTTACTGCACCTGACATGATTCCTTTCATTGCACCTAAGGTAAATTCAATCAGCATCCTGTTGTCGCCAATAATCGAAGAGATTACTGCCATATCAGTAGGAACAGATTCCCTGATCATAACACTTTTATATTCATTAAAAGCATGTTCTAATAACCAGTTTTTCAATTGCTCTGTTGGAATGTTCACACCCTGCATATTTCTGTTAACATCAATCATTACATATGGTGTCCTAAAATAATTGTTAAACTTTTCAAAATCATAGGCTTCAATACTTTCACCATTAAATCTCAACCAGGACCAATGTGTAGTATCAATCTGATTTTCAGCACAAAAATCCTTCAGGATTTTCTTTTTCCTTAAATATTTTTCATGAAAGATAAGTGCGTCTCCAAATTCAAACTCTTCAGGAATACTTCTTACATCACAAAATATAAGCTTTTCATGAGCTTTCTTATTTAAGCCTGAAGTAATATTTCTTGTTTGCACGAAATATATTTTATTATCTTTCACACACCATTCTATATCTTGAGGTGCTCCGCAAATTTTTTCCTGATGTTTCGCAAAATTATAAATTTCTTGAACAACTTCTTCACACAGATATCCAGACTTTATGTTTTTTTCATCTCTAAGTTCCAGACGTTCTATTATCTGACCCTTAGTAGCAATATTGTGTCCAGAGCCATTTACAACCTCAATTAATACACTCTTATCACCTAAAACTGGGTTATTTGAAAAAGCAATCCCAGAATAATCCGCATGAACATATTCTTGAATGATTACACCCATAGAAAGCTCCTTTAGCCTCAATTTATTATTTCTTGCTCCCAAAAGTGTTTTTTCTGAAAAAGCAGACGCCCAACATTTCAAGATACTCATTTCCAGATTATCTAGGTCAATTGGCATAAAAGACTCAAATATACCCGCCATACTCTCAGCTTCATTATCCTCACACAAAGCTGAAGAACGGACAGCAAAACTTTTTTCTCTGTACTTTTCTTGTGATAATTCTTCTTTAATTTCTTTTAAAAGTTCAGAATTTAGATGTGAGTTCAAAATAGATTTTTTAATCTCACCAAAATAGAATGCAAGGTCAAGTCTATTCAACAAACAAGCCTCAAGTTTTCTTACCCCTTTTTCTCCAAGGCACTCAAGTAGCTGTTGTTGAAACTGCTCTTTATTTACCACAATACCCTCTGGCACATTGACGTGGTTTTCCAACATTTTTGAAATATTATATGCCTTTGTGCCTATTTGGTCCTTATTATCAAAACTGCAAAAACCTAGTTTAAAAATCTTTTTTCCCATATTTCTCCCCCCATAACCCCTTTCTCAAGAAAGTATTCGATATTTCATTTATTCCATCCTCATCTACATAATTTACCCCATTACACTTTATAATTTCATTATCCATAGCTTGTCCAATAGCAACTATCATTTCTGCAAACATAAAATCAATAATGCAATCTGGTATGCTTTTAAATAAAAAGTTTACTGGGAAACCGTCATAGAATAAGAAGAATTTTTTTCCTTTTATTTCATAGCATGTAATATTATCATTAATTCTGTTTTCTTTATCTGCTTTTTCTTTTAATCCTTTGATATCAAACTCAACCTGTTTAGAACTACCACTAATCAGATATGTAACATCACTAAATTTGCTAACATCTTCGAATTCTACAGTTTTATATCCTGTAATACCAAATATAATATCAGGATACTTAGCTGTCTTATCGCAAACCTCAAGTCCATCAAAATAAGCCTCAAGTTCATTTACCTGCTTACTGTCTTTTACTTCTACTTTACATCCCATCTTTTGTAACGTAATGGCTGCATTCCGTCCTATCAATCCATATCCTATCACTAAAACTCTTTTAGCATATAGTGTTTTTCCTATGGAACGAAAGATCTGTTCTGCAGAATACGCTACAGTAGATCCCACAAACCTTGCTTCAATTCCTTTCATTCTGCTTCTTGCCACAGAATAAATAATATTTTCACTATATGTATATCTTTCGTATATGCGATGACCAATTGCTGTATCCTCAACTACTACATCTACATATTCATATCCTTTACTTAATATTTCTGCATATTCCCCACCCAAATCAAGAATGATGATATGTTTACCATCTTGAGCACTTCTCATTGATGCTTCTTGCAAAATAGCTTCACACATTCTCCCATCTCGCTCTGGTGAATTTACCAAGCGATAAAGGGGAAGCTGCATTTCTTCCACTATCTTTGCACAATCATTATCCAGCGAATACGGCTTTACAATTAACGCATCTATTTTTACGTCATATTTTCTTAAATAGCTGATAAACTCCAAGGTATCATTCATTAAATGCTGTACCACTATAAATCTGTATTTATTTAAAATATTAGAATATTTAGCAATAAAAAAGTTTGTTAACTGCATATTTCCTTGTATGATATATTTAGAAGCAAATATACCACATCTCCTTTCTTTTTAGAATTGCTACAACTATAATAATTGGTCTTTCTAAGTGATTGTAATGAATTTCTCTAAGGTCAACAAAGACTGATATGCCATCGCATAAAAATCGGAATCAGAGACTTTTCCATAAGCATATTCTTTTCCTTTATATTCAACTTCCAATGTTAAATTTAAATCAGCTTTTAAAGAAAATAACTTATGGATTAGCCAACTCCAGTGGATATTTCCTTTTCCCGGGATCAGATGCTGGTCTTTTTCTCCATTATTATCATGTAAATGTAAGCTCATAATTCTATCACCATATAACTCCCATGGAAATAACTCCAAGTTCTTTGTAAAGGCATTTGCATGTCCCGAATCAAAGCAAAAACCAAACATATCTGACTCTATCTGTTGCAAGAGATAATCAATATGTCTCTGACTTTTCAGATTTTCAATTGCCAGTTTAAACTCCATACTCTCACAAACATTAACAATCCTTTTCATTCTATCTACTGCAATTTTACTTACATCTGGCGGAAAAAAAGAGCTTGTCGTATGTAATACACCCTTTTTTAATCCTAATTCATTCATTTTTTTTATTTCTCCAATAATCTTTTGAACCACCTCATCTCCCTCGCACCCATTTTTCCATATTTCATTTATTTCTTTACCATTTGACAGATGTACCATTTCTATTTCCAAATTATTTGCATAGATTTCCTGTATGCTGCTTTCTCCTTTTACATCTGAGGCATATATGAAAACCCCATCAAATCCCTGTTCACGGATAATCTTCAATACATCCTTTCTATCCGATATAAGATATATATCAGATATTGAAACAATTTTCTTCAACTTTATCGTCTCCTTTATTTTTTATCCGCTATAGTGATTCCGAAAATATGCACATTTAAACTGTCAGGCAGCAGGATTCCAGTCAACTTTGCATTTGTTTTATCAATTTTGTACATACTGCCGTATATATGTCCCGGAAACTTGTAACAATATGCATTTGGTTTTTCACCAGTTTCTATCTGTACCGGTGTTCCATTTATGGCTATAAAATCATTATATTCAGGTTCAGGATATAGCCAACTTGTAACACCAATCCGAATTTTTTCACTATCTCCATCTTCAAATATCAGTTTTATTTCCACTTCGCAATTAGTGAATTCAGAACACATCAGCAGCATCAAGTGAGAATTTTGACAAATTTCAGTCTTAATATTAATCAACTGTCCTTCACAAATAATGTTGTCATTGACGGCCTCAGGTATACAACTGTTTTTAAATTCACGGCCTTCGTAGCCTTTGCTAAGCAGATATCTGTTATGATTTGACATTTCAGCAATTTCTTTACTGGTTACCTTACAGAAACACCCCGTGTTATTAAAATATTTGTCTATATTAATTATTTTAAAATCTATTTTCTCATTACAGTCATACTTTTCACCTAATTCTTTCTGTAAAACACTCTCAACTGCTCCTTTTGCAGTGCCGTTATAACATCGCTCCAAAAAGTCTATAGCTTCACACTCTTTATCTTTTATTTCATAAATTTTCTTCACTATATTCTTTCTGATTTTTTCATCATTTCTCATATAGCAACATTTAATAAAAATTCCAAAAATCTGCTTCCAGCTTGTGCGCAGGTCCAATAAGCGGTTTATCACTCCTTGAAGTTCTTCTAATCCACACTGTTCTTTGATACATTCTAAAGAAAGTGCTGCTTTAATACGCCCCTGTGCAATGTCATTAATAGCATTTACCAATTTGGACTCTACAAGATTATCAAGATATGGATCCATTTCTACTGACAGATCAAAGCTATTCTGCATGTCAATAAGAAAATTTTCCATCTTTTCATCAACACTCTGGCGATTAATTTCAAGATACTCAACAGGCTTCAATCTTCCAAGCATGAACTTCATTGCCTCTTTCGGTTCAATGGGTTCATACTCTTTTGTATGTCTAATATGATAACCACATTCAAGTGCATTCTTTATTTCTTCGCATGGACACCATAACCCATATTTTGCATCCTGATTATCTGCAATGAATACCTTATCATTTTCTTCATCATAACCTGAGACTAGAATATAATGTGTTATAAGATGTTTCTTCTTATATAAATCCTCCATCCAGCTTGCCCAATAACAATCAATTCGCATAAGAATTGGCATTTTCTGTTCACTAAGTTCCTCACTCAAGTTCTTTCTAAAATCTAGTTTTTCATGTTCATATTGCTCAATCTTAATTCCATGATATTTTTCTAAATGTTTAAATTGCCTTCCTCGTCCAGAACCAATTTTATCTGACACCAATTTCAAATTCTTATCATTGTCATATCTAAAGCTCCAAGCTTCGATATACTGCATTCTACTATCTTCTCCAAGCCATTCTGCAACTGAATACAAAAGTGCATCTAAACAATCCATATAATTTTTAATTTTAACTTCCAAATCTAATTTTATCTGCATCTTTTCACCTACCTAACTTATTATTGTTATGATATATTTTCTACATATTCTGCAAGCTCCTTTAGCGATTTAAATTTAGTCAATACTAATCTGTCATCCTCAAATTCCACATCAAAAGCATCCTCTAACTTAACTACTGTTTGTACAAATTTGATTGAATCCATTCCAAGCTCATCCAGAGTAATATTAGGATTTAATTTATACATTTCTTTTTCCAACACTTCTGCTACATTCTTAGCAACTATTTTTAAAACTTCATCTTCTTCGATTTCATTTTTATAATCTCTATTTTGTTCATCACTTTTATTTTCTTCTTCCAGTTTTTTATACAAATTTTTTAATCCGCTCTTAGATATTTTGCCATTTGAATCCTGTTCAAAATGATCCAACTTATGTATCTCTGCTGGTACCATATATTCTGGAAGATAATTCTTAATCACGGAAACAACTTCGCCATAATTATATTCTGTATTTGCCACATAGAATGTTACTATCTTTCCACCTGTCTCGTTCTCAATCAGGACTGAATTACATAAGCTAATGCCATCCAGTTTTGAAAAACAATTATCTATCTCGTCAAGTTCTATTCTTCTACCTCGCAGCTTTACCTGATTATCCATTCTTCCAAGATATTCTATCTCACCCTCTGAGTTTATAAATGCTTTGTCACCAGTCTTATATAATCTCTCACCATTGATTACCATAAATTTTTCAGATGTAAGTTTTTCATTATTAAGATATCCTAATGCCAAATTTTTTCCTGATACACAAAGTTCCCCACTTGCATTTTTCGTCACTAATTCACCATCTTGAGTCAGTATAAAGCAATTGCTATTTTTAATGGGTTTTCCCAGTGTAACTTTTTTGTCCTTTGTACAAATGCTTCTAGTAGAGTCAACAGTAGTTTCTGTTGGACCATAATGATTATAAAGTCTGTATCCCTTTGTAAGGATTATATCCTTAAGTTCATTACTTAACACTTCTCCGCCACAAATCAGTACCCTAATCGAATCTATTCTCTCATCATGAGCAAAAATTTCTTCAAGCAAAACAGGAACTACCTGAACTATATTAATGTGATTTTCCTTTATAAACTCACGGATTCTTCCCTTATGACTTTTTATATTTTCTTCTGGAATATACAATTTCCCTCCATTTAGAAGGCATCCAAATATCTCTTCAATGGAAACATCAAAAAATATATTTGCCATCTGTATTACATTTTTATTTTTTTCAATCTCATATGTTTCCTGAAACCAGGTAATAAGATTTTCTATACTCTCATGGCCCACCATAATACCTTTTGGCATTCCTGTTGTTCCTGACGTATACAGCACGTATGCTATTTCCGTTTTAACCTCAAGACTAATATTATTTTCCTTTTCTATATCTTCAACAATTATATGTCTGATATCATCTTCAGATATTTTTTCTTCCATATCAGATATTATTAACGTATCAAGATGGCAATCATGGATAATATAATTTTTTCTTGCAGAAGGATAGTTTTTATCCATAGGCACAAATCCTCTTCCAGATTTTAAAATTCCCAATACACTAATAACGTACTCTGCAGACCCACTCATCATTACTCCAACAAGGCTGCTTTTCGTCATGTTCTCCACCTTTTCAGCAACTGCATTTGCCATGCGGTCAACCTTACCATAGGTGTACTCCTTACCCTTATAATATAAAGCCACTTCGTCCTTTCTCATGGAGACCTGCCGATCCCATAATTCAATAATGCTTTTCATCTTCTCACTATATGAATTCAGATACTCAATTCATATTTTTCCTTTCTTCATTTTATTTTTAATTCCGTATTCTTAAAGGTCTTAACCTAACCTTTTCCTGTATTTGAGGACAAATATTGATATTTTCGCCCTTAGTACATATCGTCAATACATAATCGTTAATTGCAAAACTTTCAATAGAATAACCACAAAGATCTAATGTATCCACACTAAGATTCTTCCTTGTAATGCCCTCTCCAATACATTTACAAAATGCTTCTTTTCTTGTCCAAATTTGATAGAATGCCTGATTCATAGCATTCAATTCCAATCCTTTTTCTAAAATAAATTTCTTTTCTTTAGGACCAAAAAAACTATTTATTATTTTCGCATATGAAACATGAATTTTTTCCAGATCTATCCCTATTGACCTATTCGCTATAACTATAGCAGTTGCTTTTTTTGCGTGCGAAATGCTGAAATAAAGATCATCAATTCCTGTGAGAAAAGGCTTTCCAGTTGGTGATATAAAAATTCCTACATCTAAAACATTATATTTGCTTCGAATATAATCCTTTACTGTGTCCAATGTCTTATTTCTGAGTTCTTTCTCTTTCTGCTCTTCTATACTGTATTCTTCAGGAATCCAAAGCACATCTAGCATCATGCCTCTGTCCCCCTTAGACACTGATCACCCTATCGCACAGTTCAATCGATGATTTCCGGTGAGAAACAACGATCATTGTCTTGTCTTTTCCAATGGCTTCTATTGCACTATGAATAATATTTTCGCTATACTGATCCAATGCGCTTGTTGCCTCATCAAAAATAAATACGTCAACGTTTTTCAAAAATAATCTTGCCAATACTATCCTCTGCCTCTGCCCTCCGGACAATTTTATTCCTTTCTCACCTATCACGGTATCAAACTTATCCGGAAGTCCTCGAATGAATTCATATATATATGCCTTTTTGCATGCTTCTTCCATCTCCTCCAAGGTTGCATCTTTCTTCGCATAAAACAGATTTTCTTTAATTGATGCATTGAATAACAAATTTTCTTGCATAACAAATCCCATTTTTTCATGCACTTTTGAGATATCAAGTTCTTTCAAATCTAATCCTGCAAACTTTACAACACCTCTTGTGGGTTCTAGCATTCCACATATAAGTTTTAATATTGTCGTTTTTCCTTTTCCACTTTCACCGATAATAGCCAATCGTTCTCCTTGTTTAATTTGCAAAGAAAAATCTGTTAGAATGTTTTTCTCAGAATGTGGATATTGAAAATCAATATGCTCCATCGCAATTTCATACCCATTGATTTCCTGTTTCTTGTTCTCACTTTTTTCCTCGTTCTTCTCAAGTTCCAAAAGCTCATCAAAAACCTTATGTGCATATATCTGACTTACCTTTAAGTCTGCGTCAGCTCGTGAAAGCGCGGTAATTGACTCTGACAAATATGAATAATACTGAACAAAAATTAATAAGGCTCCTATGGAAAGTTGATTTTTCAAGATCATGATTCCGCCAATCAAATACAGTGAAAATTGCATAAAAAAAACATCTTTAAATTGTGGAATTACTAATCTTCTTGTTATCCAAAAATTGTTCCACCTTGAAAACATCACTGCATCGTTATGTGAGAAACCGATAAATCTCTTTTCCTCACTCTTTTCAAGATTTAAAGCCCTGATTTCTCTCCAATTACTAATTGTTGAATGTAACCACGCTCCCCAATTCTGATCATTTTCACGTAAGGTAAGTTTGGGTCCTTCTTCCCTTTCACTGATATAATAGTCAGCTAGAAAGGTCAAAGGGATTATAATCAGGGAAAATATCAGAAGACGCCATTCAATAAGTATCATGCAAATAATTAATATTACCACTTTCAAAAAATTAGTGAGATATGTACTAGACTGATCATTTGCAAATACAGCCATATTAGTGGTATCTTCATCAATGATCATCTTTTTATCTCCAATATTTAGCATTTCATAACTGACAAAATCTTTTTTTAGCCAACCTTTTAATATTTTTTCACGAATCCTATAGGTAACCGTATTTACAACAGTATTTGTGCAATAATTTTGTATATAACTCAATATTACTGTAACCGCCAAAACACCAAGATATCCCCCTGTAACATAATAGATGTATTTTATCTTCCCGCCCAGGATAACTTTTTCAATAAACATGCTGTAAAAAATAGGATTCAAAAGGGAAATCATCATCATTATAAACCCTGCAACAGCATTTCCCCAGAAAAGCCACTTTACTCCATCTGAAAATGGCAGTATCTTTTTTATTATATGAAGCCTGCATTTAATCCTATTAAGCATCTACACTCTCCTTATCTATTGCAAATAATTTTCTGAATTTTTTATCATTTTTATACAATTCTTCTGGAGTACCTATTTTCTTAATACTACCATTGTCAATCATAGCCACTTTATCGCAAAGCATAACTGAACTTAGTCTGTGTGCTATGATAATTGCAGTTCTATTACTCAATATACTCTTCCAAGAATCATGTATTTTTTCCTCAGTTTTACTGTCTAAAGCAGAAGTTGCTTCGTCAAAAACAATTATTTTCGGATTTCTAAGATATATTCTTGCTATAGCTATTCTCTGCCGCTGCCCTCCTGAAAGATTTCTTCCAAATCTTCCAATCATGGTGTCAAAACCATCTTCCAAGGACATAATAAAGTCATAAATCCCTGCACACTTACATGCCTGTACTAGTTCCTCCTCAGATGCGCCTTTATTCCCCAACATGATATTTTCTCTTATGCTGCTATCAAGCTGCATAACCTGCTGTTGAATCAGACCAATTTCTTTATGAATAGATTTTAAACTGCATTCGGAAATATCTTGTCCATCCACTTCTATCTTTCCATCTTTTAACTCGTAAAATCCAGCTAATAAGTATGCTAATGTAGTCTTTCCACACCCTGATTTGCCGACAAGAGCATATTTTTTTCCATGATTTATCTTTAAATTAACTCCATTTATAACATTATCATTATTCACATAAGAGAAAACCACATTATGAAAATTAATATCACCAGATTTCACATCCAGCTCTTTTTCACCTGTCCAGCTATCAGTTGTTGGTAGTTTCATAAAGTCATTTATTCTCTGAATAATGGCCAGTCGCTTCTGTGAATCCATATATCGTTCGCTAAGGGTTTGCATGTTTTTCCGGATAATTTCATAATAAGAACATGTAATGATAACTGCACCAATCTTAACGTCACTTCTGGATACAAGAAGAGCTAATACAATAAATATGACCACTTTAAATAGAACATTAGCTAATTGAATAACGTTATTTGCAGATAATATATAGAATTTATTTTGGTTTTCTGTCCTAATGATTTTTTCCTGATTCTTTTTAAATTTATCCATAACCAATGGTACTGCACCCAAAAGGCGGATATCCTTGAATCCCTGCATAGCCTCAAAAATCCAGCCAATATAATCTCCATAATATTTTCGTTGTTTATCACTCGCTTTGCGGACTTTTCGTCCAAATTTAACATTAATCATAACAACAATTGGAACCAGAATTGCCATAGCCAATGCCAGATATGGACTAATATTGAATATAATCACTATACAAAAAAATATTTTAAAAATATGATTAAAAGAATGAATAATATTCCTGACAATGAAATCCATGCAAACCTGTGCCTGCCATTGAATCATTACAGCGATATCACCATATTTAGAACTGGACATTTTTTCTGCATCCAGTTTTTGCATTTGCTTAAAAAGACAATGTCGAACTTTAAAGGTATACATGTTTGATAGGTATGCGTATACCTGGTATATTAGATAATACATTCCAGCATTAAACCCTATTAATATTATAAAAAGTCCACTTATTTTAAGAAACAGTGCCAGGTTTTTATAATATATAATCTGATTGATCATAATACTAAAAATAACGGGTACAATTACTTCACATATAGCAATAATAAACCAACCAAAAAAGAATATAATGAACTGAAGACTGTACCCTTCAATGAAACTCATAATATACTTGATTCCCGAAAACAAATCAAGTTTTTCCTTTCTACTGTCTATCACCCATTTCCACCACCTACTATAACCATTTTCAATAAGATAATCTCCTCTAATTTAACATCTACAGAAACAACTTTTCCAATTAATTCATCAATATCATCGTGTATTATTAGGCTTTTACCATTAACTTCATAATTATTTATTTGCCAAATATTTTCATCTTGATCTACATATACAAAAATTGAGTCCTCAGAATCTAATGCCTGTTTTAGTTCAACAACAATTTGATTTCCAGCTTCTCTTTTACATATTCCCTCATATGTCTTATATACCGGAACTTTTATCTTTATTGCTAAAGCTAGTAATATGGCCATTCCAATGAAAATATATGCCACAAAAATCACTGGTTTTTTTACTGCGTTATTCACAAACCAATTAATTTTTTTCTTTTTTTTAAGTCTGTCCTTCTGCATTTTTTTATCTAATTCTTTTAGAAATCTTTTATTTTTCCCTACCAGTCTTTTTTCAAATTTGATATCTCCTAAATCGCTCATCATCTGTATTACTTCATGTGGAATCTCGTCACTATAATATTCTATTTCAAGTTCATAATCTGTTTTTCCAAGATAATAATTCTTATCTAACGCTATTTCGCATTCACCAATGTGTACTATTCTCCTTTCTGTATTCAAAGATCCGACATTTTTTAAACATTTCGATTTTATAGAAATCAAATTTTCATATTCCTTATAATTTAATTCTTTATATACTCGGTCAATCTCTCTTTCCTTCTCTTCTTTAATCGCTAGTGCACCTTCTTGTAATTTTGGAACTTTCGTCTGCAACATATATTTCCCATTTTTTTCTCTAATCCGAACGGTAATATCAGCGCTGCGTAACTCATCCTCACTATCTAAATAATAGTAGTTCTTCTGCACAAAACTTTTTTCCCATTGAATTGCCTCTCTGATTTTTTTATACTGCTCCTCTGTCAGTAAAACCTTAAATTCCTTTTCAATCATAGAATCCTCCATTGAAATAATCCTCTTGCAATACGCTTACCAAGATTTCTTTATACTCCATTTCAAAGTTGATAATGTCATCAAGTGCTTCTATTAGTTTCATAATGCCATTTTCTTTATATCTCATGTAACATTTTATAATCTTATAAATAAACTTCTCCCAATTTTCAAAAAATAATTTTGTTTTTGCTTCAAGCAACTGGAATTTTTTAAGTTTTGTCTCTTCATATGCTTCCTTAACAAACAATCCGAAAAAGTCCCGTCTGCGATTTGACTTATACAACTGGTCGTGAAGATCTTTCAAAAATTCTATTTTCTGCTCAACATCAAATTCTGTATCCACATTTTCCAAAATCTTTTTTAACTGTTTTGTTGCAAAAAAACCGTTATACTCATTTTCCTCACAATGATCGATAAAATATTGGTCATATGATAATTTCACTTGTGTATAAATCAATTTGGCATTATTCTCATCAAGTCTGTGTTTTTCCACCTTTGCCCAATTGTTATAAACTGGTTTTCCACTATATATACCACCATCATACTCATTTACAGAATCCCTAGCATTAAGAAACTGATTTAATGGAACCTTCCCAATAAAGAACCATGGTGAAAACCAATCAACCACATCCACCATTTGGCTTTCTTCGTCAAATCCATCTACTATTACTGTATGCCTTCCATGACTGTTCTTATAATATGGTAAATACTCTAAATAATAGGAATCCACACCTACTATGATAGGTTCTCCTTCCCTGATTAATTCACAATTTATTTTCCAAACTTTATCTCGTGCCTTAACATCCTCCTCATAAAAATATCTTGGTACCATTTCCTTATACTGAGGCAAAACGCTTCGAGCATCATCATCAAAAATGTGAATCTTACTTTTCTCATTCCTTAATTTAAAACTTAAGGTCATATTAATAAATAGATTTGGCTTTTTCACACCATAATATGCCAGAATCAATTTAATACAATTTTGATAACAAAATGAATCATATTCATTGTCATAACTATAATTTTTTATTTCAGATATCTTCATTTTGTAACTCCTTAAGCACAAGCATTTTCAATAATATTTACAATCTCACCTATGGTCTTACACTTCCTAATGCTAGGAAGATACTCGTCCATGTCAATATTCAATTCTTCTTCTATGTCCAGTATCAGATTAACAATACCAAGCGAATCAATTCCGTTTGCTCTTCTCACCTCCAATTCTGCACATGACTCTCTTTCAATTCCTCTTTCCTTCATAAGTTTAGTATGACATTTAAATACTGTTTCGCTAACTTTGCTCATCTTTCCCCTTTTTCGTGATTAAATCACTACTTCCTTTCTTATTTATTTTGATAATATGCTAAACGTATGTCTTCTGGCCATCGTTCAACACACTCACCATACTGACTTAAAAAAGCGATTACCCAACGTTCAATTCCAAATCCTACGCATCCAGTAACTGTTTCTTCACATTTTTTCATTGTAATATTGAACGGATAAGAAAATGCCGTTCCATGCAGATTAAATGATGCAACTGATATATTTTTATCTTTGGACACATTCAATTTCAATTCATATTTGCTATCATCTATTAGTTGAATTTTTTTAAATTTTTGCATTCTCGGCATAATAAAAGGATCTGATGCTTTTATCAAAATTCCATTGAGATTCCATCTGATTAGTAACTCTTTGATTCTTTCTATTACATACATTCTAGACTCCTTAACAAACTTCTCTTCTCCCAGGAAAACAATTTCGGTACAATGATAATCCCTAAGTCTTCCAATCTCATCATAATTAAACCTTCCCTCATTACGGAAAACATGTCCCGTGAATGTAAACATTTTATTATCATCCAATATTTTATTCTTATGCTCAATATAAACGTAAAAACATCCTGAAGGCGAAAGTGCAAATTTGGGAGTAGCTAATACGTCACTAAGCTCCTCAGTACCAACAATTTTATCGAGTTTCTCTAACTCCTTAATGTCTTCATGAGCGTTGGCGCAAAATATAGAATACTGAGGTGAATTTTTAATATATCCAGTTTTCTGATAATCTTTAATAGAAAGTAATGCAGGATATCTTTTCCACACAGCACCCATATTTTTTCCCAATTTTACAAATTCATTTTCCATAAAATCATATAAAAATTGTGCCTTACCGTTTAGAGAAACGACTCCAGGTTCGAAAACATGGAATAATTTATCATCGTCCCAAAGATCACAACAATATTCCCTTTCAACTGTATTCGCAAATTCTGCTTTTTCTTTATTGGTTGTTGAAACATATTTCTTAAAAAGATTGATAATATCTTCCCTTATCTTTTCAGGATCACCTTCCTCTGCTACATCAACCACAATAGCATGTCCATTTGTTTCAACCCCTTTTATCATTTCAGATGCAAAACAAATCGACTTCTTAAATTCCAAAAGTTCAACATCTAACCCCAATTCAATTTTTACCTTCATCATTTCCTCCAATCTAACTCTACATATATCTTTATCATTTTCTAAGACTGTCCAGTTCCCCAAATATTTCCACCGTTTTTTGAAGTCCCGGAAGAAAAACAGTTCTAACAAAATCACTTTCTAAATTATTGTTTTTTGCAGATCTTGCAATATAACCCAAGAAGCTATTTGCAGCAAGGATCAGCAACATTCTGAGATTCCATACCTGGGGATTTTCAACTTCAACTCTTTTCTGGAAATGTTCTATGTAACTTTGGGATTCTTTCCATTCTTTATCTTTTATACAAAATTCATATAAAAACATGGCTATATCTTCTGCTTGATATCCAACACCTGACCTTTCAAAGTCTAACAATGCGACAACATTATCACCCTGTACTCCAATATTCTTACGATTAAGATCACCATGAATTACAGTGATTTTTTGTTTTTGCAGATATTCTACAAGTGCTTTCTGCTCATCTATAATCAAATTAATGGCTTTGTCAATTAATCCGTCTTTCCTTTTATCTGATGGAATATAATCTAATTCATCCCAATAAAGAAGAACCTTTTTCATCATTTTATCAACTGTAAAAGAGTTCCTATCAAAATACATATCAAAATACTCTGCAGCGTTTTCAGCAAAACGAAAATATTCCTCAACCCAAGAGTCAAAAGCATTATCAGTGTAATCTTGCATATCTACCCAATCATACATTTCAACACATTCATATTCATAAAAAAAACCTTTTTTATCAGGAAGAATATTTTGACCAACATTTTGATAACCATCTTTTATCAGCAATAGCCTTGGTGTCTTAACTCCGCGATCTGCCAAAAAAGTAATTATACTATGCCTGTTTCGTATTGACCTTCTGTTAGACATTACTAGTCTGTTTTTTTTTAAAAAATAGTACTTAAGCTGATTTCTAACTTTACATGTAAAAGGATATTCTGATATTACCCTCTCTATCTCCAGTTCCTTCATCCCATATAAATCCTTAACTATTTTAAGTATCCTATCCCTTTCCAAAAAAATACCCCCCATATTCTTTTGCTTATATAGTATTTGCTTAGTATTGTTCCTTCACCTTCGTACATTCATGCATAATTGTATTGCCATCTTCATAGTCAACATCGAAAGGAAAATTCTACAGCGAATTTCCTTGCGTCTAAGTTTAGAACGACTTACACATTAATACACTTACAGTTTCTTGTATTAATTCTAGTATATATATATTTTTGTATATTGTATTTATTTTATTATATTATTTCATTATTGTCAATAGTTTCTTTATCTCTCTCAAGGGCAATCGCATACGAAATGTTACTCTAAAACCCTTTACAATCAAGGGTTTTAGAGATATTATGTAAGAGTAATTCATATCAATGAAATAAAAACACGTAAAAAATAATCATATCTTGATGACAAACAAATAAATATTATGATAATATTGAAAACATATCTGACAAAAGGAGAAATATTATCATGAAAAGTTTAATAGAAAATTTAGAAGAAGTAAAAGATTATAGAAAAGGTAATGCAATAGATCATAAATTAATAGATATATTGGTAATTGCAGTACTAGGAACACTATGTGGTTGCGAGGGCTGGAAGCATATAGAGCAATTCGGAAATGCTAAAAAAGAATGGCTTAAAACATTTTTAGAATTGCCTAACGGGATACCCTCACATGATACATTTGGAAGAGTATTTTCAAATATAAACCCTAAGGAGTTCCACAAGGCATTTATAGATTGGGTCAATGGTATACGTGAGTTTATAGACAAAGATATTGTAGCATTAGATG
>NZ_LTBA01000030.1 GCF_001594005.1 Clostridium tepidiprofundi DSM 19306 | reverse complement strand
TTCATTGATAGTTTTCTTTGATTTTCTTCCACCTCTTGCTCCATACAATCTAGCACTAAAACAACTAACTATACTTATTAAATCATTAACCATTTCTTCATTTAGTTCTAACTTTTTGTTTTGTTCATACCTTACAATAACAATAATATCATACAAATTAACAAAAATACAAATTCTAATACAAAACAATTTTTTCTGCAAAATTATGAAAGCTGAAGGCTATAACTACAGCCTTCAGCTTTTATATGTTTTCTATTTTAAATACAATATTATTTAAGTTTTTTAGCAGCCATTTCAGCAGCTTTTATTAATGGATATGCAGCTGGAGATGCCGTTAGCATTGGTTGAGTTCCTATCTGAGCTACCAATAAATCTGCAATAGTCATTCTATTTTGAATTATAAAGCCTATAACATTAATCAATTCACCAGCTGTTTTTCCTCCTATAACCTCTCCGCCTAGTATTATTCCACTATCTTTAGAAACTATTAATTTCACCATCTGCTTATGAGCATCCTCAAAATTACCTGGATGTCTATCCATTCCTGTGAAACTTCCAGTCACCACTTCAAAGCCTTTATTTTCTGCTTGTTTTTCTGTTAAACCTGCTGCTCCAAAAGCAGTTTCACCAATTGCTGTTGAGTATATTCCTATAGTTCCTGGGAATGTCTTAACCGATGATAATCCATAAAGGTTCATTCCTGCAACTCTAGCTTCAGCACATGCAGTAGAAGCTAACATTATTCCACTTAATTTTCCAGTAATAAAATCTCTCTTTTCAGAACAATCTCCTACTGCAAAAATATCTTCTATATTTGTTCTTCTAAATTGATCTGCTACTATAAATCCTCTTTCATTTATAGCAACTCCAGTATCCTCAGCTAATTTAACATTTGGACGATAGCCCATAGATAAAACAACTGCATCCGCATCAATAATATCTCCATTGTTAAGCATAACACCTTTTACTTTAGCATCTCCTAAAATCTCTTTTACTCCCACTCCTGTAACTAATTTTACTCCTCTAGATGTAAGTATTTCTTCTGCCTCAACAGCTAATTCTTCATCAAATGCAAGTCCTAAAATATGTGGAAGCATTTCAACAACTGTTACTTCTTTACCAATCTTATTTAATTCATCTGACATCTCGATACCTATAAATCCAGCACCAACTGTAACAACTTTTTTACAATCCTTTAGCTTTACCATTAATTCATCAAGATATACTTTATTTTTTGGTATAGTAAATACATTTTCTAATTCTGTACCTTTAAGCCATTTTGGTACTGCTGGAGTTGAACCCGTTGCAAATACAAGCTTATCATATTCAAATTCTTCTCCCTTTTTTGTTTTAACTTTTTTACTATCTTTATCTACTGAAACAACTTCATCAATTACAATATTTACACCTAATTTATTTAGACCTGCATCAGGCAATACATTTTTGTCAGTAGAACCTGATGTCCCATAAACATATGGAATACCACATGGTATCATTACAATTTCTTCTTTTCTAATGATTGTAACATCCTTTTCAGGATAATTCGACTTTGCTGTAGCAGCAGTAACAAAACCAGCAGCACTTCCACCTATAACCAATACATCTGTTTTTTTCATATTGAATCCCTCCATAAAATTATTTTTAGTAGTTCTCTAAAGTAGCTTAACTAAATTATGTATATATGTACTGTTTTAACTCATTCGGTTATCTTGATATTCAAATAATACGATATGTTCTTTAAAAAAAATTACTTACTTAACTATTAGGAATTTCACCCTCTTCAAAGAAAACCTTTACTACATCTTTAACTTCTTCATTAACCAGTGAATAAATGACTTCCGAACCATTTCTTCTACCCTCTATAATTCCTCTGGATTTCAAAATCGAAAGATGCTGAGATACAGTAGATTGTGGCATAACTAAACACTCCTGCATTTCTGAAACATTCAACTCTCTTTGCATCAATTTACACACAATACACAATCTAGTTGGATGACCTATAGCTTTTAGTATTTCCGAAGTATTTCTCAATTTATCCTTATATTCTTTTGTAATCAATAAAATCACCTTTCAATAATTAATTAAACATACAAATCATACTTATATTCTAAAATGCAAATTAATTATTGTCAAGTTATTAACAAGATTATTTGCATCTTAAGTAATGCATTTGAAAAAAATAACAATTCAACTATACTAATATACTTTCTAATTACTTTCTTTCTAATGCCTAAACAAGAAGGGTCGCACATTTTATGCCACCCTTAATTAATCACTCTATTATTTCACAGAAGAAACACTATACTTATTTGAAGCATTCCACAATAAGAATTCATTCACGCCATTATCTTTAAGTGCTTTTATCTGTGCTTTTACTTCTTTTTCACCATAATGTATGTGTCCTCTCACCCAGCTAGCAGTAAAGTCTTGAATCCATGGTCTTACAATAGCTGGAGTTGGTATAGAATTATTTTTATTCACAGAATCCTTTGTGCAATGATAAACAGTTTCATAAGGATGAGCATCTGGAATATTCAATCCATAACTTCCTTTTCCATAATGACTTGGATACATCATCGGACAAATATAATCAACCACATTACTTATTCCTTCCCAATACTGCCCTAATCCCATATCATCATTTACAGAACCAACCAGACCATAAACATCAGCAGCTATATAAACATGTTTCTTTGAAAGTTGACTATAAGCATATTTTAAATATTCCTGTATTGCCTTAGCCTTGGATTCTTTTCTTGTGTTTCTATAATCTAACAACTTGTCCATCTTACCACCATTAGAAGCAGGAAATCTAACATAATCAAACTGAATTTCATTAAATCCAACTTCTGCAGCCTCTTTTGCAACTGCCACATTGTATTCCCATAACTGTCTATCATAAGCTGTTGCCCACATCAATCCATCAGCATTACAAAATGGTCTACCATTCTTTCTATAAACAATTGCCCTATTTGGATGTGCCTTTATATATAAAGGATCTTTAAAACTTACAATCCTTGCAATAGCATAGATATTGTTATCCTTAAGCTTTTTCATAAAAGCATTTATATCTTTAATAACAGCTCTTTTATTAGCTAGAGGACTATATTTCTCAGCTGCTTTTGTTGGAAAAAGCATATTCCCTATATCACCCTTAACATCAATAACAAATGCATTTATACCAGTCTTCTTTGCTAAAGCTATAAAATCATCAATATGAGAAGCTGCTGAATATGCTGAAACATATATTCCTTTAACCTGTACTCTAGGATTATCTTCATATTCAGCAACCTTGTTTTGAGCCGTGAAATCGAGATCTGAAAAATCATCACGTGTCAAATCTGACAGATTATCTACAGTATACTCAGAACTTACCCATCCTGTTTCTATTGAATTAGTGTCATTCACTTTATCTGCTAAAGTAATATTAAGCCATTTAGTTTTTTTTGCATCGCTCTTTTCAGCTATAACCTTAACCTTTGTTCCTCTTGGCAATTCGGTAATTATTTTTGATGTAGTAGTAGGCTCTTTTCTTACCCTTAATTTGCTTGCATTTATGTATACAATAGTCTGAGACTGTTTTCCTGTTTCAGTATTTGTTTCAGTTTTTGTTTCAGTCTCAGTTTTAGTTTTATCATCTAACTCAGTATCATTTTTGATATCATTTCCTGTCTGAGTATCTGTTTTATTATCAGCATTTTCTTTTGAAGTATTATTTTCACCATTTTTAGTTGCGCCCTGCGACAAAATTTTTTTATCTTGATGAAGCGCTTCCTTTTGTGTTGAACATGCTGTTATACTAACTGATAAAAAAATTGTACTTACTATTGCAACTAGCTTTTTATTAATCGTCATAAGATATCCCCCAGTATATAATTATTTTGTTAATTAAATTATATACTCTTTTAATACATTTTTCATCATAATTTTATATAAAATTATTTTTTATTTTAATTTCATTGTCGAATTTGTAAAAATCTTCTATTACAAAAATATTCTTCATTATTATATTCCTTTCCAAGGACTAATTCTCCCAAAAAATCAATATCGTACAAAATATATTATTACTCTTCTTAAATAATTTTATCCTAACAAGACATTTGAAAGAAAATAACAAGTCAAATATACTAACATACTGACTATCCATTTTTTTGAAATACCTAATCTAAAAAAGTAAAAATACCCTACAAGGTAGATTATATTATTTTCTACTTTATAGGGTCATATTTGTAAAATTACATGTTTTCAAAAATTGCAAGTATAATTTCACTTATAATTTTTCACTTTTTAATGCTTTAACAAGTGAAAAACTACCTAATATCATAACAAGTATAAATGGGAATGCAGCGGCAACTGACGCCGTTTGAAGCGATTTCAAACCTCCTGAAATCAAAAGTGCAGTAGCAAGCAATGCTTGAACTAATCCCCAAATTATTTTCTTGAAATTTGATGGATTCAAATCACCCTCTGACGTCAACATTCCTAATACAAATGTTGCCGAGTTTGCTGATGTTATAAAGAATGTACACAACAAAAATACTGCAACAAAAGAAATTATTGAACCCAAATGATAATACTGCAAAACAGCAAACAATGCCGTAGATGATGTTGCCGCAGCTGCTTGTAATCCCTTTAAGCCAATTTTATCAAAAAGATTAATTCCTAGTGTACCAAACACTGCAAACCATACAAATGATGCTATAGAAGGTGCTACTATTACTCCCATAACGAATTCTCTTATAGTTCTACCTCTAGATATACGTGCAATAAATGTTCCAACGAATGGAGCCCAAGCTATCCACCATGCCCAATAGAATATTCTCCAACCATTAATCCACGAATTATCACCAAATGCTTCTATATGCAAACTATCTTGGAAAAATCCATTCAAATACTGCCCTAATCCATTTGTGAAAGAATTAATGATTTTTACTTTAGGTCCAATCATAAAACACAATATTAGTAATCCAAATGCAACATAAAGATTTACATCAGAAATGATTTTAATTCCCTTTTCAACACCACTAACAGCAGTCCATATATATATTACTGTTACAATTCCTATTATAGTTAATTGAATAGTCTTTGTTTCTGGTATTTTAAATAGAAAATTAAGTCCACTGTTAATTTGAAGTGTTCCCATTCCTAGAGATGTTGCAACTCCAGCTACAGTTGCAAGAACTGCAAGAATATCTATTAATTTACCTATAGGTCCATTTACTCTTTCTTCTCCAAGTAATGGTATAAAAATGCTACTTACAAGACCTGGTTTGTTCTTTCTGAATTGAAAATAAGCAAGTGCAAGCCCTAATATACTATAATTTGCCCATGGATGAAATCCCCAATGCATAAATACTGTTTTCATTGCAAAATTTGCCGCTTCTGGCGTACCAGGCTGAATTCCTGGTGGTGAAACAAAATGTGATATTGGTTCCGCAACACCCCAAAATACAAGTCCTATTCCCATACCTGCTCCAAATAACATAGCAAACCATGAAGAAGTTTTATAATCTGGCTTAGAATCATCTGGACCAAGCTTTATATTTCCATACTTACTAAATGCTAAAATAAGTGCAAAACCAACAAAGAAAAGCATAGATAGCAAATAAGCCCATCCAAAAGTACTTGTTAGAAAATTAAATAATTTCGTACCATATTCTTTTAAACTCAAAGGTGAAATTACTCCCCATGCAACTATAGCAAATGATATCACCAATGATATGTAAAACACAGCATTGCTTTTATTATTCTTATTTTTCATAAATTTCTCCTTTCCAAAAAGATTCCCACAATTACAATTCTAAAAATACTCCCCAAAAGACAACTTCACATTATTGAGAAGTCATCTTATTTATAGGGGAAATTATAATGATTAAAGTAGTTAACAAATTAATTTAGAATTTTACTTTAAAAACAGTTTGTTCTTTGATATCTGTTGCTAATGCATCTAAAGCTACACCTACTCTATGATATCTCAATTTCCACTGTTCTTCTTTGGTTGTAGCAGGATCTCCTAATGGATAAGGAATAGATATTGTAGGAACTATTCTATTCGAACCTACAGTCTTAGCAACTGGAATCAAGTTCGCCATTTGAACTATTGTAAATCCAGCCTTTTCAATTTCTTTTACCATCGTTGCTCCGCAACGAGTACAAGTTCCTCATGTAGAAACCATTATAACAGCATCAACATTATCTTCTTTAAGATATGGTATTATTTCTTGAGCCATTCTAGCAGCCTCTGCTTGAGTTGTACCTGTTCCAACCGTTGTATAAAAATAATTATGAAGACTACCTATTTTACCTTCCTTTTCATATGCTCTTAGCACATCTATTGGTACAATAACATCTGGATCTGCATCTGCAGCTGCAGGATCAAAACCAGCATGTATAGTCTTGTATACTCCGCCTTTTAAATCATCTATACCTTCTATATTATATCTTCCCCATCTTGTAGCTGAAGCAGATTGTATTCTATCTGGATTATCAATTGGTACTATACCACCTGTATTTAATACAGCAATCTTTGCCTTACTTAAATCTTTAATTGCTGGTGCTATAGGTACCCTATCTAATTTAGGAATTGGTAATTCTGTTTCAAATGGTTTATCATACAGTTTCTTTATAAGCATATCAACTACTCTATCTGCTGCTTGTACACCATCTTTTCTCCAAACTTGATGTCTTATTCCTCTTTCATAGTATCCTTCTTCTTTTGCTCCTAAAATTTCTTCTCCCTTTAATAATTTATTTCCAAATTTAGCCATAGCTTTTATGTCAGATCTCATCTTAGCTGCACTATGACCACCTTTAAATATATACATATCCTTCTTAAACATTTCAACACCAGGATTTTCAATATGCATAGAAGTTATCACTGGAACATTAAATTTTTCTTTAACTGCTTTACATATATGTCCACAAGCCGCACCATATCTTCCTGCCTGAAAAGCTGGTCCTGCAAAGAATATATCAAATTCTAACTTTTCTAATTCAGAAATAATAATATCAATAGCTTCTTCCGTTTTAGATCCCATAAAGTTATCACCACAAATAATTGTATGAGTAACTTCACAATCATCTAATTCTTTATTAAGCTGCATAGCAGGTCCTACTAATCCTTCTTTTACTACAGGAGCAAAATCTGCTTTATCTTCACCACCAATTTGTCCAAAAAACTGATTTACATACATTATAGCTTTTTTCATCTATTTACACCTCCCTAAGTTACTTTAAATTAAAACTCTTTCATAGTTTTAATTGACCAACCAACAACTTGATCTCCACAGAACATAGCATTGTTTTCCATTATTATTGAGCCATCTTCTCTAACTGAAGGTCCAAGTATCTCATCATTAGCCCATCCACCTGATAAACCATCTCTTGCTAGTGCCTGCAATTCTCCTAGAACAGTTTCCATTGGTGGAAGTTCTATAAGTTCTGATACATTTCCACATGATACAATAGCATCTGCTTTTTCATCTAATGAAACTAAAGGCTGAGAATTACCATCTCTACCTGTACATTCATTTGTTAAACCTACAGTCTTAACACCTGCATCTTCTAATGCTACTAAACAAGCAATAAAATCGGCATCTGGATTACCATATCCTTCTTCTGCAACTATAGCACCATCTGCTCCAAGTGATTTTGCAATTTGAGCAACAAATTGAGCAGCTCTATTTTTCTGTTCTAATGCAACATTCAGATTTGACATTATAACTCCTAAAAAATTAATTGTCTTACCATGTTCAGAATATAATTTTTTAATTGTTGGAAAATTCTGAAAATCATAAGTTGACCACTTAGATGAACATGGCATGAAACTTCCAGATACTATAGCACCATCTAAAATTTCATTTGGATGCATAAATGTTGGAACCATATGATTAGTATCCCATCCATATAATTCATCATTATATCCCATCTCTTCCATCTGAGATTGAGGTTGCAATACAAGCACAACACTAGGTAACTTCTGTACATCTTCACTTCTCTTTGTTACAGGTTCTAATTCAAATGTTTCTACTTCATCTGGCTCTAAATCCTTAACACACATAGCAATAAATTCAGCTAATTTATGTCCTGCCTCTCTCAATGCTCTATTTTTCTTTTGCTGTTCTCTCTTTTCAAAATCTTCATTTGTATCAGCAACAAGTACAATATTTTTCAATTGAGAGTAGTATGTATATTTAGCACCCTCACCACTCATATCTATCAATCCATCTTGGAATCCACCCCAGTGTTTTCCAACAACTAATAATGATGTTCCCTTTAATGCATGGCATCTTCCATTTCCTGCTGGGCACAGTTCTCCAGTAAAACCTGGGAATAGAGGATCTCCATTTAGTTTAACCCTTGGTTCAATTGCTTCCTTTACAGGGCAAATACGTACTTTATCACCTGGTTTAACAATATATAACTCCGCTTCTGTAATACGCTCATCCTGCATAACAAAATCTAAAGCTTCTTTTTTGTTGATTGTTAAAATACCATCAATAAATGAAGTTTTATCTCCAAAAACGATGTCTTTAACATGAAAATTACCTATCTCTAATTTCATTATTCATTTACACTCCTTTCCATTATCTCCTTTATTATTACTACACAAGCATATTTTATTAACTACCATGTCTAAATTATACCACACATCTGATTATTCTGTAAACTTGATTATATAATAATCATGATTATTTTGTTATTAATTTATCGAATACTCTGTATTGAATATTTCAATAATCTAATTTATAATTAGTTGGTATCGTAATAAAAATAATACTTTTAATTAAATTAATAAGGTGATGAAAATATGGACAAAAAGCTTATGCAAAAAAGACGTATAATGGGTTACTTTATAGAAGCCACAAATAAAATAATAGAAGAAGAAGGTATTGATGCTGTAACTATTAGAAAAGTTGCCGATATGGCGGGATACAACAGCGCTACTCTTTACAACTATTTTAAAAATTTAAATCATTTGATTTTCTTTGCTTCCATGAAATATTTAAAGGATTATGCTTTGGATTTATATGATTACACTAAAGACTCAAAGAATTCATTAGAAAATTATGTGAATATATGGAAGTGTTTTTCTTATCATTCCTATTTAAAGCCTGAAATATATAATCTCATATTTTTTGGTGAATTTACTAGTTCTGCAGTAAATGACTCTATAAAAGAGTATTATTCCATTTTTCCTGAAGAACTCGGTAAAGAATCAAAACAATACTTACCTATGCTTTTAGAAGACAATATTTATTTGAGAGATTATCAAGTTCTTAAAATTTGTGCTAAAGAAGGCTTTTTTAAGGAAGAAGATTTGACTGAAATCAATGAAATGAATATTCTTATATATCAGGGCATGTTGTGCAGAATGCTCAATAAAAATAAAGCTTATACTGTAGAAGACGCCGTAGAAAGAACTTTGAAATACGTAAATCGTACACTATCAGCATACAGAATAGATATATAAAGTCACATTTGAAAATTTTTTGTTAATAATATATGAAAATTTTGCTTTTGTATTTATTTTAACACATTATTAACGTATAATTTTCTATATACCCATGTGTATTGTGTACTTATATATTATATAAATAATATTTGTTAAAGGGGTTTATAATTATGAAAACTATCATACTTACCGATTCATGTTGCGATCTTCCCTTACAGTTTATAGAAGATAATAGTGATATACTAGATACAATAGAAATGATATTTAATATAAACGGTAAGGATTATTTTGACGATTTTGGCAAAACGCTTTCGCATGATGAATTTTATAAATATCTAAGGAATGGGATTATACCATCTACAGCCCAAATCAGTTCATATAGGATAATGCAAAAATTTAAGAAACATTACGATAAAGGAAATTCATTAATTTACTTACCATTAACATCTGGATTAAGTGGCACATATAATAACGCTGTGCTTGCAAGAAACTCATTCTTAGAAGAAAATCCAGATGCTGATATTACCGTAATAGATACTTTTAGTGCATCAGTTGGTCAAGGAATTTTGGTAATTCATGCAGTCGAAATGTTACGAGATGGCATTTCAAAAGATGATGTCATAAACTGGCTCGAAGAAAATAAATTTAAAACCAATCATTGGTTCGCTGTAAAGGATCTTATGTACTTAAAAAAAGGTGGTAGAATTTCTTCGACTACTGCAACAGTTGGTACATTGTTAAACGTAAAACCAATAATTATAGTTAATGACAAAGGTGAACTAAGATCATATACAAACGTAAGAGGTAGAAAAAAATCCTTAAGATTTATTTTCGATAAATTTAAGGAACATGCTGTTGACATTGAAAACACCATTGTTATTATTGGGCATGGTAATTGTTTGGAAGATGCATATAAACTTGAACAAATGATAAGAAGTGAATTTACTCCTAAAAAAATAGTTATATCTGAACTCGGTTCTACAATTGCTTCTCATGTTGGACCAGACATGATAGCTCTTGCCTTTGTTGGTAATAGAAGGGAAAATAAGTAACTAATTTATAAATCATAAAAACAGAGGTCAATATTTAATTGAACCTCTGTTTTTAGTTAGCCATATAATAGGTCTATTCTATATATCTTTTCATCATTCGAAACAAGTTGTTTTTGCTTGGTTAGCCATATAATAGATCTATTCTATATGAAACAAAAAACTTTATTAAATCAACCTATTCTAGTACTATTTTGTCATTATTCAATGTTATTGTAATATGTGAACCTTCTCTAATTTCATTTCTAAGATACTTTTCTGCTATTTCATCTTCAATATACTTTTGAATAGTTCTTCTTAATGGACGTGCTCCATACTTTTTATCATATCCCTTTTCCAAAATAAACTCTTTCACACTATCTGTAATGTCAATAGACATTCCTTTTTCTTTAACTTCATCAATAACTTCTTTTAGCATTAAATCAACTATTTGTCTTAATTCTTCTTTTGTAAGATTTCCAAATACTATAGTTTCGTCTACTCTATTTAAAAATTCAGGTTTGAAAATTTCTCTCAATGCCTCTTTAGTTTTGCTTTCTAATGCCTCATATCCTTCTTTTGAAAATCCTATACCATTTGATTTGAAATTTGTTCCTGCATTAGATGTCATAATTATAACAGTATTTTCAAAATAAGTAGTTCTTCCTTGATTATCGGTTAATCTTCCATCCTCGAGTATTTGAAGCAACATATTAAACACATCAGGATGTGCCTTTTCAATTTCATCTAAAAGAATTACAGAATATGGCTTTCTCCTTACCATTTCTGTAAGCTGCCCTCCCTGATCATAGCCTACATAACCTGGAGGTGCTCCTATTAATTTGGAAACAGTATGCTTTTCCATATACTCTGACATATCAATACGTATCATTGCCTCTTCGCTTCCAAAAAGCTCTGTAGCAAGTGTTTTAACCAACTCTGTCTTTCCAACACCAGTTGGACCTACAAAAATAAAAGATGATGGTTTTTTCTTCTTTCTAAATCCAGAACGATTACGCCTTATTGCTCTAGACAAACTCTCTATAGCTTCATTCTGCCCTATTATTCTTCTGTGAAGTCTTTCCTCTAAATTCAGTAATTTTTTAGCTTCTTCTTCAGTTATTTTTTGAACTGGAATCTTAGTCCATGCTTCTATAACATAAGCTACATCTTGAACAGTTATTTCAACATCCAAACTTTCTTTTTTTATCTGCTCAATTTTTTCTGATAATCTACACTCTTCCATTTTATACTCAGCAGATTTTTCATAATCATTATTGTAAACAGCCATCTCTCTTTTATTTTGAATATTTTTTAATTCTTCATTAAGAACTTCTAATTCTACTAAACCTTTATTCTTCAAGTTTGCTCTTGAACCAGCTTCATCAATAACATCTATAGCCTTATCAGGCAAATACCTGTCTGTAATATATCTCTCTGATAAATTTACCGCTGCTTCAATAACTTCATCCGATATTTTAACTTTATGATATTCTTCGTAATAATTTCTTATTCCCTTTAATATTTCTATAGTTTCTTCCTTAGTTGGTTCTTCAACTAGTATAGGTTGAAATCTTCTTTCTAAGGCAGCATCTTTCTCTATATGCTTTCTGTATTCTTCTATTGTTGTTGCTCCTATAATCTGTATTTCACCACGAGCAAGAGCTGGCTTTAAAATATTTGCAGCATTCATAGCCCCTCCCTGCACTTCTCCTGCTCCCATTATATTATGAACTTCATCTATGACAAGAATAACATTTCCAAATTCTTTTGCTTCATCTATAATAGACTTCATCCTTGATTCAAATTGTCCTCTAAACTGAGTACCAGCTACAATAGCTGTCAAGTCCAGAAGATATATTTCTGTATCGAACAATTTAACTGGTACCTTTTTTTCAACTATTCTAACAGCTAATCCCTCCGCTATTGCTGTTTTACCAACACCAGGTTCACCAATCAATATAGGATTGTTTTTATTTCTCCTATTCAATATTTGAACCAATCTATCTATTTCTCTGTTTCTTCCTATAATTCTGTCAATTTCTCCTTTGTATGCTCTTTCTGTTAGGTTTATCCCAAATCTATTTAAGTATTTCTTCTTTTTCTTTAAAATTTTATCCTTAAAATCATTAATCTTTGGTTTTTGTTTTTTTTCTTCGAAATTTAATAATTCCTCCTGCAAATTCATATCATTGTCTTCTTTAGTATTTGTATCTTCATTAGATGAAAACACACCATTAAATAAATTCATAAGTGTCTTATTATCGCTAAAATCATCTATATCCATATCAGGAAACATCAATTTCATCTGTTCATTTATTTCCTCAGGATCCATATCTTTAAGCATATCTGTCATCTGCTTATTTAAATTTTCTATGTCTTCCGGTGTCATACCAAGCTGCTTCATCATATGATCCATAACAGGAATACCCATTTTTTTAGCACATTCTAAACACAATCCTTCTGTTTTAGTAACACCATTTTCTACCTTTTGAATAAAAACAACTGCAAGATTTTTTTTACATACTGAACACATCTTCATATCAAATCATCTCCATATTTCTCATGCTATATATTCAATTCGTTGTGAGTAAAGTAGGTTATTAATTTTATTAAAATCTACAAATCTCATCAAAAATTTTAATAAAATTATTTATCAGTCAATGTTAAACAACATCTACTCTGACTGGGTGTAACACCACACCCTCTATCTCCTCTGCAAATGCTTTGGAAAATACTTTTTTGACTATCTTATAATCACCATTTAAGTCTGCATTAATTAATATACCTTTATTCGATTTAAACAAACCTCGTTTACTTCTTTAGCTTTATAAAGAGTTTACTTCCAATCACTTGGAGAATATCCTGTGTACTTTTTAAATATTCTTGAAAAATACCTATAATCAGAATATCCTAATTTTTTAGCAATATCAACAATTTTATAATTTGGATTTTGAAGATATTCTATAGCCTTTTCCATTCTCAGCTTTGTTATGTATTCGACAAAACTCATACCTGTAGCACTTTTTATTTTCCTACATATGTAGCTTTCAGATAAGTACACATTTTTAGAAACATCACTCAGTGAAATATTTTCATTGTAATGCTCATTTATGTATTGAATAGCCTTATCAATACTATTTTCACTTATAGTTGCATTCTTTAATTTTATACACCTAAATACATTAAAAATAATATCACTCACCAAGTTATGCATCTGCTTTATAGTTTTATAATTTTCAATTTTTCTATATATATCAAAATTTTTACCCATAACCTCCTCAATAGATATATTATACTCGCTTAATGTTTTAAGTGCTATTAAAATTATATCAATACTGATTTGCTTTATTATACTATTACTAATGTGATTTGATGTAAAAAATTTAATATATAAATTATCAAGTTTATTTCTTATTTTTGTCCTATCACCTGCTTTTAATACAATTCTCAACTCTTTTTCAAAACTTATTATATATGACCATTTAACAATGTTTTCTTTCTTTAAATCCATAAAATAATTTATGCTATTATTTCCTGAATACAATTTATTCTTTAATGCTTGCTTACTCTCTTCATAAACTTTTTTTATATCATAAATACTTCCAACATTAGAAACTCCTATCGTAACAGTAGTACTAAATACACTCGAAAACTTTTTCTGAAAATCAATAAATATATCTCTAAAACTTTTTGGATACAACACATTATCCATGCTTATAAGAATTGCAAAAATATTATCATGGCATTCAACTAGATAATACGTATACTGAGAAAGCCTTTCACATATTAATTCTTTAGCATATTCGTTTGCACTAAATAAAACATCAAAAGAATCACTTTCAAGTGCCTTCTCATAATAATCGTTTTCAATACAAACAATACACAAATCATTAATTTCTATAGAGTACTCTTTTTTTATTTTATCTATACTCTCCTTGCCTCTTATCTTTCCTCTCATAATATCTAAAAGAATTTTTTCCCTAGCTATGTGCTTTCTTTTAATATTTCTTTCAAATTGATACGATATATTCTTTATTGAATCTATCAATTCATTTTCATCAACAGGTTTTAATATAAAATCAATAGCATTTATTTTAACAGCAGCTTTTGCATATTCAAAATCATCATACCCTGTTATTATTATAAATTTACATTCTGGAAGAAATTCTTTAATCTTATTAGCCATTTCCAATCCATTAATACGCGGCATACTAATATCTGTAATTACAATATTCGGTTTTATTATTTTAGCAAGTTCAATTCCTTCATATCCATCCTTTGCTTCCCCACTAAAAACACATCCAAGACTAGCCCAATCTATCGTTTTTTTCATGCCCTCTCTATCTAAATACTCATCATCAACAACCATTACTTTTAACATACACTTTATCCTCCTGAAAATCATATGGAAGAATTAATTTTGCCAAAGTGTGATTATCAACTCTTTTTAAATAAAATCCGTATTCTTCCCCATAATGAAGTTTAATTCTCTTATCAACATTGCTAATTCCTATACCCTTTGATTCAATCGTTGTTTCATCAAAACCTATACCATCATCTATAACCTCAAAACACATTAAATCACCATTTACATAGCCCTTTATTAAAATATTCCCTTTTCCGTTTTTAGGTTCTAATCCGTGAATTATAGCATTTTCAACTAAAGGCTGAAGCAAAAGCTTGAGTATAGGTTTATCGAGTATTTCTTCATCTATTTCATAAACAATATTAAATTTATCACCATATCTTATCTTTTGTATAGTTAAGTAATTTTTTATTTGAGCAATATCCTCTGAAACTTTTACTATATCTTTCTTTTTGCTAATACTATATCTCAATAATCTCCCCAAAGCAGTAATCATTTTAACTATTCCTTCATTCTCTCCAAGCTTTGCCATCCATTTTATAGATTCTAATGTATTATAAAGAAAATGAGGATTTATCTGCGCTTTCAAGTTTTTAAGTTCAGCTTCTTTAAGTAAATACTGCTTAATATAAACTTCCTCAATCAATCTATCTATCTCTGTTATCATATTATTAAAATTATTACCCAAATCACGTATATCATCATCACAATTTATATCAAATTTCACATTCAAATCTCCATTTTCAGCTTTATTCATAAGCTTTGAAAGTTCATTTATAGGTTTTGATATTTTTTGAGATAACAAATAAGAAATGATTATTGCTAAAATAGTTAAAATGCTCAACAATACTACAAATGTAACCACAATAACTCTTTTATCTTTATTAATAACCGCAATAGGAACTGTTTGAACTATTTTAAATTTGGTATTTCCTAATGTATTAAAATAAGCAATATATTCACCATTTGATAATTCACATCGAAACTGTCCTGAAACATTGTTTAAAATTTTATTGAGATAATTCTCATAAAATTTAAAACCAGTCCTATTCTTATATAATTTATCAGTTATTATATTCCCATGCTCATCAAGAATATATATATTGTTATTTTCATATACTTTTACCTTTTTAAAAATATTATTAAAATAATCATCATACACATCCAAAAATACATAACCTAACTTTTCATCTGTTTCAATATCCTTAACACGCTTTACAATTGTCAATACTATGTCTTTACTCTCTCTACCGTCAACTCTTCTGTGAATAAAAAAGTTCCTATCTTTCTCAAAAGACTCAAATATATTAAAAATATCACCCTTTACATTTGAATATAACCCCTCAAAACTCTGCTGTGTAGTAAACCTACTATAAGGATTATTTAATCCTGTTATGTAAATAGGTATATCCATTGTCTTAACTTCAATACTATTCACTATGGTATAAACCTTTTGAACATCTTCAAATTTTTCATCATAACTACTGTATTGACGTTTTTTTAATATATTCTGAATATCTTTATTATTAGAAATAAACTCAACAATTCTTTCGAGATTGCTAATGGTACTATCAATAAGTTCTCCCATGACTTCAATATTATTCTCCATAGAAATATTAATCTTTTCATTTATTAATTTTGACGTATTATAATAAGAAAACAACGCCATAAAAAACAATGAACAAATCCCTATTAAAATAAAAGAATAAAAAAGTCTTTTCTTAAAACTTTTTATCTTAAACATAAAGAAAAATTTCTCCTACGTATTTTTATGCTCGTCCAATTCATTATACCATAAAAATTTATGTCTCAAAAGTAAACGATTTTACTCAAAGCAAAAATGTTGTAAATCTATAAAATCACTATTTAATACTATTGAAAGTCAATAATACTATTGAAAGTCAATAATACTAATAGTGATTTTTATAATATAAGAATTTCATCAATTAATCTTCTATCCTTGATTTAAAAATTCTCTCCTCAAATTTTTTTAATGAAACCAAAACACCAAAAACTACTATTGTTGAAAATATACTCAAGTAGTGATACCCCATTCCAATAGCTAGTCCTATACATGCCACTACCCATATTGTAGCTGCAGTTGTTAAACCTTTTATTAATCCTTTTTCGTGAATTATACTTCCTGCCCCTAAAAAGCCAACTCCTGTTATAACCTGTGCACCTATTCTCCCTATATCTACTTTAAGTGCATTGGCCAATTCAGGATTTTTAAGTATTATTTCAACACTATTCTTAACCATATATAATTGTATCATAGATACTACTGCTGCACCAACACACACTAGTATATGGGTTCTAAAACCAGCAGGTCTATTTTTAAATTCTCTCTCATAGCCTATAATTCCACCAACAAAAACAGCCATAGCTAATCTTATCAAGACATTATACCATTCAATCTTTTGAAACTGCACTGTATCAACTCCTTACAAAGTTTTGTATCATTTGTGTGTTAGAACCTACTATCAGCGGAAATCAATTCTTTGTATTTAACAAAATGTACGTCACATCATATTTTGCTCAGAAAAACTTTTTTCAAAAGCAACCTTTGTATTTGACAAAATATACGTCACATATTTGACTTGTTATTTTCTTTCAAATGCCTAAAATGACTGGTTAAAACCAGTCATTTTATATTCTAAAGTTTAATTTCTTATTACATGTATAGAATTAGCTTTTAAGTCAATATATGCTTTTTCACCCGTATTATATACTTTTTTATGCTGAGGATCATATTGTACAAGTTTTATTTCTTTATTATCTAATTCAATTACATAATCCTGATACGCTCCCATAAATACAGATGATTTAACATTAACCTCTATATCTCCATTATCTACTAAATTTACGGCTTCAGGCCTTATTACTATATTTATTTTATCTTCTTTACCAACATTTAAATCTGTCTTAACACTAAAAATCTTATCTGCAAGTTTAATATTTACTCTCTTGTCAGCAATATCAACGATTTCAGCTTCCAATATATTAGCTTCTCCAATAAAATCAGCAACAAATTTAGTAGCAGGTTTTTCATATATTTCCTTTGGAGTTCCTATTTGCTCTATTACTCCTTTATTCATTATTATTATTCTATCTGACATACTCATCGCTTCAGCCTGGTCATGAGTTACATAAACACTCGTTATTCCCACTTCTTTTTGAATTCTTCTTATTTCAGTTCTCATGTAAACTCTAAGTTTTGCATCAAGATTTGATAATGGCTCATCGAATAATAAAACGGATGGCTCCATAACAAGTGCACGAGCTAATGCAACTCTCTGCTGCTGTCCTCCAGATAATTGATTTGGTGCCCTTTCTTCAAGTCCATTCAATCCTACCAACTCAAGTATCTTTCTCACCTTTTTATCTATTACATCCTTTGAAAGCTTTTTCAATTTTAATCCATAAGCCACATTATCAAATATATTTAAGTGAGGGAATAAAGCATAACTTTGAAATACCATAGCAGTATCCCTTTTATCAGGTGTCAGCTTGCTTACATTTTCTTTACCAATATAAATATCACCACTTGTTGGTATCTCGAAACCTGCTATCATTCTCAAAGTTGTTGTCTTACCACATCCAGAAGGTCCAAGCAAAGTAACAAATTCACCTGATTTAATTTCTAAATTTATATTATTAACAGCTGTAAAAGGCTTACCATCATTACCCAAATAAGTTTTAACTATATTTTTTAAAACTACATTTTTAAGCTCACTCATTTTATTTCCTCCTAACCTGCAATCTCTTTTGTATTTACTCCTAATTTACTTAGTATAAATTTCATAGCACTAACAACCACTACAACTATTACAATAAGTATTGTTGAATATCCTGCCGCAACACCAATCCTTCCCACATCAACTTGAGACATAATTTCAACTGTCAAAAGATTATATCTTGCAGATACTAAGAATATAACAGCACTTAATGCAGTCATACTTCTAACAAAACTATACACAAGTCCACTGAAGAATGCATTCTTTATTAGCGGTATTGTAACAGATGTAAAAACTTTATATGTATTTGCTCCTAAATCCTGTGCAGCTTCTTCGATTGCAGGATCTATCTGCTGCAAAGATACTATTCCTGATCTGATTCCAACAGGCATACTTCTGAATATAAATGATAAAATAATTATTGTTGCAGTTCCTGTAAGCATTAATGGATATTTATTATACGCTAATACATACCCCATACCAATAACAGTACCTGGAATTGCCATAGCAAGCATAGATGCAAATTCAATCATACTTCTACCAATAAATTTCTTTCTTGTAATTAAAAATGCTATTATCATTCCAAGAACACCTGTAATAGGCATAGCTATTAATGCTAGTATAGTTGTATCCCTTATAAACTTAAGTCCAAGTTCAACAATGTATTTATAATGCATAAGTGTAGGCGTATAATCTATTCCCCATACTTTAACAAACGATCCTATTGGTATCATTCCATATAATATAATTATAAATAAACTTATAAGCATACATCCAATTTGAATTGGTATTTTAATATATTTATCTTCAATAAGATTCCTTTGTCTAGACGGCTTACCTGTAACAGTTACATATGATTTAGAATTTAACCAATATTTCTGTACTACAAACATCAATATCGATATAGTAAGCAGTACTGATGCCAATGCTGTACCACCTTTTAAATCATAATTACCCATAGATTGAATATAAACCTGTGCAGAAAGAGTTGTAAAGTTTCCTCCAATAACCATTGCATTTCCAAAATCAGCAACACTCTGAATAAATACTAATAAAAATGCATTAACAATACCAGGTTTAACAAGCGGAAGAATAACAGTTCTAAAAACTTGTCCCCTAGAAGCTCCCATATTCCTAGCTGCTTCTTCTAGTGAAGGATCTATTTGTTTTAATATACCAAGAAGTAAAAGATACGCAACTGGGAAAAAAGTCAAAATCTGAACCGTTGCTAATCCTTTAAAACCATATACATTGGCACTTTCTATTCCCAATATTTTATGTGTTACAATTCCTCTTTGACCAAATAACATTATAAATGACATTGCTAACGAAAAAGGTGGTGAAATAATAGGCAATATAGATACAATATTAAAAAGTTTTTTAAATTTTAGCTTTATATAAGCATCTGCATATGCAAATAGAAATGCTACAGAAGTAGCTACAGTACTTACAAACAAGCCAAGAACCATTGTGTTCATAAGAATTCTCTTGTTTTCACTTTTACTTAATGTATCCATGTAGTAATTCAAAGTTAATTTTCCTTCATTCGATATAAAGCTCTCTTTTAATATGTCAAACAAAGGCCATATTATGAATAAAATAAGCGATATAATTACTAATATTATTGATGTTAACAGTATGGGATCCCTTGTAACTTTTTTCATCTCCAGAAGTTTGTTTTTTAGAGTATTCATATTGTCACCTCTACATTCATTTTCAAAAATTACTATTCAAACAGTAACACTTAGGCATTTAAAAGGAAATGACAAGTCAAATATGCTAATCTATCTTTTTGAAAATGCCTTATTTTAAAAACAGGAAACCACTGCTTTGCAATAGTCCCCTGTTCAAGAATACCATCATATTTTTGACTATTTTATTGCCTTATTCCATTTTTCAACAAGTTTGGATCTGTTTTCACCAGCCCACTTAAAATCGTAATCTATAAGCTTAGTGTCTTTTATAGATTCTGCTTGTTTTGGAGGTTGTGCATTTGGATTAGTTAAGAACTGATAAGATCCAGCTTTTTGTCCAATTTCTTGTGCATCTTTAGTTAAGCACCAGTCAATGAACTTTTTAGCAGCTTCTTTATCAGGTCCATTCTTTATCATTGCAACAGCCCCAATTTCATAACCTGTTCCCTCACTAGGTGCAGAAATAACTATATCTTTCATTCCTTCTTCTTTATATTTTATAGCATCATGTAAGAAAGTAATTCCTACCATACACTCACCTTGTCCAGCCATTCTTCCTGGAGCTGTACCTGACTTTGTATATGTTTTCATTTGTCCATTTAAAGCCTTCATGTATTCTAAACCTTTTTCTTCACCCATCAATTGAATAATTGTTGCAAGTGCAGTATACGCAGTTCCTGATGAACCTGGATTTGCCATTACAACTTGTCCTTTAAATTCTGGCTTTAAAAGATCTTTCCAACTAGTTGGTATATCTACTCCTCTTTCTTTAAGAAGAGCTTGATTTGAAGCAAATCCTAAGTATCCAACATAAATGCCTGTCCAGTATCCATCTGCATCTTTATATCCTGCTGGAATATCTTTTGCATTCGGAGATTCATATTTTTCTAATAATCCATTTTCTTTTGCTTGAACAAAACCATCTGCTGGTCCACCAAACCATACAGAAGCCTTTGGATTTTCTTTCTCTGCATTAATTCTTCCAAGTATCTCACCTGAACTCATTCTTACTGCATCTACTTTAATACCAGTTTCTTTTTCAAACTCATTAACAGCCTTAATCATATGATCCTGCATTAATCCACAGTAAATTGTCAGATGCTTATCTTCCTTATTTGCTTGTTCTTTTTTTGCACCACATCCTGCCAAAATTCCAAGTGACATAATTGTCGCTAAACCTAAAGCTAATATTTTCTTTTTTAACATTTTTTTCACCTCAACAATTAATTTTTATTTAACATCAAAACACATAACAAACTTTATACTAGTGATTATAATGCATTTTTGAACTTTCAGACAATATTGTTCAGAATAATGCACAAAATGGTAAAGATTTTATACATAGTGTCAAAAATAACATAAAAAAAGACTAAGATTTAACTCCTAGTCTAATTGAGTATCTACTTCTACATTCTCATCAATACGTTCAGTAGTAAAAATATTTAATATAATATCGGTTAATTTTTCAGATGCATATCCTGCAAATGATCCTATAATCATAGATATAGCTGTTATCTTAAAATTCATTCCCGAGGCAATAAATGCAGACCATCCTATAAAAGATGCCGGAATAAATGATAACAATGTTATTTTTGATTGGAGAATTATTCCTGCTGAACCCAATCCATTAAATATGGTCATTGAACCAACATCACCAAGCTTAAAAGCTAACATTTTTGACAATTGAAATGTTACAACTCCCCAACAAATTCCACTCAAATTAGCAATCAAGGCTTTTTTAATACCTTTTCTACTTCCCCCAGCTGCAAAGAAACTAGACCAAGCTAAAAAGCCAGCAACAGTACTCAATCCCAAAGTAACACTCCCAGCTGTCCATAATACTGCAATAATTCCACTACTAATACCTATGGCTAGTATTTTTTTCATGTCAAAAAAACCTCCTTGCAAAAGTTAGCATCTTATTAAAATATTTAACGAAAAAATCCCTATACACATTCCGATAAATTGGAGTTATGTATAGGGACGAAATATATTCCGTGTTATCACCCTATTCTACGACCAAAAGCCGTATTCACTGTATAAAGGCAGCAAACCAGTAAATCTCATTAGAGATTCATACTTATATGAATTTTTACTATATTCAATATATATTATTTTTGAAAGTTTATCAAGTGTAAATTTCTTGCAATAAGTTTTTAATAGGCAAAATCATCAATAACCCATTTATAAAATTGATAAAAATATAATTTTACACTATAAATACATTCCGTTTCCATTTATGCTATGAAATATGTTATAATTTTATTGTTAATTTTCATTATATTCTGAATTAAGGGGGCAAGTTATGAAAAATAAATTATTGTCATGTATTGAAAAATACAAATCTCTTTGCGACTATATAGATATACGACTAGAAAACTCTTCATCTACTAATATAATCATTACCAATGGGGAATTAGCTACTTTAAAAAAATCCAATGAAATAGGTGGTATAGTAAGAGCTTTATACAAAGGCTCATGGGGAACTGTCTCATTTAACAATTTAGATGATATAGATTCCTTTACAGAAACTGCTATTAAACAAGCTAAATTAATAGGTAATTCTGAGAGTTGTTTAGCTCCTGTTGAAGTAGTTGAAGATTCTGTTTTTCTATGTCTTAAGAATGATCCACGAAAAGTATCTTTATATGAAAAAATCAATTTATTAAAAGAGTATAACGAACTAGCACTAAATTTTCATGAAAATATTTCATCAGTTAATGTTACTTATAATGAAGTTTTTTCAAATATAACTTTTACCAGTTCTGAAGGTTCTTATATATATCAAGAAAAGATGGATTTAGGTGGTATAATACTTATAACTGCAGTTGAAGGCGATAATTCTCAATCTACTTCAGTAGGCTTTGGTTCTTCAGATGATTATAATTGCGTACTTGGATTACATGAAGAAATCAAAAAACAAAGTCAAATCGCAGTTGACTTGCTTAAGGCTCCAAAAGTAAAAGCAGGAACATATACTATTATCACTGACTCTCATTTATCAGGAGTCTTTGTTCATGAAGCTTTTGGTCACCTAAGCGAAGGCGATAACGTTTACGAAAACAAAGAATTGAAAGATATAATGAAACTCGGTAAAAGATTTGGAAGACCAATATTAAATATTTATGATTCTGGCCTCGATAAGGGAAAAAGAGGTTATTTAAAATATGATGATGAGGGAGTTAAAACAGAAAAAACATATCTCATAAAAGAAGGTAAATTGGTAGGAAGACTTCATTCACGAGAAACCGCTGGTAAAATGAATGAAAAAGCTACTGGTAATGGACGTGCTATTAATTATAAATATGCTCCTATTCCAAGAATGAGAAATACTGTTATTGAATCAGGAAATTCCTCATTTAAAGAAATGCTAAAAGATATTTCCTTAGGTATACTTGCTATAGGAACTAACGGTGGTCAAACAACTGGTGATAATTTTACCTTTTCAGCATCATATGGGTATATTATAAGAAATGGAAAGATTTGCGAACTAGTTAGAGATATAAACCTTACCGGTAACATATTCGAAACCCTCAACAATATTGATATGATTGGCAATGAAAATACTTCCCGTGACAGTGGTGGAGGCTGTGGAAAAGGAGAACAATTCCCACTACCTGTTAGTTTTGGTGGCCCTAGAATAAGAATTCAAAATGTAGTTGTTGGAGGTAAAGAATAATGAAAAATTTATTGAACAAAGTAATTTCAATTGGTGCTACAGACGGTGAAATATACTATAAAAATTCAACAAAAAGAAATATTGCATTTGCCAATAATAATCTCAAAGAAGTTTCTTTTACTCAATCTACTGGTGTTGCACTTAGAATGATTAAGGATGGTAAACTCTCATTTTCAACATCTACTGATTTAAATGAATTTGATAATCTTGTTAAAAGCTGTGATGAAATAACTCCATTTTCATCGCCTGCTGAATTCAACTTTATAAATAAACACAGCAATGAGGATATATCAATTCCCGAAAATAATATAATGGACTTAAATGATGAGCAACTTATTGAGGATGGTAAAAAGATTATCACTGATATCACTAAAGAATTTCCTGATGTTAAAGTTGGAGTTGAATTTGATTTAAATAGTTCTTACGTTGAAATCTGTAATAGTAAAGGTCTTTTAAATAGTTATAAAAAAGATTCTCTAAGTTTCTCAGTAAGTAGCTCTTTCATAAAAGATAATAATTTTATAAATTTCTATGATATACAGCTTTTATTAAACTCAAATTATGATATAAATGCAATGACAAACTCTGTATTAGAACAAATAAGATTATGTAGAAACATTGTTACACTTGATTCAGGACCTAGACCTGTAATATTTACTCCTAATTTTTTGTGTTGTTCATTAATACCATTGATGCTTGGAGTGAATGGTAAGAAGGTTGAAGAAGGTTCATCGCCCTTAGCCAAAAAACTAGGAACTCAAATATTTGATGAAAGATTTACAATTGTAGATGATGCAACTAGACCTGGTGCATTCAATACTCATCCATTTGATGATGAAGGTACTCCAAGTCAAAGAACTGAAATAATTAAAAATGGACGACTCCAAAGTTTCCTTCATTCATTAAAAACCGCTAAAAAACTAAACATGGAACCAACTGGTAATGGTTATAAATTAGGAAACTTCTTGCCTAAACATGATATTTCTGCGGAACCATCTCCATATGTAACAAATCTTCATGTAGAACCTGGAAAAGTATCCTTGCATGATATGATAGCAGACTTAAAAGATGGTGTAATAATAGATTCTGTTATAGGTTTCTTTATGGGCAATATTGGTAATGGAGAAATTACTGGTAGTATTGATATGGGTTATCATGTTAAAAATGGAAAAATAGTTGGAAAAATTTCTGGACAATCAATAAACTTTAATATTTATGATATATTCAAGAATAATCTCATTGATATAAGTAGCACTACAAAAAATACTCCTTTCTTCTTTTTCCATGGATATAATCCTATACCATATGCTATGTTTAAAGATATAAACATCGAGTAAAATTATTTTTATTGGACTGGATTCGTTATTAAAAAGTGCATTTGCTATTATTGTAGTGCGAACAACAATAATAGCAAATGCACTATAATTACATAAAAATTTATATGAATTCACCAAATTTTTATGTGTGAACTCATTTTGCTAAAGCAAAACATCGTGACTTCAGGTTGAAACTCTACTTCATTTGAAGCAAAAGCCTTAATCTCCCACTTATAGAAGTAAGTGTCTTGTGGAATCGATAAAAACAAATAGTTTCCATTCTCACGTATCTACGAAATTTCCATATTATTAATATACCAGCATCCATACACAATTCCACCGATAAACATTACAATAGCTCAGCTCTAAAGATTAAAAATTCTTCGCATTAAAATGTTATAAATATGTATATGTACTCAACGAATATTATTAGTGGAATACTAATTTATATTGTTTGAGGAGGTTTAAATAATTGAGGAAGACTAGA
>NZ_LTBA01000029.1 GCF_001594005.1 Clostridium tepidiprofundi DSM 19306 | reverse complement strand
TCTAGTCTTCCTCAATTATTTAAACCTCCTCAAACAATATAAATTAGTATTCCACTAATAATATTCGTTGAGTACATATACATATTTATAACATTTTAATGCGAAGAATTTTTAATCTTTAGAGCTGAGGTTGAACAGGGAATTAAACAAGCTTTATAGAGTTTTATAAGGTTTTGGCAACGGGATTCAAATGTCAAGAAATTGTTGCTGCCACAGACATAAATACTCAGGATATACTACATGCAATTGTGGCCACGCTCACAAATGTAAAGGTAAAACCACTTATGCTCCATATGATCCTCATCATATTCATTATTGTGAAGCATATACAAAGAAAGAAGATGGTCACTGCCACTGCTATTTGATACCAACAAGCGAACCAATACCTGCTCCTTGTGGTGGACACTATCATTATATAAATGGTCCTGTAGAGTTCAATGATTGCCATAATCACCACTTTAATGATTGTACAAGCGTTGAATAACCGAAACAGAAAATACTGAAAAGAGGTAGTATGTAGTTATAAAAATTAAAAAAGAGAGAAGCCACCAAGCTTCTCTCTTTATATACATAACATTCCATTATTCTTCATAATCACATGGTGCAGAGGAGGGGATTCGAACCCCCACGGTCATCCCACACGCCCCTCAAACGTGCGCGTCTGCCTGTTCCGCCACCTCTGCACATCACGTCATTATAATACATCAATATACATTCTGTGTCAATATCTATTAATCTATTTATAAATATTTTTATAAATATTATAGTTAACCTTAACCTTTTTCACATACTCATCAGTTTCCTTGAAAGGTATGTTAGTAAGTTCTTTCCCATTTTTTGAATACTTCTTTATCTTTAACCATTTATTTACGTTACCTCGTCCTCCATTATATGCTGCCAAGACCAAATCTATATTATTATTAAATTCTTTATTTAAATCATTCAAATACCAACATCCCATGCAAATATTTAGTTCTGGATCATATAATTTATCTGTATTAAAGCCATGAATTCCCATTCTTTTTGCTATCCATTTTGCAGTTGAAGGAGTTATTTGCATAAGCCCTATAGCATTTTTACATGATGTTGCATTTGGATTAAAATTGCTTTCAGCTTTAATAACAGCATACACGAGCAAAGGATCAATATCATATTTTTCAGCATACATTATCACATAACTTGAATATTCAGTAGGATAAAAAACTCTTAATATATTTTTAATGTTTACTGCAATTAAAATTATCACTAAAAGCAGTACTATTATTTTAAATTTCTTTATGTCCCATCAATCCTTCCCTTTATTAATATCTTTTAAAATATTATCTACACATTTTAAAGTATCTTTTATATTTCCTCTATTATCAATAACATAATCAACATATTTTTTCTTTTCTTCAAGTGGCATTTGAGATGCAATTCTCTTTTGAACATCCTCTAAAGATAATACATCTCTCTTTATTACCCTTTCAATTTGTGTCTTTTCATCTACCCATATCAAAATATTTATATCCATTAATTCATGTAAATTATTTTCAATCAACGTTGGAGCATCAACAATACATACTTCTTTCCCCTGTTTTTCATATGCTTCAATCTTATTAAATATTTCATTCTTTATATATGGTATTATTATGTCTTCTAGCTTTTTTCTTAAAGTTTCATCGCTAAAAATCAATCTTCCCAATTCTCTTCTTTTTAAATTACAATTTTCATCTACGTACTGCTCTCCAAATTCATCTTTGATGCTTTCCAATATTTCTTTATATTTTGTTAGTACATCTCTAGAAATTTTATCCGCATCTATCACTGGTATACCCTTATTTATTAAATACCTTGAAACAGTACTCTTTCCACTCCCTATTCCACCAGTTAAGCCGACCTTTATCACAACTATCACTCCTAATACACAATTCCTAAAACCTTATTCTTAAATAGATGCTGATTTTCAAATTACAAATTTGTACTAGTACTCTAGCCGCCTAGTCCTCTAACAAACTAACGCACTTACTCTTCTCCTAGTACCTTTTTCTCCCTCCTAGCACCTAATTCCTACCTCTTAGTACATAACTATTTTGCTTCATACCATGTATTTCCAATATTGATATCAACCTCAAGAGGAACCCTGAATTCTAAAATACCTTTCATTACATTCTCCATTTCATACTTAACCAGTTCTTTAACCTCTTCTATCTCATTTTTACAAACATTCAATATCAATTCATCATGCACTTGAAGTATTATTGTAGATTTCAATCCCCTTTTCTTTAATTGATTTTGTACATTAACCATTGCTAATTTAATTATATCGGCAGCACTACCTTGAATAGGAGTATTCATAGCAAGTCTTTCTCCAAATGCTCTAACCATTTTCTTTGAAGCATTTATTTCAGGTATAAATCTTCTTCTATTTAAGATAGTTGTAACCATGTTGTTCTTTTTTGCTTCTTCAACTATATTATCTAAATATTTCTTTACATTAGGATATCTTTCAAAATAAGTATCTATATATTTTTGTGCTTCTTTCTTTGATATATTTAAATCTTTTGCTAGGCTAAAACTTCCAATTCCATACACTATACCAAAATTAACAGCCTTAGCATTACTTCTCATAAGAAGCGTAACTTCTTCAATGGGAACTTTAAATACTTCTGAAGCTGTTTTTGTATGAATATCACTGTGATGAATAAAAGCATTTATAAGGTTTTCATCATTAGAAATATGAGCAAGTACCCTTAATTCTATTTGAGAATAATCAGCCGAAAGAATAACTCCATTCTCATCATTAGGTATAAATACTTTTCTTATTTCTCTGCCCATTTCGTACTTAATCGGTATATTTTGAAGGTTTGGTTCAGTACTTGATAGTCTTCCCGTTGTAGTAACTGTCTGATTAAAACTCGAATGTATTCTTCCATCTTTATCAATAACAGATTTAAGTCCCTCAACGTATGTAGAATAAAGTTTTGATAACTGTCTATGATACATTATCTTTTCAATTATAGGGTGTTTATCAATAAGCTTCTCCAAAACATCAACATTTGTTGAATACCCTGTTTTTGTCTTTTTTATAACAGGTAAATCAAGCTTTTCAAACAGTATTTTACCAAGCTGCTTTGGTGAGCGTATGTTAAATTCTTCATCCGCAAGTTCAAATATTTCACTTTCAACTTTTTTAATTTCACTACTAAATTTATCGCCTAATTCATCAAGCATTTCCCTATCTACATTAAATCCTTCAGATTCCATAGAAGATATAACCTCTGTTAGAGGTAATTCAATACTATACATGAGTTTATCCATGTTTAACATATTTATCTTCTTCTCAAAATCATAATATAGCTTCTGAAGCATTATTGTGTTAAATATTTTTGATTTTTCTCCTTCTTCATCTATTTCAACATGAAAAATTCCTTCGATAAGAGTTTTAAGAGAATATTCCTTCTTACCCGGATCAATTAAGTATGCTGCTATTTCAGTATCAAACAATGCCTGCTTTGTTTTTATACCCATTTTATTCATAACTGTATAAAAATTCTTAACACTGTGACCTACAAAATCAATATTCTCTGAAGCAAATATATTTGACATTAATATTTTAAATTCTTTTTCATCCTCTTTAAACAAATCATTTATACATAATATAAAGTTATCTTGATTAGAATGTATATATATTTTCTCTAATTCTATTTCAGAATATTTCTTCTCATTATTTACATCATAGCAAAAGAATATGTAATCATTTAAAGTGCTGACCATGTTACTTAAACTGTCTATTGTATTTATTTCTTTGTAATCGGTATTTACATCTAACAAACTATTTTCTTCTACATTGTATGCATTCGTATCCGTGTTATTATGCATATCAACTTTTACATCTTTCAATTCTGGAAACTTATCAATTAACGACTTAAACTGAAGCCTTAAAAATATCTCCTTAAGTCCTTTTAAATCTTTGTCATCATATGACTTTATAGAATCAAAATCAATTTCAACTGGAACATGTTTTTCTATAGTTGCTAATTTTTTACTAAATATTGCCTGTTCGCTAAAATTCAAGAGATTTTCCTTGAGTTTTTTACCACTTAATTTATCGATATTCATAAGAATATTTTCAATTGATTTATATTCTTTTATGAGCTTAAAGGCAGTCTTTTCACCTATACCTGGCACTCCTGGAATATTATCAGACTTATCTCCCATTAATCCCTTAACGTCAATAAATTCCGTAGGAGTTACTCCAAATTCTTCAATTATTCTACTTTTATCATATATCTCTTTTTTAGTCATTCCCTTTTTGTTTATAACTATTTTAACATTATCTGTTGCAAGCTGAAGTGCATCCCTATCACCCGTAACAATATACACATACATGTCTTTTTCTTCTGCCAAAACAGACAATGTTCCAATCAAATCATCTGCTTCGAATCCCTCAATTTCAAAAATATTTATGCTTAACTTTTTCAATATATCTCTTAACACTGGAAATTGTTCCTCAAGCTCTGGAGGCATCTTTTTTCTTCCCGCTTTATATTCGCTATATTCTTTATGCCTAAATGTAGGTGCTTTCTTATCAAAACACGTTACTATATAATCAGGTTTTAGTTCCTCTTTCATTTTTATAAGCATATTTATAAAACCATATATTGCATTAGTATTGAGTCCCTCTGAATTAGTTAGTGCAGGCATGCCATAAAAAGCTCTATACATAAGGCTATTTCCATCTAAAATTAGCAATCTTTCTTTATTCATCATGTTTCCTCTCTTTCATAATTACAAAAAGTTTTATTACATATTCACTTTTCAATATATTTCTTTAGAGTTATGATATCATCTGCGGGATATGTATTTAAAATTTCCTTTAAAATCTCAAAAGCACACACATTTTCTAAAACAATTGACGCAGGAACAACTCCACACACATCAGATCTCTCATATCTATTAACAACATTATCGTTATTTTTTAAATCAACAGAGCGAATGCTTTTCTTTATAGTAGGAATCGGCTTCATATATACTGTAATTTCAATATTCTGACCATTTGACACTCCAGCCTCAATTCCACCACAATTGTTAGTCGGTCTTATAATCTCTCCTTTGTTACATAAAATCTCATCATTAAAAGTAGTTCCTCTTTTAGCTAAATCTGTACCTTTCCCAAACTCAATAGCTTTTATTCCCTGCACAGACATAAGAGCATATGAAAGAATAGCATCTAATTTTCTATCCCATTGAATATAACTTCCAATACCTAGAGGCACACCCCTAACGGATATGAAAATACTTCCACCTACAGTATCACCCTGTTGTTTGCATTTGTCGATTTCATACTTAATCATATTCTCTACATGTTCATTATAACACCTTACAGAACTATTCTCTATTCTTAAATAAGCTTCATTGTCAAATAAATCTACATTGTCATCCTCAATTCCACCTATATTCATAACTTTGCTTCTAATATCAACACCAATACTAACTAAAATACATTTGCATAAAGCACCTACTGCTGTTCTTATAGCCGTTTCTCGTGCGGATGTTCTTTCTATAACATCCCTAATATCGCCAGTTTTATATTTAAAATACCCTACCATATCACCATGGCCTGGCCTAGGAATAGTAATCTTTTCATTTTCACCTGTATTTCCATTTAACACTTTAGCCCAATTTTCATAATCTTTATTAAAAATAACCATAGTTATAGGATTGCCTGTTGTCTTAGTTCCTCTGATTCCAGACCAAATTTCAACCCTATCCTTTTCAATTTGCATGCGTTTTCCCCGTCCATATCCGTTCTGACGCCTTATCAATTCATTATTGATAAAATCAATATCTATTTCTGCATTTGATGGCACCCCATCAATAATCGCCATTAAAGCTTTTCCATGTGATTCTCCTGCATCTAAAAATCTAAGCATATACATCGCCTTCTCATTATAAATTTTATAATTTTTACAATATAATTCTTGACAATTGACCAGTTGCTGGTCGACTAGCTATCTAGCAAACTTGCTTTTATTCCCTAGCACCTTTCTTACAACATCTTCCTTATAGCACCTTTCTCTAGTTCCTATCTATCGATTCCTAAAAGATGCTTAAGTCCAGCTCTCTTGAAAGTTCTTCAAGAACCTTGATTCCACCTATACTATTTCCTTTTTCATCAAGTGCTGGTCCTACAACTCCTATACCCATTCTTCTAGGTACAGCAGCCATTATTCCTCCTCCCACTCCACTTTTGGCGGGTATTCCTATATGCACAGCAAATTTACCCGAAGCATCATACATTCCACATGTAACCATTATAGTTTTAACAAGTCTTGTAGCTTCACGCGATATTACTCTTTCATTATTCCAAGGTAATACACCATCATTTGCAAGCATTGCCCCTATTCTAGCTATATCAGTACAAGTTACTTCAATTGAACATTGTTTAAAATATACATCTAATATTTCTTCAACATCACCTTCAATAATATCTAAACTCTTCATAAAATGTGCTAAAGCTCTATTTCTATTTCCCGTAGCCTTTTCAGAACTATAAACCTGTTCATTTATGTTAAGTGAATCATTTCCTGTTATTTTTCTTGTAAATTTCAGTATCCTATTAAATTTATCATCCGAATTTTCACCTGATAATAACGATACAATAGTAATTGCACCTGCATTTATCATAGGGTTTAAAGGTTTTCTAAGAGTATTCGTTTCTAAGTTTATTATTGAATTAAATGCCGATTCAGTAGGTTCCATACCAACCTTCGAAAAAACATAATCTTTTCCATTGTCTAAAATAGCTAACATTAATGTAATGACTTTAGAAACACTTTGTATAGTAAATTTTGTTTTGTAATCGCCTGCATAAAATTCATCTCCATCTAAAGTTGTTACACATATGCCTAATGCATCCTTATCAGCTCTAGTTAATTCAGGTATATAAGAAGCTAATTCTCCTTCTTTAGTCCATTTTCTATTGTTTTCAATTATATTTTCAAGTATTCTCTTCATAAATATCACCTTTTCAAGCATTATTTTGTATATATTTTTTCTCGCACATATATATTATATTATTAACACTTCTAATGCAAGCAAACCCTTTTAGCTTTAGAAAGCAGAACTCCAATCTTTCACCCATAAAAATAGCCTCTTGTAAACTTTATAAAATACCTAAAACTAAAATTTTATAAAAAATAATAAAAAAAATTGCAAATTTCTCTTGCATATAATTAAAATATGTGGTAAGATAATTCTCGTCGGTAAGGACAACAACCTAATACGCCGAAGTGGTGGAATTGGCAGACGCGCTGGACTCAAAATCCAGTGGTAGCAATACCGTGCGGGTTCAAGTCCCGCCTTCGGCACCATTGATGTAACTGACTAAGAGCACTTTAGATATTTTATCCAAAGTGCTCTTTTCGCATTTTGTTCATAAATTATTTTGTTACAAAAAAAAACTAAAGAGCTGTTCAATTTAATTTGTTCAGTTCTTTAGTTTTAATCTTGTTTATATTTGGTAATGTTATTCAATTTCTCCAGCTAATTTTAGAACTTGATTATATAACTTCACCGACATCCTAAATCCACTTTCTGTTAATATATTTAAATATTTCTTTACGCTTTCAATTTTTTCATACTCTTTTGCCAACAGTAAAATACCCATTAATCCAATTGATCTTAATAAGATTAAATCTAGCTTTTTAATAATACTTAATCCAATAATAGGACTTGAATTACATACAACTTTAATCATTTTTATTCTCTCCTAATTCATCTTTAAAATCTTTTAGTACAATTTGATCAAGACGAAATTCATCTTCAGTATATTCATTCCATGGTATGTTTTTATTTTTAAGTAAAATCATAAAATCTGCAAGATCCATTTCTGCTATTTCAGCTGCACGTGCTAAGGATACCGACTTACTTGTAAATAACGCAATTGCTATAGATATTGTTATATTATCATTTAAAGATTTTGAAAGCCCTAAATCTTCTATAAGAGGTATTAAATCATTCGATAAATTTAAATCAACTTTTACTTTTTCAGCACCCATTTATTTCACACCCTTATTTATAATTAATAATTTTTTTAATTCCTTATACTTATAATTATACCCTATAATATAATTAATGTGAACTACCCTCCACTTACTTCGTTGAAGTGGGGGGTTCTTGGTCAATACTCCCAATGGAGCAAGTTTCTCCAAGATAACAAAGTCGTCCCAACCTCTGATTATTACCAAAATTATATAACTAATTTCAATAGATTTTTACTAGCATTTATATCTCTATCATAATGTGTACCACATTTTAGACAAGTCCATTTTCTAAGTCCTAAGTTCTTTACTTCTTTGTTTTTGTAACCACAATTAGAGCATAATGGCTACTTGCATAATTTGATGGTGCAACTATTATTGTTCTTCCATACCAATCAGCTTTATATTCTAACATTCTTCTGAACTCAACCCACGACACTTCACTTATTGCTTTCGCTAATTTCCCGTTTTTCATCATATTTTTTACTTTTAAGTCTTCTATAGCTATAGATTGGTTTTTTCTAATATACCAACTTTTTCTCTATTTTAGGTAATTGTTTGTTTCAGTATCAACTAGTATAGAAACATAATATTTATTACTTGGTGTCTTTGATATAGTACAACTCTTTATTAATCCGTTGAACTCTCTATGTTGTTTTATTTTAATCATAGATTTTAACTTTGGAATCTTAATATATCCATTTTCTATACATACAGTTCCATTTTGATTGTTAGTTGTGTAACTATAATAATTACTTTTTTTACTTTTGAATTTAGGAAACCCAACAGATTTATCTCTAAAGAAATTTTTATATGCTTTATTTAAGTTTACTGAAGTTCCGATGATAGTAGGTTCTATCATCGGGTTCCAATGATAAAGTAGTTCACAAAATAGACTAGCATACTGACTAGTTATTTTTTTGAAAATGCCTTATATATAAACCTAATGCAGCCAAATGTTTTAGCTAGATATAATCTTTGTTCTGAATTTGGATATATTCTATATTTATAAGCTTTTAGCAACTCCTTCATCTCATTTCTTCCCTCTCCTACAGCTTTTATTAATTTCTTCTCTCTTAATTTTCTAAATACCTTTCTTATACCCGCATCTGACAATCCTGTTAACTCAACTGCAAGCTTATTTGTTATTTTATTATTTTTCTTTAAATAATCAATTATGCTTAATTCAGTATTACTTAATTGCATAATATTAGTCGTAATTTTTTCTGCAGATAAACCGTTACTATCCGATATTAATCCGATACCATCCGATACTAAACCGTTACTTTCTTTATAAATACTAACCTTAAAAAACATACCTGTTTCCTTAAATTCCGGCTCCTTTAATCCAGCACTACTGCAGGAAGAAATTATTCTTCTTATTCCAGTACCCCACTGCTCAATGAACCTTATCTCTTTGAAAAATCTTGCCAGTACCTTATTCCTGATTTCTGATCTACCTGCTTTTATATCTTCTATATCTAAAGTTTTAGATAGGAATCCAGGAGAGGTAATTTCTATTCTATCATCAAATATTGCAAATTTAAGTCCTTCTATTTTCCCTTTTTTCGCAATGTGAGTTTTTGCAAATTTCATAGCATCTTCTATCTGCTTATATAGAGGACCCTTGAATTCTTTCTGATCTATGAATTCCCCAATATCATTTCCTTTAAATCTTGCACATTTTATTTGCCCTCCTTATGTCCTCTAACATATAAAAACACACTAAAAAGTATAAACATTATGTTTTATAAATTATCTTTTCAATCGTTGATATTACTAGTTTTAAAGTGCTTATTAAAATATTCTAGTATATGTTAAACCATAGCGTGTACAACTCAAAATCCAGTGGTAGCAATACCGTGCGGGTTCAAGTCCCGCCTTCGGCACCATTGATATAGCGAGTCCAAAATCAACCTAGGTATTTTGCCTAGGTTGATTTTTAATCGGTTTTGTATTTCAGCTGCACGTACTAAGGATACCGACTTACTTGTAAATAACGCAATTGCTATAGATATTGTTATATTCATTTAAAGATTTTGAAAACCCTAAAATTTGTTCATACCAGTTGTTTACAGTGTTTATGACTTTTTTAAAATGTTTTAGATATTGTGCTTTCAACATGTTTTCCGTAATACTTTATAATATATTTATCATTAATTAATTTATTTTGTATATATAACAACATTCAATAAGTGTTTTACCAATATTTATTTCTTTTTCTGTTCCTTCAAAGCAAAATCCAACTTTTTCATAAAACTTACATGCATTTATGTTTTCTTTTAAAACCCAAAGAATTATATTTTTAAATCCTCTATCTATTAATGCATTTATTCCCCAATTTATTAATTTATAACCTAAACCTTGATTCCAATATGAAGGTAGTAAATATATTCCCCAAATTTCTCCATACGAGTCATCTAAATCATTATCTCTACATTTACCAATACATATAAATCCTATGGGTTTATCATCAACAAATATAAGAGCATCTTCTTCAATTTTTTCGGTTAAAGCATTATAAAAATATTTTTCTCTCTTTTCTGCACTTATATTATTTAAAACTGAGTCGGGAACAATTCCTTTGTATGCTATTTTCCATGATTGTGAATGAATAATTCCTAGTTCTTTTGCATCATCACTATTAGCGTAACGAATATATATCATTATATTACTCCCCCTTCATTCTTCCAAGCAATTATTACACCTATAAGTAATATTATTGCAAATCCTACAACCATCACACCTATTAAACTTACTTCTCCAGTATCCATCGTGGCTTACCCAACAACCATAAAAATAAAATAAGCACTAGCTAAAGTACTAATTATTCGTGCAATCCACTTAATACTTTTAATTTTTTTATCATTCTTGATAATAGATTTCAAATAATATTCACCTCTTATACTACTTAGTAAATTCTTCTACCTACTTTTATTTCATTTTCTGCATAACTCGACTGTATTATATCGCACCTGTCAGTTTTTTGTCTCAACTTTCACACTACAAAAAGCCAGCTTTTCCTTGATAAAAGTAGGCAGTGTAGATGTAAAACAGTCTAAAAATGAGTTTATTTGTTCTTTAGTTAAAGAAAGTTTTCATATAATACACTTTTAAGTAAATCTAAAATTATTTCTATATCTAGTGTTCGAAATAAATTTTCACCTGTAAATATAAGCATAAAAATGAATTTAAAAATCAAAATGCATGAAAAACCTTTTTCTTTACAAAAATTTGATTGTTTTAAGATAGAACCAATTTTATTTTTCTTAAAGTTTGTTATGATTCGATTATACCAAATAAGGGAATGTTCTTCTATTTTTTTATACTGTAGATGTTGAATTTATTGGCTAGTGCCTAAAAAATCATGTGCGAAAGTTAAGTTCTTAACAAATGAATAAGACTCTATAAATTTAGTTTGAATAATTTAAACTGATTTATAGACTTTATTTTTTATGAAATACCAGTAAAAACTTATCTAAATATAAATAAAAAATAATATAATAAATATCATTTAAATAATAGCATATTTTCTCGTTTCCTTTCGTTTGAATAAATTACATTTAAATTTCTCAATTTTTATTGATTTTATTCAGTATTTCATATATAATTTAGCCATATTTATTATAAACGAGGAGGCACATAATGAAATTAATAGTAAGAATTGTCCTTTTTCTTACTATTATACTTATTTTAACATATCGTATCGTTTATTAAGTGTAATAGTAGGATAGAGTTTTGAAATTGAAAATTTCAAAATCTCTACCTTACTTATTAAAACTTAAATAAAAAATTTAAAAATCATACTATATTATTTTATTTCATACCCTATATTTTTATAGCTTTTTATTCTCTTTTCATACATTCTTTTAAGAACAGGAACTTCTTCATCAATATAATCATATATTTTTACAACTTTTTTATTATGATATGTTCTATGTAATCTACCAGCATACTACTGTAGCATACCTTACCTTTCCATGATATAGGCATAACTAAAAATAATATATCCAATCTTGCATTATCAAAGCCTTCTCCTACATATTTTCCAGTTTCAATTATTAATTCGTTCCTCATCAGCAGGTATATTCTTTAATTGCTCTTTTACAGTTTCTCTCTGACGCTTTCCCATACCTCCACGCAAAATAACAATATTTTTAACAAAACCTTTAAATCGTTCTTCTAAATATTCAATATGCTCAGTTCTTTCTTAAAATAATTGAAGCTCTTTTTGCCTCTAATACATTTAACACATCATTAAAAATCATATCATTTCTATTTTCATCACCATCAATTCCATACATGTAGAATCCTTTAACTTCATATTTTATTGATCCTACATCTATACTTATAGTTGCTTTTTTATATTTGATGAATATACAACTATTGTTTTTACTTTCTTCGCTTCTTTATAATGAAGTAAGGCATCATATGCTAAATTTCCTTGTTCTTAATTAAATAACTTTAATATTGATATTTTTAATTTTTGTAGTAATCAACACTAAAACATATTTGAATCTGCTAATAATTCTTCTTCTAACTTTAAGAATTCTTTCAACTTAAAATCATTTTCCCCATTCACAGTAGTATTTTCCAATATTTCGACTATTTCTTTACAATCCTCTATAGCCCTATAGTATTTCTTCTGTATTTTATAAATTTCTAATCTCTTCTTTAAAGCATTAATTAAACTATTGTGTAAAACAGTTCCTCCTTTTATTAGTTCTCGCATAAGTATAATAGCTTCACTATAATCTTCAACTGCCTTATCATAATTCTGTTTGCCATTATACACATTTCCACGATGCACCAAAGCCTGCGTGATATAATCTTTAAATTGAAGCTTACCTTCCATATCAAGTTTTTTTGATAATTCAACTGCCTCATTACAATGAATCAATGCCTCATCATATTTGCCAGCACTGTAGTATGCACATGCTAAATTCATAAGAGAACTTGCCAAATAACTTGTATCTTTAAGCTTACCATATTCAATTAATTTTCTTCTGATTTCAGTAGCTTCTTTATAATCTCTAATAGCTTCATCATATTTCTGAACATTTAAATATGTTGCACCTCTATTCATAATTGAACTTGCTAAATAATTTTCATCCTTAAGATTTCCTTCTTCTTTTAGTTTTCTTCTTATAGAAATTGATACCTCCAAATCTTTAAATGCCTTTTCATTTTCTCCTATAAGTCTTAATGCAAGTGCTCTATTTTTTAAAACATTAGCCAACTCATCTACATCTTTTAGCTGATTAATTGAATTTAAATTTCTCCTAATTTCTATTGATTTATCAAAATCTTCTATGGCTTTTTTGTATTGAGTTAGAATTCTATAATCTTCCCCTCTTCTTTCATAAGCAATAGCTAAATCATTTTTGTCACTAAGTTTATCTTCTTTAAGTAAACTATGCCTAATTTTAATAGCCTCATTATAGTCCATTATTGCATAATTTGATTTCATCAAACTTCTATATGCCATGCCTCTATTTATGTATACTTCTGCAACTTCATTTTCATCTTGTAAGTTATTCTTCCTTATTAACTCTTTCTTAATAAAGATAGCTTCTGAATACAACTTAATTCTTATCTTTCTATGATACTCAATTACAGAATTGCTACCTAAATAATTTGCAATGTCTATAAATAGATTTGCAAAATCATTATTACAAATTTCTTTAGCATTATCTATTTTAAAGCTGTTATAATAATCTATAATATTTGATAAAATATATAATTCACCATCATATTCTTTATGAAACCACTCAAATTGCATACCTTCTAATTCTTTAATATTATTCCACCATTGTTCAATTAGTTTAACTATTTCTTCATTATAATTATGTATTACAGCCTTCTTCCATTCATCATGAGATATTGTAATTAAATTTCCACGATAACTTCTATCTACCTTGAAAAAAATTCGCAGGTCTGTTAAATGCGCTAATAACTTAAATGTTGGGCGATTTTCTCCCAAAAGATACGATATTTCTCTAAATGTTAATGGTTCAAAAGCAGTAGCTATGCTAACTAGCATTTTTATAACCGTACTAAAATATTTTTTACCATACATACTCTGTAACTTATTAAGATAGTATTGAAATAATTCTTTTCCTTTTGGAACTTCATCTATATTAAAATTTCCATCACACTTTATGAGCTCCTTTATAGCTTTCAAATATAAAAATCTTCTTTCGCATTTATTGAGTAAAATATCAGCAAGTTGTTTTTGCTTTTCATTGAATTGATAAACATTTTCTAATTGAAAAATATTTCTACCAATATACTGCATCAAAATTTCATTGTTATATTTATTTTCTCTATTATAAGAAATGCTTGCAATGGTTTTAATACTATTCAAGCAATTTTTGGTATACTCAGTTAATTCATTATCTGTACGGCATGTACATAATACATATACATTGTCATCAAGTATATCTTCACTAGGAATGAAATCAAAAATAGATACATCACTATTTGACGGTATTTCATCTAAACCATCAAGAATTAATAAAAACTTTTCTTTTCCAAAATATTTATTATGAGCCCTTGCATATTCATTTATAAACCTAGCAAATTCTTTTTTAGTATCAACAACTGATACTGATAATGGACTAATGCCACGAATAATATTTTCACCACTGCTATTCTGCCTTAATAAATCACTCAGCTTTTCTGTAAAACTTTCTACTCTATAACTATATGAATCATTTATATAATAACCTCTTATGGAAATATCTTTGATGTCTTTAAATTTATTTAAAGATAGTTCATCTAAAGCTCTCGAAAATGTAGTTTTTCCTGTTCCTCTTTCCATTTGAATTAAAATAATTCCTTTAGAGTTAGCATTAATAATTGAAAGTAACCAATCTTTAATATAATCAGGCCTTTGAAAATCATCAATTTCTTCAAGTTTATCAATTATATCAGCCTCAATAGCAGAATATGTTTCACAATCTAAAGAAAATTCTTCATAATCTATTCCATACTTATTATCACGATCTAATTCAGTATAAATTGCTTTTATTAATTCATTTATATTAGAATCGGCATTTGCTTTCTTCCCTTCAACATAATTTAAAATAGATGTTATGTTTTTATAGAAATAGAAAGTATCAAAAAAATATATTCCGTTTTCCTTTGTTAGTATGTATGGATATAATTTTTTCTTAAGTCCGTTTTCCTTTTCTAGTATGTATGGATATAATTTTTTATCATTTTCTTCTAATATTACAAAAATATCACTATTGCTAATTATCTCTGTATTAGAATCTTTACCTCTTAAGATAACCTTATTACTATTTGTACTCTGATATAAATTTATTTTACAATAATTGGAATAACATCTTTCAAAATGACTTTTTAAAACTTCAATTTTAGAATATAAATCCTTTTGAAATTCTTTATCCGCATCAAAACTTAATGCTCCATGACCAATTTGATTATTTCTCCATTGAACAATATTGTTTTTACTGAAAACATCAATGATATCTTTTAATATTTCTTTTATTATTAAATCAACAGTATCCAATTCTATAATTGTTCTAGCTAATTTTTCCCAATCTCCTAGTGAAAGAGGCTTTTCTAATAATGACATTAATATCTTATTTTCTTGTGAACTTCTTTCCTTTTTATTATAAATATCACTTGCAGCTATAAGTACTGGGAATTTTATTAATATTTCAAACAAATCTTTTACCTGAAAGAAAGCACCATAAGTTTTACCATTCCGCAATAAATCCTTTAATCTCCAATATTCATGTGCAATGATCAAAGGAAATTCATTAAACGCATCTTCCAACCATAATTCCTTTCTTTCACTCAAATTTATATACCAAACACTATCTTTTTCTGTTATCTGCTCATCCCTCAAATTTTTAACTGCTTCTAGTATTCTCCTCATAGGACCTCTTTTTACTCCCATTTCTTTATAATCTTCTTCTTTTAATTTTTCTAAATCAGTAACCTCAATTTCCTCTTCTTTAAAAATATCTATATACTTTTCTAAATCAATATTTCTCAAAAATTTTTCTATTTTCAAAACCTTTCCCTCCAACATTAAAATATGTATTATTTCATTTCTTTTTTTATCTTAAATATTAACTTTGCTCCTGTAAACACAAGAAATACTAATAGAAATGTTAATACTAGTAATGTGAAAAACGCATTTGAATTTACTGGCGGAAAATTTTCTTTTTCAATTATCTTTACCAATTCCCAGCCGCTTACAATAGTAGATATTACAGCAAAAATCAAACTTGCTGCAGCCACAAATTCTCTAAGCTCACTTTTACTTTTAAACTCCTTCATTTCTATCATTGAAGTTAATGCCTCTATTTCAGATTCCATTTCATTTAATAATTGTTCAATACGAAGTGTATTTTCAATCATATCGAACAACTTTGCTTGATGGGTTATATTTGAAGTCTCATTAAATACACACCTAAATTTAAAAAACACAATTTTTTCTCTAAATTTATATAATATATTTTCCTTATGTTTCTTTTCATACTTAATATATTCTTTAATTGTATTAGGCAATCTTGAAATTCGCATTGATAGATATAGCAAGGCATATCTCTTGTGTAGTCCCAATATATACATATAAATATAAGTACTTTTTAAATTCCCCTTATAATTCGAAGCAAAAAAACTATCTTTTGTGCTATAAGTTATATTACCTATTCCTTCTAAAGATACTCCCCAATAACTATTTTCAAACATCCTAAGTATCTCATTATTATTTTCTACATTAAATTCTAAAGGGCTTGGCCTATATGAGTCCTTAAAAGAACGTCTCATTCTAAATAAATATTCTTCAAGCATATTTTCTTGTGGTATTCTATCCAAAGTTACAGAATTGAAAACTAAACAATTTTCTGGTTTTTTAATTCTAGTAAAAAAAGTATCTACATCAAAATCGTTTGTAATATTACTAACAATTTTTCCACGACTAAATTCCACTTGAATATATTCAGCTTTTCCAAGTTCTTTATTATATTCACCCTTTTTATTGTAATAAATTTTGATGTTATTACTATGTGCAAATTTCTTAAAAAAGTAATTTCCATTTATAATATGCTCAATATCTACATTTGATTTCTTATCTACAAACTCAATTTCAAATAGAATAAATCCTACATTTGTTTCAAAAATATACATCTCCATAGACATAATTTTAAATGTGTAATCAGAATTATTCTTTACATACATTCTCAGTGTTTCTGTTTTTTTACTTGGTAATCCATACTTTTCTCGTACTTTCGAATCATTTAATAAAATATATTTTCTTCCTATTGTTTCTTTATTATTTTCACTGAATACCAAGTTCTCTATATGTGTAAAAACTTGAGTATTCATATTTTTTTGCCATTTCCATTCATTAGAAGCTTCAATACCTTTTATTACTTCACAATAATCTTTTTTAAATGCAAATGGCAGTATATGATAATTAAGTTGATTTAAGACTTTTGGTTCATTTGATTTGTTATTTTCGTTTCCCACAGACTATCACCCTTTTTAATACCATTTTTCCCTTTTATTGTGGTTTTGCATTTTCCCTTATTTATTAATCCAAATTCATATTCTTTAAAACTTCTCTTAATTTCTTTAATTCTTCCCTAGTTAAAGTAACACCTTTACCCATCTTTTCATGTTCGGGAGACCAATCTCTCAAATCATATTTAGGTTCTCTTCCATTCCAGCTAATTAGATTTAATTCTTTCTTCCAACCTTTTGGTGATTCCGATAATACTCCTATTTCTTCTTTTATTTCATATTTTATATCTGCCATTTTAAGTCCTCCATTTAATAATTATTTATATTTGAATAATCTGCTCTAAAATATATTTTATAATCATTAATTTTAAAATTAACTTCACTATAATTTCCTATTAATTATATCATAATATAGCAAAATATTTAATTTTTACAATTGAATTATTTTAATAAATCTATTACATATAGTAACTTGCTTTGTTTCAATTTGCTCACATAAAATTGAACTACCATAAAGACAAGCAACTGCGGTTTTTTATCCAAACATATAAATGCACCCAATATTAGCAGCTTAATTGCCAATATTAGGTGCTGAATTATATCTCTATTCCTTAAAATATTCCTTTACAAAATCAGGAACAAATTCTTTTTTAAATCCTCCATAAATAATTTCATCATTTTTCAAATAAAAGCCAACAATATATTCATTGTCTCCTCGTGCAAAGAAATAATTTCTTAAACATGTTTCTATTTTAGACTTATCACTTATTTTTAATTTTTTTATGTTATTATCCGTCATATTTGTACTCTGTGATTTACCATCATTTTTTTCTACAATAACATATTTAACATCTTTAGGCACAATCCTCGAATTTTCTAAATATCCTTTTTTGTATAACCATTTTTCAAATTCAGTATATGACTTTTTCCATGCAATCCCTAAATTTTCACCATATAATAATTTACTTTTCCCACCAGATATTGAAATGTTAATATATCCCCATTCACTTCGTTTATCGCTTATTTCCTCATATTTTTTATTAAGCAATTCATTTTTAAGTATATATATAGCTTCTTTAATCTCTGATGGTTTATTTATAACAAGCTTTTTATTTCCCTCAAGTGAATTCACAGCAATTTCACTAACATCATTATCACTAACTTTCAAAAGAGGATTTTTCATAACTTTATATTCTTTCGACTCATATATAGGTTTAAAATACTTATTATACATTTCTTTTGAAACAAAATATTGTCTATGCAATATTTCCCCATTTTTCAATCTATATTCAATAGCTACTCTTTCTTGTCGTCCTTTAATATTATATTTAATGTTTTTTCTGTTTTCTATTATGCTTTTATGAAAATTCCTTATATTTTCCAAATTATCTTTTTCATAAAATGTACTATATTCACCTTTACTGTGAAAAGAGTTATCAAAATATATAGATTCAACGTTATTTAAATTAGGTATCCTTCTCTCAAATCCAGTAATATCATGATTTATACCTATTAACACAATTGCAGCAATAGATGCAAATATTAAATATCCTTTTATGTTCTTAAATACTTTTAATGATTTCTTTATTATTATTTCAGCAATATAATATCCAATCAAAGAAAAAAGAACATATCCAAACAAAATCCAGTGTACATTACCACTTTGTATTACTCCAAAATAAAAACCACCTAACAACATAAAACAAAGTGTTACTCCATACTTAAATACAGGTTGCAATTTTTCAAAAGCAACTGCCTTAGATGCCATTTCTAATTTTCTTTTTTTGTATATAACCCTTGCACTCAACATCAAAATAACCGATATTGTAATATATATTATTACTTCCTTTGTATGAATTGTACTGTATGATAATGTGAATATTTTAGTTAAAGGTGAAAAATTTAATAAAGTTTCCTCAGACATAAAATCCCCACTTAAACCATATACAAAATATAAAACATTTTGTAATATTGACACCGCCAATCCAACAGGTAAAAATAAAAATATATAAGTAAGTATACCTTGTGCAGTTGAAGATCCTGTTAGCATACCAATAAAAACAGTAAAAAGAAATATTATTATGTTAAATATTATCGTAATACCTCCCCATGAAAAAACCATTTTTGCAGTAAAATAATTATCTCCAATGCCTAAAGTAATTTTTAATAGCAATGATACAATAGCAACAATTACTACTGGCATTATTAAGACTATCATGCCTGCAAATATATGACTATCATATATTTTTTCTCTTTTTAAAGGTAAGCAATGAATCATATCTACTGATTTTTTATATTGTATATATCGAAATAGTATTATTGCTGTTAAAACCGGAAGCGTTATCAAAAGACATATCTGTATAAATGATTTAAATTCAAACAAATTACTAATAGATATATATCCATAATTATTCTTATCAACTAAACTCATGAGTATTTTTAAAGGAATATCAAATAATAACACCAATAAATACGTTATTCCTATCCATGAAAATCTTTTCAAATCATTTAATAATATACCCTTGCTAAAAAATGACGTTTTGTACTTCATAGCCAACATCCCCCATTTCATATATGAATATCTCCTCTAATGTAAGCGGTAAAATATCCAAAATCACCGGTTCATATTTATTAAAATACTCAATAATATCATCTCTACTTCCTCTTACTATTAAAAGCATTATGCTTCCTATTTTATTTTTATAAAGAACATGAGGATTCTTCAAAATTTCTTCTGGAATATCACCTTTAAAAGCAATCTGTAGTTTATGCACATCTGCTTTTAAATCATCTAATTCCTTTTGTATTATAATATTTCCCTTATGCATGATTCCTATATGATCACATATATCTTCTAATTCTCTTAAATTATGAGATGATATAAGAACCGTCATATCTCTTTCAGCAACATCCTTAATTATCAAATTTTTTATTTTCTTTCTCATGACAGGATCAAGTCCATCTATTGGTTCATCCAAAATCATTATATCAGGCATAGTTGACAATGAAAGCCAAAATGATACTTGTCTCTTCATACCTTTCGATAAACTATTTATTTTTTTATTCACATCAATATTAAATACATCTTTAAATTTTTCAAATCTTTCACTATTCCACGTTGAATAAATACTTTCATAGAAATTTGCCATATTTTTAATTGTATACTGCGAAAAAAAATAATTTTCATCAGGAATAAATGCAATTCTCATTTTTACATTTTCATTTTCAAATACACTTTCATCATTTAACAATACTTCTCCATTATCTTGCTTATATATTCCCGCTAAAATCTTTAGTAGAGTTGTCTTACCTGCTCCATTTGAACCTAACAATCCATATATTGAACCTTTTTTAACATTTATAGTTACATTTCTTAATGCATGAATATTTTCAAATGATTTGCTTACATTCTTAACCTTTATCACCCTGTCTCACTCCTTTTACATTGATTTCTATTTCTGAAATAATTTCAATGATTTCATTTTTTTTCATACCCAAATAAAAAGCCTCAGATATAATTTTTATCAACTCATTTCGTAAATTCTCAAGCTTTTCAAAATTCTTAACATCAATTGAAGGTGTCACAAAGCTCCCTTTACCTTTTATAGAATATATATATCCTTCTCTTTCAAGTTCCCTATATGCTTTTTGTATGGTATTTGGATTTATTGTAAGTTCACTAGCAAGTGTACGCACAGAAGGTAATTTTTCATCAGCCTTTAATACTTCATTTATTATAAGCTGTTTAAATTTTTCTACCAACTGCTCATATATTGGCTGCCTACTTCTTAAATCTAATTTTAACATTTATGCCCTCCTTCCGTATTAACTGTATTAGTATAAGCAATACAGTTATATTGTATTACATGATTTTTAACTTGTAAAGTATTTTTTATACATACTTGCAAAGTTTTTTGAAGCGTATGATAATCTAAACAATAATACAGCTTTGATTAATTCAACAAAAGCGATTTAATTCAATATACTTCAATATATTTGATATGTTTACTATATTCAAAAAAAGACAGACATGCAAAAGGCTCACCAACCGCAAAGTTGGTAAGCCTTGAATTCAAAATCAATATGTTATTACTTTTCTATTTCCAATTCTATTTTTATCTATAACTTCTAAATATCCTTTTGGTATAGTTATTGTATTTGGATTACCATCTGAGATATATCTTGTTCTCTCACCCTTATCGAATCTCTTTATCCAGTCATATATGCCAACACCTTTTACATATTTCTGCAAATCACTTGCCCATATTCTATGAATAGACATAGGATTAAATTTAATATGATAAGGTGATCTGTTAGGATCCCATCCAACATTTAAAATTGCAATATTCCTGTACTCTACACCATTAAATTTTCCTTTTTCGAGATAAACATACAAGTCTTTATTTTTAGGTCTATTACCATAAGGTAATGCCAATGTATTTACTTCATAATCTGGAATATATTTATTCACCATATTTTTAATATCAGCAATTTCCCTTTGAATTCCATCAGCATGTGTTAAATTTAAAAAATCAACATGTGTTGCTGTATGATTCCCAATATCCATTCCCTTGTCAACTATGTATTTTAATTTATATCCTACATATTCCTTCTGCCCAAAAGGTGTATTATCATTAATAAAAAAGGTAGCTTCTAATGGGAAGTCTGGATGCTCTGAATGAAATTTTTCTAAAATAGCAACAGCACAATCAGGATCTATAGTTATATTTCCTTTCTTATCTTTAATAATATTAAAATTATTCTGCCATCCATCATCAAAAGTTATAACAACAGGTGTATACCCCGCTTTAGTCGTTATATTTCCTGTAACATAATCTCTTAAACTTATAGGTCTATACCCCTTATCATAAAGAATCTGTAAATCTTTTCTGAAATTATCAGGTGTCCTAGCAAGTTCAGCTTCTGGAGTAGAAATTGAATGATACATAAGTACCATTACTTGTCCTGCCTCATTAGGCTTTATTTTACTTAAATCTATTGTATCGCCTTTATTTTTATCATCGCTATTTTTTGATTTTGAATCATTATTATCACCTATATTGCTTTCTTTGTTCTCTTCTGTTTTACTTTTATCCTTATCATTTTCTTTTGTTTTGCTTTTATCTGTTTCCATTTTTGAATCTTCTTTTGTACTACCCTTATTTGTTACTGAATCAGTAACATTACTTTTGTTTTCATTATTGTTTTTACTAACCTTTGAATCATTGCACCCAGCAGTAACAAACATAACCAACAACATCATTATAAGCATTAATCTTTTAGTAATTTTCATATTTTTACGCCACAAAATCGTGACTCTACCTCCCTTTCATATTATGCCTCACAATACTAACTAAAGACTGTTTATTTACTTCACGTTTTAATTATAACACAATTATTAAACACTGTTCATCATTTTTATATTATTTTAACAACTAATCGACAAAAGTTGCAATAGCTCAAAAACTAAGAGGAGCAATATCTATACAACCCCTCATAGGCACTGTTCCTCTATTATAATAATATTTTTACATCATTATTTTACAAATATTATTTGAAAATTCTACTGGATCACTAACAGGCAATCCTTCTATAAGAAGTGCTTGATCATACAATAATCTCGTGTATAAATCAAACTTATCTTCATCTTTATCAAGTGCTTCCTTTAACGACTTAAATACATCATGTTTAACATTTATCTCTAATATTTTATCAGCTTTTATATCTTCACTATTAGGCATAGATTTCAATACTTTTTCCATCTCTATTGAAAGTTCACCCTCACTTGATAAGCAAACAGGATGACGTTTCAAACGCTTTGATGCCCTAACATCCTTTACTTTGCCAGATAACACTTTTTTCATACGTTCAAATAACTCTTTATTTTCCTCATTTGCATTATTGGTATTTTCATCGGTTTCGATACCCAAATCACCACTTGCTACTGATCTAAATTCTTTATCTTTATATTTTGCTAACATCTTTATGGCAAATTCATCAATATCTTCAGTAAAATATAATATCTCATAACCCTTATCTGCCACTAATTCAGTCTGAGGCAACCTATCAATTCTTTCGATTGAATCACCAACAGCATAATATATATATTTCTGTTCTTCTGGCATTCTAGAAACATATTCATCTAATGTAACCATCTTTTTCTCTTTAGATGAATAGAACATAAGCAAATCCTGAAGAATATCCTTATTCATTCCAAATTCAGTATAAATACCATATTTTAATTGCCTTCCAAATGATTCATAAAACTTTTCATATTTTTCTCTCTGATTTTTGAGTAAATTGCTCAATTCATTTTTAATCTTATTTTTGATATTTTTAGCAATCAGCTTTAACTGTCTATCGTGCTGCAATAATTCTCTAGATATATTAAGAGATAAATCGTCTGATTCTACTATTCCCTTCACAAAACTAAAATAGTCAGGTAATAGTTCTCCACACTTATTCATAATCAAAACACCATTAGAATACAACTCTAGCCCTTTTTCATACTCTTTTGTATAAAAATCATATGGTGTTTTTTCTGGTATAAACAAAATCGCATTATAACTTACAGCACCATCAACACTAATATGAATATGCTTTATTGGCTTATCAAAACCATAATGTTTCTCAGAATAGAAATTTTCATAATCTTCTTCAGTAAGTTCATTCTTATTTTTTCTCCACAAAGGAACCATACTGTTTATAACTTCTTCTTCGGTATATTCTTCATATTCATCCTCGCTACCTTCTTTAAGCTTTGATTTTGTTACATCCAGTTTAATAGGATATCTAACAAAATCCGAATACTTCTTTACAATGGACTTTATTCTATACTCCTCAAGATATTCGTCAAAGTTTTCATCTTCCGTATTTTGTTTTATTTTAAGTATTATTTCTGTACCAACAGAATCTTTTTTACATGGTTCAATTGTATATCCTTCTACACCATTTGATTCCCATTTATAAGCTTCTTCACTACCCAAAGCCTTACTCACAACAGTAACAGTATCAGCTACCATAAATGCAGAATAGAATCCAACACCAAATTGACCTATTATGTCATAGCCATCTTTTAATTTATTTGCTTCTTTAAATGCTAATGAACCACTCTTTGCTATAACTCCAAGATTATCATCAAGTTCCTCTTTTGTCATTCCAATACCAGTATCGCAAATTTTCAATATCCTATTATCTTTATCCGCTATTATTTTAATATAGTAATTATCTTTATCAAATTTTAAGGAATCATCTGTTAATGCCTTATAATAAATCTTGTCAATTGCATCACTGGCATTAGATATTAACTCTCTTAAAAAAATCTCCTTATGAGTGTATATTGAATTAATCATAAGATCTAATATTTTTTTAGACTCTGCCTTAAATTGTTTTTTTTCCAATTTAATCGCCCCTTTAAGATATATGTTTTATTAGCACTTGAATCTATTGAGTGCTAATTCCAATTTTAAAAATACACCTCAAAGAATAATTTGTCAATACCTTTTTTGTACTTTTATGCTAATATATATTTTACATAAGTTTTTCAAGAAGTAATAATATATTAAAATATTACTTCTTTGAAGTTATAAGCTTATCTTTAGTTAAAATATGATCAGCTATCCAATTCACCGCAAAATCCAATATTCCTAATATGTATTTATTTTGATCTTCATCTATTTTATCAAAATCTATATCACTTAATTTCTTTACAAACTCGTCATGCTCCACTTTCTGAGATAAAAATCTTTTATAACCTATTCCCAGCATATATTCTTCCTCAGTTTTAAAATGATATACTGTGTAATCCTTCAATTCCTCTAATATATCGACAATTTTACTGTATTTATCAATACAAAATTTGTCCTCTAAAAGTTCATATGCTCTATTAGTTATTTCAAACAATTTTTTATGCTGCTCATCTATCTCTTCCACCCCTATTTTATAATCATCTTTCCACTTAATCATATGTACTGCCCCTTTCCATAAATACTAATTTTTGCATTATACAATTAATCGTCATTTTATGCTACAACTTTAACAAGTAATTAAAACATTCAAACAAAATGCCACATTTATATTTCATTAATCCATTTGTTTACATAATTCATGAATTTTATAAAATCATTTAAATGATTTTTTAATATATCTATCATTATTTTCTCATCAATTCTCATATAGTCATGTACAAGTATATTCCTAAATGAAACCATATTAGCTATCTGTTTTGCAAATCTCTTAGGTAGTATATCTTCTTTACTTAATATTAATATAGCTTCTCTATAAGTATCTGGTTTTTCAATATCTAATACAGATATTATTATATTAGAAATATCAATAACACATTCAATAGAAATCTGTATACCCCTTTCAATCCCCCAATATTTTATCATATCCTCTTTCAAATTTTCTTCATTTACATTAATCGTTTCAGATTTTAACAACAATAAGTTTTTTTGAAGTTCCTTCATTTTTGACTGTATTGTTTCCTTTATATTTCTTGTCATACATTATCCCTCCCTACTGTATCTTTAATCCATTCATTAATATATTTCATTTGTATTTTTCTAAAATACTCCATATCCATATATTCTTTAAGCACTCTAACTTCGAAGTTAACTTTAATATCTTCATTTTCCATATAGATAAGCTTCCCATATTTAATTACTTGATGTTTTAACACTGAATTTGCATTGTTCAATATTACAAGATCAATGTCATCTCTTTTAAATATTGATGTCAATTCTCCAATAAGTTCAAGTTTACACATTGGATTATAATTTTCACCTAATAATACTGCAATATCTAAATCACTCTTTGCAGTGTTATTACCTTTTGCATAAGAACCAAAAATATACATCAGTTTTATATTATATTCCTGTACCAATTTGGCTAAATAATCATTTGTAATATTTATTATTTCTTCTAAATTTCTCTGAATCATTCAATTAACTCCTCATACCAACTTGTTAATATACACCACTTATATTATACCACGAAAATATAAGTTATTATAAACATTTACGTACATCAGCAATAAAATCTTTTAAGTTTTTATACTAGACTTTCTTATATTAGTATTATATTATTTAGTGGACAGATAAAATAAAGAAAAGGTGATAACAATGATAATAGTAACTTTGATAATTTCAATGGGAATTATACTGTTTTTAGCAAGTAAAAAAGTTAATATAGGTTATTCACTAATTATTGGTGGTATATTGCTTTCCCTTCTAAATGGCAGAAATGTTTTGAATATATTTAATATATTTTTGAAAACATGCTCAGATTATACAACTATTTCTTTAGCAGTTACGATTACATTCATTACTATTCTCGGATATCTAATGGAAAAATACTTTATTTTAGATAGAATGATGATTGCACTTGAAAAAATGTTAAGAAGTACAAAAGCAACAATATTATTCGCACCTTCAATTATTGGTACACTCTTAGTAACTGGTGGAGCATTGATGTCTTGCCCTGTTGTAGATAATCTAGGTGAAAGATTAAATTTATCAAGAGATAAAAAAGCTGCAATCAATCTTGTTTTTAGACATGCACTTTATTTCATTTATCCCTTATCACCTACTATAATTTTATCAACTCAAATAGGTAACTATAATATTTGGGATTTTATTAAACTTCAACTTCCAATTGCTTTAGCTATGTATGCATTTGGATATATATTTCTTTTGAAAAAATGCATTAATCCAAGCATTGAAAAAATGAACGTCAAACAATATTTTAAAACCATTTATGAATTTATATTTTATTCATCACCAATATTGATAAGTTTAATAGGTGTTTTGATTCTAAATTTACCTTTTTATATTTCTCTAATATTAGGTATACTATTAAGTATTTCTATAAATCTTTACGATAGAAATCATGATACTAAATTCAAAATTAATGAAAGTACATTTAAAACCATAATTAAAGGTATCAAACCCTCTATGATAATTGCAGTATTAGGTATTATGTTCTTTAAGAATATTGTAAATGATATTAATGAAATATTTACGTTTTTGCATAGCCTATTAGACATGGGTGTTCCTTTAGAAGTGTTAATATTAATAGCCAGCGGGATTATTTCTTTCCCACTAGCATCTATTCAACCAAGCATAGCAATATTATATCCAATGATATTGCCATTAGCACCAAACTATCATGTAAAACTTTTGTATGCAATGCTTATATATACTAGTTCATTTGTTTTTTATTTTATTTCACCACTACATATGTGCCAAGTTCTTACATTAGAATACTTTGACGTGAAAATTAAAGATTTGTACAAAAACTACGTTTATATATTGCCTTTAATATACTTAGTAATGATAGCAGTATATATAGTGAATATGCTATAACCCATACAAGTGAATAGAGAATAAGGAATAATGAATAGTAAAGGTTGAAATTGCTTCGCAATTTCTTACAAACAAGAATGCCAGTTGATAGTGGTTTAGTTAATTTCGAAATTACTGTGTAATTTCTTCAAAAGTAGATTGCCAAAGCAGATTGTGACTTTAATGAAAATTAATACTTAGAACTTTCTTCTTACTACATATATTAGTTTTCAAGTCACAAATTTATATTGGAAACTGGAGACTAAAACAAAGTCACTAGTCGCCAAACCATATTGTAACTTAGTCAGAGAATAAATACCAGTACCTTGTTTTCCATCCTAGCATCCAATGTCATAAACTTAAGATTGAATAAAATTGAAAATCAAATAATAAATATTCAGAAAATAAGATTTTAAATAAAATTCCTTTATAATCAATATTGCATCATTAAGTATTGACGGAGGAATTTTATTATGGCTAAAATTAATAATTTTAAAGAAGGAATTAAAGC
>NZ_LTBA01000028.1 GCF_001594005.1 Clostridium tepidiprofundi DSM 19306 | reverse complement strand
AAACAATAGTTAAAGGTGAAGACTACAAGAATTTGTCAAAGGTAATAACTATAAATATATTGGATTTTAATTATATAAAGCTTGATAAATTTCATACTAAGTTTCATCTGTGGGAAGATGAAGCTAAAGATTACATGCTCACTGATTTGGTAGAGATACATTTTATAGAAATTCCAAAATTCAATGAATTGAAAGTAAAGAATTTGAAAGAAGATAGACTTCAGAGATGGTTGACTTTCTTTAATAAGGATATTTCAGAAGAAAAATTAAAGGAGTTGATTGAAATGGATAAAGATATAAAGAGAGTAGAGGAAAGACTTGAATATTTAAGTAGTGATGCAAAGACAATAGAGATTTATAAAGCGAGAGAAAAGTCACTTCATGAAAGGGCAAATATGATAAGCAGTGCAAGAGAGGAAGGAATTAAAGAAGGAATAGAAAAAGGAATTAAAGAAGGAATATTCAAAACAGCCAAAAATCTATTGGTTATGGGTATGGATGAAGATACAGTCTCAAAAGCTACTGGATTAAGTATAGAAGAAATCAAGAAATTAAAGCAGTAATAGATAACACCCCAGGGGCGTAAAATCTTCCAATTGCAAAAAATGAGCTGATACATCTTATGTAGAAAGATAATCTAATTAAAATTCCTGCACATATGGATGCTTGATTCCAATATTGCATTGGAACCGAGTATCCTATTTTTGATATCTTCTGATGTTGTACCAACAAAAACTGTATTGCAGTTTTTGTAATGAACAGGTACCTTACAAAGATTTGAAGTGAAGCAAACAATCTTTGTTGCTTCTGGTGTAGAATTTGTATTAATAAAAAATACAAATACTTTTCAAAAGATAGTGAAAATACAACAAAAATTAAGATATAATATAAGTATAGGAAAGGGTGATATAATGGAGAGGTTAAAACCTTTGAATGATTTTATTTTCAAGAAACTCTTCGGAGAAAATGAAGTCAAGGATAATTTAATTGCATTTTTGAATGCAGTGTTAGATAGGAAAGATAGAGATAGGCTTGTAACATTAGAAATAATAGATAATAAAGAACTAACAAGAGAACTCGTAAATGATAAAACTGCAATATTAGATGTAAGAGCGAGAACAGAAGATGGGACTCAAATAGACATAGAAGTTCAACTCACAAATCAACATAATATGGATAAGAGAACTTTGTTTTACTGGGGAAGAATTTTCAATGAAACAATAGTTAAAGGTGAAGACTACAAGAATTTGTCAAAGGTAATAACTATAAACATATTGGATTTTAATTATATAAAGCTTGATAAGTTTCATACTAAGTTTCATCTGTGGGAAGATGAAGCTAAGGATTACATGCTCACTGATTTGGTAGAGATACATTTTATAGAAATTCCAAAATTTAATGAATTGAAGGTAAAGAATTTGAAAGAAGATAGACTTCAGAGATGGTTGACTTTCTTTAATAAGGATATTTCAGAAGAAAAATTAAAGGAGTTGATTGAAATGGATAAAGATATAAAGAGAGTAGAGGAAAGACTTGAATATTTAAGTAGTGATGCAAAGACAATAGAGATTTATAAAGCGAGAGAAAAGTCACTTCATGAAAGGGCAAATATGATAAGCAGTGCAAGAGAGGAAGGAATTAAAGAAGGAATGGAAAAAGGAATTAAGGAAGGAATTAAAGAAGGAATATTCAAAACAGCCAAAAATCTATTGGTTATGGGTATGGATGAAGATACAGTGTCAAAAGCTACTGGATTAAGTGTAGAAGAGATCAAGAATTTAAAGCAGTAATAGAAATAACACCCCAGGGTCGATGTCATAAAGCTATGATTCAATATTTTTACAAAATAAACTTATTATAGAATACTATAGAAATTTAGATTTTCTTCGTAGAGTTATTTATACCGAAATAATGCAAATTATATTGAGCTTTTTTAACCATGACATTGACCCCAGGGGTGTAAAATTTTGAATTATAGTAAATTTAAGTAAATATACTTGCTTTTGTATGATATTCTATATAAATAAATTAGCACAGATATTTGAAACCGTCATATCAAAAGGGCGGTTTTGTGTGTTTTTTGGCCAAATTATTTTCATCAAATTATTTTCACCCAAATTGTAATTAATTGTAATTATTAGCATCTTTGACTTGTTATTTTTTTAAACACCTAAAAATGGTATTTTATTGTATAAAGATGTATGTTATAATGATACGGTGTAAAATATGGACATGTAGTACGAAAATTTTCAATTATTACATAAATTTATAAAGTATGGAGTATGGAAAGGATGTGTTAAGTATATGCTTGATTATCTATTTAATTTGTCAATTTTGCAGATAATTTTAGTCAACATAATTTTAGTTGCAATAAACTTTTTATTTTCGTTATTTGTACGTAGTAGGGTTATAAAGAAATACAACAAAACTAAATCTATAGAGAAGGCTCTTTACATAGAAAGCATATTAGGTAAATATATTCATACGATACTTATAATTGGTACAGCCTTTTTTGATGCACTAGTAATAACTCCTTATTTTAGACATTTTCATAAATTTAGTGTAATTATTGTAGTTGGAGTAATTTGTAGTATTATTACAATAATTTTAGTAATAAATCAGTTAGTTCTTTTTAATACTAATAAGATGTTGAGAAAAACAGAGGCAACTAAAAAAGAACAAATAGGATTATTAATTAGATTTATGATTTTTTCAATTATTCCTGTGCTTATTATGTTAGCTGTTTTACAGATAAATCCTAAGGAACTTAACATAGGAGTAAGATTTCAAAAGTATTTTAAAATATTGATACCTGTAATTGCTTATATGCTTATCTCGTTTATACTTCCATTGTTTAATAAGTATTTACTTAAGGCTGTACCTATGGATGATTCAGATTTAAAAAATGAATTAATTCATTTTTTAAATAAATGTGGTATAAAAAAAGTAGAAATTTTTTTATGGCCAATGAAGAGTAATAAACATGCTAATGCTTTAGTATCAGGGTTGATACATAAACAAATTTTTATATCGGATTATCTTTTGGAAAACTTCTCACTGGAAGAAACAAAAGCTATTTTAGCACATGAAATAGGACATATAAAAAAATTTCATTTATGGATAAGAACGGCTCTTATAATAGGAATGTTAATTGTTTTTCCACTTTTAGGAGAATTATTTGAGTATTACGAGAAAACTATTTCTGAAATACCTATATGGCTTGGCATTATGATATTTGCGATAGTATTCATATTATATTTTGGATTTTTTCTTTATTTTATATATAGAATTCAGGAAAGACAAGCAGATTCTTTTGTTTTGGAATTAGGAGTAGATGGTGAAGTGTTTATATCAGCTCTTTACAAATTAGCAAAACTTAATCATACAGTAATGAAATATAATAAAGTAGATGAAAAATTTAAAACACATCCATCGGTTGCTAAAAGAATAAAATGGATTAGAGACTACCCCAGGGGTGTAAATTTTTCCAGGAAGTGATAAGTATGAATAAACATAAAAATAAAATATCAATTATTTTATCATGGACGGCTGTGTTATTATGGCTTGTCATTATATTTTCTTTTTCAGCTCAGCCTGCAACCGAGTCAGATGGATTAAGTAAAAAAGTAACAAAAGTAATCATAGAGACGGTTGATAAGGTTGTTCAAATAGATAATGATAAAAAATCAACTATAGATTTAATCCAAAAATTTGATCATATTATAAGGAAATGTGCGCATTTTACAGTATATATAGTATTGGGATTATTGATGATGAATGCACTTATGAGAAGTGGTGTTAAACTTTTCAATGCATTTTTGTTAGCTATTGTTTTTTGCATTGCTTATGCAACAAGTGATGAAATTCATCAATTGTTTGTACCTGGGAGGGGACCAAGAGCAACTGATGTCCTTATCGACAGTGCAGGGGCATTTGTTGGAAGTGGAGTGTATACACTGATTTACCCCAGGGGTGTAAAATTTTCCAAAAGAAAATAATACCAAATACCGAGGCATTTCAGCCTCGGTATTTGGCTTTCTTTTTTAGTTTTATAGCATATGTAATGATTAATATAAGTACAATTACAATTGGTAGTATCGAAATTATAATTCCTATCTTTATCCCTAGATATTGCACAGCTCCTAGTAAAGCAAATAGCAACAGTATTTCTATAAAGCACAGTAAAAATAATTTTTTCAAATTAATGCACATCCTTCTCTTCTTGACTATTTTCCTATATATTACACAATATAATAATACAGGAAAACAATCAAGAGGTGATGATGCTATTATTAATATTTGCACGAAGAAATACATTTGAAGAGATACATTTTATTATGTGAAGAAGGTAAGAATAGAGTCACTTGAAGCTCAATTCTTTAACCATTCTATCGGTACCAACAATTACATTATCAAAAATATTTTTTGCAAAATCAATATATTCACTTGGATTCACAAGAGCTGGGCTAAAATGTGTTAGCCATAGTTCTTTTACATTGCCTTCTTTTGCAAGATTTGCAGCTTCTGAAAATAGCATGTGTTTTTTGCTATATGCTTTTTCAAAATCATTATCATCACCATACATTCCTTCACAGACGAACAAATCAGCATTTTCTATGAAAGGGATCATTTCAGGAACTGGTCTAGTGTCCGTACTGTAACAGATTTTTATTCCTTTTCTTGTTTCACCAAGCACCATATCAGGTGTGAAAGTTTTATTATTATATTCAATTATTTCTCCATTTCTAAGTTTGTTCCAAAATTTGATTGGAATATTGTTATTTTCAGCTTTTTCTCTATTGAATTTCCTACTTCTTTTTATTTCAATAGAATATGAAGCACATGGTATATGATGTTCAAGCCATATTGTGTTGATTGTAAAATCTCCATGTGTATAATTCCGAAGTCCTTCAATTGGTATTTCTACAAATTCAAGTGGATAAGTAATTGGAGCAATAACGGTTAAACATTCAACAACGCTTTTCACACCTGGTGGGCCAATAATGGTTAAAGTTTCTGTTCTGCCGCTATTTCCAATTGTGCTCAAAAGACCAGGTAATCCAGCCGTGTGATCAGCATGAAAATGAGTTATACAAATAATATCAATATTTTTTATTCCCCAACCCAAAGACTTAAGTGAAATTTGAGTTCCTTCTCCGCAATCTATTAATATCATTTTGCCACCACAGCTTAATAACAGAGAAGTTAAAAAACGATTTGGCATAGGAACCATTCCACCAGTTCCAAGTAAAGAAAGTCTAAGCATAAATAAAATCACCCCTGGGGTGCAAAATATGGAAATATATTTTGCATTAATTATTATAGTAGTTACATTCATTATATTATGTTTATTGTATGTAATAAATACTTTTAAGATTGTTTTTATAACTGCTAAAATTAGGATTCTATTTTATTTCTTTATGTAAAATTTTAAATTTTAAGGAGGAATAATCAAATTGTTGTAGAATATTACCCGTAGGGGTAAGTATGAAATATAGGAAAAAAGAGGAAAGTAAGAGAGAAAGAGAAAATTTTGTAAATTGATATTGATCTAATTAGGTATGTTTGTATTTGAAAAAGTTGGGGCTAAAATTAAAACGGAGCATATTATTTAATTTTGATACTGATATATGAATTAGTTAGTGAACCCGTTTTGCTAAAGCAAAACATCGGGACTTCAGGTGGAGACTCTACTCCAACTGAAGCAAAATCTTCAATCTCTCACTTATATAAGTGGGAGTCTTGTAAAATTGATAAATGGAGGGGATTGCATGCACTGTTATATCCATAATGACAGACCTGCTATAGGTACTTGTGTGGGCTGTGGAAAATTTATTTGCGAAGAGTGTAAAACAGAAATAGGTGGCAAATATTATTGTAAGAATTGTGTAGAAAGATTGTTTAATGAAAATAAGAAAAGAATAGAAAAATTAGAAGAAAAGAGTGAACAGAAACCTATGATATTCATGAATGCTGGAGGAGGTGGAGGTGCTAGTTCATCAAGTTCATCAAGTTCAGCCGGTGGGCTAGGGAATATTACTCCAATTTGTGACAAGAATAAGGTTTTAGCAGCATTATTAGCAATATTTTTAGGTGGGGTAGGAGTACATAAATTTTATTTAGGTAAAATTGGTATGGGAATATTGTATCTAATTTTTTGTTGGACAGGTATACCAGCAATAATAGGGGTTATAGAGGGTATAATATTATTATGTACAAGTGAGCAAGATTTTGCACGTAAATACGGTCATTATTAATATTTAGGCATTTTCAAAAAAAATAACTAGTCAGTATGCTAGTCTATTTTGCGAACTACTTCATCGTCGGAACCCGTTGATAGAATCTACTATCAGCGGAACCCAACTCTTTGTATTTCACAAAATATACGTCGCATCTTTGACTTGTTATTTTCTTTCAAATGCCTTACTTGGAAAACGTAAAATAATACCGAGGCATTTTATTTTAGCCACGGTATTTTAATTTTTATAAATTTTCTTTTTTTATAGCTAATGCTATAACTATTGCAATCAGAACTCCGCCCCAAACTGTTCCACATCCAATTATCATCATTAACATAGCACTTTTTGACATGAAAATTCCTCCATTTTAAAATTTAAAATTTGCTGGCATTTGATTCTATGTTTACATTTGTTTATACTTGTTAAGTCATAAAATCCGTGATTTTGTCTAGAGGATTATATGGTTTTAAGCATTTTGCAACTATATTATTTAAGTTTCTTCAATTCGTAATATGCAATATATTTATATTTAATATACATATATTTTGTATTAATATTCACTATAAAAATCTCTACATGATGCATTTTTTCGTTGTAATATATATGATAAAAATCTAAATTACGAATTGAAGTTTAAGTTAAAAATACTTCTACTCCTACTTTTATAAGTATCATAAGTTGTATAATATAAGCTATATAATATAAATTATGATTAAACCACAATAAGCTATGGATCAATTTCAAATATACAATATATAGTATTTATGAAATTGATTCTTATGCATATATAGTGATGAGTTCCTATTTAAAATACTTTCTGTGGGATAACCAAATTATAGGTTGAAACTTTTTGTTTCAAGTAGAGTGGAGTTGCTACATTGAAGTCTATATGTTTTGATTTAACAAAACTAATTTATTAATGTTAGATTTATTGAGTTACAGTTTTACATGTTTGTAGTCCATTTATTGACAAGCATACAACTCCAAGTATGTTTTTCTTTGTTACATGTTTGTATATTTAGTCCATTATAATCAAATTGCAACGATGGTTTGCGTATCATTAATTCTTGTTTACGATTTACATGTTTGTAGTCCATTTTTTCTTATAGAATATATATGATGCAGCAATCATTATAATTACGATGCCCCAACCAAATATGATGTTAGAAGCTATTTCAACTGCATTTTTATTAAATAATCCAGTAATTAAGTTGAATAAATTTGTTATTACTACAATTCCAAGTAATACTGGTGTGAAATATTTTAACACATAATTCCACCATTTCCCGATTGTAAAATCTGAAAAAGCATTTGCATCTTCACGTAATTTATTAGTACCATAAATGTAGCTTATTGAAACAACTTCTATAAGCCCTAATCCAGCAATTACAATATTGCCCACATAAGCATCAACTATATCTAGTATGTAGTTGAAACCAGCGTAACTTGCGAAACAAGCACTACCAATGAAGCCAACTATTGAAATAATTGAGACAAGCTTTGTTCTAGGAATATCGAATTTGTCTAAAGCTGCAGTTGTAAAGGATTCTAACATTGATATACTAGATGATATACCTGCAATAAATAGACAAAAGAAAAAGAGAAAGCCTAGTAAACCTTGTATAACAATATTTGTTGATAGTGTTGAAATAGCTATTGGGAATGCTATAAATGCGACACCAGCACCTGTACCAAATGATGTGAATTTTACGCCGCTATTTGTTACCAAATAACCTAGTGTCGAAAATACTAATATTCCTGCAATAAGATCAAAGCTTGCATTAGCTAAAACTGTAATAAGTGAACTGTTGACAATATCTGCTTTGTCATCTAAGTATGAACCATATGCAATCATAACACCTACGGCTAATGTTGTTGAAAAAAATACTTGAGCGTAAGCTGAAACCCAAATACTTGGATTTAATATTTTTGAAAAATTTGGTTTAAAGAGAGCTTCAAGTCCTATTGTGGCACCCTTTAAACGAGCAGCATTAATCATGAATACAATCATTAATATTAACAACATAGGTGTGAAAATTAATGATATTTTTTCTATTCCATTAGAAATACCTTTTTTAACAATAAACCAGTTAAAAAACCAAACAACTATAACAGCAATTAAAATATAAATACTTATACCAGCACCTAAATCTAATGCATTTTTTGCACTTCCTGTAACCATACCCATTATAGGTCCGGGATTTGAAAGCCAGTTTATAATACCAAAGGCATGCCCTAATGAAAAAAACATGAATACAACGGACACAGCAATAATTGTAGAGTAGTAAGTCATAACAACAATTGGTACCATTACTTGAACCCACCCAATAATTTCTAATTTTTTCTTTAATGTTGAAAATGCTTTTACCGATCCACCTCGAATTTTTCTACCAAAAGCATATTCCATAATCATCAATGGTATAGCACAGGTAAATAGAGCTATAAAATACGGTAAAAGAAATGCTCCTCCACCATTTTTATAAGCTTGAAATGGAAATCGCCATAAATTACCTAGACCTATTGCAGCACCTACTGCTGCAAAAATAAAACCTTTTCTACTTTTCCAGTTTTCTCGCATAACAGTTTCTCCTCTCACCCCAGGGGTGTAAAATTTTCCAATAATCTCTGTGATGCAAAATATAGGAATATATCTTGCAATATTAATTATATTAATTATATTAATTATATTATGTTTATTGTATGTAATAAATACTTTTGTTATAATTTACTTGAATGATTAAATGATTTAGTATAATTCATGTTTAGAATTTCAATTTGCAAAATTCCGATTTGTTTGGATTTGCGTGGATTCCTCTGGAATTGCTTGGATTTGCTTGGATTTTCTTGAGGTTTTTTTGTATTTGCTTGAATATCCACGAATGCACATGAATTTATTTGAATTCGCATGGATTCGGATTCTCTTGTGGTTGCATGAGTTTCTTGCATTTGCTTGAATTTCTACGGATTCGCATGAATTTGTTTGGATTTGCATGGATTCCTTTGGAGCCACTTGGATTTGCTAGGATTTACTTGGAGTGAAATTTTAAATGCAATTAGAGGAAAATGTCATAAAGGGTAAATCAATATCAAATTATTAATAGGTTTCTAACAAAAAATGGTTCAGCACCTAAGCGGATGACTAAATCAATATCAAATTATCAATAGGTGGTGAAATTGTGAAACTAATGGTTAGTTCCTACATTCTTTTATATTTGAATGTAGTTATGAATGAAACATGCATTTTAGGCTATAACAGGTTAAGTATGCCCAAAAATGAATATGTTTTGAATTAACCAGTAGTATAAACTTGCAACTTAGATAATATGTATTAGTGAGCTCATTTTGCTAAAGCAAAATATCAGGATTTTAGGTGGAAATTTTATATTCACCTAAAGAAAAAATCTTCAATCTCATCGGCTAATTTCTTGCTTATAGGAGATGAAGTTTTGCAGAATTGATAAATAATATGAGTATATATTAATCCTAAGTATAATGCTACTTAGGATTTTTTTGTGTTTTGTTATATTATGGGAATATATTTTGTGTTATATTTCGCTTGTATTTTGTTTACGCTTGTATTTGTTTATGTTTTAGTTTGTATTTTAGTGTATATTCAGTTGGGCAACGAAACCTCCATGAAAATATTATATGTTCAAAATTTTTTAACGAAGAATTATTTAACCAATAAAATGGAGGAAAAAATATGAGTTATTTAAATAAATTGAGAAAGAATATTGTTAAGAATTATGTGTTTATATTTTTTAGTAGATTAGATTTGACACAAGGAATATGGATGATATATCTTGCAACTAAAGGCATGTCCTTATTGCAGTTGGGTATTTTGGAAGGTGTTTTTCATGTAACATCATTGCTTATGGAAGTACCTACAGGAGTAATTGCTGATATTTATGGCAGGAAGACAAGCAGAATATTAGGAAGATTTGCCTTATTGATAAGTATAATCTTGCTTATTTATTCCAATAATTTTTGTTTATTTGCAGTATCATTCATAATTTCAGCATTATCATATAATTTAGAATCTGGTGCAGGAGACGCACTCATTTATGATTCACTAAAAGAAATAAAAGAAGAAGAAAGATACATGAAGATTAATGGGAATAATGAAATGTTTATGCAGATAAGTTCTGTGGTTGCATATGCATTAGGCGGGTATTTAGCAGCTAAAAATTATTTAATAGCGTTTGGGCTTAGTGCTATTTTCATTATAATAACATTTGTAGAATCATTTTATTTTCAGGAACCTAATATTAAAAGCGAAACAGTAAAAGAAAGAAATCCTTTCAAAGTGATGAAAAATCAGGTTACTACCAGCATCAAAGTTATAAAAGGAAATAGAAATATAGTATTATTAATTGTTTTTTCAGAAGTTATGGCAGCATTTTGTACAAGTTTGTTCTTTTATTTGCAGAATTATTGGAAGGGTTTTGGATACACAGAGTTTAAAATAGGAATTATTTATTCAGTAGCATCTATATTTGCAGCTATAACAGCAGTCAAAGTTTATGATATAGAAAGGATTATTGGTCAGAAAGGTGTTTTGATAATAATGCCATTGGCAAATGTTTTGTGCATTTGGGGAATAGCTTTAACAAATTATGAATATGTATTTTATGTGCTTATGAGCGTTATTGATACTATCACATATGTAACTTTTAGCGATTACATCAATAAATTAATTCCAAGTGAAAACAGAGCAACAATTTTATCGTTTCAAAGCATGGTATTTAGCTTTATAATGATATTATTATTTCCGATGATAGGTAGTATAGGAGATGCATTTTCTCTAAATGTTGCATTTAAAGCATTAGCGTCAATTGGGAGTATATTGCTGTTAATGATGGTAATTTTTTCACCCCAGGGGTGCAGAAAATGGAAGTGATGTGTTATAATTAAATCAATTTATGACATAACATTGAGCATAACCTTGGATATAATATTGAATATGTAGGAAAGGAGGGACTTGCTTAATGCACGATATGTTAGGAAAAGTAGGAGATGAGTATGAAAAAGCCAATAAGCTTGCTAAAATAAAATTTCATGAAGATAAAGTTAATGGATTATCGGGGAACATTCCTTCTTTGGACAAAATTTTGAATGATATAGATATTGTCGCAGTTATACCTCTTGGAATTAAAACGGTGCCTCTTAAAAAGATAGTTGGAACTTATTTTTACACAAGGGGTAGAGACTTTGCTAGCAATTTTTTGCCGCTTGCAGATGTAAATAGTGAGTTTGCTGTAAAATGGGAAGCGGTGTATAAGCATCAGTTAAATGATGGTATACATGATCCCGTTAAAGTATATGAATATATGAATTATTTCTATGTTATGGAGGGTAATAAGAGGGTAAGTGTTCTGAAATATTTCAATGCTTACGAAATCGAATGTGATATTACAAGGCTAGTTCCTAAAAAAGATGAAAGTGATATAAATAACAAAATTTATTATCAATTTTTGGAGTTTAATAATAAAACGGGAATAGATTCTATTTGGCTATCACATGAAAATGATTTCATAGAACTTGAAAAGTATCTAGATGAGTATGAGCCGATTTTAGATGAATACGCAGATAAATATACGCATTTTATGAAAAATGTTTATTTGCCTTTTAGAAGTACTTTTTATGAACTTGGTGGATATAAATTAAATATGACAACGGGAGATGCATTCTTGAATTATGCAAGAATTTATGGAATTCCCAATAAATTTAGGATTCCTGAAAGGACGGTGAGGTTAAAAAAACTTTTATCAGAACTTGAGATGATATCAAAAGGAAACAATGCTGATATTCAGACTAAGCCATTTGCAGTTCAGAAGAAAAATGTTATAACTTCAATTGCAAGTTTGGTTAGTCCACATAAAAAGTTAAAAGTAGCTTTTGCTTTAGAAAAAACCATTCAAACCTCTGGATGGAGCTATGTTCACAATAAAGGAAGGTTGGCTGCAGAAAAAGCACTTGAAGGGCATATCGAAACATTTGCGATTGAAAATGTTCCACCTTCAGGAATAAAAGCTTACAAGAAAATGAGAAAAATAGCTCAGGAGGGTTATGATATTATTTTCACTACTTGTCCTACACTTCTGAATGTAAGCTTAAGAGCAGCATTGAAATATGAAAATATTAAATTTTTTAATTGTTCACCAGTTAAGGCGTACAGGAATGTAAGCACTTATTTTGCTCGTACACATGAACCAAGATTTTTACTCGGTTTGATTGCGGGTTCACTTACTAAATCTAATGTGATTGGGTATATAGACATATATATGCCTACAGAAATTGTAACTGGAATAAATGCATTTGCATTAGGAGTAAAGACGGTTAATCCTCATGCGGTTGTTAATGTTTCATGGTTGAATGAAATAGGTGATATAGAGCATTCAAGGACTTTGATTAAGAGTTTATATGAATCGGGAGCAGATTTAATTATGCAAAATGATTTAACTGCTTTTGGCAATCATGCTAGGGATTATGGACTTTATTCTATTAAGTATGATAAAGAAAATGATATTGTGTTGCCTAATATTAATTATGCTTCTATAATTTGGAACTGGGGAAACTTTTATACAAAAGTACTTCAAAATATTTCAAATGGAAATTGGAAGGGGATTTTTAGTACGAGAACGAAAAGAGTTAGCTTTTGGTGGGGAATGGATTCTGGTATGATAGATATTAAATATTTAAAGGAAAATGTTCCAATTCAGACTCAAAAGCTTGTAGATTTTATGAGACAAATGATAATTGAAAACAGATTTCATGCATTCGTTGGACCAGTATATGATCAGGAAGGTAATTGCAGGATTCACGAAGGTGACATTGCAAATTATGAAGATATGTTGTACATGGATTGGTTTGTTGATAACATTAATGGCAAAATACGTGATATATAAAATCTTTATTTGTACAGGTTTTAATCGTTTGTCGATAACATGTAACATAAATGTTACATAAATGAGTAAATTTCAATCCATTAAATGTAAAATAACATTTTAGTACGATTTTCAAGCATAATCTAGTACAGTAAAACGGTAAAATTCAGTATTGCAAATGGACTTGTCAAGTTATTTGTAAGTTATTGTAATGATTTTTGCTCATTTAAAGCACATAATATAAATATTACAATATATGGCATAAACAATTAAAGAAGCAAAGAAAAGACGTGCTTTGCCGATAACATGTAACATAAATGCTACAATACTTAACACTTAAGATATTGCCAAAGAAAGTATTATCATAAGAGAACGTATTATAATCAAAGAACGTATTATCGGAAGGAAACATATTATCGTAAAGAACGTATTATTATGAAGAAACATATTATCATATAGAATAAAGGATGGATTTAGAGTGGGGAAAATATTACTTGTGTCGGATAAAGAAGATAAGTACATTTGGGATTATTTTGATAAGGAACGTTTCAAAGATATTGATTTCATTATTTCGTGTGGTGATTTAAAGGCTTCATATCTTGAATTTTTAGTAACTATGTTGAATGTGCCACTATTTTATGTTCATGGAAACCATGATGGCAATTATGAACAAAAACCTCCTCAGGGATGTATTTGCATAGATAATAAACTCACAAAATATAAAGGAATTCGTATTCTTGGTTTTGGAGGATGCAATGAGTATAGAGGGGGGGCGTTTCAATATACACAGAAGGATATGAAAAAGCAGGTATCAAAGATGAAACGCAAAATTTGGCTAAATAAAGGATTTGATATACTTGTTACACATGCACCTGCTAAGGGGCTTGGAGATGGAGAAGATTTATGCCATATTGGATTTGAGGCATATAATGAATTGCTAGACAAATATGCACCGAAATACTTTTTTCATGGTCATCAGCATCTGAATTACAACAGAGAAAAAAGAATAATACAATACAAGTCAACAACAATTGTAAATGCATACAAATACTATATTATAAACACCCCAGGGGTGCAAAAATTACCATATATAACAGATTGAACCTATAAGTGTGTTTGTATGTATATTTTGGCATATATGTTTGGTATACACAAAAAAGGAGGGGCTAATTTGAGATATCAAATAAGAGAAAAAATTTTTAGTTTTGGTGACGATTTTACTATTAAAGATGAATTTGGTAATGATGTATTTATTGTAAAGGGAAAAGTTTTTTCACTTGGGGATAAACTTGGAATATATGATATGAATGGAAGCGAAGTAGTTTATATTGAACAGAAGCTTTTCAAATTTTTGCCTGAATATAATATTTATTTGTATGATGAACATGCTGCACGTGTGAAAAAAGAGTTCACTTTTTTTAGACCGAGATTTAATATAGAGAGCAATATGGGAGACTATGTGATTGAAGGAGATGTATTTTCGTTAAACTTTGAGATATTAAAGAATGGTGTGCCTATTGCGATTGTGAGTAAGAAATTCTTTTCGTTTTCTGATACTTATGGTGTAGACATATCTGATAACGAGAATCATGCATTCATATTAGCTCTAGTAATCGTTATTGACCAAGTTTTACATGATAGCAACAATAACAGGTAATACCCCAGGGGTGCAAAATATGGAAAATAGCACCTCTGGAGTGTTACTTGAGGTGCTATTTTAGTACTCTATTTTAATGTTTTATTTTGATGCTATTTTACTTTTTCTAGCAAATCTGATTCGATTTTATTTAAGTCTTCTTCGCTAGGAATATAGCTAACTTTAATTTCATGGACAACGTCTAATTTTGCACTTTCCATGAAATTTTTAAGTTGGCCAATACTTTGACCGCCCCACCCATAAGAGCCAAAGACGATAGCTTTTCTTCCTTTAGGTGCAAGTCCTTTCATGTAAGTAAGAAATGCTGCAACAGTAGGAAGCATATTGTTGTTTAGAGTAGGTGAGCCTACACAAACATATTCAGATGTAATAAGCTCGGTCATAATATCTGATATGTGGTTAACTTGCAAGTTGCACATGACAGTCTTATAACCAGCAGATTTCAAAGAATTTGCAATTGAATATGCTATTTTTTTAGTTGAGCCCCACATTGTATCGTATACAATAACTGCTTTTTTATCAGTAGTATTTGATGACCATTTAACATATTCTTGTATTATTTTGTTAACATGACTTCTCCATATTATGCCATGGCTAGGTGCAATTATATCGATAGCATAATTTTTAATTTGCTCAAGTGCTTTTTGAACTTGACTTCCATAAGGAAGCACTATATTAGCATAATATTTTCTTGCTTCTTCTATTATTATATCGATTGCAAATTCATCATCAAACCTTTCTGCTGAAGCTATGTGCTGGCCAAATGCATCGTTTGAGAATATAATTTTTTCTTCCTCAATATAAGAAACCATGTTGTCAGGCCAATGAACCATAGGAGTTAGTACAAATTGAATATTTCTCTTACCAATATTAATAGTATCTCCTGAATTGACTACTTCAAAGTCCCAATCCTTTTTATAATGAGCTTTCAATCCTTTTATTCCATTAGGAGATGTGATTATTTTTGCGTTTTTGGCTATTTTCATTATTTCAGGAAGAGCACCTGAATGATCCATTTCAACATGATTAGAAACTATATAATCTATTTTTTCAGGATCTATAATCGATGATATTCTTTCTATCATTTCGCTTGCTAAATGAGCTTTAACAGTATCAATTAATGTTATTTTTTCATCTATTACTAAGTAGGCATTGTATGTTGAACCTCTTTGGGTAAGATATCCATGAAAATTTCTAAGATCCCAATCAATGGCACCAACCCAGTATATTCCTTTTTTTATTTCGACAGCTTTCATGTTTTTCTTCCTTTCTTGTTGTTATCTTTTATCAAGTTTATGAGACTCTCACTTTCGGAAGTGGGAGATTGAAGCATTTTGTTTCAACAAAACGGGATAACTTTTATCTTATTTTATTTTTTCAAAATTATCTTTACTAACACCACAAACAGGGCATACCCAATTATCTGGTATATTTTCAAATGGGGTACCAGGTGCTATGTTAGAATCAGGATCTCCTTTTTCTGGATCATAAATGTAACCGCAAACTTTACATACGTATTTATCCATATTATTTTCCTCCAATCTTATAATATTTGATTATTGCAATGTACTTATTAATATATTTTGTCCGTTCGTGCAAAAATTTGTTATTTGATTTGAGCAATGTACTAATGTACTTATGGACTCAATTCCCCATTTATAGAAGTGGAAGTATTGTAAAATAGATAAATATTACATTTTCACTTGCTGTATTAAAAAAGTAAATTAGAAAAGTATATGCATATTAATAATTTGTTTCTTTGATTTCGAAGTATGCTTGTGGATGCAGACAAGCTGGACACTTTTCTGGTGCTTCTGTGCCTTCATGAACATATCCACAATTTCTGCATTTCCAGAATACTTTTCCATCTTTTTTAAATACTGTGCCGTTTTTAATGTTGTCAATTAATTTGCGATATCTTTTTTCATGTTCGATTTCTACTTTTGCAATCATGGTAAATGCTTTTGCAATTTCGGGGAAACCTTCTTCTTCTGCAACTTTCGCAAATTCAGGATATAAAACAGTATGCTCTTCATTTTCACCTTCGGCAGCGGCTTCAAGATTTTCTATTGTTGTTCCGATTTTTCCTGATGGATACATTGCAGTAATTTCTACTCCGCCTCCTTCTAGGAATTTGAAAAATCTTTTAGCATGTTCTTTTTCGTTTTCTGCAGTTTCTATAAAAATAGCTTCTATTTGTTTATATCCTTCTTTTTTAGCTTGTGAGGCAAAATAAGTATAGCGGTTTCTAGCTTGTGATTCCCCAGCAAATGCTTTTAAAAGATTTTTTTCTGTTTCTGTTCCTTTTATACTTTTCAATTTTATTACCTCCAAAATTAAAATTTTAAGATTGAATTTATCTTTTTCAATTTTGAAAAAGATAAAATAGAATTACATACAAATACTGGCTTTATTACTTTGGTCTTGTGACTTGCTTTTGTACTAGCAGTGTATTAATAAATAGTACCCAAAATAGTACTAAAATTAAAATAGTACCAAAATTAATTTCAATATTAATATTAGCTTTCCCAATGACCGTGTATATTACAATACTCTCTTGCATAAACATTTTCATTTTCTTCTCGTTCAAGCATGAATTCAGCTTTAGGTTCATCTCCTGGGTAAAGGTATTTTCTGTATACACTATCTCCAACTATAAGTTCAATCCACTGAATGTAATGTTTTTCAAGCATAGGATGGAGAGTTTCTTTTCCTACAGAAACTCTGTAACCACCTTGTATTTTTTCAATGTATGGTACATGTTTCTCTACAGAATTTTCTGCAGTTTGCTCTTTTAGATAAGTCATTTTTTCACCACAGCAAAATAATGGTGCTTTTCCTTCAATGATTACTTCAACGATATTACCACATTTTTCACATTTGTAAATTCCTAATTTTTTAGCCATACATATACCTCCTTTCGGCATAAGTTAATACAGTTATATTTTACATTATATAGTTAAAATAAGCAAGAAGACGTTACCCCTGGGGTGAAAAATATGGTATAATATCCATATAGAGTTACGAAGGAGTGATGCGTATATTTATTTTTTATTTGAGTAGTTTGTTGAGTACAATTATATTAATGAAATATTTCATAGTATTTCTAAACGCTAGAAGAACATCAATGGAGACATATTATAAACGTAGATGCAGTAAATGCGAATGTGATGAGTATATTGGTTCCATTTATAGGGAAAACCATTAAATTGAATGTAGTATTATATGCAACATTGATGGTATTTTTGCTAGTTGCAACGACTAATAGCGTGAACATAACTGACGGATTGGATGGACTTATGTTGGGTATAGCGGTGATAGTATTAACATTTATAGCTGTTGTTGCATGGCAGAGCAGTGATAATGAAGTTTTATTTAGTACATTAACTATACAAGCAACTTGTCTAGGAGCTTTGGTATTTAATAAATATCCAGCTAAAATATTTATAGGTGATACTGGTTCGTTATTTTTAGGAGGAGCGATAGCTATATTCATGATAAAATTGAATATTCCTTTGTGGATAATAATAATACTTGGTATTTGCTTATGGGAAACATTAACAGTCATAATACAGTTGACATCAATAAAGCTTAGGGGTAAGAAGGTATTTAAAATAGCACCATATCATCATCATTTAGAAAAATGTGGTTGGAAAGAAACTAGAATAGTTTATATGTTTTGGTCAATTACTGTTATGTTTTGTTTGATTGGTTATGCGGCTTTGTAAAAGTTGTAGAATGCAAAGTTGTATAATATGTAGAATTCAAAGTTGTATAATGTGTATAATATAGAATATAGTTACATACAAAAAGATGTTTTGTGTTGTATTGTATTTTGTATTATAGAATTTTCGATATTTTTTTAGAAGAACGAGTTTGCTTTAGCAGAGTTTGCTGATGACAATTTTGTCAATTTTACAAGATTCCCACTTTTATAAGTGAGAGATTGAAGTACTTTGTTTCAGTTTGGGTAGAGGCTTCACTTGAAGTCATGATACTTGGATTTTGAAAAAATATATATCTGGTCCAGGTCCATATAGGTAGAGTTTTCAGTTGAAGTCATGATATTTTGCTTTAGCAAAATGAATTTGTTAGTGTTAATGAATTTGTTAGTGGTGATTTCCTAATATTGGTTCTGCATTTGGTGATGTAGTATAGATGTTAAAAAGGAGAAATTGATAATGGTGAATGTAGGAATACTAGGAGCGACAGGGTATACAGGTTTGGAATTAATAAGATTGCTTGAAAATCACAAAGAAGTTAAAATAAAAAAGATATTATCAAGGGCATACTGTGGTAGAAAATATAGCTATGTTTATAGAAACTTTGCAGGTTTTGAAGACAAGTATTGTGAAGATTTAGATTGGGATACTGTAGCTGATGGAGTAGATATATTATTTTCAGCTTTGCCTTATGGTGTATTGATGGAGAAGCTGACAGATAATATAATGAAAGATGTTAATATAATAGATGTAGGTGTGGATTATAGATTTATGAATAAAAAAGAATACAGTAAATATTATGGTAAAGAGCATAAGTCAATAGAATTAGCAGATAAATTTGTATATGGTCTTAGCGAATGGAATGAGGAAAATATAAAGAATTCTAGATATGTTGCTAATCCTGGGTGCTATGCATCTGTTGTACAAATTGCATTGTTGCCATTAATAAAGGAGGGATTAATAGAAGAAGATTTAATAGTTGATGGAAAATGCGGATTATCAGGAGGGGGGCGAAGTTTGACTGTTGGAACTCATTATGTAGAGGCAAATGAATCAATAAAGGCATATAGAATCAATAATCATCCTCATGCTCAGGAAATTAAAAAGGGAATTGAGTATTTTACAGGGAAAAGAGTAAATTTAACATTTACGCCACATCTGGTGCCAATGCAGAGGGGAATGTTGATAACGGCATATGCCCAACTAAAGCATAAGATAGAACATGAAAAAATAAGGGAAATGTATAATAAATACTATTATGATAAGAAATTTATACAAATATTAGATAAGGGAATTTATGTTGAAACTAAATGGGTTAAAAATTCTAATATGTGCCATATAAATTTTGAAATAAACGAAGAAACAAATAAACTTATAGTAGTAGCGGCAATAGATAATCTCATAAAGGGAGCTTCAGGACAAGCCATACAAAACATGAATATTATGTATGGATTTGAACAAAGTATGGGTTTAAACTGCATACCAATACCAATATAACACCCCCAGGGGTGCAAAAAATGGTAAAAATACATAAGAATAGATATGCGAGTTAGGAGGTACAAATGGTGTTATACAAGAATGATGAAGAAACAAGAGAAGAAGCAAGTATTGAGGAGAAAATTTCCATTAAAAGCCTTATAGAATTTATTTTTCATACATTGTTTAAGAGTTTAGGTATTCCTATCACAATAAAGAGTTTACTTAAGATTGCACTAGGTTATGATTTGATAGATTCTCATATGTTTACTAAAGTTATAATTTTATCAATAATAATTGGTATTGTTTATGTTGGAATTATCTTGATTTGCCCTCCAATAGGATATAATACTACTATTAGAAAGGTAGAAGTGTTGAGAGGAATCAATGATAATGATAGAGCTATAAAAACCATAAATAGGATATTAGAGAGAAAAAAATTATCCTGTGATCATGAAGCAGATTTAAGATATATATTGGCTTATATGTATGTGGTGAGGGATAATTTGGTTTTAGCAGAGAATGAGGTATATAAAGTGCTTAATTTACCTTTGGACAGGAAGAGTAGAATTAATATGTTTCTTAAAATTGGAACTTACATTTATGGAGCAATAGACATAGATAAGGCGATTAGTTACTTAAATGATGCTCTTAACAGTGGATACGATGTTCTCAAGAAAACTGATTTTTTTAGTAAAAAAGATAAACTTAGAGAGATTAATGTGATAATGCTTATTGATAAATATTTGTATGTTTATGGAGAAGAAAAGGCCAAGGAGATATTTGAAAAGCTTGTAGAAAATAGATGTTGCAAGAATTATAAATCAGTACGTGAAATGTTTGAAGACACCCCAGGGGTGCAAAATATGGTATAATTGTAATTGATAATCATAAGGGGGCGATTAATATGATAAAAAAATATGAAAGGATAAAACTAAAGGATAAAACTTATAGGTGTATTTTTATTGATGAGTTGCATTTTACTTAGTGGTTCTGCTCATGTTATGAGCGTAATTATGTTGCTGATGGGATGCGCTTTTGTTTACATTACACTATTTTTGAAATCAAGTGCTTACTATAATCAGTTCTTTATAATTGAAGAATTTATTGCTGGATTTTTGATTGTATTTAACTTGGATAAAGTTTTAATACTATCAAATCAGCAGATTTTTAAGCTTCTTAATATGTTGAACACTAAATTAATGTATATTTTACGATATGTAATTATAATTATGATAATAGCAGGCTGTGTAACTATAATTAAGGGACTTATTGATGAAAGGAAAATTATCATGAACAAGCATGAAAATAATGTTAGTAAGCATGAATAAATAAGTGTTGAATGTGAATATAAGTAAATTCGAGTTATACAAAAAAGAAGTTGCCGTATTAATAAATTTACAATATGTTAATGCGACAGCTTCTTTTGTATAAAAGCTATCTTTGGGGTGTTGGTGAGGGAGGGCTTGGTGATGCTCCTATATTGAAAGGATAGTAAAATGAAAAAAGCCAGTTATAATACAGGTCACCATGTTCGCTTGTACATCCATAGTCAATTAAAACGTTTTTGTGATCTAGTTCTCCCCAGGAACTTGTTGAAATAATATCTTCATAGAATAACATAAAATCTCTTGTAAGTGTTTTGAGATCATAAAGGGCAGATTTTTCTGACCTGATTTTTTTTATATCTATATATTCATCCTTTACGGTTTTGGTAAGAGGACGTGCTTTCTTCATGATGATAAGTTTTGGTGTAAAACACAAGATTGGGCATAAATATTTTAAGTATTTATGGTTGGCCTTACTAAATACATAATATTCAACGCTATTTTGGTAATAACCTTCTTGCCCTTTTGCAAGTTTGAGTACCAGTCCATTTTTTAAATCATAGACTTTTCTACTTATTCCTTCTCCTAATAATTTATATTTCTTCTCTATTTCTTTGTTTGTTAATGAATATAAATAGCTATAGTAGGAATTGCTATTATTCAATAGAAACCACTTCCATAAATGTAATATTATATATTACATTTATGTATAGTTATTTTGGTATGTTACAAAATTAGTTATATTAGTTTGCAGCTAGGCTTGAGTTTATCATATTTCAATACTTCTGCATGCTATAAAATTAGTTATATTAGTTTGTGGCTTAGAATTTCTGAAACTATGTAATTTTTTAAGTAAAGATATAGTATTGAAGTTTGATAAGGCATATGAAGGAAAATAACAAGTCAAAGATGCTCATATTTTTCCATATTTGCTGATTTTATAAAGTTACAAACATAGATAAACATACATAGTATGTATTGAGCAGCAATTTTATGAGGAAAGGTGATGAATAGAAAATTATGAGTGATTGCAATAAAATAAATTGTGATGATGATTATGATGAATATATTATCCTAAATTTAGAAGATATTCTTAATTCAGATTCAAGTCAGTGCTGTAATTCTCAATGTTGCGTACGTATACCAGGGCCACCTGGTCCACAGGGAGAACCAGGACCACAAGGACCACAGGGAGAACCAGGTTCACAAGGACCGCAAGGAGAACCAGGACCACAGGGACCACAGGGAGAACCGGGTCCAGCAGGCCCACAAGGAGAGCCAGGACCACAAGGACCACAAGGAGAGCCAGGACCGCAAGGACCAGCAGGACCACAAGGAGAGCCAGGACCCCAAGGTCCACAGGGAGAACCGGGACCACCGGGTAGTAATTTGTGTGAGTGTTGTTTTGAACCAATGAAAGATTTGCTTGAGAAGATATTAGAGTTAGAACCTCAAGTGGATATCACAAAGATTATAATAGAAAGTAATGGAATAGATAGCCAAAGGGATAGTATTGAAAGTATAACTTTTAACGGTATGGTTAAATTTGTTAAAACAGGATCTTCTTCTGTAAAGCCAAGAGTGATTCCTATTTGCAAAATTGTAGCGATAGAGATAGATGCTATTCTACGATTAAAACCAGCACCAGATCCTGACACAAGAAATGGTCAATGTGCTTGCTGTGTTAAACCTATAAGAGAATATTTAGAATCAATAAAGGAAACTTCTGTTGGCGAAAACGTTGACATTGAAACGCTTGGGAATGGTGGAAGCTTTGGACAAACAGGAGCAACAGTTGAAGACGTAGGTGATGGAATAGTAAGATTAACTGAAAGGAACGGAAAAACAATTTATATTTCTTTATGCAAAATAACTGCTATTGACACCCCAGGGGTGTAAAAACTGGTAAAGTTGGCAATAATCAAAATATAAAAATTCATAAGGTTAGGGAGGTTTGATTATGCCAACTGTTAGAAGAATATGGTATCCAGGGGCAATCTATCATATAACAGTTAGAGGAAATCACAAAGAGAATATTTTCAGAGAGGAAAAGGATTTCAAGAAATATTTGCAGTTGATAGAAGAAGCGTTGGAATATTATAGAGATGATGAATATGAGATAATTTGTTATTGTCTGATGGATAATCATGTTCATATATTGATTGAAGCTAAAAATGAACCACCAGGATACTTCATTGGTAGAGTGAATAGCTTATATGCAAAATATTTTAACAAAAAGTATGATTGTGTTGGACACTTGTTTCAGGGAAGATACCATTGTAAAATTATAAAAAATAATTTGCAAATGATAGAGGTAAGCAGATATATTCATTTGAATCCGGTAAGAGCCAATATGGTTGATAAACCAGAAGATTATAAGTGGAGTAGCTATAATATGTATATTGGTAAAGAAGAAGAAAAGATAATAAATCCTGAAAAGATTCTTCAACATTTTAAGTGGAGTATTGATGAGGATAGTGAGAGAAACTTCTATAAAGAATTTGTGGAAAGTACCCCAGGGGTGCAAAATTTGGTATAGAATACAGAAAATTTTGCAAAGTTGCTATTTTGTTAGTAACTTTGCAGTTTTTATCACTACAAGAGGGTTAATTTTATAAATGTGAGATTGAAGTTCTTATTTTACCAAAACGAGTTAATCATAGTTTTATTTTATTGAATATTTTGTTTCAACAAATTTGATTTTGCCGCCGAAAATGAGTTCATCCATATTTTTATTTTATTGCTTGAATATTGCGAGGCGAATACCTAGGTAGGGTAAATTTTGAACAGTATATTGAATTGATAATATACAAATGATAGAATTGAACTAACATATAGATGATAGAATCATATGGATGATAAAATTTATACTTATCAAGTTATAAAATTTGTATTTTGTCTAGAGAATTATACGTTTTAAAAACTTTTTAAGTATAGTATCGAATTAAGTTTTCAAACAAATTTTAGCATTTTGTAGTTGGTTCTGTTACTGGAAATATATTTAAAAATAATTACTAAAATATAGTGTACAAAGGAGAATAAGTATGAAACGTTTGTCTACATTTGAAGAGATTGATGAATTTATTAAAAGTAATGATTTTTCATTGCTGTATTTTGGATTGCCTAATTGTGATGTTTGTGATGCATTATTTCCTAAAGTTCAAACTATGCTTGAAGATTATCCAAATATAAAACTGGGAAGAGTCTACCTCAATGAAAATGCTGAATTGGGTGGCAAATTCTCTATTTTTACAGTTCCTGCAATTTTAGTTTATATTGAAGGAAAAGAAGCAATCAGAGAAGCAAGATTTATAAATATGGATTTATTGGAAAATAGTATCAAAAGATATTATGATATGTTTTATTAAGAATTATCCCTTGGGTATAAGCACACTACCCTAGGGATAATTTTTTACACTTGAGTGGTAATTTTTATCTAATATATTGCTTTATATTCCTCAGACTTGTAAAATTCAAGGTTGAAGAGGGTATAATTTTTATTTAATATATTGCTTTATATTGCCCCTAGAGTAACAATTCTAGAGTAGAAATTGGTAGCAGGTTGTGTCTATTCAAAAATACTATAATATTGATCGCCCCAATATTTTCGAATGAATTCATCTCTACCTGAAATACTTCTATCTTTTTTATATTCTACAGGTTGCTTTCTATAAAAATCTTGATGATATTCTTCAGTTAAATAAAAAGTTGTTGCAGGCAGAATTTTTGTAACTATAGGTTTAGGAAATCTACCTGATTCGTCTAGCATTTTTTTAGATTTCTTGGCTGCTTGTTTTTGGCTTTCAGATGTATAAAATATTGCAGTTCTATATGATTCACCTCTATCATGAAATTGTCCACCATTATCCATTGGGTCTATTTGCATCCAGTAAACATTAAGTAGTTTATCATAGCTAATTTTTGTTGGATCATAAGTGATTTTGATTGCTTCATAGTGTCTTGACTTTTGTGTTGGATCATAAGTGATTTTGATTGCTTCATAGTGTCTTGACTTTTGAGATTTAACATCAGCATATGTCGGGTTTTCAATGTGCCCACCAATGTATCCCGATTTTACTTCTATTATTCCATCAAGGATATCAAATGGAGAAACCATGCACCAAAAGCATCCTCCAGCGAAAATGGCATATTCATAATTGTTATTCAATATATTTTCCCGTTGCCAAAACCTTATAAAACTCTATAAAGCTTGTTTAATTCCCTGTTCAACCTATCCCATTTTGCCGAAGCTACTTTGGTTTGATATAATAGTCCGAGGGCTTAAATTCGGATACAACGAATCCTACATATACAAGTTTATTTTTAAGTGTAACTACTTATATTCACTAACATTTGCTTGGCTTTCGCTAACTACCATCCTCATGGTTCTACCCAATGGTTATATCACTTTCGCAATATACGGGATTCACAATAGTTAACTCTATTATATCACAAATTCAGCACTTGTATCCTTAACAATTTTTAGATAGTTTTATAGACTTTTATAATAATTCTACAACAGTCTACCTCCCTCCCTTCATGCAGAATATAGCATAAAGAATATATCACAAAGAATATTTTGCAATTAGCAAAATAATAGTTTTATTTTCTTTTATATATTTTAACATAAATAAATTTCATTATATTCATAATTTTATAAAAAATAGGCATGTTGCTAGAAATGCTGGAAGATATTTAACATTGCAATATGTTTGTATATAAACAAAAATGTTATAATAAACATAAACAAAAATCATCCAAGGAAAAGGGGATAACTCTATGATTGATTTTAAGATTACAACTTTTTTAACTGTCGCTAAAACAAAAAATTTTACAAGAACTGCGGATATTTTACATATAACACAACCAGCAGTATCACAGCATATAAAACTGCTAGAACATCATTACAATGTCAAACTTATATATAAAAATGGTAGACAAATGGAGCTGACTGAAGAGGGAAAATTGCTTTTTAATTACGCTCTAGAAATGGATAGATTAAGTAAAATGATGGAAAGCGATATTAAAAACAAGTCATCAATTATAAAAAAGTACTATATAGGTGCGACATTAACAATAGGTGGATATATTCTTCCTGAAATTATAGGTAAACATAAAAGTATTTATAAAAATATTGATATTATGCTTTACGTAGAAAATACAGAATCTATAATGGATAAATTATTTAATGGAAATATTAGTCTTGGATTGGTGGAAGGGCCATTTGACAGAAACAAAGTTAAATATACAAAATTAAAAGATGATGAGCTTGTCCTTGCAGTTTCTAAGAATCATCCATTTGCCCAAAAATGTTGTGTTACAATTGAGGATGTGCTTAAAGAAAGATTGATTTTAAGAGAAAAAGGATCAGGAACAAGAAAAATATTCGAGAATGCATTAATAAAAAATGGTTATTGTTTGGAAAATATGAATATTTATATGGAAATAGGTGATATTACGGCATTGATATCTTTAGTTGAATCAAATTTGGGATGTACAATTATTTCAAGAGAAGCCATCAGAAAATCGTTGATGTCAGGAAATTTAATTGAGATTCCCATTAAAGATTTTAAAATTTTACGTGAATTTAATTTCGTTTATTTGGAGCAGCATAATTTAGAATTTATAAATAACTTTATTGAATTTTGCAAGAAGAACTTGGAGTTATCATGAATTTTTTTGTCATAATATTTTCTTATAATTATATAATTTATTATAATTTTTGATTATGATGTATCGATGATATAATACCCTTAGAATTAACTTTAAATGAGCAAAAATCATTATAATAATTTACAAATGACTTGACAATTTAATTTGTAATACTGAATTTTACTGTTTTCCTGTACTAGATGATGCTTGAAAATTGCACTAAAATGTTATTTTTATTTAATGGATTAAAATTTGCTTATTTAATTTGCTCATTTAATTTATAGAAATTAAATTGATAGTGTAAATACTTTACACTATCATTAAATTACAGGGGGATTATATATGAGACTACACATGAAAAATTATAAAAAAATTATTCCAGGCGTTATTTTTGTATTAATTATTTCAATAATATCTATTTTGATTAATGATTCACTGAAAAGCTATATTAATCTTGAGGCATTAACAATTGCTATTATATTAGGAATTGCATACAATAATACCGTTGGCACTCAAGATGTGTTTAAAGGTGGAATTAAATTTTCACTTAAGAAGCTTCTTAAAGTAGGTATAGTTTTGTTAGGATTTAACTTGAACATAAAAGAAGTATTAAATCTTGGGCTTAAAATACTTGTTATGGTTTTAATTTATGTTCCTACTGCATTGATTTTATCATATGTTTTAGGTAAAATATTCAAAGTAGACAAAAAATTATCGACTTTAATAGGGGTTGGGTCGTGCATATGTGGTGCTTCTGCCATAGTTGCAATGACACCGTGTATAAATGCTTCAGATGATGATTCGGTTGTTGCGGTATCTATTGTGAGCTTTTTAGGTGCAATTGGTGTTTTAATATATTCTGCAGTTGCAGTAAGTGGATTAAATTTAACTCCAATTCAATATGGCATTTGGGCAGGCATCTCATTGCATGGAGTAGCACATGCTCTTGCAGCTGCATTTGCTCTTGGTAATGTGTCTGGACAGATTGGTACAATTGTTAAGATGACGAGAGTTATAATGCTTGTACCAGTGTCAATAATACTTGGGTTGATATTTGCAAGAGTAGATGACAAGCAGAGTCAAGATAGTATTGGCGTATATGATGAAAAGTATAAGTATAGTAAAAAATCTGATATAATAAAAGCAGGACGAGCAGACGAAATAGCAGCAGGACAAGCAATGAAAACAAGAAAATTAGGACAAATAAATCAGGCAAGCGAAGTAGGACAAGCAAAAAAAGTGGAAGTGGGACAGGCAGGACAGTCAAACGAGGCAAATAAACAAAACAGAGAAGGACAAGCTAGAAAAGAAAGAAAAGCGAAAAAAGCAAAGTTCCCAATGTATGTTATTTATTTTATTTTAGCAGGAATAATAAATTCATTGGGTATAATTCCAGCTTCAATAACAAGTTTATTTGTTCATGTGAGTTCAATACTTATATTAATGGCTATGACAGCGATGGGACTTTCTGTACATTTCAAAAGTATAGTAAATAAAGGCATAAAAGCAATGATTATTGGAACAATATTGTTTTCTATACTTTCAACTGGCAGTTTACTTGCTATAATATAAGTCACCCCCCCTGGGGCAATGTCATAAAGCTATGATTCAATATTTTTACAAAATGCACTTATTCTAGAATGCTATAGGAATTTAGATTTTCTTCGTAGAGTTATTTATACCGAAATAATGCAAATTATATTGAGCTTTT
>NZ_LTBA01000027.1 GCF_001594005.1 Clostridium tepidiprofundi DSM 19306 | reverse complement strand
TTTTATCAACTCTTGTAAGACATTTATCACAACATTTTTTTGTGCTTTCAAATAGCTCTACACCATCTATTGCAACAACCTTTAACCCATCTATAGTACCACCTCTAAAAACCTTATTTTTTATAGTAGTTTTAATTATATGACTATGAATTCCTTTTAATCCATCTAAATCAAAACCACTGAAACACCGCCTGACAGAGTCAATGCGTGGAGTTCTAGTTTTTTTAGGTAACACTTTTTTCAATTTACCTTTTTCAAGCCAATGGTCTAATCTATTGAAACTTCTTATTTGAAGCATAAATCCAAATAAAACAATAAAAGCAATTGTTGAAATTTTTACTTCTGATTTTACTCTTTTATCTTTTAAGGTATTGATTTTTTCACCTATATGGTATACCTTATTAGTATAGGTGAGTAATTGTTTCAAATAACTCTTGCTCATTTTATCAGCATCCTTTTTGTGTGAATTTCTAAACAAAACTATTATAAAAAGGATGCTTTTATTTTGCAACTTTTTTCTCTATAATTTCCAGTAAAAATCGGAAAATCTCATATTTCCACTGATTATTCTTAAATTCTTATAAATCAATGGGCTACCAACCTAAAAAATTTTTAAGTGCTAAACTTCTGTAATTTACTGAAGTTTATTGACAAATATTTAAAATAAGAATATTATATAAAAAATGAGAGTATTCTAGTGTAAAAATTGAAGTGAAGTAATGAAGAAAAGCAATGAAGTAATAATCAAGATATGGTTTGAAATTTTTAAATATTAGTTTAAAATCTTTGAAGGAAAGCAAGTAGATTTAAAAACAGATTTACAGAGAGCTGCAGGTGGTGGAATTGCAGTAATTATGCTTAAGTCGAATGGGTTCCAGAGATTCAAGGTGAAATCATAGTAGCCTTAGACGTCAGCTTTACGTTATAAAAGCAGGATATCAATAGTGTATCTGTATGAGGAGAAATTTTTTCTCGAAGATAGGTGGCACCACGTTAAATACGTCCTATGGAATTTCCATAGGGCTTTATTTTTTTATCTCGGAAATTTTAAAAGATTCAATTAGGATATTATTGTAGTTCATAAAATTTTATAAAATTTCATTAAATATAAATTATAATATTAAGAAAGGGTGATGATAATGGAAGAAAAAAAGAAAGTTATTTTTAGTGGAATTAAACCTTCGGGTGAATTGACTTTAGGAAATTATTTAGGTGCTATAAAAAATTGGGTAAAGCTTCAAGATGAATATGATTGTTATTTTTGCGTTGTTGATTTGCATGCTATAACAGTTAGGCAAGAACCAAAAGATCTAAGAAGAAGAACTTTAGAAATTTTATCGATATATCTTGCATCTGGAATTGACCCAGAAAAAAACACATTATTTATTCAGTCTCATGTACCTGCACATAGTGAAGCTTCATGGCTTTTAACTTGCTATAGTTATATGGGTGAAATGAGTAGAATGACACAATATAAAGATAAATCTAAAAAATCCGGAGAAAATATAGGAGCAGGTTTGTTCAACTATCCTATTCTTATGGCTTCAGATATTTTATTATATCAGACTAATTTAGTACCAGTTGGTAAGGATCAATTACAACACTTAGAATTAGCGAGGGATTTAGCTGAAAGGTTTAACAGGGTATATAGTCCTACTTTTTTAATACCAGAACCATATATAGCTAAAACAGGTGCTAAAATTATGGATTTACAAGATCCGACTAAAAAAATGTCAAAATCAGAAGAAAATCAAAATGGATATATATTAATTATGGATCCTCCAAATGTAATTAGAAAAAAAATTAGTAGAGCTGTTACAGATAGTATAGGTGTAGTTAAATATTCAGATGATCAACTAGGAGTTAAAAATTTAATGACTATTTTGGGTTCTATAACAGGAATGTCAATGGAAGAAATTGAAATTAAATATAAAGATAAAGGATATGCAGAATTCAAAAAAGATGTAGCTGAAGCTATAATAAATGAATTAGAACCTATACAGAAAAAAGTTAATGAGTATGTGGCTGATAAAAAATATCTAGAAAGTATATATAAGAGTGGTGCAGAAAAAGCTAATTATGTTGCTATGAAAACATTAAGAAAGATGCAGAAAAAAATAGGACTAATACCTAGATAATTTTAATTTATTTATTATCTAAATTTTTACTTGATTTTTACTTGGCATATAAAAAGAATAGGTATAAAGTCAATATTAAAGACAAAGTGGCTAATATGATACGAATTGATTCTAGTTAATGAGGAAATTGCAAAGCAATTTCCTCAAAACTTTTCAACAGTAAATGATATATAAATTAATATTTTGAACATGAAAAGATTCTTTTTAAAGTGTGTTTCAGTAGAAATTAACAGAATTATTTCATTGCAAAATGTTTATATAATTGATATAATGTATCCTGCGATAATATTTTTGGAGGTCTTGTATGATGACAAGAAGAATTGCGATTCTTGGTGGCCCAAGATGTGGAAAAACTACTCTCATGCAACAAATATTCGTTGATATGAAAATAATGGGTCTAAATGTAGGATGTAAACCTGAATATTCTACTCAGTATCTTAAAGATAAAGAAATGATAGAGACAATAGCAGAACAATATGGAATTTATATTGGACAGGCATTGATTGATGAAGAATTAAGTGAATTTGATTATGCAATAACTGATTACGCAACTTTTATACCATATGTGTATGGTAGGTTTATGTTAGGAAGTAAAAAGAGAACTAAAAAGGAAATTGAAATATTAAAAGATTTGTATAATCTTGCTATCAAGGATATACCAAAATATGATTACATTTTTTATGTGCCTAGAGAATTTGGTTATACCAAAGATGGAGTGAGATGGCAAGATGAGGATACGGCTTTTAAGATAGATGAAGCTATTAGGCAATTTTTGGATTGTGAAAGTATTCAATATTATGTATTGAAAGGGAATACTAAGGAGAGAGCAAGACAAGTTATAGATATTTTAGGCTTAAGCTATGATGAAAAAGAAGCTTAAAAGGTTTTAATGATTTTACAAGACTCCCACTTCTATAAGTGGGATATTGAAGCTTTTTGCTTTAGGTGTAGTAGAGTTTTCACGTGTTAATTAATGCTTAGCAGTAGTTCATTTATCGCAGGTATAGTAGAGTATCAACCTGAAGTGCCAATGTTTTGCTCCATCAAAATAGGGTTCACTATTTCGAAATTCTGATTTGGGCAGAATTTTTGTTTATAACTTTGAGAACAACTACCATTACTTGTGAATGACTACCAAAACAAGTAACGGTAGTTGCTCCAATTTGAATCTATCAATCTCCTACTTGTATGAGTAGGAGATTGAAGTTTTTTGCTTCAAGTTGAGTAGAGTCTCAACCTAAAATACTGATGCTTTGCTTTAGAAAAACGAATTTACTAAGTAAAATGGATTTTTATAGAATTTGACATAGCATTGTATTAAAGATAAAATTTAAGAGTGAATGTGCATTAAAATATATTTGTGAATAAGTTACTTCAAATAGTTTATTTACTTAGGAAAGTCTGTACTATTATGTCCAAAAATGAAAATGGAAGGAGAAAATATAGTGGAAGATTTGAGAAGCAAAATAGAGAAACGAAGAACGTTTGCGATAATTTCTCATCCGGATGCTGGTAAAACAACATTAACAGAAAAGTTTTTATTATATGGTGGTGCGATTAGAGAGGCAGGAACGGTAAAATCAAGAAAAGCTGCTAAGCATGCTGTATCTGATTGGATGGAAATAGAAAAGAAAAGGGGAATTTCAGTTACATCTTCTGTATTGCAGTTCAAATATAATAATTATTGTATTAATATTTTGGATACTCCTGGTCACCAAGATTTTAGTGAAGATACATATAGAACATTAATGGCAGCAGATTGTGCTGTTATGGTTATTGATGGTGCGAAGGGTGTCGAAACTCAGACAAGAAAATTATTTCATGTTTGTAGCATCAGGGAAATACCAATATTTACATTTGTTAATAAATTAGACAGAGAGATAAAGGATCCATTTCAACTACTTGAAGATATTGAAAATGAGCTAGGAATTAAATCATACCCTATTAATTGGCCTATTGGATGTGGAAGAGATTTTAAGGGTGTTTATAATAGGGAAACAAGAGAAATTCAGCTTTTTGATGGAGGAAATCATGGTCAATCTCAGGTAGAAAGTACTATTATTAGTATTGATGACGAAAATGCAAAGAGAATAATAGGGGATTCATTCTATGAAAAGCTACTGGAAGAAATTGAACTTCTTGATGTAGCAGGTGATGAATTTAATATAGATATGGTAAAAGATGGACGTTTGACACCTGTATTTTTTGGAAGTGCTTTAACAAATTTTGGTGTAGAACCTTTCTTGAAAGACTTTTTAAGATTTAGTTTACCACCATTACCAAGAGAATCAAATCAAGGTAAGATTGATGTTTATGATGAAGAGTTTTCTGCTTTTGTGTTTAAAATACAAGCTAATATGAACAAAGCACACAGGGACAGGATTGCATTTATGAGAATATGTTCTGGTAAGTTTGAAAAAGGTATGGAAGTATTTCATGTTCAAGGTAAAGGCAAAGTTAGATTGACTCAACCGCAACAATTTTTAGCACAGGATAGAGAAATTGTTGAAGAAGCATATGCAGGTGATATAATTGGGGTATTTGATCCGGGAATATTTAATATAGGGGATACACTATGCAAAAGCTCTAAAAAATTTGAATTTGAAGGTATTCCAAGTTTTGCACCAGAGCATTTTGCAAGAGTAAAGCCTGTTGACACTATGAAGAGAAAACAGTTTATTAAGGGAATTACACAGATTTCACAGGAAGGTGCTATTCAGGTATTTAAGCAGATTAATATAGGTATTGAAGAAATAATTGTTGGGGTTGTTGGAGTGCTTCAATTTGAGGTGTTAGAATATAGATTAAAGAATGAATATAATGTTGATATAAAGGTAGAAAAACTTCCATTTTCAAATATTAGATGGATAGAGAATGAGGATATTAAGCCTGAAAACTTGAATTTAACAAGTGATACTAAATTGGTAAAGGACTTAAAAGAAAGAAATATATTGCTTTTCCAAAGTGAATGGGGAATTAGCTGGGCATTAGACCATAATAAAGGTCTGGTACTCTCTTCTATAGGAAAAGCGTAGAAAAAATAAGAGTCAAATGACTCTTATTTTTTTATCCAATTCGCTTTGGAAAAATAAAAACAATTCTAATTATGCACCTTTTTTTCTTGTAATTAATGCATCTACTACAAAAACTATTACTGCAAATATGAGCAATAGATTTATTAGGCTACCACCGATTTTGAATATCAATCCTATAAGCCAAAATAATAATACAAAACCTCCAAGCCATCTCAAGAATGCCATACTGTATCCTCCTAACGATTTGTAATACGTAATGTTATAATATGTTATCTAAAAATTCATATACTTACTGGAGACCAGTTTGCTAGTTACCGGTTGATTATGAAATCTTTTATATAAGTGTAATATAAAAACATTTGCTGGTTGAAAGTATATACTCAAGTCATAAATCTGCACTAGCAGTCTAGCACTTTAACAAACTGGCAAACTTGATTAATCCTAGTACCTGTAAACAGATACTGGTTCTCAAGTCACAAATTCATACTGGAGACTAGAGACTAAAACAAAGTCACTAATCACCAGTCACCAAAACAAATTGTGACTTAGTCAGAAATTAAAAACCAGCACTTTGTTTTTGAGTAGATACTGATGTACAAATACCAAATCTGTACTAGCCCTCTGGCCGACTAGCAAACCTGATTAATCCTAGTACCTAATAAGATGTTAATTTTCAAGTTACAAATCTGTATAGTTGATTGGAGACTAGCAATTAGAGACTGGAGACTAAAACAAAGTCACCAATCTCTAGTCACCAATCGCCAAAGCAGATTGTGACTTTGATAGATATTAGTACCTAGAATCTCATTCTTAAATAGATGCTAGTTTTCAAGTTACAAATCTGTATAGTTGATTGGAGACCCATGCAATATTGATAGTTTATTTATAAAAGATGAAGTTACAAATCTGTATAGTTGATTGGAGACTAAAATAAAGTTGCTAATCGCCAATTACCAATTTCTAATCGCTAAACCAAATCATGACTTAGTTAGATATTAAAACCTAGTACCTAGCACCTTCTTTTTCCTACTGGTACCTAACATACACATATATATACGTGTCTAGTATGCCCATTTAGTATGTCAATTATTAATGATTTTATTGATTTTACAGGATTCCCACTTCTATAAGTGCGAGATTGAAGCTTTTGCTTCATGGGAGCAGAGTCTCCACATGAAGTCTCGATGTTTTGCTTTAGCAAAACGAGTTCACTCGTAGAAATTGTGGAAAGGAAAACACTGTTACCTGTTTCGATTGAAGAATATTTCTATGAAGAAGGGTAGTGTATACTTGGCATTGTCCTAGCTACTCGGTTAGGAACAAGCCACTGTTGCTTATTTCAGTCGTAGTTGATAGTGGAGTAAATTACGAATATACACTACAGCTTAAAGATTGTACCCATACATTTTTATATAAACTTTTTTTAATATATAATGATATTGGTATGTTAAAACTAATTAAGTAATAATTATGTTAGGAGTGGAATTATGAAAGACAATTTTGTAAGAAGAGATAATAAAACCAGTACAGCTAAGGAATTAACAGTAATGGGACTACTAATAGCATTAACAACTATGGCAACTATGTTTTTTAAAGTACCAACGCATATTGGATATACTCATTTAGGTGATGCTATGGTGTTTATTGCGGCAATATTATTAGGTAAAAAACGAGGAATGGTAGTAGCAGCATTAGGAATGTGCTTAGCTGATTTATTAGGCGGATATTTTATATGGGCACCAATTACGTTTACTATTAAAGGAATAATGGCATTGATAACAGCTGCTATTGCTTATCGAGGTAATTATGAAGGAAAGAGTATTATTAATAATATATTTGCATGTATATTAGGTGGTATTTGGATGATTGCTGCATATTATTTAGCTAATATTCTACTTACTATGTATGTGTATACAAAAGATGCAACATTTATACAAAGTGTGGTAGTTGCATTTTATGATTCACTTATTCCGAATATTATTGAAGTTTTAATTGGAATAATAATTGCAATACCTATTATTAAAGTGCTTAATAATAAACAAATAGGTATAATAAACAAATAGTTTATCAACTTAAAAGAAGGAATTTTTAGGATGGTATAGAAATTATAATGTAGTAATACAATATTTTTAGAGGGATGATATTAAGTGGCCTATAATGAAAAATTACTACATGAATATAAAAAAATAAAGGAAGAGTTTATTAATTATCAGAATTTTACTGAGAGTACAATACAGATGTTGAGTGATAAGAATAGCAAACTTGAAAAAAAGCTGAATGTAATGGCTAATATTGTTGAGATAAGTAAGTATATTAATTTGAATCTAAGTAACGATAATTTAGCAAATGTGATTAACGATATGATTATTGGAATACTTGGCGTTGCTTATTCTACTATTTATATAAGTGAGAACAGTGATTGGGTTGTTAAAGCAACTAATATTAGTCATGAAGATTTTGCTTTACACCAAGAATTTCATTTTAATCCTCTAAAAAAGAATAATCCGTTTATTTTGAATTTAGGAGATACTTATGATAATAATAATTTAGTAGCGCTTACTGGAATACATTCGGTTTCAGGGGTACCTATAAATATACGGGATAATGAATTAGGATTTATAGTTGTTGAACACAATTTGATGTATTTTTTTGATGTAGAACATATAAAGTTTCTATCATCTATTGCAAACCAAATTGGGATCGCATTGGAAAATAATTCACTTTACAAAAAAGTTAAAGATATGTCAATTAAGGATTCATTTTTAGGAATATACAATAGAAAGTATTTCTTTGATACTGTAGAAAAATTTATTAGTGAAAATCCTAAACAAGTATTTGGAATTGTTATGGTTGATTTAGATGATTTCAAAAAACATAATGATAAATACGGTCATTTATTTGGAGATTATGTTTTAATGAATGTAACTGATATTATAAAGAGAAATATTTCTTCTGAAGATATTTTAGCAAGATATGGAGGAGAAGAAATAATTATTTATTTAAATGATATCAAAAGTAGTGATGAAGCATTTGATAAAATTGAAAAAATAAGAAGAGAAATTAGTGAAACAGTATTTGAATATGGGAATAATGCTAGTAAAATAACAGCAAGTTTTGGCATAGGATTTTATCCATATAATGGTTTGAGCTTAGAGGAAGTTATAAATGCTTCAGACAATATGTTATATAAAGCTAAAGAAATGGGAAAAAATAAAGTAGTGTGTGCATAAAAACGATGAATTTTCATCGTTTTTATTTTAATAACTATAAATGAGCAAATTTCAATCCATTGAATGTAAAATAACATTTTAGTGCGATTATTAAGTAACATTTAGTACAGGAAAACAGTAAAATTCAGTATTACAAATCGAGTTGTCAAGTCAGTTGTAACTTATTGTAACGATTTTTGCTCATTTAAAGTTAATATATTAAAATTTTTATTTAGACTTGATGCATGTTAAGCATATAATAATATTAAAAATATAATTTGTTGAGGGTGAGCTATGGACAAGAAAAAATTAATTTCTTTAATAGAAAGAAAAGAAGGAAGAAAATTAGATTTCAAATTAAAACTTGATTTTACAACAGAAAGTGCTAAAAGGGAGTTTGTAAAGGATGTTTGTGCTATTGCTAATTCTAGGGGTGGAAGAGGATATCTTATAATAGGAGTAGAGGATAAAACGAAAAGAATAGTAGGTATTGATGAGAATGATTTTACAGAGGAGCAAATACAACAGATTGTTAGCACAAGATGCGATCCACCTATACCTATATCATTAGAATATATTAAAATCAAAAACAAAATTATAGGAGTCATTAATATATATGATGGAAGACAAAAGCCGTATCAAATAAGGGAAAATGGAGTTTTCTACATAAGAAGAGGTTCAACAACAGATGTTATGAGAAAACAGGAAATAGTATCTGTTCTTCAAGAAAATCTAAATTTAAATGTTGAAATGTGTCCTATTATTAGAAGCAATATTGAGCATTTGGATAAAGAACTAGTAGATTTTTACTTCAATAAGAAAGGTATATATGTGGATGATGATAATAGGATGGATTTGATGGAAAATGCAGGTATAATAATAAAAGGGAGTGAATCTAATAATTATGTAGCGACAATGGGTGGACTTTTAGTATTTTCAAAGATTAATAGCTTATATGTGCCTCATAACATGATTAAAATTATTAATAATATTAATGATAAATTTGATGATGTAATTGTTGTACAAGGTGATTTGTTAAAAATGATAGATACTACAAAAGAGCTTTTATATAAAATTTTACCAGAAAAATATCCTATTAGTCCTATTTATGAAGCTGTTAAAAATGCAGTGTTATACCGAGACTATACAATATACAACAAGGAAATTGAAATAATGCTTAATTATAATAATATTTCAGTGGTGAGCCCAGGTATACTCGAAAACGGGGGTAAAAAAATTTCCATAATTACATTAGAAGAAATATGTGGATTTATGAAAAGATGATAACTCTTGATGATGAAGGCAGGTTTTTAAAATTGGGAAGAGGATTTACTATTATGAAAAAAGCGTTTAGTAAGCATGATAAAGTTTTGTTTATTAATTCATTTAAAAATAATTCTTTTAAAGTTGTATTTCCAAGTGTAAATAGGTTTCTCAATTCGTAATTTAGATTTTTAGTATATATATTACAACGAAAAAATGCGGTATGTAAAGATCGTTATAGTGAAGATTAATACAAAATATATGATATTAAATATTTGTATTGCGCATTACGAATTGAAGTAAACAGGTCCCGAAATATTGAAAAAATATTCTGAATATTATATAATTAGTTTAACGAATTAATATTATAAATGTGATTAATATTATAAATGTGATTATTATTACGTAATATGGAAATTAATAAAAATAAGATTATTTTTAAGGAGGGGACCAAAATGGTTCAGGTATTTTGCAGTAAAAAAGGTTCAGGTAAAACAAAGGCTTTATTAGAAATGGCAAATAATAGAGTTAATGATTGCAAAGGACATATAGTGTACATTGACGACGATGATGATATTGCTTTGAGGTTGGATAGAAAAATAAGATTTATTTGTACGAATGAGTTTGAATTTGAGAATTTTTCGAATTTTTATGGTTTGATATGTGGTATTCTTTCAGAAGATTATGATATCGATACAATTTTTATTGATGGATTACTTAATATTGCACATGCGCATATTAAAGATGCTGAAAAGGTATTGAATAAAACAGAAAATTTATCTAAGAAATTTAATGTAGATTTTTATATTAACATAAGTTGCAAAATAGATGAAGCCCCTCAATTTATAAAAAAATATGTAAAATAAACTGGACAGTAATTGATTTTGAAAATAATAATTTTTTATATAAAACCTCGCATTATAATTATGCGAGGTTTTTTAAACACTTTACTTTGCAAAAATCATATTTATGTTTATAATAGTATCTATAGTTATGTGTAAGGAACTTTAAAATTATTATGGAGATTTAAGAAAATATATTGGTTTTAAAAAAATCGTTAAATTAAAAATCAAACAGAAAGGAGTAGGTTATGTTTTGTTACGATTTTCATAACTGGGTAACAATATGACAAATATTTATGATGTACTTGTCGAGAGAGGGTATATAAAGCAGATTACTCATGAAGAAATTAGAGAATTATTGGGTAAGGAAAAAATAACCTTTTATATAGGATTTGATCCAACAGCAGATAGTCTTCATGTAGGGCATTTTATTGCTATGATGTTTATGGCACATATGCAAAGAGCAGGTCATAGACCTATTGCATTAGTAGGTGGAGGTACTGCACTTGTTGGTGATCCAACAGGTAAAACAGATATGAGAAAAATGTTGACAAAAGAGCAAATAGAACATAATGTAGCTTGTATAAAGAATCAATTGTCAAGATTAATCGATTTTAGTGATGATAAGGCTATACTTGTAAATAATGCAGATTGGCTTCTTGGACTCAATTATGTTGATTTTATAAGAGATATTGGAGTGCATTTTTCAGTAAACAAGATGCTTACAGCAGAATGTTTTAGGCAAAGATTGGAGAAAGGGCTTTCATTTCTTGAATTCAATTATATGCTTATGCAAGGGTACGATTTCTTAGAATTATACAAAAGATATGGATGTATAATGGAACTTGGTGGTGATGACCAATGGTCTAATATGCTTGCGGGGATTGACCTTATAAGAAGAAAAGAAGGAAAACAAGCATATGCAATGACGTGTACACTATTAACTAATAGCGAAGGTAAAAAAATGGGTAAAACTGAAAATGGTGCTGTTTGGCTTGAGCCAGAAAAAACAACACCATATGAATTTTATCAATATTGGAGAAATGTAAATGATGCAGATGTTAAAAAATGCCTTTCTCTTTTAACATTTGTGCCTATGGATGAAGTAGAAAGATTATCTTCACTAAAAGATGCAGCAATTAATGAGGCAAAGAAAGTTTTAGCATTTGAAGTTACTAAACTTGTTCATGGAGAAGAAGAAGCATTGAAAGCTCAAAAAGCGGCAGAGGCTTTATTTGGTGGTGGAAGCGATATGAGCAATGTTCCATCTTTTAATGCAGAAAGTGACATCATAAATAAATCTGTTTTAGATGTGCTTGTTCAATTTAAAATAATTCCTTCAAAAAAGGAAGGAAGAAGATTAATTGAACAAGGAGGACTAAGACTTAATGATGAAAAAGTAGTTGACGTAAATGCGGTTTTCACAGACAATGATTTTAAAGATGGAATAGCTATGATAAAAAGAGGGAAGAAGAAGTTCTATAGAATCATTATAGAAGGATAGCATATTATTTTTCTGAAACAAAAAGCTTTAATCCCCTGACCGTATAATGGGGATTGAAGCTTTTTGTTTAGTAAAATGAACTCATTAGTGGTGTTGTTTTTTTGAGACAACTAAATTTGACAAGTTTTTTAAAATTTATGTGGTACAATATATATTAGATAAGCTTATTGAAGATTTTAGTACTAAAGTTAGTTTAAATGATTGTATAGGTATAAGTGGTTAAATTCACACAAAACAAAAAAGGACCAAAATAAAAAAAGTACTCAAATGTTTTATGATTATATTTACTGCAATTCCATGGTATAGGAGTGATTTTGTGTATATTAAATTTTATAAAAATAAATATTTTATTGCTAGTTTGTTTTTTTTATTATTGTTTTCAATTTATTTATTAGTTTGTTTGAAAAGTAAGTATGTACCAAAAGTTGTTAAGGCTGATATTTCTATAGAAGAACAATCTTTTTCTAAAGAAGAAAATTATGGACTTTGTGTAAGTGTTATATTAGATCTTAAAACATTAAACGAAAAAAACATAAAGTATACTTCAGCTAATTTAAAAATGTTAGTTCCGAAAAAAATTAATGATATTATAGGAGTAGATAGTTTAGAATCACCTGTTGTGTTAAATAAACATGAAAATCAGTTAGAATATAATTTTTCTTTTTACAATCAATCAGTTGATAAAAAGGACATATTAAATGCTATAAATAACGTTGATAAATTTGTATTTGAATTTTATTTAGATGATAAGTTATACTGTAAAATACCAATAAAGTATTCTCAATTTAATATTCTTTATTAATTATGAGTATATGTTATGAAATTTTAATAGCTATAGATTCAAAATATATAATTATTTAAAAGAGAGGAAATAATTAAACTAACAAACAAAAAATAGTATTTTTGGTTATTGCGATTGGTATAACTTTTTCTGCTATGAATGTGAGTGTTGTATATGCAAATACAAATGATTCATTAATAAAATTAACTAAAGCTTATTATGAATCTATGAATACAAAGTCATTATTAAAATCAACTAAGAAGGTAATTACTAATGTAGAGTGTCCTAATATTGAAAGCAAAGAAATAACAAAAGAATATAAATTGATTTTCATAGACGATACTTTGGAAAAAGAGAAAAAAGTAATCGTTACAGAAGACATTGTAGAGGATCTAATGAAAGTTCTAAATATAATTCTAGATGTTTTTATGCGGGCATAAATTACGATAAATATTATATTGAAGTAATTTATAAATAGGGATTATATTGATGCGATTACCCTTGCTTTCAAGCAAATCCTTTGTTCGGGTATTATTGCTGTTTTCACTAAAATAATAGCAGATGCATTTTTTTTATTTGTAAAGTTTTTCCACACAAGAAATAGTAAATAGCCTAAATAATCTTTTAAATAAAGCAAAGTTAGAAATTACTGGTGAGAGTTATTTTGAAAATAATAATTTTAATATCAATATTTAGATGTGATATAAATGATTTTTTAAATGTATATGTATCTTGTGAAAATATTAAAAAATGGAATTGCTCAATTCGTTTATTTGGGAATTTTTAGAATACTTAAAATGCGAAGGAGATTTAAAATGAATATTTATTTAGTTAGACATGGTAAAGATGATGATAGATATAGAGGGGGATGGAGTGAGTTAGATTTGATACCGGAAGGCAAAGAACAAGCTAAAAAACTCGCAGAATTTCTTTATTTGAAGCAAAAAGAATTTAATATAACAAAAATTATTTCAAGTGATTTAACAAGAGCTTTTTCTACAGCAAATGAGGTAGTTAAAAAGCTAGATATAAGAGTTGAAGTTGATAAAGATTTGAGAGAGATGAACAATGGTGATTTAGCGGGAATGTTGAATAAAGAAGCATTAGTAAAATATCCTGGATTGTTTTTTAACACTTTAAGAATGGATGAAAAATATCCTAATGGTGAAAGTCCAGATGATTTTTATAAGAGAGTAAAGAAAAGGTTTGATGATTTGATATGTAAATATAAAGAGTCTAACGAAAATATTTTGATTGTAACTCATGGTGGTGTAATAAATATAATATATCACATTGTAAAAGATATTGAATGGACTAATAAAAATAAAGCATTTAAAGCTTCAAATGTTGCAATCCACAAATTAAATTGTGAAGGAAAGTTAGAATTTGAGATAGAAAATTATTATGATTTTTTGAAATAGGGTTATTATGAATTATTATTATGACAATGAAACAAAATCAAGTAAATGTTAGAAAAATAAATTTTAGTAAAAACAAATTTTTAACTGGAATTTTGATGCGAAATCTCTGCATTTAATATGAAATTTTGGTAAGTCTAATGAAATTTTGATATAATTATATTGCATTTGCTTTCTCCTTTGTTGGGGCATTATTGCTGTTTTCACTACAATAATAGCAAATGCATTTTTTATTTGTAAAGTTTTTCTACACAAGAAATATTAAATAGCCTTGTTATTAATCAAGGAGAAAATATAGCTAAAATTATCTAATTACTATTTCATAAAGATAATATATTATCTGGATTTTTGATGCAAGCCCAAATAAGAGCTTTGTCAAACGGAAACTTGGATGTTCATATGATATTCATGAATTTTGCTGCTTTTGTATTTTATAATTGTATAGCGGTGCTTATGTATAAATATAAGGATATTAAATGTTAAACAAGTAATATATGAGGTCTGTATAGTAATGGAACAGAAAAGGGTATGGCAACTATTCTTTCAAATGCCTTAAGGCATATTTTTGTAATTCATCATACTAAAATATTACACAATATAACCGATAAATAAATGAGAAGAACTAATGGGGAGATTAATATTATGCCAAATATTTCGAATGTAAATATTCCGAGTACCAGTAAAAAAAAGATTCATAGTAAATTGACTTTCAATGCTGGAGAAAAGATTTCTGCAAAATTAATTAGTGTTGATGAATTAAAAAAGACTGCTATTTTAAAACTCATTGATGGATGGCAATTTTCAGCTGAAATTGAGGGACTAGAAGAATTACTTGATTGTTTGCCGAACGAAGGATTTGGAAAATTTAAGGTTGTAGGCAATAAAGATGGTAGACTTTTGTTAAAATTGATGAAAGAAGACGTAGTAGAAAATGAAAAGGATAGCAATTCATTAGAGCAATTTATACGTGAAAAGTTAAATGTGAAAGATAAAAACAATTTTGAGATGATATATAAAATGCTGAAACATAATATTCAATTAACAAGGGAAAATGTTGCTAGAATTAAAAATATAGTTGATTTTCAATCAAAATTGTTATTAAATGATGAAGAACAGGATGTTTTTATTGAAAAATATTTAATCAGCAAAAATATTATGCCAACTAGTGAAAAAGGAAGGAATATATCAAGTATATTAAGGAACTTTTTTAGTAAACTTAAAAATATGGATTTAGATACATTATTGACATTTATAGAAAATGATATTGAATTAACAGAGGACAACATTAGAAGCTTTGATGACTTATTTAATAAATCGTTTACTATTTATGATAATTTGGAGAAAATTAGATATAATGTTGATATGTATGGCCAAGATAAAAAAAGCCAATATACTTTATCGAATAAAGAAAAAATTATGAATGAACAAAATACTTATGAAGAAATGGATAGTATTATTGAGAGGTATGATACTATTGAAGAGGATAGTATTCTTCAGAATAAAGATACTAGAAAAAATGATAATAGTAATATAAAACTCAATTTAAATGAAAAAATTAACATTGAAAATAAGAGTGATATTATCAAAGAGAACGATATTATCAAAGAAAATGATAAAGAATACAAGGGAAATATTACTGAGAAAATTAAAAATAATGTTGCCAAGAATGATAATAGTAAATTAGATGTTAAGTATGATAATAAAAGTGCTGAAGATTCTAATAATGTTAGTAGAGAAATAGAAAATATTAAAATGGAAAATAATAAAATAATAAATAAAATTAAAATACATGAAAATAATATATTAAAAATAAAAACAGATAATTTAGTAAAGAATGATATTGCAAATAAAATTGATGATATGAAGGAAATTATTAAATCAATAATAAATGATAAGTTAGAAATAAAACCTCAGTTGTATAATAATTTTAAAGTATTTAATTTGGTTTCTAATCAGTATTACTATTTTGATATTCCTTTAAATATTTATCAGAAGCAATATCCTTGCAAATTGATTATCAAAGATGACAGGAAAAAAGGTAAAAAAATAGATTCAAAGAATGTGAAGATAGTTACTTCTGTTAAGACAATTAATATGGGTACAGTTGATGCATACATAGTTGTACATGAAAATACTATGAATATAGATATTAAATGTGATAAGAAATGGATACAAATGTTTGAAGGATTTAAAGATAAGCTTTTAGAGGAATTGTCTAACTCAAGTTATAATGCAACTGTAAGAATCGATGAAAGAGAAAAAGAGGTTGATTTAATTAATTGTAGAGAATTCTTTGAAGATAAGAATCTTGGCAGAATAGATACTAGAGTATAGATTAAATACTTTTATTAATTAAAAGGATGTGATAAAATGAAGAAGCCTAAGAAAGCTGCTTCATTAAAGTACGCACAAAATTATGAAGCACCCATTGTGACTGCTGCAGGAATGGGATATATAGCTGATAGAATAATTGAAATTGCTGAAGAGAATAAAGTACCAGTTGTTCAGAATAAAGAATTAGCAAATTTGCTTGTTAATGTTGATGTTGGAGATTCAATACCAGATGAATTGTATGATGCAGTTGCAAAGGTTATAGCTTATGTTATGGATTTGGATAGCTTAATAGAATGAGGGTGAGAATTTAATGGCACTTTGGGCGATATCAGACTTACATTTAGCCTTAAACATGAATAAGCCTATGGATATTTTTGGTGATAATTGGTATAAGCATGAAGAAAAGATTGAGAAGAATTGGATTAATTCTGTTTCACATGAGGATACAGTACTTATAGCAGGAGACATTTCTTGGTCAATGAAAATGGAAGATGGTATGATTGATTTGGAATGGATTCATAATTTGCCTGGTGAAAAAATATTGATAAGAGGGAATCATGATTATTGGTGGCACAGCATTACTAAATTAAATAATTTGTATGATGATATGCATTTTATACAAAATAATTTTTTTAATTATAATGATTATGCTATATGTGGTACACGAGGGTGGATTTGTCCAGGTTCAGCTAATTTTTCTGAACATGATAGAAAAATATATAATAGAGAAATAAATAGGTTAAGACTATCATTGGATTCTGCGGTTAATAATGGTTATAGCAAAATAATAGTAATGATGCATTATCCACCAACAAATGATAAATTAGAAAATACGGAATTCATAGATGTTTTTAATGAATATAAAGTTAAAAAAGTTATATACGGTCATCTTCATGGACCTTCATTAAATAATCTTTTTGAAGGAATCCATTCAAATATTGAATATATTGTTACATCAGCGGATTATTTGGATTTTAAACCTAAATTAATATGTTTAGATGATATAGTTATAAAGCCATAATTAGTGAATAGAGAATAGTGAATAGAGAATAGTAAAGGTTGAAATTGTTTTACAATTTCTTAAATGAATATAAAGTATTTGTTGGTTGTAAGTATATAGCAGTCAAGTCGCAAATTTGCACTAGACCACTAGTACTCTAGCAGACTAGCAAACTTATTTTAGCTCTTAGTACCTAAAACAGATACTGGTATACAAATGGCAAATCTGTACTAGAGACTGGAGACTAAAACAAAGTTGCCAATCGCCAATTACCAATCACCAAATCATATTGTTACTTTGATGAAAACTAATATAAGAGTGCTAGTTTTCCAGTCGGCTAGTTGCTAGTTGATGATGAAATCGTTACACGATTTCTTGAATGATAGATTGTAAGTTGGCTAGTTTGGCTAGTAAAGGTGTAAATTGTTTTACAATTTCTTAAATGAATATAAAGTATTTGTTGGTTGTAAGTATATAGCAGTCAAGTCATAAATTTGCACTAGCCGACTAGTTCTCTAGCAACCTGGCAAACTTGCTTCATTTCTAGCACCTAAAACAGATACTGGTATGCAGATGGCAAATCTGTATTGGAGACTGGAGACTAAAACAAAGTCACTAATCGCCAATCACCAATCACCAAAGCAGATTGTTACTTTGATGGAAACTAATACCTAGAACTTTGTTCTTAAATATATGCTAGTTTTCAAGCTACAAATCTGCACTAGCCCTCTAGCAGCCTGGCAAACTTATTTTAGCTCTTAGTACCTAAAACAGATACTGGTATACAAATGGCAAATCTGTACTAGCCGACTAGCCCTCTAGCAGCCTGGCAAACTCGCTTTTATTGCCTAGCACCTAATTCCTGGTAACCTAACAAGATGCTGATTTTTAAGTCACAAATGTGTGTTGGCGATAGTTATTTTTGAAAATGCCTTAGCTTACTTGTTAAATAATTTAGAGAAAATACTAGATTTCTTTATAGGAACTTCAAAATCTTCAGTAGGTGCTTGAGAGCATTTTTCAGCTTCAATTCTTGCTTTTGCAATCTCTTCCTTTAGTAAATCTTTTTGATCTCTAGCCAAATCCTTTAATTTAGCTTTTACACCTGGAGTTGTTACTACATTGCTAAACCATACGAGTGCATCATCATAATTTCCAGTTCTTCTATGTAATTCCCCTATAAGATACATTGCGGTAAACTTATTCATACCGTATATAGGAAAACGTTCATTATAGTATGCATCCTGAAAGCCACTCAATGCTTCTTTTAAGAACATTAATTCCATTTCTTTAGCACTATCAGAATCAATAAGCCTGTACATCCAAGCAAGTTTAAGACAGTTCATAGCTTTTTTGCTAGCGTAAGAATCTATTACAACATAATTCAGCAAAGACAGTTTATATCGTTCTATTGCTATGTGAACATCGTAGATAACGGGGTATTCTCGTCCCTTCCATTTAGGGGTTATTTTTTCCAATATTGTTTCTGCTTCACGACTATACAATTTTTCAAAATCCGTTTTCATTGCTGCATATCCACATTTGTTACATAGCCATACGTCGTAAAAATAAGGGTTTATCAAGTCATATCTTATGAAAAAATCAGTATCTTTTTTAACTGCTCTATATGCAGATGACTTTACAGAAATTGCTTTGAATTCATTTCCGCATACGGGACACTTTAATGTTTTAGTATATAATAGCGACTTGATTTTATCTATTTCGTTTTTTTGATTTTCAATATTTTTTTCTTTGTAGATTTTAAGATGTGATACATCATCAAATCCCATTTGTTCAAGTCCTGAAAATATTTTGTTATTCATTTGTTCACCTCAATATATAGTTTACAAATTCGATAAAATATAGTTATAATATATTGCATACCTTATTATAACAGAAAATGATTAATAAAATGTAATTCGTAAAAAAAATTATATAAATAAATTATTATTTGATATAATTAAAATAGAGAATGATGTTATCATAAGTTTTTATAAGTTTTTAATTGTATAACTATTATTATAGAAAAGGATGAACTATATGGCAATAAGAGAATGGAATAATTTTTTAATACCATATGAACAGGCAGTTGCAGAGCTAAAAGTAAAATTTAAGAGTATTAGAAAAGAGTATAGAAAGAGAAATGAATATTCGCCTATTGAATTTGTTACTGGAAGAGTTAAAGAAATTTCAAGTATTATAGAAAAAGCTAATAAATTTGACATACCACTGGATAGAATAGAATATGAAATGGAAGATATAGCAGGGATAAGGATAATGTGTCAGTTTGTTGATGACATTCAAAGGGTTGTCGATATAATTAGGGGAAGAAAAGATATGCATATAATATATGAAAAAGATTATGTAACTAATGTTAAGACGAGTGGGTATAGAAGCTATCACATGGTTATCAAATATCCTGTAAATATGGCTGAGGGAGAAAAGGAGATACTTGCTGAGTTCCAAATAAGAACACTTGCAATGAACTTTTGGGCAACCATAGAACATTCATTAAATTACAAATATAAGCATGATATTCCTGTGGAGATTAAAGATAAGTTGAAAAAGGCTGCTGATGCCGCTTTTAGCTTAGATCAGCAGATGTTTGAGATAAAAGAAGAGATTAAAGATGCTCAAAAATTATTTGAGGTTAAATCTAGCTTGGTTTCTGATATTATGGATAATATTGCAACGCTTTCATCAATAGGTAAGCTTGCTGAGGTAACAAGGTTTAGGCGTCAATTAAATGTTTTACTTGAAGAAGGAGATGTTCTTCAATTGAGTAATTTGTTAAGTACAACTCAGAGGGTAATAGATATGTTTAAGAAATAGGAGATTTGTGAATTGATAAAAGATAAAGAAGTAATAAAAGTATGCTACAAGTTTGCAGCATACTTTTTACTTTTACTTTGCAACAATATTAACAAGTCTACCTTTTATAACTATAACTTTTATTATATTCTTACCTTCAAGCTGTTTTTTAATATCTGGATTATTAATAGCAGCGTCTTTTATTGCATCTTCACTTGAATTTGAAGCAATATTTATTCTTGCTCTTATTTTACCATTGATTTGAATAGCTATTTCGATTTCATCTTTTATTAATGCTTTAGCATCGAATTCAGGCCAGCTTTGATTGAATACAGAATATTCTTTTCCTAGGTTTTCCCATTTTTCTTCGGCAAAATGAGGAGCAAAAGGAGCTATCAGTTTTATAAAATCTTCTATAACACTTTCTACAAATTCATTATTAATAGTTTTCTCATTATTGTACTTAGAAAGTGCATTTATAAATTCCATTAATCTAGCTATTGCTGTATTAAATTGAAGTTTATCGGCGTCTTCAGTAACACCTTTTATAGCAAAATGTCTCCAGTAATTTAATTCTTTTTCAGCATTTTCTATTGTTGATTTAGTTTGTGAATTATTTTTGATTTTATCAGTAATACTATCAATAGTTCTTTCAACTCTTTCTATGAATCTAGCTATTGATTTAATACCATCGTCGCTCCAAGCACCGCCTTCTGTATATGCAAAGCCAAACATTAAGTACATTCTAAACACATCAGAACCATACTTAGATATATATTCATCAGGAGATATAGTATTTCCTTTAGATTTACTCATTTTTAGTCCATCAGGGCCAAGAATCAGTCCTTGGTGAGTAAGAGATAAGAAAGGTTCATCAAAATTTAGGTATCCCATATCTCTTAAAGCTTTAGTTATAAATCTTGCATAAAGAAGGTGCATACACGCATGCTCTGGTCCACCAACATATTTATCAACTGGTAGCATTTTGTTTATAATTTGAGTATCAAAGGCTTTTTCACTATTTTTATTATCTGGATATCTCAAATAATACCATGAAGAGCATACAAATGTATCTAATGTGTCAGCATCTCTATGAGCTGGACCTCCACATATAGGACAAGTTGTGTTTATGAAATCTTCACACTTAGCAAGTGGAGATTTGCCATCTGGAGCAAATTCAACATTGTAAGGTAGCTCAACTGGTAGTTGTTCTTCTGGAACGGGTACGGTACCACATTTGTCACAATGAATTATAGGTATTGGTGCACCCCAGTATCTTTGTCTTGAAACTAACCAATCTCTTAGTCTGTAATTAACCTTAAATTTACCTAAATTATTTTTTTCAAGTTTTTCAACTATTGCTTTTTTGCCTTCTTCAGATGATAGACCATTAAATTCTGCGCTATTTACCAATTTACCGTATTCAACAAATGGTAATTCGCTTCCACCTTCAATGACTCTTTCAATAGGTAAGTTGTATTTAGTAGCAAATGCAAAGTCCCTTTCATCATGTGCAGGAACTGCCATAACTGCACCAGTACCGTAAGTATTTAGTACATAATCACCAATCCATATAGGTACTTTTCTACCGTTGATAGGATTTATTGCATATGAGCCAGTAAATACGCCTGTTTTTTCTCTTGTTATTGATTGTCTTTCTATATCTGATTGCTTTTTAGCTTTATCTTTATATTCTTCAACTAACTTTTTGTATTCAGGTTTTGTTATTTTGTCAACAAGGTCATTTTCAGGAGCTAAAACAACATACGTAACCCCAAATAATGTATCAGCTCTAGTTGTAAATACATCAAATGATAGATCGGAATCAACTATTTTGAAAGTTACTTCTGCACCAGTTGATTTACCAATCCAATGTTTCTGCATTGCTTTAGTTTTTTCAGGCCAATCTAGTTCATCTAATTTTTCAAGCAATTCATCTGCATAGTCAGTTATTTTTAGGAACCACTGAGTTAAGTTTTTCTTTGTTACTTCTGTTCCACATCTTTCACAAGTGCCATCTACAACTTGTTCGTTGGCAAGAACTGTATTACAACTAGGACACCAATTTACGGGAGCTTTCTTTCTATAAGCAAGACCTTTTTCGTATAATTTTAAGAACACCCATTGAGTCCATTTATAGTAATCAGGTCTGCAAGTAACAACTTCATTATCCCAATTAAACATAGCTCCCATTTGTTTAAGTTGCTGTTCCATTGTTACTATATTTTTTTCTGTAGAATCTTTTGGATGTATACCAGTTTTTATTGCATAGTTTTCGGCAGGTAATCCAAAAGCATCAAATCCCATAGGTTGAAAAATGTTGTATCCTTGCATTCTTTTCATTCTTGCCCATGAATCTACAGGGCCATAATTAAACCAATGACCTGCATGAAGTTGACTTCCAGATGGATAAGAAAACATTTCAAGTACATATAGTTTTTTAGCTAAATTGTTTTCATCAAATTTATAAAGGTTTGTTTCTTCCCATTTTTTTTGCCATTTACGGTCTATTTCTTTACTATATTTTGCCATTTCATTACCTCCTCATAAAATAAAAAACTTTCATCTCATAAAGAGACGAAAGTATATCCGCGGTACCACTCTTATTAGGTTTGTAATGCATATTAAAATAAACAAGCACGCAATATTGCTGGACACTTTAATATGAATTAACCTCACTCATTAAATAACGGCATTACCGTATCTACTTTTCTGTAGATAAGCTCCCAGGCGAGTTCATATACCAGCATTACTGTTTTCCAGCAACCAACAGCTCTCTTGAAATGCTAAGAATACTACTATTCCTGTTCATAGCAGTAACTTTATTTGTTTTTGATTATGAAATATTATAGTTTAAATAAATTGATGTGTCAAGCAATGTTTCAAGTAAAATTGCGATTATTTTATTTTTTTAACTAGATTTTTATTAGAATAACTCACAAACGCAGTTAAAATATAATCGTAAAGAATAAAAAATGCTTGAAGTAATATCATCAATAGTATAACCGAAAATTTGATTTGTATTATTTCAGTAAATAGTGCATTGTATAAAGAATACACTAATAAAATACTTGTATTGAAAAACAATAATTTTAAAAGTATTTCAATAGGTGTGTTTCTAAGTTTTTCAATAAAATACTTTACAAAACCATATATACCAAATAAAAGTACATATAGTATAGATATTGCTTTTGAAGGTACTAATATAAAAGCTAATATTGATGTTGCTGTATACACAATAAGAGAATTTTTAATGTTAGTAGTTATTATTGAAAGAGGAATTACACATGATGCTAATCCTAATAAAAATAACTTATTTATTGATATTAAAGTGCTTAAATACAAGAATATTAAGCTTATTGCAGTAAAAATTCCTCCTAGAGCTAAATGCTTGCTTTTCATTTAATCATCTCCAAAATCAATATTGGCATTTAAAAAAAATAACAAGTTAAATATACTAGCATATTGACTAGTTATTTTGAAAATGCCTTAGAAACATGAAATTAAATCGCCGCCCATACATTCACATAATGTGTCAGCACACCATAGTTTAGCACATAAATCACACATATCTACATCACGTGTGTTTCTTCCATAGTAAGTTTGTCTATAATTATGAGTTTGTCTGTTTAATTGATTATATGTGTTTCTATATTCAAAATTTGCAGGATCGAGATTAACTGCTGTTGTAATATAGTTGTTTGCACTATCATACCATCCTTTTTTCATGAATATTAATCCCATTAAATAATTCCATTCAGCATTTCTAATTGAAATTGTATTTAATTTTTGTTCAGCAGCTCTAATGTTTCCTCTGTTTATATCCATTCTTATTTCTTGATATATATTTTGTGCATTTGTATTATAATTTTGTGAAGAAGAGTAATTTGAAGAAGAATCTGTTTTTTGTTGGTATCCATAAGTATTTTTCATAAGTGAATCATAAGCTTCATTTACTTCTCTCATTTTTTCTTCAGCTAACTCTCTAAGTGGATTGTCTCCATACTGATCAGGATGATATTGCTTAGCTAATCTTTTATAAGCCCTTTTAATTTCCTCTTGCGAAGCGTTCCTTTTGATTCCAAGTACTTCATAAGGATCTCTCATTATTACCACTCCTTTTAAAAACATTATCCATTTTTTCCATTAATCCATATTGTAAAATATTATAGAGAATATCTCCATTTTTCTTAATAGGAAGTTCATTTAAATTTTCAAGTGCTAATCTAGCACAAGTTGTCAAAATGAAATCTATTCTGCTTTTGGTTGCATAAAAAAACTCGGTATAGCTGAGATTTTTTGTGTTTAGAATAGAATTTATTGGATTAAATTTATTAGATTGCATGTCTTTTTCTAAATCATCCCATGCATCTATAATATATATCCACTTTCCTATATTATAACCTAGCCAATACAATGTTTCGCTAAATTCACTATCCTTGTAGTAGTGAGAAATTATAAATCCTGTTAAATCTGCAAAAACATGTGAAATTTCATCTAGGCTTTTATCTTTAGGATTTGATTCTATATTATTAAGTTCATACAATTTATTTTTAACATTGTGTGCAATATTATTTAAGTAAGTATAATTATTTTTATGTATATATCTATTCAATATTCTTGAAAATAATTTGCTTTTTAGTGAATTGTCATCTTGGACATCATCTAACAATTTATAATATGCTAGTATAACATTGCAGAAAGAAGCATAATCCAAGCATTCATTATTGTGAATCATAAGTCTTTTTTTTAATGGATGAACTATACAATGATTTTTGTTAAAGTTACATTTGCTATCTGAAAGTCCATCGAGCAAAACAGCTAGAAAAGTCATATCATAATTTAAAGAAATTCTTGGTATATTTCCAAAGTTCTTTTTTATTGATATACATAATCCGCAATAATATGCTCTAAATTTTTCATAATCTTTTACTTTTAATTCCATTACACATGGAGTAACATATCCAAACATTATAGTCCCTCAACAACTCCCTTTTCATCGAGTATTTCATAAATTGTTTTCGATGTTGTATCTTCAATCGTATATCCAAGAAATGATAAAACCTCAAGCAGTTCAGCTTCATTTTGTGTTTCTATTTCTATATAGGGAAAAGGACAAAAACTTTTTTCATTTATGTCTATTTCTATTAATGTATTTTTGTACCTGTAGCTTTCTCTATATTTCTTTATGGATTGTATTAATGTTAAACCTAAAGCTTCAAGAATTTTCATACCAGTTTTACTGCTAGCTATCTCGGTTTCATATTCATCCATTATTTTATACTTATCTTGACTTATAAGTTTTTTTACAGTCATATATTTGTAAGTTTTATTGTTTAATCTATTATTTATTATTCTTATTCTAGCATATCCTTTGTTGTGCAATAATCTTCTATTTGGGAAATCATAAATGTAATTAATCTGATCTTCTTCTTTAACTTTTTCGCAATTCGCAATAAGTTTATTGCGAATGTTTTCAACATCAATGTCTATGATTCTAGTTTCAATTTCTTTCAAATGATATCACTCCCTATTATGTGATTATACCACAAAATTCTTTCGTTTGCTAAAACTTTAGAATTATGAATTGAAATATATTATAATAATATGTGTTGATTATTTTAATTTTGAAGCAGTGCTATATTATAAGTTATGAAAATCTAAGAATAAGGCATTTTCAAAGTATATTTGACTTGTTATTTTATTTCAAATGTATAAGGCATTTTCAAAAAAATAACTAGTCAGTATGCTAGTCTATTTTGCGAACTACTTCATCGTCGGAACCCGTTGATAGGACCTACTATCAGCGGAACCCAACTCTTTGTATTTCACAAAATATACGTCGCATCTTTGCCTTGTTATTTTCTTTCAAATGCCTAAGTGAGTATATTCAATTCGTAATATGCAATATAAATATTTAATATAATATATTTTTTATTAATATTCACTATAAAAATCTATGCATACTGCATTTTTTCGTTGTAATATATATGATAAAAATTTAAATTACGAATTGAAGTGAGTATATTAAATAAAATTAAAGATTATAGAGGAGTGAAATGTGTGGAATACATAAAAGAAATAGATATCAATGAGGCTATTATTCACATACTTGATACTAATGGAGATGAACCAATACTGAATAATTTTGTGTTAGAACTTTCAGATGAAATATATGCTTTTTTACTAAAACACATACGCAAGTGTCTAAATGATGAAGAATTAAAATATGCAGTTTTTAAAAGTGAAAGAAATATTGTGAAAGAAGTTTCACAGGAATTTTTAAATGGAAATAATAATTTAATTGATACTTCGAGTGAGTTAGCAAGACAGTTATTTATTTTGATGAAATCTAAAGGAAATATACCTTCTGCAGATCTTATCGTGGTTTCTATGTTTACAGAGTATGGACCTATGCTTGCAATTTTAAAGATGGATTATATAAAGAACTATACTCATACGGTAGATTTTATAGATAATAAAGTTGGAATTAATATTATACCTCAGTTTATTGGACTTCCTGGAAATAGTCAAAGAGTCCAAAAGTGTGCATTTATAAAAATAATTAATGAAGAAAATTCTTTTGATTTGATGGTACTTGATAAGAAGAAAAAGACTAAAGAAAATGACAATTATGGTTCCAATTATTTTTTAGATAATTTTTTAGGATGTAATACTATAGATAATGAAAGAGACAATACTAAAAAGTTTTATACGACAGTTGAAAAATGGACTAGAGAAAATTTTGGAGAAAATGCTGATAAGGCAGAGAAAATAAGAACAGCAGTGAGAAAAAAACTTAAAGAAGAGGATGAAATAGATTTAAAAGAATTCTCTAAAGAAATATTTGAAGAAGATAAATATGTAAATGATAACTTTATTCAGTTTTCTAAAGAACAAGGTGTTTCTGATAAGGTAAAGATTGATAAAGAGTGGGCACAAAAGAAATTAAAGCGTACACGTCTAAAGATTGATAATGATATAGACTTATACATAAATGAAGATGTATATCATGATAATAGTAGATTTGAGATAAAGAGAAATGGTGATGGAAGTATAGATATAGTATTAAAACATATTAAGAATTATATTGAAAAATAGAGTGCATGTATATGCACTCTATTTGACTATTCATTGCTATTTTCAGAACCTAATACGTCTGTAATTTTCTTTTCAACTAATTTTGCTATGTTTTCTCTTCCAGGTCCTAAATATTTTCTTGGGTCAAATTGTTTAGGATCTTCAAAAAGAACCTTTCTTATTGAACCAGTCATAGCTAATCTTAAGTCCGTATCCATGTTTATTTTACATACTGCCATAGATGATGCTTTTCTTAACATTTCAGCAGGTACGCCTTTTGCACCGCCTAATTTACCGCCGTATTTGTTGCACATTTCAACATATTCAGGTTCAACTGCTGAAGCACCATGAAGTACTATTGGGAAATTCTTAAAACCAGCTGCTTCTAATTTTTCTGAAATAGTTTGAAGTCTATCAAAATCAAGTTTTGCTTCTCCTTTGAATTTGTAAGCACCATGGCTAGTTCCGATTGCGATTGCTAAAGAATCTACGCCAGTTCTTTTAACAAATTCTACTGCTTCATCAGGATCAGTATATGTTGCTTCATGAGCCGCAACTTTTACGTCATCTTCTACACCAGCAAGTTTACCTAATTCAGCTTCAACTACAACTCCTCTTTCATGAGCATACTCAACTACTTTTTTAGTTACTTCGATGTTTTCTTCAAAAGGAAAATGAGAACCATCAATCATAACTGAAGTGAATCCAATATCAATAGCTTTTTTACAAGTTTCAAAATCAGCACCATGATCTAGATGAAGAGCTATGTTTAAGCCGCTTTCTTCAGAAGCTGCTTCAACTAATTTTAATAAATATGTTGGTCTCATATATTTCATTGCACCAGCAGAAACTTGAAGAATTACTGATGAATTTTTAGCTTTAGCTCCATCAACTACTCCTTGTACGATTTCCATATTATTGATGTTAAAAGCTCCTATAGCGTAGCCTCCAGCGAAGGCTTTCTCAAACATTTTTTTTGTTGTTACTAATGGCATAACCATTCCACCTTTCTATTACATGCTAATATTATTATAACTTCTAAAAAATATTTTGCAAATTTATTTTTTGCATTGCTTGAACTTGCTTAATCATGAATTTAATGGTATGAGTTGTTGCCAATGCTTCATCTTGGGTTTCGCATTCTATATATTGAGTTAATTTAACTATTTCGTTATTTAGTGTATCAAGTTCAGATGAATTTACATATAAAGATATTATCCTATAATGTTTTTTCCATTCTTCAAACAAATCCAATGATAAGGTATAAGATTTTTTCCATTGTTCATTGTTTATGTTATTTTCTAATGTATCGCACATGAATACTAATTTGTTGCTTATAGAATTGATGTAGTTTATTGATAAGAATATAGATGCCATCATAACTATAAACAATATTATTGAGGTAATTGTACTTTTCATTTTTGATTAACGTTCCTTTCCTTTAGTTGATAGTATAATTTTTCCTTTGAATCATAAATAGCAACAAATACTTCATCGATGGCTTGAATGTTATTTTTCTTTAGTTCGTGCTTCAACCAATCCATATTCTTATTGATGTATTTTAAACTTTGTTTATTGATTTTGCCATCTAAAATTAATGTTACAGGAAGTTTATCTTGTGTGGATATTATTTTTAAATCATCTTTTGTTACTGGAGATGAATGTGTTCTAGGTATAATTGATAACTGTCCGCTAGTCTCTAATATAGCATATTCAACATCTTCTAAATTATAATACCCTTTTAGGCGAATTTCTTCTAATAGATCATTCATATTGATTTTTTGTTCTTTAAGTTCATTAATATTTATGGTACCCTTTTCAATAAGGATACTTGGTTTACCACACAGAATATATCGTGCTTTTTCATTTTTAAGCTGCATTAATGACGTTGTAACTTGCAGAATTAAAAGCGTTATTATTGGAATAATAGTGTGAACAAGAGGTATTCTAATATCTTGCATTGGTAATGTGCTTAATTCTGATATCATTACAGTAATTACGAGTTCAAATGGTTGAAGTTCACCTATTTGTCTTTTGCCCATCAGTCGTATTGCAATTAGGGCAACAAAGTATAATATTATAGTTCTTATAAGTAAAGTTAACAAAATACCACCTCATTTAAGTACTTGATCTTATAGCCATTTACACTATAGTTTGTGAAATAATTTGATGTTTAATGTAATATTTTTAAAATTTATAACGAAACTATATTTATGAAAAACTTTAATCAGAGAACTTTAATCAGAGAATAGTGAATAAGGAATGGAGAATAGTAGAGGTTGAAATTGCTACGCAATTTCTTCAAAACTAGGCTCTGTCAGTTGGTTAGTTGTTAGTTGGCTAGTGGATTTTGAAATTACTGCGTAATTTCTTCAAGAGAAGATTGCCAGTTAACTAGTGGGCTAGTTGCTAGTTGGGGTGGAAATTGCTTCGCAATTTCTTTAAAAAGAAGATTGTCAGTTACAAGTCGGCTAGTGGCTAGTAAATGTTGAAATCATTACACGATTTCCTTAATAAAGAGTGCCAGTTGACCAGTTTGCTAGTATCTAGCTACTAGATAAGTTATAAGTAAATATTAATCAAGATACTAAATTTGCACTAGCCCTCTAGCAGCCTGGCAAACTCGCTTTTATTCCCTAGCACCTAATAAGATACTGGTTCTCAAGTCACAAATTTGTACTGGAGACTGGAGACTAAAACAGAGTTGCCAATCGCTAGTCGCCAGTCACCAAAGCAGATTGTTACTTTGATGAAAACTAATATAAGAGTGCCAGTTACAAGTCGGCTAGTGGCTAG
>NZ_LTBA01000026.1 GCF_001594005.1 Clostridium tepidiprofundi DSM 19306 | reverse complement strand
AATTAGCTATATAATTTTGGTAATAATCAGAGGTTGGGACGACCTTGTTAGCTTGGGTAAACTTGCTCCATTGGGAGTATTGACCAAGAAGCCCCCACTTCAACGAAGTAAGTGGAGGGTAGTTCACGAAAAAAACAACTTGAAGTTTAGTTTTAAGATTAAATCACTTTAAATTATTTGCAGATTTGTTATGTTTCAATACAAGTTTTTTATTGAATAGCTCTTTGAAATTCTCTGCGTTTTTTTGAGCTTCTATGATTTCTAAAGAAGGATATTCTTCTGAAATTAGATTTATAAAAACAGTTTCATTATCAATTTTACAGCTTATATCCTTAACACTTCCTGCAAGATTTTTATCTAAACTCTCTGAAAGTCTTAACATAATACTTACAATTTTTATTATCCTTTCATCATTGGAGGATAATATTTTTTTATACTTTGTTTTAGAGATGCTAAAAGTACCTTTTCTATGGTTAGCAGCAATAAATGCACTCAATAGAAGTTCACGATGACTTAATCCACGTATTCTCGAATTTGTCATTATGTAAAATGAATGTTTATGATGATCATAGTAGCTTATACTTGTGCCACAATCATGTAAAAAACAAGCTGTTTTTATGACGTTATTTAAATCATCTTCAATACAATGTAATTCTGAAAGTTGGTTAAAAAGTGATAAAGTGAGATTATATACGTGCATTGAATGATTTTTATTCAAATTAAGATTAGTCATTATACAATCTAAAGAGAAATCAAGTACATTTTTTTTGACGTTATAATTATTAAAAACATATTCAAAAACTAATCCTTCTCTTAAACCATAGCCACTTATAATTATATGCTTTGTATCTAAAAGTTCTATAAAGGTGTTGAATTCACAACATGCTCCTGCAAATATATCAGCTCTGTTTTTGGATAACCCTTTTAACTTTTTCAGTTCATCTGTTGATTTACATTTAACAATTGAATATACTTCATTGACGTCTTTAGCAGACATAATATAATTGTGGTTTAAATCTAATGGGTAATCAATATTTTTTCTGTGTATTTTGCAAATGTTTCGTATTGTTCCTCCTATTCCTATAACAGGTAAGTTTTTTACGTTTTTTAGCCAAGGAATATCATTAAATGTTTTTGTAATAAAGTCAACTATTTGATTTTCTTCTTTATTTGACAACTTATTATTGATATCAAATTTTTTAGAAAGAACAATTGCTCCTATAGGAAGGCTTATTGATTCTTTGATTGTATTATTTTCAATCCATGCAAGTTCAGTACTTGAGCCACCAATATCAATAATAATACTATCTTTTGTGTTTATGCTGTTAATTGCACCTAAGTAATCATAATAGGCTTCTTCTTCTCCTGTGAGAACTTTTATATCAATTCCACATTCATTTTTAACTTTTTCCAAGAATATGTTTTTATTCTTTGCTTTGCGTACAGCTTCAGTTGCAACTGCTATTATAGGAGAAACTTGTACAGAATCAGATAGCTTTTTAAATGTTTTTAGAAGTTCTATTGCATTACTCATTCTATTTTCATTTAAACAGTTATCTTTCATATCAGAACCTAATCTAATGGACTCCTTAAATTCATCAATTACTTTAAAAGCTCCATTATCGAATATAGAAACTAAAATAAGACGTAGTGAATTGGAACCTATGTCAATTATAGAAATATTTTTCATTGATTTTTTCTGCTACTCAAAATATGAATTCTTTGTATATTGAATATATGCTTTTTAATATTTTCTGTAGTAGCAGTTCCTCCTTTCTCTATTTTGATGTAATATTTGTTTTTTTAAGATTCCCATTTCTATAAGTGGTATATTGAAGCTTTTGATTTAGATAAACTTCAATTCGTAATTTAGATTTTTATTATTATATTACAACGAAAAAATGCATCATGTAGAGAGTTTTATAGTGAATATTAATACAAAATATATGTATATTAAATATAAATATTGCATATTACGAATTGAAGTTAGATAAAGTAAAGTTTTTGCTTGAAGTTTTGAAGCTTTTCTTTAGCAAAATGAGTTTACATTTATATAGCAATAGGGATATTTTATTATTAGTATACAAATAATAAAGTATACGTGTTTGTATAAAAAGAAATGATGTAATTATAAAATTTTATACGAAATGTCGATGTCTTGAATATAGTGTGAGTATAAAAAGAAATAATGTAATAATAGAATGTTTGATATTGCTTTTAGGCATTTGAAAGAAAATAACAAATTAAATATATTAGTCTATTTTGTTAAAAATGCCTTAATAAAAATAGATATATGATCGGAGAATAGAATATGAAGAATGAGATTATTGCTTCAATAAATTTGGGTTCTAATTCTCTAGGACTTATGATTTCTCAAGTAAATGCAAATGGAAAAATAAAAATACTCGAAGACTTAAAGATGCCAACAAATGCAGGCAGAGATACATTTGCGACTAAGAGAATAAATATTAAAACCATAAATGAAATATGTGAAGTCTTTAATGGATTTCATCAAATTATTAATGACTACAATATTAAGTGGTACAGAGCAGTTGCAACTAGTAGCATTAGGGAAGCTGAAAATAGAGAGTATGTACTTGAGCAGATAAGGATGAAGGCTGGAATTAATACAGAGATAATAAACAGTTCTCAAGAAAGGTTTTTTATTAATAAGGCACTTTATGAAGTGCTTCCCGGAATAGAAGAAATGGTTAAAAAAGGTGTATTAGTTATTAATATTGGTTCTGGTGGTATTGAAATATCAGTGTATGACAAAAAATATTTAAAATTTACAGAATACATAAAGGTTGGTTCACTGAGAATGAGAGAAATACTGTCTGATTTAGAAAAGAAAACTTTGGATTTTGCGAGTATAATGGAGCAGTATTTAGATAGCAAAATGTATCCCATCAAAAGCATAATAAAAAACATGTCTATAAAAAATTTTGTTGGACTTGGTGGAGAATTTAAAAGCTTTAATTTTTTGCTCAAGAATGATGATGAATACATAAGCAAGAAAGCAATAAATGAATTATTTGATGATACAAAAAATGTTTCAATGGAAAAGATAATGGAAAAATATAAATTGCACAAAAATCAAGCGGAATTTTTGCTCCCATCGCTTATAATACTGCGTTCATTTTTCAATATAACAGAGGCAAAGGGAGTATATATACCAACCATATCATTAAGGTATGGTTTACTTATTAATATGGTTGATGAAATGTTTAATACTGAACGAGGGAGAAAATCAGTTAAGGATATTTTAGGATCAATGTGGTATATGTGCGAAAAATATGGTGCAGATATAAATCATTCAAAATGCGTAAAGAAGTTTGCAATTAATATTTTTGATGGTACAAAGAGCATTCACGGATTTTCAGAAAAGGAGAAGTTTTATCTTAAATCGGCATCTATACTTCATGATATTGGCAAATATGTGGATATAAACAACAATGAGATATATTGCTATAGCATTATTAAAGCTGAAAATATAATGGGATTGTCAGAAAGAGAAAAGAACATAATAGCAGCTACAGCTATGTATCATGGAGATATGATTCCTAAGAAGGAACACAAACAATATAAATACCTAAGCGAAGAGGACAAAATAGTAGTATCAAAGCTAGCGGCAATATTGAAATTGGCTGAAGCACTAGATACATCGCATAAACAAAAAATAAAGGACTTACATGTTGATATGGGAAAAACAAAAGCTAAATTTTTAGTATATAGCGATTATGATATAACACTAGAAAAATGGAGTTTCAACAAGAGAAGTAATTTTTTTAATGAAGTTATGGGTATTGAAGCAGTTATTAAAGAACGAAAAGTATAGAGAATATAGAATACCCAGTTATAACAGATAAGTATTGAAGCAGTTGTTAAAGAACGAAAAGAGTAGATTGGAGAAAGATTATAATGAACATAGTGGATTTAAAAAACCATAAAAACTACATAAACAGAGAATTGAGTTGGCTCGAATTTAATCATAGAGTTCTTGAAGAAGTACAATATAAAAGTAATCCATTATTTGAAAGATTAAAATTTATGTCTATAGTAAGCTCTAATCTAGATGAATTTTTTATGATAAGAGTTGGCTCACTTTGGGACCAAATACAAGCAGGGTTTCACAAAAAAGATATTGCAGGATTAATTCCTGAAGAACAACTTGATTTGATATTTAAAAGAGCCTACAAAATGATGAAGCAGTTGCATGATACTTATAATTTCTCGCTTTCAAATGAGCTAAAAAAGAATGGAATTCATTTTTTGAAGAAACAAGAATTATCTTTGAAACAAGTTGAATTTTTGAATAACTATTATAGGAATACAGTATATCCTGTACTTACGCCTATAATAGTTGATAATAGCAGAACATTTCCACTTATATTAAATAAAAGCTTAAATATTGCACTTTTACTTGCAAAAGATAGTGAACCAGTATTAGGACTGCTTCAAGTTCCTTCTGTACTCGGAAGATACATAAAAATACCTTCAAATAATGATGAGCATTGTTTTATGTTGATGGAAGATATTATAAAGATGTATTTACAGGAAATTTTTCTAGGAAACAATATTATTTGTTCGGGTTGCTTTAGGATTACGAGAAATGCTGATTTAAGATATGATGAAGAAGAGGCAGAAGACTTGCTCAAATCCATTGAAAAATCATTAAAAAAGCGAAAATGGGGAGCAGTTGTACGTATGGAAATTGAAAGCAACATAAATAAAAAACTGATAAACAGACTAAAAAAAGAACTTGAAATTCCAGAAAAAGCGGTTTACAAAATTGATGGCATAATTGACTTTACATATTTATCTAAATTTTATTCTGTAAATGGATTTGACAATTTAAAATACCCTAAAAGAATTTCTAGAATTCCAATAGAATTTGAAAATGAATATGAAGATGATGTATTCAAAATTATTTCTAAAAAGGATATACTACTTCATCGTCCCTATGACTCATTTGATATAGTGGTAAAAATGATACAGCAGGCAGCAAAAGATAATAAAGTGCTTGCGATAAAGCAAACATTATACAGAGTTAGTGGCAATTCACCATTAGTAGAAGCACTTGTACAGGCAGCTGAAAATGGCAAGCAGGTAACAGTATTAGTAGAACTAAAAGCAAGATTTGATGAAAAAAACAACATAAACTGGGCAAAAAGGCTAGAAAAAGCAGGTTGCCATGTTATATATGGGTTATTAGGACTAAAAACTCACTGCAAAATATTGCTTATTGTTAGAAATGAGGAAGAAGGAATAAGAAGGTATGTGCATTTAAGCACAGGAAATTACAATGATGTGACGGCAAAATTTTATACTGATATTGATATAATCACATCTAATCCATATTTTGGTGAAGATGCATCTGCACTATTTAACATGATTTCAGGATATACAGAATTTAGAAACATGAATAAATTTACAATAGCACCATTAGACTTGAGAGATGAGTTTATAAAGCTAATACAAAACGAAGCTGAAAACGCTAAAATAGGGAAAAAAGCACAAATAATAGCTAAATTCAATTCATTAGTTGACAAAAAAATAATAGATGAACTCTACAAAGCATCTGCATCAGGAGTAAAGATAAATCTAATAGTCAGAGGAATATGCTGTTTAAGACCAGGAATAGATGGAATAAGTGAAAACATAAATGTAATAAGCATAATTGGAAGATATCTAGAACATTCAAGGATATTTTACTTCTATAATGATGGTGAAGAAAAATTATATCTTTCTAGTGCAGACTGGATGCCTAGAAACCTTGATAAAAGGGTGGAATTGCTATTTCCGGTAGAAGACAATGAAATCAAAGATAAAATAAAAGAAATACTCTATACTTATTTAAAAGACAATGTAAAAGCAAGAATATTAAATCAAGATGGTACTTATTCAAGGAACAAAATCAATGATGAAAAACCTCTTAATTCTCAGGATTATTTTTATGAAGAGATAAACGAAAATAAAAAATCAAAAGAAGAAATAGAACAAGAAGAAGCTCCATTTGCTTTTCGTCCTGTGAGAAATGTGGAGGATGTGTGATGGGAGGGGATACGCTTATTGGCTAAAAGCTGATAGGCTATTTTTTATGTGAATTTGTTTTGCTAAAGCAAAATATAATGACTTTAGATGAAAAGTATACTCCATTCCAAATAAAAATCTTTAATATTCCAATTGTAAAACTGTAGGAGTTTTATAAAATTGGAAAAATTAAAATTTTAAAGGATATTTATAACAATAATAGAATTATTAAAATGAGACTTTTAAGATAATATAGAACGAAGGTGAAACAAACATGAGTAGAGTTGGTAACGCACTAAATATGCTAATATTATTAAAAAGTAGAAGAAAGATGAAAATTTCTGAAATAGCAACTGAACTAGGTGTAAGTGAAAGAGAAGTAAGAAGATATAAAGACGACTTAGAGCAAGCTAGAATATATATTACTTCAATTAAAGGTAAAGATGGGGGATATATGTATGAAGGAAAAGATTATTTACTTGGATTAAATTTAAGTGATGAAGAATATTCTACTTTGATAACTGTAAAGAAACACCTTAAAAGCAGTGGATTTATTATGTATAAAGATTTTAAATTAATAGTAGATAAATTAATTGCTATAAAAGAAAAAACGAGTTTGCAAGAAATCCATTCTGAGTATTTTATAAAAAATATAAGACCAAATTATGATTATGAAAAAGAACGTCAGATATGGCTTGATATTAATGCTGCAATAATAACTAGGAATAAAATTAAAATCAAGTATCATTCGCTAAATACAGGAGAAAAGGAGAGGATAGTACGACCATATGTTATTTTTCAATATAGAAATTCGATGTATTTTGTTGGATTTTGTGAACTTAGAAAAGATATAAGAGATTTTAAGATGTCACGTATAAAATCATATGAAATATTAGAAGAAAAATTTCCAGAGGATGATAATTTTGATTCAAGAAATTATATGGCAAATTGTTTTGGTATTTTTAAAGATGAGGAGATTAATTTAAAATTAAAGATCAAATATCCAATGGCACAAATTATAAAAGAAAAGATATGGGTAGAAAACCAGCATATAGTTGAAATAACAGATGAGAATTCGATTTTATTTGAGGCTACAATGAAAGGAAAAACAGAAATTAAAAGTTGGATTTTAAGTATGGGAAGCAGTGTTGAAGTTATAAAACCAATAGATTTAAAGAAAGAAATAAAAGAAGAATTAGAAAAAATGATAAAATTATATAAATAAATTTATATATGCCAATATATGTCCACAATATGAGTTATAATTAAAAGTAGGAGGTGACAATATTGAGATTAAGTTGTGAATATAAAACGGATAAATTTCCGATAGCTTACCAAATGATGATTGTAAGTCTTATTAAAGAAGCTTTAAATAAAACGGATAAAGAATATTTCTTAAAACTTTATACTTATGAAAATGGTAAAGCTAATAAGAAAACTAAGAATTTTTGTTTTTCAGTTTTCTTAAAAGATTTCAAGAAGGAAGGAGAGGTTTTTACTATAAATGATAAAGTCATTATAAACATTAGTTCTCCAGATTATGAATTTATGATCAAGCTTTATAATGGCTTATTGAAAATTAAAACATTTGAGTATAAAGAAGAATTTTCTATTAACAAAGTGAGAATTAACTTGCAAAAAGAAAAAGAGATAAATAGTAGTACGATACTATTCAATACGTTATCCCCAATTTGTATTAAAAACAAGAATAATGAAATGCTAGAGATTGACCATGAAGATTATGAGAAAGAGCTAAATTATATAGCTAATAAGACACTTGAAAGTTTTAGGGGATATGGTCTAAAAGAGAATTTAAAGTTTAAAGCTGTTAACATGAAAAAAAGAGTTGTAAAAGAGCAAATTAGAAATTTTAAAGAAAAGACCGGTAAACCATTTTATTATGTGAACAGTTATGTAGGAGTTTTTCAGCTTCAAGGAGACGTAAATGATATTAAAGATATTTATAGTCTTGGGCTAGGTTTTAAACGTTCACAAGGGTTTGGAATGATTGAAGTTGTAGGATAGGAGGTGAGAGAAATAGGTATTATAAAACTTGAGTTATCGGATTGGTTATATAATGCTGGAGTTGTAGGAATTGCAAAAATATTAGAAACTGCAGGTGATACAGTAAAAAAGGTTGGAAATACGTTAGAGTTTAATAAAGAAGTACTTGAAAACTTTGAAGAAAAATATTTTGATTATTTTGTAAATAAATATAAAAATTTTACTTCATGGTATAGAATAGTTTCTTTTGAGGATGAAATCAATAATTTTGATGAAGACAGCTTGAATGATGGTTTTCTAAAAAAGCTTAATGACTATATTGAATATACAAAAATTAGATTGAAAAGTGCAAGCTACAAGAGTGGATACATTATTATAAATGATAAAGATGTAGACATTTTAAAAGAAGAAAAAAAACTTAAGAAAATAAAAGTTAGCAAGAAGCAGTCTATTAAAGAGATGCTTCCACAGATAAAAGAGCAATTTAAGAATATTGAAGATATAATTACTTATCTTAAAAGAGATGATGTAAAGAAAATAATACTTGAAAAGAATGTTATATATGATATAATAGCTAGGTTTTGGTCAGGTGTAAGTGTTTTGCATACATCTAATAATACAAAGGATATGTGTGATAATTTTAAAGAGTACTTTATTGATAATATATCAAACTATCTAGAAGCGGATAAGAAAAAATATAAATACAGATGTTTCAGTTGTGATGCACCTATTTTAAAATTATCTAAACCAGCATCCTATGATTTAACATGGCTTAATAAAATGGGTGTTGATATGTCAAGAAAGTCATCACATTTTTGGAATTTTTACGGAGATTCTTTTATATGTCCTGTATGTAATTTGGTATATTCTTGTATTCCAGCAGGATTTACTGTTATAAGGGATAGGGGAATATTTATAAATGAAAATTCTTCAATGGAGAATATAATAAAAGTAAACAATACTGCTATTGATAATAATACAAGTTTTGAGGAACTTGAAGATGAAAGTTATTTTATGGTGGCAGATAGCTTAAAACAGAGTGAAATAGAAAGAGCATCAAAGGAAATTGATAATATCCAGATAGTTAAGCTTGATAGCAGTAATGAAAGAAGACCATATACTTTTAATATGCTTTCGAATAAGAAACTTAAGGTTATAGTTAATCATAAAAAAAGATTACGATCGTTAATTAAAGTTTCAGCGAAGGTTGGGCCAAAAGAGTATATAAATCTTTATAGAGAAGTTGTTGAAAGACTTTACAACAATAAAAATCAGTTTGATATTATAAATAAGCTTTTAGTATTAAATTTAGATGGAAGATTCAATAGATTAGGATGCGTTAAATCAATTATAAAAATTAATAATGATTTTATAGGAGGTATTATGGGTAAACAGGGAGTTTATTATAAAGATATAGATAAGATTCAACAATTAGGATATGAATTAAGAGAAGTTTATAAAAGTAAAAAAGCTGATAATAAGATGGGTGGTATATGCTATAGACTTCTTAATGCTTTGAAAACAAAGAATCAAAACAAATTCATGGATACACTTGTAAATTCTTATATGTATGCAGGAAAGCAAATTCCAGTTATACTACTTGATGCATTAAAAGGTGACAACAAGCTTCAAACAGTAGGTTATGCTTTTATATTGGGATTACAAGGAGAAAATGGAAAATTAAATTCAGTTAAGGAGGAAAAAGGTAATGAATAAAAAGGGGTTAACTGCAACGTTTATATTTGAAGCTGAAAGTGCAAACTATGGTGAAGGGGTAGGAAATGTAACTTCACTAAAAAAAATATCAAGAGAAACAGGGGATAGTTACAGTTATATTTCGAGGCAAGCTTTAAGATATAATATTATAAATCAAATGGGAGAAGATAATACACCTTTAGATGTTGACGGGTCTGTTATTCAATTTGCTCCAGAGGCTACTATAGAGGATTATGCAGAAATTGATCTTTTTGGGTATATGAAAACTCAAAAACCAGCAAGAACTCGTGCAGCAGTTGTAAGACTTTCAAATGCTATAGCTTTAGAAAGCTTTAATGCAGACTTAGATTTTTTAACTAATAAAGGATTGCTGGATAGATATAATTCGCAAAAAAAAGAATCTAAAGATGGAGGTAATATTGCTCAAAGTGAAATACACAAGTCTTACTATGCATATACAATTACTATTGATTTAGATAAGGTAGGAATAGACAAAAACGATAATATTGAGATAGATAATAGTGTCAAAGCAGATAGAGTAATCAGATTTCTTGATACTTTAAAATTCTTATATAGAGATATAAAAGGAAGAAGAGAAAATTTAACTCCATTATTTGCAGTTGGTGGAGTTTATGATATTAAAAATCCTTTCTTTGAAAATAAAGTTAAGATAAAGAAAAATAGAATTAAAGTTGATACAATAAAAGATATTCTTGAACTTGACAATAATATAAAAATCAATACTTCAGTTGGTTTAATTAAAGGTATATTAGATAATGATGATGAGATTGAAAAAGAGCTAAAATCAGTGTCTATGGGTGAATTTTTTGAAAATCTTAAGAAAAGGGTAAACGAATATTATAAGGAAGAGGCTAAGTAGGTGAGTATATGAAAGCAGTAAGAATTGAATTGTATCAGAATTTAGTGAATTATAAAAAGCCAACAAGTTTTCAACTTAAAGAAACGTATCCTTTGCCTCCTTATTCTACTGTTAATGGGATGATTCATTATGCATGTGGTTTTGAAGAGTACAATCCTATGCAAATAAGTATACAGGGTACTTATAATTCTAAAGTAAATGACTTGTATACAAGATATGAATTTGCAGGAGCAGGGTATGAGGAAAATAGGCATAATATAAAGCTAAAAGGAAAAGAAGTAAAGAAAAAGACAGGCGAAGAAGTAGAAAAATATTATGGAGCAATAAGAGGTGTTTCTACAGTTGAGCTTCTTGTGGATGTAGATCTGTTAATTCACATTAAACCTGAAGATGAGGAGCTAATTCCAATAATATATGAAGCATTTAAAAATCCCAGAGAATATGTGTCACTTGGTAGAAGAGAAGATATTGTAAGAATTAAAGATGTAAAGATTGTTGACATAGAAGAAAAATTTTTAGACGATACAAATTTAAAGCTAAAGTACGATGCATATATACCTGTTGATATGTTTGATAGGGATGAGTTTGTATCAAATGCTACTGTATATAAATTAAATAGATATTATGATTTAGTAAAAGTAAAAAAGGATACTTTTATAAGGCAGTGGAAGAAAGTTAGAGTAATGCATGCTGTTAAAGATAGGGACTTTTTATATGCAGATGAGGAATTTACCTTTGATTCTGATAATAATCCTGTATTTTTTACTTAAAGTTGAGTTTTCTGAAATGCAGCTGAGGCACATTCAAATTGCTAACTAGTTAATCTATTTGGCTATTTGATTTATTAATTATTTTCAAGTGATTAAAAGTTATAAAAGATAGGGTAAATTAACCCTATTTTTTTTATAAAAGAGAGGGATGAATAATGAAAAATAAATTTTTAGCAAAAACACATCCAAGGGAAACAATAGCAGAACATACTCAATGTTTAATAGATAGAATGGAAGTTTTAAAAGAATTATATCCTAATATTCCTTATCTTGATTGGGAACTATTAAGATTAGCTTGTTTGTATCATGATCTTGGAAAAATGAATTCAAAATTTCAAAATAAACTATTAAAGAAATTAGGAGAGGGAGCAATTGAAGATGACCTTAAAGGATTCAAAGAAATACCTCATGGATATTTGAGTCCAGCATTTTTACCTTTAAAAAAATTAAAGAGGAAGTATAAATCAAATAAAGATAAATTAAAAGTTTTATATCAAAGTATTTATTATCATCATAATAGAGAAAAGATACATGACTTTACACTTATAGAAAATGTAATAGAAAAAGATTTGAAAAAACATTGGGAATATTTTGATGGTTTGGAAGTTGATAAAGATGAGAAATTATATAAAAGTTATCTTAAATATGTAGATGAAAAGAATAGGTTTGCAAGGAGTGACGACAAAAATAATGATAGTTATTATGAATATGTGATAACAAAAGGAATATTAAACAGACTTGATTATGCTGGAAGTGCACATATCAATGTAGAGGAAGAAAATAAAGATTTATATGAAAAAACGATTTATTCTGTGGAGAGTAGAGGATTTAAACTAAATGAACTTCAAGAATATATGAAGAATAATTTAGAAGAAAATAATATAATACGAGCTTCTACAGGTATTGGGAAAACTGAAGCAGCGCTCATATGGATTGGAAATAATAAAGGATTTTTCACTCTTCCTTTAAGAGTGTCAATAAACGCAATATATGACAGGGTAAGGGATAAAAAGAAGATTGGATTTGAGAATACTGCATTACTTCACTCTGATACCTTTAGAGAGTATTTGAAAAGAGGTAATAGTGAGGATAAAGGCGATGACAATCAAATTATAGATATGGATTATTATGAGAAAACTAAGCAGTTTTCTATGCCTTTAACAATATGTACACTTGACCAGCTTTTGGATTTCGTATTTAAATACGAGGGATATGAATTAAAACTTGCTACATTAGCTTATTCCAAGTTAGTTATTGATGAAATTCAGATGTATTCTCCTGATATGTTAGGCTATTTAATTGCAGCACTAAAGTATATATCAGAAGCGGGTGGGAAATTTTCAATACTTACAGCAACGCTACCTAATATTATTTTGGATTTTATGAGAAAAGAAAATATTCCATTTAAAGAACCTAAGACTTTTTATAAAAAGAATTCCAAAGGGGAACCTCAATTAAGACATAAAATAGAGGTTATAGAAGATTACATTAATATTGATCATATCAAAGATAATTATAAAGATAAGAAGGTTCTTGTTATAGTAAACACAGTAAAACAAGCTCAAAAGATTTATGATGATTTAATGAAAGCAGAGCTTAATATTCCTATAAATATGTTTCACAGTAGATTTATAAAGAAGGATAGAAGCTTGAAAGAAAATTTAATATTTGAAATGGGACAGAGAGAATGTAGTAATAAAGGAATATGGGTGACTACACAAGTTGTTGAGGCAAGTTTAGATATAGATTTTGACGTATTGTATACTGAACTTTCGGAGATATCAGGACTGCTTCAGAGAATGGGTAGAATTTATAGAGGAAGAGATTTAGATAGCGATAATCCAAATATTTATATTTATATAGGGAAAGATAAACCTACTTCTGGAATAAGAAATGATGACAGAAGTATAGTTGATATAGATATTTTTAAATATTCCAAAGAAGCAGTAAAGAGTATAAATGGAGAAAAACTTGATGAAGAGAAAAAAATGCAGTTTGTAGAAATGGTATATACTGAGAAGAATTTAAAGGATTCTGCTTATTATAAGAAAATGAAGGAGGCTCTTTTATGGACTAAAAATATTAAAGAATATGAGTTGCAAAAAAATGAAGCAAGGCTTAGAAATATTACGACATATCTAATCATACCTAAATGTGTTTATGATTCAGAAGAGGAGAATGAAATAATTAATTCGTCTTTGAGTAAGATAAGTAAATATAGAGCTCAGATGAAAGAGGAAAAGGATAAGAAAAAGTTACAAGACTTATACGTTAATATACAGAAAGAAAAGTATAACATAAAAGATTATACAGTAGATATACCTGGATATATGTTTGAAACAGCTAAAAGAAACAACAAGGTATATGATGTTATAGAACTTGATAAGTTTAATAATATTCCTATTGTAAAAATTGATTATACTTATGAAAAGGGACTAGGTAAAGTTAATACAGAAAGTGTGTTTGATGAAGATTTTCAATTTATTTAAGATGGTGATACTATGGTAAATTTTCTTTTATATAAATTATATAAATTATATAAGCAGTGATATTCTGTTGTTTTGTGGTAGCTATTGTTGATGTTATAGTCATTATGTGAGATATAAATTTAAAAATATATTTATGTTTACATTCATATAAATTTAGTTTATATTAAAATGGTAGATGAGTTTATATTACTTATGTTGGATGTAAATTAACTTGTAGAGATGAATAAAAATGTTAAAAATTTTATATTAACTATGTGGGGAAAAATAAATATAATTTTTGAAAAAAATCGGAGAAATTCTGATTTTTTTTTGTTTTGTCCTTGTTTAATTTAAAATATGTAGTAAAATTAATACCATAACTAGTAGATATGAATGCAAATAAGGAATAAATTTGAGGAGGTGAAAGAATGAACTTAAAAATGCATAATAATATTTTAAGAATGATTAATCTGCTTAATGAAAATGATTTAATGACGAGTAGTGAATTAGCAAAAGAATTAGATGTGGATGATAGAACAGTTAGACGTTATAAGAATTACATAAAAGGTTTAAAAATTAATATTATTACTAAAGTTGGGAGAAATGGAGGGTATTATATTTTAAAATAATGTATTGAAATTAAAAAATTACTATGATTAATAAAAAAAGAAAGGTGATTTAATGATGGATTTTTATAAATAATTTTATATATGCCAATATATGTCCGTAATATGAATTATAATTAGAAGTAGGAGGTGATGTAATTGAGATTAAAATGTGAATATAGTACTGATAAATTTCCTCTAGCTTATCAAATGCTTGTTGTAAGTCTTATTAAGGAGGCATTAATGAGAAGTGATGAAGAGTATTTTAGTAAAATATATAACTATAAAGAGGGAAAAACAAATAAGGCAACAAAAAATTTTTGTTTTTCTGTTTTTATAAAAGATTACAAAAAAGAAGTGAATATATTTACAATTTATGACAGAGTTATTATTAACATAAGTTCGGGTGATTATGAATTTATGATAAAACTTTATAATGGATTATTAAAGATAAAAGGATTTGAATATAAGGGTTTTATTATTAATAGAATAGGAATTGATTTAGTTAAAGAAAAGGAGATAAATAAAGATAATGTAGAATTTACTACATTATCTCCTATATATATTAAGGACAAAAATAATAATTCATTAGATTTTAATGATAAAAAATTTGTTAAAGAACTTAATTATATAGTTGATAAAACTCTTGAAAATTTTAGGGGTTACGGCTTGAAGAAAGAATTACGGTTTAAACCTTTATATATGAAAAAAAGAGTTGTAAAAGAAGAGATAAGAAAGTTTACACAAAATACCAATAAATCTTTTTATTATGTAAATAGTTGTGTTGGAAGATTTGTTCTTGAAGGTGATATGATTGATCTTAGGGATATATATGCACTTGGGTTAGGATTTAGGCGAAATCAAGGCTTTGGAATGATTGAAGTTGTAGGATAGGAGGTGATGGCCATAGCAAATTTAATTTTTTATAGAACAGGTGAAATAATTAGAGATTTAGGATTGATATATTTCAGCAGTATTTTGGAAGAAATGAATATTAATTCTAATATGAAAGTTTGTTTGGAAAATAATTATCTTGAAGTGAAAGATTTTAATAAAGATGAATTTCTAAATTATTTATTGAAAGAAAAGATTTTCCGAGTGTTTGTTGATGGCATTAAAGAAGAATTGAAGAAAAAAAAGTATGACATTGAATTCTTAGAGGGAATTAAAAATGATAATTTCTTATCTAAAATTAATGAAATTGATATACTTAGTGAAAAAATGAAAGAAAGTATTGAAAAAAAATTCAATTCAAAATATTTTCCTTATATAAGGAATAGTGCTAAGTATGGATATAATTCTAAAGGTGAAATAAATTTCCATAAAAATATTAAAAAATTAATTTATATTGTACAAGAACTTAATTCAAAGGATGATGAAGAACAAAAAAACATTTTAAAAGAATATGAAGCATTAGAAAAAAAGTGTATAGTATGTCATACGTATTTGACTACAAAATATGATATAACTCATAAAGATGAGAAAAAGTTAAGAAAAAGTTCTAAATATAATTATTTATTTATGGGTTCGGAAAAAAATACATTTACAAACTATGCTGCTGAAAACCCATCAGTATGCTTTATATGTGAATTTTTTAATTTAATGTTTTTACTGTACTTGAGCATAGAAAGACCAACTATTTTAGCTTATACAGATGATTTAGGTAGTATGAAGTTTATAAATTATAAATTAATGTTAAAATCTAGGGAGTTTAATGAAAAAGGTTTTTATAAAAAATTAAGTAAATTTAAAAATACTAGAGTTAGAATATATGATATTTCAACAGATGTGAATAAAGGAGTTTTAATTAATCTAAACAGTATTTTAGAATTTAGAGCTATATTAAAGATGATTAAATTAAGCGATGTAATAGATAAATATAATTTTTCTAAAGATACTTATGTGAAGATAGCTTTAGGAAAAAAAATAATTAAAAATAATAATTACGCAGCACTGAAGAGTTTCTTACTAAATGAATTAATTGTTATTAATGATAAGGATGGAAAGAGATCTTTAGATACTTGGAAAACGGTTAATAATATTAAAAATTATTTAGAAATTATATGTGAACTAAGAAAGGAGGACTTAGAGGTGGAGGACAAAAATTTTGAAAAATTAGGTATTATTTTGGGGGCGAAAATTAAGAAATCAGAAAATAAACGTGCAATAGCTTTTAAAGTAATTGAAATGCTAAAATCGGATAATAGGCAAGGGTTATTTCAAAATATATTACACTTAATAACTGTAAATCAAACAAGTATTCCAGATAATTTTGCAGATGTAATAATTTATGGTGATGAGGATGAACTACATTATTGCATTGGAAAATTTTTGGAGAAATTTTTAAGTTCTAATAAAGAGGAGGATGAATAAATATGGATGAGAAGATAAAACAAAAAGTAGTAAAGTCAGTTACAGTTACAATATTAACAGAAAGTTCCGTTGCACTTTCTAATGATCAGGGGTTCGGTAATTATACGCCTATAAAAAAGTGTTACATGAGTGATGGACCGCATGCTATTACAAGTGTAGGTACTATGACTTACGAAATAAGAAAACAGTTAGGTGAGAGAGGTTGGAATTTAAGTGGAATAATTTTAAATACTAATAAAAAGGGTAAGGTCACTAATATATATCCTTGCATAGATAATATAGAATGTTCAGAGGAAAATGGATTGGAAACAGATGTATTTGGTTTTTTAGTTCCCGATAAACAGTTAAGTAAAACTTCACCTTTAAGAATAATACCGCCTAAATCAGTACACATCTACAAAAATGATACTCAGCTTATAACTAATAAAGGTTTTTTGAATAAAGATTTTAGAAGAAATTATTATACTAAGGAGAATGAAAAATATCCAGAAGATAAATTTCCACAAACTCAAGCCTTGGCTAGTGAAGAAATTTTTGGAGATTATTACGTTTATACAATTACAATCGAATTAGATAGATTAGGGGTATTGGAAGTTAAGGATGGAAAATATCTAGCTCCTGATGAGAGAATATACATGGATAAGAAATTAAGAGAAAAGGCACTTAGAGATATTTTAGATGTAATTGTTAATTTAACAAGAACAATTAAACATCAAACAGTGCATTTAAAGCCTTTAGCAGTGTTTGGTGGAGCATTTGAAAGTGTAATACCGTATTTTTGGAATGACATTGAAATGGATAAACATAATGTATTGATACTGGATAATGTGTTAGAAACTATAGAAAGTTATAATTTGGATAAAGATAATTATATAGCAGTTTATAGCGGAAGAATGAATACAGGATTTAGAAATGCAAAAATTTATGACGAAGAAAATAAGATTTTAGAAGGATATCCTGCAAAGTTACTTCGGGAGTTAGGCGAAAAATTATTTGTTGGAGAAGATGATAAGTGGTACTTAAAAGTAGGGGAAGGGGATACTCCTAATGATAAAGATAAGTAAAGAGAAGGTATTGTTGTTAGATATCAAGCAGCCTTTTGCACATTATAGAGAGCCAAAGGTTATGCAGAATGACTATATTCCTACATTAAATTTACCGCCTGTTACTACTGTAGCAGGTATGATTTCCTATTTAACAGATAGAAAATTAAAGTCAAAGTATAAAATTGGAATTGTAGGAAAATACAAAAATAAGATTAATGAATTTGTACGAGGCGAATATGGGAAGTTTTTTAGCGATTATCAAAATTTATTGACTAAACAATCAAAAAAGATTAATAAGGAAAAAGGTTTTAAAATGTTTGAGGTGGCTCAATTTTATAATTATCATAAGAAAAGCTATGGAAACAGAATAATGCATTTTGAAACTTTACAGGAAGTGGAATTAAAAATATTTTTGAGTACAGAGGACAATGAATTAGTTAAGAATTCTTTAGAAACTCCATCAAAATACTTGAGTTTAGGTAGAAAAGAAGATTTTATTATGCCATCTCAAAAAGGTGATAGTTTTGTTAAAGAAGTAGAGATTGATACAGTGTATATTGAAAATAAAAAAGAGGCAATTAAAAATGATTTAATATTTAAAAATACTTATGTACCGGTTAATATTAAATCAGATAGTTCAAGATATATTATGCAACAAGGGGTACTGTACTCATTGCCTAAAAAATATAAAGATTTTAATGCAGAGAAACAAGATAGAGTAATAGAATACGGGCATTATGTATATTTAAATGATGAGGGATGTTATATACCAGATATAGAAACTAATATATTTAGAAAAAAAGATAAAAATGGAAATGATGAAAATATTCTATTCACATGGTTATAGAAAGAAGGTGAATAAATGAAAAAAATTATATTAGCGAAATCGAATAATAAAAGACAGAATATTAAAAAAGAAACTTTGATAGAACATACTGAAGATTTGCTTCAAATCTTTGATATTATAATATCAAAGATCAGTTTCAATACAATAAACCAAAAAGTATCGAATACAGTGCAAATAGAATTTGGAAAATTACTTAAAATTATATGTTTGCTTCATGATCTTGGTAAAATGAATATTGAATTTCAGAAGAAGATAGAAATTGCTAATAAAATAGATGAATTAAGAAGTGCATGTGATGAAAGTAAGGAATTAGATGAACTGTGGAAAGCATATAAGAGTATCAAGGATGCAAGACATAATCTTTTAACAGGTGCATTTTTAAAAAAGATTTTTGAAAAACTTAATATTGATGAAATTCTAAGGGCGATTTTATATAAAGCTATATTGCTGCATCATGGTAGTTATGAGCAGTATCTAGAAATATCTAATGGCAAAATAGAAAAAGCTGTATTAACTGATATAGAACAAGGTATTTTCCTTTCTGATAAATATAATTACAAAGAAGTAGAAGAGTTTATTAAAAATGAACTAAATATAGAAATTGTTTTTAATGAGGATTTTTTAGATTATGAATTTATGTATCAGTTGAATGAAGATTTTAAAAATAATAGAGATTTACAGTATTTATATATCGTTCTTAAAGGTTTTTTAAATTTAATAGATCATTTAGCTTCAACTCAATTAAAAGATATAAATTATTTTCTTCCACTTGATGAAGTTGAAGTTGATAAAAAATTAATTGAAAATATAAAGAAAAAAACAAATAAAAGTGATATTAAATTTAGACCTATGCAAGAAAAGTTAAGAGAAAATATGGGCAAAAATGTATTGACTGAAGCATTTACTGGAAGTGGTAAAACTGTAGCCGATTATAGATGGACAGGAAAGAGAAAGATATTTTTAGTGCCTAATAAGATTTCAGCAGAAAGCTTTTATAATGATGCTGAAGAAATTTTAGGAGTAGATAATATAGGAATTCTACATGGTGATATTTCTCTTTATGTTGAAGATGAAAATTCTAAGGTTAATAGTGAAGGGGTAACAATAACATTAAGAGATAAAATATTATCTAGAAATTTTGCTAAACCATATATTATTGCGACTGTAGATCAAATATTATTGTCTATGTTTAAGTATCCTGGATATGAAAAGGTTTTTGCAAGTATATATGATTCTTATATTACTGTGGATGAGATTCATTTATTACATCCGAGAATGTTTTTAATACTAATTTACTTTATTGAATTTGCAAATAAATATTTAAATACTAAATTTCACTTAATGACAGCTACACTTCCACAAGCATATAAGGATAAAATTAATAAATGTAATATAGATTTTATTGAATCAAATAGAAATGAGCAAGTTGAGGAGAATAGAAAAATTCAGTTAGAGATAATTAAAAATTCGGAAAAGAATTTAATTGATGTAGTTGATAAAGCATTAAAGGAAAATAATAAAGTATTAATTGTTAGAAATACAGTGGATAGAGCAATAGAAATATTTGATTTTTTAAATGAATATTATAAAGAGCAAAAAGAAATATATTTATTGCACAGCAGATTTAAATTTGAAGATAAAAAGCAAAAATATCAAGATATATTAAAACAAAAAGGTGATATATGGATATCAACACAATCTGTTGAAATATCATTAGATCTTGATTTTCAAGTAGTTATTAGTGACAATGCGCCAATAGAATCAATTATACAAAGGATGGGAAGGTGTAATAGGCATGATACATTAGATTATGGAAGATTTTATATAATCAATGAGGCAGAGAAAGATGTATATCCGGAGATATTAAAAAAATCAGCTTTAAAATTATTGAAGCAAAGTAATAAAACTATAATGTCGATGAAAGATAGAAAAGAATTATTACAGAGGTATTATGATTTGAAAGATATAAAAAAATACTATGAGGATGAATTTGGGATTGCTGAAATATGTATAAAGAATATTTTTGGATTAAATACAGCAGAATTAAATGGTGAAAATATAATGTTTAATTATGAACCTTATTTAAATATTGTTGATAATAAAAAAGAAGCCAGTAAATTATTTAGAGATACTAATATTAATGCTAAGATAATTTTAGAAGAAGATTTTGAAAAATTACAGATTGAAAATGCTAAATTTAAAGAATATCAATTTAAATCTATTCAGATATCTGAAGGATATTATAGGAAATTGAAAAAATATAATGCGTTATATATTGATGAGGGAAATACTATTGTAAGTAAAGGATATTGTACTTATGACAATGAAAAAGGGCTACAAATAAAGGATAAAAAGAGCATTGAAGATAAGATTATTGAAAACATGTTTATATAAGGTCGATATATAAGGTTATTATTTTTATTCACCTTTATACTATTTTGAATGCTATAAAGGTGGATTTTTGATTAGTTTCATAGGTATTTTAGTTATACATTAAACTCACAATATTTTACAGCAGTAAGTAAAGGTGATATTATGGAATTTCAAATTGATAAATTCAAAACTCAAGGAGTTAAAGTAAACTATTACTATGTTTGCAAAAGGAAGTTATGGTTATTTTCGAAAGGTATTACTATGGAGCAAAATAGTGATAGAGTTCTTAGTGGTAAAATAGTACACGAGGATGCATATCAAAGAAAAAAAAGAAAAGAAATTCTTATTGATGAAATATTAAAACTAGATATTTTGGATAAAGATTATGTGAGAGAGGTTAAAATAAGTAGCAAACTTACTGAACCAGATAGAATGCAACTTTATTATTATTTATTTTATTTAAAACAAATAGGTATAAACAAAAAAGGAACTATAAATTATGTAAAAGAAAAGAAAATTGAAGAAATCGAACTTTCTCCAGAAATAGAAAAAAAGATTATTGATACTTTAGTCGATATAAAACGGATTACTAGTGAAAATAAACCACCTAAATTCGAACGATTGCCATATTGTAAAAAATGTGCTTATTATCAATTTTGCTTTGCAAAGGAAGATGATGAATAATGGAAAGAGATTATTATATTTTTAGCAACGGTAGATTAAAAAGAAAAGATAATACAGTATATTTTATTACTGCAGAAGGAGATAAGAGGTCATTGCCCATAGAACAAACTGCTAAAATTCATATTTTTGGAGAAGTTGATTTAAATACAAAACTTATAAATTATTTGACGCAATATGGTCTTTTATTAAACTTCTATAATTATTATGGTTATTATTCAGGGACATATTATCCAAGAAAGAAGAATGTTTCAGGATATCTATTAGTTAATCAAGCTAAACATTATAACTATAACGATAAGAGATTATACCTAGCAAAATGTTTTATAGACAGTGCAGTTCATCATATCATAAGGAATATGAGAAATTATAAAGAAACTGAAGAATTTATAAAGAGGATAGAGATAGAAAGAGAAAAAATAATAAATGCTAATTTTGTTGATGAATTAATGGGTGCAGAAGGAAGAATGAGAAAGATATATTATGAGGCATTTAATGTTATTTTAAGAAATGGATTTGAATTTAATAAAAGGGAGAAAAGGCCACCTACGGATCCTATTAATGCTTTAATTTCATTTGGAAATAGTTTAATGTATACAACTGTATTAGGTGAAATATATAAAACTCAGCTTGATCCAACAATAAGTTTTTTACATGAACCATCTACAAAAAGATTTTCTTTAAGTTTGGATATAGCAGAAATATTCAAACCATTAATAATAGATCCAATTATATTTAGTTTGATTAATAATAGAAGGATAACAGTTAAAGATTTTGACATTGAGGAGGGGATTTGTTTTCTCAACGAAAATGGAAGAAAAAAGTTTATTGCTGATTACGAGAGAAAATTGGCTGTTACCATAAAACATAGAACATTAAAAAGAAAGGTATCTTATAGAATGTTCATAAGATTAGAGTGCTACAAATTAATTAAGCATTTTATTGGTGATGAGCGGTATAAACCTTTAAAAGCTTGGTGGTAAATGGTTATTGGTATAAAATGTTTTTATTGGTTTATGCAATAAAATTTATGATATAATGGAGCTGATGATATGTTTGTGATATTAACTTATGATATTGAAGAAAAAAGAATAAATAGGGTCAGAAAACTATTGAAAAAATATTTAACGTGGACTCAAAATTCTGTTTTTGAAGGAGAAATAACTGAAGGAAAATTACACAAGTGCTTATCTGAGATTGATAAGCTTGTAGATAAGAAAACGGATTCAATTTACGTATATAGAGTAAAGATATCTAAAAATATCAAGAAAGATGTTATTGGAATAGAAAAGAGTTTTGATGAACTTTTTCTGTAAAGAAACTGCAGTGAAGCAAACATATATTCTAAATAATCAAAGACATTGATATGTCTATGATTTCAATCAAAATATAAATAATTAGCAGAACACTACTGATGGTTTGCTGCAAAATTGCACTATTTAGCAATTTCAATAATCCGCTAAACATTAGTAATATCAACGGATCTGAAGAGTTTATTTTTTAGGGTTTTATATTAACTATGTGAGATGTAAATTTTATACATTTATCCGTAAGAACTTCTATATTATTTTGTTTTATATTAACTATGTGAGATGTAAATAAACGTAAATACATCTAAATTTAATTTCTTCATTAAGGTTTTATATTAACTATGTGAGATGTAAATTGTAGGTTGAATATCATCTTGTCCTTTATACTCTGGTTTTATATTAACTATGTGAGATGTAAATTACGTTCTTTATCCCAACCCTGTGGTGGAACTAAGAGTTTTATATTAACTATGTGAGATGTAAATGTATATCCATTTAAATGCTCATCTCCATCTATACTTTGTTTTATATTAACTATGTGAGATGTAAATTATCTACCTTCTCTAAGTAGATATTTCAACCATACATAGTTTTATATTAACTATGTGAGATGTAAATTTATATGTACTTAAAAACTTGACTATCTTATCAAACAGTTTTATATTAACTATGTGAGATGTAAATTTATAATCACTCCTCCTAGCTATATTCTCATATGTAAGTTTTATATTAACTATGTGAGATGTAAATTACTTGTTAGCATGTGTAAGTTATCAAATAGGTTCGAAGTTTTATATTAACTATGTGAGATGTAAATTCATCTTCAAATACTTGATTATAGAAATCTAACAAAGTTTTATATTAACTATGTGAGATGTAAATTACAGTAATCTTTGATTAAAGTCATTATCATTTGTATGTTTTATATTAACTATGTGAGATGTAAATATTTGAGAATCTACACCGTAATATTGTGTTTCACATACGTTTTATATTAACTATGTGAGATGTAAATTTCGGAATCTCTTTACAAACTATCTTCATTACCTTAGTTTTATATTAACTATGTGAGATGTAAATTACTTGTTGGCACTAACGTGTCGTGATAAGGGTGGTGGTTTTATATTAACTATGTGAGATGTAAATAAGAACTTCTTCAGTTAAACTCTCCATCATTTTAGGTTTTATATTAACTATGTGAGATGTAAATTTACATTGTTATAAATCTCTATATCATCAGGCTCGAGTTTTATATTAACTATGTGAGATGTAAATCATTTATTGCATTACGGCTCAAGTCGTAATGAATTTATGTTTTATATTAACTATGTGAGATGTAAATATTAAACTTCTTAAATCAATTAAGTCGTCAAACTCCGTTTTATATTAACTATGTGAGATGTAAATTTGAGTCCCCGGAATACAGTTATTTGCGTCTATGGGTTTTATATTAACTATGTGAGATGTAAATTTTTATCAACCTTCTTTCAATAAATTTCTCAATAAGTTTTATATTAACTATGTGAGATGTAAATGTTTGAATGACTTTTTAATATTAAAATCAGGATATAGTTTTATATTAACTATGTGAGATGTAAATTTTCCTTGCGTTCTTCTTTTCTTTTCTGTGCATTTTCTGTTTTATATTAACTATGTGAGATGTAAATTCAAAAGTTGGTGAATGTGAGGAATTTGGAAAAATTTGTTTTATATTAACTATGTGAGATGTAAATTTAAATAATTTTAAAAAACTTTTAATTATTTATTTTAGTTTTATATTAACTATGTGAGATGTAAATCCTTTTGAATCTTTTGGTTCTGTATCAACCTTTGGAGTTTTATATTAACTATGTGAGATGTAAATTACACCACAAAATCTTCTGCCTTACACTCATACACCCGTTTTATATTAACTATGTGAGATGTAAATTAAAATTAAATAAGCCTTACTCCTATTATAAGTAAGTTTTATATTAACTATGTGAGATGTAAATCTACTACACATTTATTTAAACTCTCCCCTATTGACGTTTTATATTAACTATGTGAGATGTAAATTTCCTTAAATCCTCTTTGGTAATTTGTTGAACAGCTTGTTTTATATTAACTATGTGAGATGTAAATTCTATTTTCATTGAAATTTTTAACTTCAACTATTTTGTTTTATATTAACTATGTGAGATGTAAATCTCAAATCTAAATCTTTTAATATAGTACGTTTTTCTGTTTTATATTAACTATGTGAGATGTAAATTAGCCACGTGATTCTTTATACGTTGTTTGGTATTTAAGTTTTATATTAACTATGTGAGATGTAAATTAATTATTATTATGTAATTTTGTTAGTATACATAATAGTTTTATATTAACTATGTGAGATGTAAATTATAATCAGTTATTTCTGTATCTACAATTCCTACTCCGTTTTATATTAACTATGTGAGATGTAAATAAATCAGATTGAAACAAAATTATATCATCATTGATATGTTTTATATTAACTATGTGAGATGTAAATTACTTTTTTGACACACAATTTTTTGTTGTGTGTCAAAAGTTTTATATTAACTATGTGAGATGTAAATTTTGAAGAAGAAATAAAATTTATTGAAAAATGGGCGAGTTTTATATTAACTATGTGAGATGTAAATTTTTATCTTTTATATATCCTTTTAATATAGTATGCGTTTTATATTAACTATGTGAGATGTAAATGTCTAAAAGCCTTTCTTTTGATTGATTCATAACTCCTGTTTTATATTAACTATGTGAGATGTAAATATGTGGACTCTCTTTTTATTCCCTTCATTGAAAACAAGTTTTATATTAACTATGTGAGATGTAAATACATACATAATAATCAACTCCTTATATTAATTTATAAAAGTTTTATATTAACTATGTGAGATGTAAATACTCTCGGTATGTCTTTGATAAGTACGTTTAATATCCGTTTTATATTAACTATGTGAGATGTAAATTTGTTTACAGGGCTTTAAATTATTCTTCCCTTGTCTAGTTTTATATTAACTATGTGAGATGTAAATTTGGATGTTTTATATCCATTGCCTGGAACTCTTCGGTGTTTTATATTAACTATGTGAGATGTAAATAAAGTTGAAAATATAGTGTTTGCTTCACCGGTTCCATGTTTTATATTAACTATGTGAGATGTAAATTTGTGCAGAATTTGCAAAATTTAAAAGACCTGATGGAGTTTTATATTAACTATGTGAGATGTAAATTCATTCATAATAATTCCTCCTTAATATCTAAAAATAAGTTTTATATTAACTATGTGAGATGTAAATATAATTATAATGCCTAAAAACGAAGCAAGAGTTTTAAAGTTTTATATTAACTATGTGAGATGTAAATTCGCTATCCCCTTTTTGTACTATATAATGAAGATAACGTTTTATATTAACTATGTGAGATGTAAATGTATGATTTTTTGTTTCTATATCAAAACCACTTGACGTTTTATATTAACTATGTGAGATGTAAATTTTGTATTTGCCTGACATAATAAATCATACGCTATTTGTTTTATATTAACTATGTGAGATGTAAATTCTGCTAAAACCATACCATACAACCAACCAAAATCACGTTTTATATTAACTATGTGAGATGTAAATGTTAGAACCTTTTATATTAAATTGAAAGTAGTTGCCAAGTTTTATATTAACTATGTGAGATGTAAATCCTTTCTTTTTTTATTTTACAAATAACATACCAATAGTTTTATATTAACTATGTGAGATGTAAATTCTTTTTTATTATTCAACCACAATTCATGTTTTCTTAGTTTTATATTAACTATGTGAGATGTAAATATGACAGAATTAGGCAGGTTTGTTTATTACAGAACTGTTTTATATTAACTATGTGAGATGTAAATAAGTTCATCTGTTTGTACAAACATCTTACGCCCATTTGGTTTTATATTAACTATGTGAGATGTAAATTTAATCCTGTCATTGTTTTATCTAAAATACCTGTAACGTTTTATATTAACTATGTGAGATGTAAATCTAGACAAAGCAAAGCATTAGCAAACTGACCTCTAAAGTTTTATATTAACTATGTGAGATGTAAATAAAGGTGAAAAGTTAAATACTTTTGGTGGGACAGCTAGTTTTATATTAACTATGTGAGATGTAAATTTAATTTCGTTTTCTTTTTGTTGCTTTTTAATATTTTGTTTTATATTAACTATGTGAGATGTAAATTAAACTTTCAGGTAAATCATCATCAAGGTTTTTATGTTTTATATTAACTATGTGAGATGTAAATTAAAGTCCCACAATTCCTATTATTCCATACAAATGTAGTTTTATATTAACTATGTGAGATGTAAATATATAACAATTTTCTTCAAACATATTTAAATTCTTTGGTTTTATATTAACTATGTGAGATGTAAATATTAAAATATTTTGTACTTAAAAGAAAATCTTTTAAAGTTTTATATTAACTATGTGAGATGTAAATATGTTTGTGCATGACAAAAGATTAAGAGATTATAAAGTTTTATATTAACTATGTGAGATGTAAATTTAATTGAAGCTGATTTGGATTTTAACACATGGAATGGTTTTATATTAACTATGTGAGATGTAAATTTCTTTTGTTTATTTTTAAAAGTTTAATATCTTTTAGTTTTATATTAACTATGTGAGATGTAAATTGTATAATATGTGCTTTTAATTCTTTGACAGGATTTGTTTTATATTAACTATGTGAGATGTAAATCTATATTGCGTCAGATTGTTCTGTATTGCATTTTAAGTTTTATATTAACTATGTGAGATGTAAATTAATATATATTTATTAACTTGTGTATCTGTACTCCGTTTTATATTAACTATGTGAGATGTAAATTATGGTTCAGCATGGGTACGTTCCCTGGATACTTCTAGTTTTATATTAACTATGTGAGATGTAAATACATGACAGCCATAGTAGGAGAAGTAGATGAGTGTAAGTTTTATATTAACTATGTGAGATGTAAATCAGATTCAGATACAGAAGTAGGAACTAAGGAAATAGGTTTTATATTAACTATGTGAGATGTAAATCTATTAAATCTCCTTCATTACTTGCCATTTTAACTAATGTTTTATATTAACTATGTGAGATGTAAATTTTTTTAGGATTATCAGAAGGACTTTCTTTTTTATTGTTTTATATTAACTATGTGAGATGTAAATAAAGCAAACAAGATAGAATTAAAAACAAACAAAAACGTTTTATATTAACTATGTGAGATGTAAATTGTATAATATGTGCTTTTAATTCTTTGACAGGATTTAGTTTTATATTAACTATGTGAGATGTAAATTAAACGCGTAATTGTTTTCCAAATTATTTGAAAATTAGTTTTATATTAACTATGTGAGATGTAAATTATAAATTAATTCAATATTTACTCCAAATTGTTTGGGTTTTATATTAACTATGTGAGATGTAAATGCATTTTACGTTGTTTTCTCTGCTGCGATATCTCTGTTTTATATTAACTATGTGAGATGTAAATTCTTGTATGTTTTAACTTTATTAATAGACTCATAAGTGTTTTATATTAACTATGTGAGATGTAAATTCTGCTTGAATTAAAGCCACAAAAGAAAGTTGTTTGTTTTATATTAACTATGTGAGATGTAAATTTTAATAAAGCATCAGCAATATCCTGTCTAAATTCCTGTTTTATATTAACTATGTGAGATGTAAATCCTCTTTTATATATTTGACATGATAATATCATTGAGCGTTTTATATTAACTATGTGAGATGTAAATTCAAATTTATTATAAAAGGTTAAATAAGGTGGCACAGTTTTATATTAACTATGTGAGATGTAAATCAGGAGTATTTATCCCTACTATAAAATAGTCTTTAAGTTTTATATTAACTATGTGAGATGTAAATCATATTTTCTTTTATATAACTTAATAACAGGTTTCCGTTTTATATTAACTATGTGAGATGTAAATTTATTTTTATCAATCAAGTAAGGGAGAAGATAGGTTCTGTTTTATATTAACTATGTGAGATGTAAATGGGCAACAACGTATACAACTTTGCCGCCAGGCAACTCGTTTTATATTAACTATGTGAGATGTAAATTTTTTTATAACTATCGTATTGATTAATTAATACTGCTGTTTTATATTAACTATGTGAGATGTAAATATTTCCATACATCCATTAATATCACGTACAGGTATTGTTTTATATTAACTATGTGAGATGTAAATAATATTTTTAGATGCATATTACTATGCAACTGCCCGTTTTATATTAACTATGTGAGATGTAAATTAGGTTCTTCATCTTCTTCTACTTCCTCTGCTTCAAGTTTTATATTAACTATGTGAGATGTAAATCTTAATTTACTAGCTATTTTAAACAATTCTTCATATGTTTTATATTAACTATGTGAGATGTAAATACAAACAGAGTGGGAAAGATACAAACAGACCACAGCTACGTTTTATATTAACTATGTGAGATGTAAATTCTTCTATATAGTTACCATTTACATCTTTTATTCTGGTTTTATATTAACTATGTGAGATGTAAATTATCTATTAGCTTTAACATGTTATGACATAGGCTCTAAGTTTTATATTAACTATGTGAGATGTAAATTATGGTTCAGCATGTGTTTTCTCTCTCGAAATTTCCGTTTTATATTAACTATGTGAGATGTAAATTTGTGTTGAATATATAAATTATTTTTAGCATTTATAGTTTTATATTAACTATGTGAGATGTAAATCAATAAAAATAAAGGAGCTGGTAAATGAAATAATAAAGTTTTATATTAACTATGTGAGATGTAAATATGGGGTATAGTACTGCAAAATATGATTGAATAACAAGTTTTATATTAACTATGTGAGATGTAAATTTGGTTTTTTAAATCCTGTACCTTTTAATTCCTTATTGTTTTATATTAACTATGTGAGATGTAAATCTATAACGTGAATATGCTTCATTTAATTTTTCTCCAGGTTTTATATTAACTATGTGAGATGTAAATGCGGAAAAATGACAGGGGTATTAAGCGCTACACAAGTTTTATATTAACTATGTGAGATGTAAATTTACAATTAAACAACTTCTTAAATCTTCTTCTGACATGTTTTATATTAACTATGTGAGATGTAAATATGGATTATAAGTCATTAACAGACATAGACAAATTAAGTTTTATATTAACTATGTGAGATGTAAATCCCAAAGGGTCCCGGACATTAGCACCTCGGCTAAGAGTTTTATATTAACTATGTGAGATGTAAATAAAGATTGAAGAACTTGAACGTAAAAGCAAGAAGTCAGTTTTATATTAACTATGTGAGATGTAAATCCCTAAAGACAACTCGATGACCAAAAGTTAGTGTAGTTTTATATTAACTATGTGAGATGTAAATTCGAAAGTTGGTGAATGTGAGGAATTTGGAAATATTTAGTTTTATATTAACTATGTGAGATGTAAATACTTTCGATGGATTAAACTCTATTCTAACCATTTCAGTTTTATATTAACTATGTGAGATGTAAATTTCATATTTTATACAAAAAGCAGGAGATGCTCAGCGGTTTTATATTAACTATGTGAGATGTAAATATCATAGTACCCATAATTGTGATACCGACTGGTAAAGTTTTATATTAACTATGTGAGATGTAAATCAAAAGGAGTATAAAACTCTTCTGTGAAATCTTGTTGTTTTATATTAACTATGTGAGATGTAAATTAATTTTATGTATTTCTTGTTCACTTTGCAAATAACGTTTTATATTAACTATGTGAGATGTAAATTGGCAATTGTTAAACGAGATGATGAGAGGTTGTAGAGTTTTATATTAACTATGTGAGATGTAAATCTTACATTGTTTGGTTGTCTTACTATTGTTAGAGTTAGTTTTATATTAACTATGTGAGATGTAAATACTTGTTTAGTAGGTTCCCAGGAACCATTCGTAAAAGTTTTATATTAACTATGTGAGATGTAAATACGTAAACAATAGGACATTTGAAATTCAATAGAATCGTTTTATATTAACTATGTGAGATGTAAATATTTAAAGTTGACATTTTATATTCTTAGTGTTATACGTTTTATATTAACTATGTGAGATGTAAATATTGCATAATGATAATAGGGACAAAAAAGAGTTGCCGGGTTTTATATTAACTATGTGAGATGTAAATTTTTTTCTTTCTTCAAGAATTGTATCAACTAGCTTTTGTTTTATATTAACTATGTGAGATGTAAATACGCATATTTCCTCGTAGCTTTATTTCACTAGAACCTGTGTTTTATATTAACTATGTGAGATGTAAATAGGGTCGGAACAATCTTCCGAACCTTTTCATCATCCGTTTTATATTAACTATGTGAGATGTAAATTTAGACTGCATAACTAGAGTAGGATTGGACAAATATAGTTTTATATTAACTATGTGAGATGTAAATTTCTTTTTTAATTCCTCATCATAAGCATCAATTTCAGTTTTATATTAACTATGTGAGATGTAAATTTCTTTTTTAATTCCTCATCATAAGCATCAATTTCAGTTTTATATTAACTATGTGAGATGTAAATTCATTTTCTTTTCTTTGTTAGTAACAGTTTTTAAACAGTTTTATATTAACTATGTGAGATGTAAATTGTTTAAAAAATCATCTTTATTCATAATACATAACGTGTTTTATATTAACTATGTGAGATGTAAATATGGAAGGCAAGATTCAATGAAGAATATTCACCCAACATGTTTTATATTAACTATGTGAGATGTAAATTTTGTTAAACTGGAATATATTATTCCTGCTAATCTGTTTTATATTAACTATGTGAGATGTAAATTTTATAGGAGCTCTTGTTATTTCTAATCAATGCTCAAGGTTTTATATTAACTATGTGAGATGTAAATAAAACATGATATGTGATACCTGCTTGGTTCAAAAGGTTTTATATTAACTATGTGAGATGTAAATCGCAAAAATATTTTCTAAAATTCAACCAAAAGTTAAGTTTTATATTAACTATGTGAGATGTAAATTCTATAATCATATAATCACCCTCTCTTTGAATACTCAAGTTTTATATTAACTATGTGAGATGTAAATCTAAGCATGAAATAGAACATGTCAACATTATAGAATAGTTTTATATTAACTATGTGAGATGTAAATTCGTGAGAAAGCGAATAACAAAGACAAGGTGAATCAGGTTTTATATTAACTATGTGAGATGTAAATAAGATTACCATATACAAAAAAAATTGATTGTTAAGATGTTTTATATTAACTATGTGAGATGTAAATCACGCAATAAAACCTTGGGGGACTAGCCCCCCAAACCCGTTTTATATTAACTATGTGAGATGTAAATTAGGATGTTTTATATTCATAGCCTGAAATTCTTCGGTGTTTTATATTAACTATGTGAGATGTAAATTGTCGATATAGTAACAAAATTGCTTGTTACACTAAAGTTTTATATTAACTATGTGAGATGTAAATCAAATTATTGCTATTTTGGAGGCTTGGTTGGTTGCTAGTTTTATATTAACTATGTGAGATGTAAATTTGCAGCAAACTATGCAATCATCTTTAACATCAATTGTTTTATATTAACTATGTGAGATGTAAATACAAGTTTTGTTATGCAGGACATTGGAAAGTATGTTTAGTTTTATATTAACTATGTGAGATGTAAATATTGAATTAGTTGGATTGCTTGAAGACGTAGAAAAAGTTTTATATTAACTATGTGAGATGTAAATTGGATTTACTTGTCGAAGACAGAAGGGCGGGCAGTTGGTTTTATATTAACTATGTGAGATGTAAATATTCTGTGCAGATGTACCTTTTGCCATTTCGAAATGAGTTTTATATTAACTATGTGAGATGTAAATTTTTTAAAAAAGAGGGCATAAAAAATACACCCTCTAGGTGTTTTATATTAACTATGTGAGATGTAAATTCTTTCTCACCTCCTTACGCACTCTTTTCTAAAAATTGTTTTATATTAACTATGTGAGATGTAAATATTAAACTATTTTTATTGTTTTTATCTGTAAATTGCATGTTTTATATTAACTATGTGAGATGTAAATAGGGTTGGACATTAGATGAAATGATAGACATAGTTACAAGTTTTATATTAACTATGTGAGATGTAAATTTTAATTGGTCTTTTATACTGTTAAACCACACAGTAAGTTTTATATTAACTATGTGAGATGTAAATGTTTTTGGGGAAATTGAACCAAAAGAACTTGTTGAGTGTTTTATATTAACTATGTGAGATGTAAATGTCCATCTTTAGGTTTAAAGTGAGGCAAAGGGAATAGTTTTATATTAACTATGTGAGATGTAAATAGTAGCTCTATAACAATATCTGATACAAATTGATGTAGTTTTATATTAACTATGTGAGATGTAAATTACCTATTAGCTTTAACATGTTATGACATAGGCTCTAGTTTTATATTAACTATGTGAGATGTAAATTTTAGCATACTATTTAAACTATTTAATTTAGTCTTTGTTTTATATTAACTATGTGAGATGTAAATTAGGCATACACTCATTTGATATAGCTTTTGCAAAAGGTTTTATATTAACTATGTGAGATGTAAATTTGGATGTTTTACATCCATTTCAGGATTTTCGGAATCCTGTTTTATATTAACTATGTGAGATGTAAATAAATGATGATACTGAATATGATGAGCTAACTCATGACGTTTTATATTAACTATGTGAGATGTAAATACACAAAATTATTAATACAAATAGTGGTGGACATAAGGTTTTATATTAACTAACCCGTTGTGCTAGTTAAAATCTATAACAATAATTACAACTAAAAAAACTCCAGCATTTATGTTAACCTATCAATGAAAACACCACTAGTCAAAGATAGGGGGAAACATATATGCTAGAGCTTAATAAAAATTCTATCACAACAATAAACAATTTAAAAGATTTTATTACTGTTGTTTTTGTTATTATTGATGATATTTACCATGAAATAACTCCAGCACATATTAAATTTCGTAGAAATATTGATAAAGCCATTATGAGCGATAGCGAAATAATCACAATTTCCATAGTAGGTGAACTCTTAACTATTGATTCTGAGAAAGCTTGGTTTGGATTCTGTTCAAAAAATTTAATAGATTTATTCCCTAAGTTCTGTACAAGAACAAGATTTCATAGAATTAGAAAATCACTGTTTAAAGTTATGGAACAAATCCGTAAC
>NZ_LTBA01000025.1 GCF_001594005.1 Clostridium tepidiprofundi DSM 19306 | reverse complement strand
CCAGCGTTCGTCCTGAGCCAGGATCAAACTCTCAATTTAAAAGTTTATCTTGCTCAAGCCATTACTGACTTTATTCTCTAAAGAATTACGAGTTTTTCTTACTTACTCTGTTTACTTTTCAAAGACCATTTTTCATCTTGCGATGACTTTTTTATATTATCAAATATTTTTGATTCTGTCAACATTTTTTTTAATTTTTTTGTTTCAATTCATTTAGATACAAAAGCTATCCGCTCTCATGTCTCAGCGTCTCTTTGCGAAACGACAAGATGTATTCTATCACACATATATTTTGTTATCATATTGCAATCCACTATTTAGGTTTAATTTATTTGCGTTTTCTTAAATATTCTTCGATTTACTCGTTATTTTAATTATTGATACACCAGGTGAAGTTTTATAGAATACAAATTCAGAGAATAGTGAACCTTAATTAGAGAATAGTGAATAGAGTATAAAGAATAGTAAAGGTTGAAATTGCTTCGCAATTTCTTAAAATAAGATTGCTAGTTGATAGTTGGACAGTTATCAGTTAGATAGTTAATTTCGAAATTACTGTGTAATTTCTTCAAATAAAATTACTAGTTGACCAGTTTGCTAGTGGCTAGTTAATGATGAAATCGTTATACGATTTCTTGAATGCAATGTGCTAGGTTGTCAATTACTAGTTACTAATCAGTTTCGAAATTACTACGTAATTTATTTAAATATATGCTAGTTTTCAAGTTACAAATCTGCACTAGCCCTCTAGCCCTCTAGCAAACTTATTTTAGCTCTTAGTACTTAAAACAGATACTGGTATACAGATGGCAAATCTGTACTGGAGACTGGAGACTAGAAATTGGAAACTAATAAATAGTTGCCAATCGCCAATCTCCAATCGCCAAAACAAATTGTGACTTTGATGAAAACTAATATAAGAATGCTAGTTTTCCAGTCGGCTAGTTACCAGCTAATGTTGAAATCGCTAAACGATTTCTTAAATGTATATAAAAACATTTGGTGATTATAAGTATATAGTAATCAAGTTACAAATCTGCACTAGCCCTCTAGCAAACTTATTTTAGCTCTTAGTACTTAAAACAGATACTGGTATACAGATGGCAAATCTGTACTGGAGACTGGAGACTAGAGAGTGGAAACTAGAAACTAACAGTCTAGCACTCTAGCCATCTTATAAACTAGCACACTTACTTTTTCTCTGGAACCTGTTTCTTTATTTCCTAGTGCCTTTTTTCTTCTACCACCTAATTCTTAGCCCCTTTTTCCCCATTAGAAAAGTCACAACCTCTAATAGAAATTGTGACTTTAACATGGATAATAATAACTTATTGTTTTTTTATTCAACGCTCTTATTTACTTTTGCCATTGCTACTACTGTTTCGCCCTCTGTTCTTCTCATCAATATAACTCCCATAGCACTTCTTCCAATGGTTGATATTTCTGATACACTAAACCTTATTATTATACCATTGCTATTTATAAGCATTATTTCATCATCATCATCTACTATATTAGCTCCTACTAAGTTTCCTCTCTTCTCAGATACTTTGTATGTTATTACACCTTTTCCACCTCTATGTCTGAGTGGATATTCAGACATTAATGTTTTCTTACCAAGCCCATTCTCAGTAACAACTAATAACGCTCCATCCTCTTTAACTACATCCATACCTATAACTAAATCGTCTTCTCTTAAGGTTATACCCTTAACCCCTGTAGCACTTCTACCCATAGCTCTTACATTCTGTTCTTTAAATCTTATGCAATATCCTTTTTTAGTAATCATGACAATTTCACTTTCGCCTGTCGTTACCTTTACTCCAATTAATTCATCATCTTCTCTTAAATTTAATGCAATCAAACCATTTTTTCTAATAGAAGAATACGCAGATAAAGCTGTTTTCTTAATCAACCCATTTTTAGTACCCATTATTAGATAACAATTTTCACTAAACTCTTTCAATGCTATTGCTGCTTGAATTTTTTCACCAGATTCTATAGGAATTAGATTTATTAAATTCAATCCTTTTGCTGTTCTACTTGCCTCAGGTATTTCATATCCTTTTAATACATATGCTTTTCCCTTATTAGTAAAAAATAAAATTTTATGATGCGTAGATGTAGTGAAAATATGTTCCACAAAATCATCTTCTTTTGTCATCATTCCTTTTATACCTTTTCCACCTCTTTTTTGAGATGAATATGTATCAACAGGAAGTCTTTTTATATATCCATTATGTGTAAGAGTAACAACAATTTGTTGTTTTTCTATTAAATTCTCTATATTTATGCTGCTATCTGTGTAAGTTAGATCTATTACTGTTCTTCTCTCATCATTAAACTTTGATTTTATTTCTAATAATTCATCTTTTATTGTCTTTAAAACCAATTCTTTGCTTTCTAGTATAGCTCTAAGTCCTTCTATTAGTTCCATTAATCCTTTATATTCTTCTTCAATTTTCTCTCTTTCCAATCCAGTTAATCTTTGAAGCTTCATATCAAGAATAGCTTGTGCTTGTTTTTCTGACAATCCAAAACTATTCATCAAACCTTCTCTAGCTTCTGAAGTTGTTTTAGCTGCTCTAATTAATTTAATAACAGCATCAATATTATCTAAAGCGATTCTTAATCCCTCTAAAATATGTGCTCTTGCCTGTGCTTTATTAAGTTCAAATTGAGTTCTCCTAACAATTATCTCTTCTTGAAACTCCAAATAATGTTTAAGCATTTGCTTTAGATTAAGTACTTTAGGTTCCCCATCTACTAGTGCCAACATAATAATACCAAATGTATCCTGCATTTTAGTATGCTTATATAATCTATTTAACACCACATTTGGATTAGCATCTTTCTTTAAATCTATTACTATCCTCATACCTTCTCTATCTGATTCATCTCTAAGGTCAGATATACCATCTATCTTTTTATTCTTAACCAAATCTGCTATTGATTGTATTAATCTAGCTTTATTAACTTGATACGGAAGTTCGGTAACAATAATTCTAGTCTTGTTTTTTATTTCCTCAATTTCAGTTTTTGCTCTTACTAAAACCTTTCCTCTTCCTGTTTTATAAGCACTTTCTATACCCGCTTTTCCTAATATTATACCTGCAGTTGGAAAATCAGGTCCCTTAATTTTAGTCATTAATTCGTCTATTGTAACCTCAGAATTTTCAATGAGCATAATTACCCCATCAATAACTTCTCCTAAATTATGAGGTGGAATATTAGTTGCCATTCCAACTGCTATTCCTGACGATCCATTAACTAAAAGATTAGGAAATCTAGATGGAAGAACTGAAGGTTCTTTTTCTTCACCATCAAAATTTGGTACAAAATCAACAGTATCTTTATTGATATCTCTTAGCATTTGCAATGTTATCTTAGACATTTTTGCTTCTGTATACCTCATTGCAGCAGCTGAATCTCCATCTACCGAACCAAAATTTCCGTGACCATCAACAAGCGTATATCTTATAGAAAAATCTTGTGCCATTCTAACTAATGCATCATAAACTGCAGTATCACCATGTGGATGATATTTACCTAATACATCCCCTACTATTCTAGCACATTTTCTATATCCTTTTTCAGGCGCTAAACCTAGCTCAAACATAGAATATAATATTCTTCTGTGTACTGGTTTTAATCCATCTCTAACATCAGGTAAAGCACGACTTACGATAACACTCATAGCATAATCTATATAAGACCTTTTCATTTCTTGTCTTATATCAACATTCAAAACCTTTCCAGTATTATTCATGTACTACACCTCTTTTAAAATATTTAGCTATACATCTAAATTTTGAACCTTCTTGGCATTTTCTTGAATAAATTCCCTTCTTGGTTCTACTTTATCTCCCATCAAAATTGTAAAAATTTCATCAGCAGCCATAGCATCTTCTACTGTAACCCTAAGCAATATCCTGTTTTCAGGATTCATTGTTGTTTCCCATAACTGCTCTGCATCCATTTCACCAAGACCTTTGTATCTTTGTATCTGAGTTTTATTATCTTTACCACCGATTTCATTTAATATTTTATTAAGTTCTTTATCGTCATAAGCATAATATTCTTTTTTATTCTTGAAAATTTTATATAATGGTGGCTGAGCTATATATATATGCCCTTTCTCTACAATTTCCTTCATGTATCTATAGAAAAACGTTAACAATAGAGTTGTTATATGTGCTCCATCCACATCAGCATCAGTCATTATAATTATTCTATTATACCTAATTTTATCAATTTCAAAATCTTTTCCTATTCCGGCACCTATTGCTGTAATCAAAGCTCTAATCTGCTCAGAACTCAATATTTTATCCAACCTTTGTTTTTCAATATTCATTATTTTACCTCTTAATGGTAAAATAGCTTGAAATTTTCTATTTCTTCCTTGTTTTGCTGAACCACCTGCAGAGTCTCCTTCGACAATATATATTTCACATTCCTCGGGATTTTTTGAAGAACAATCTGCTAATTTACCAGGCAATGAAGTACCTTCTAATACTGACTTTCTTCTAGTTAATTCTCTAGCTTTTCTTGCAGCTTCTCTAGCTCTTGCTGCATTTAATGCTTTATTAATTATTGTTTTAGAAATTTGAGGATTTTCTTGTAGAAATGAACTTAATTCTTCACTAAATATACTGTCAACAATTCCCCTAACTTCACTATTTCCAAGTTTAGTTTTTGTTTGTCCTTCGAATTGAGGATCTGTTAATTTAATAGAAATTACTGCAGTAAGTCCTTCTCTGATATCATCTCCAGAGAGATTTTTATCATTTTCTTTTAAAAATCCAAATTTCTTAGCATAATCATTTAAAACACGTGTTAACGCAGATTTAAATCCTGATAAGTGTGTTCCACCTTCTACCGTATCAATATTATTAGCAAACGAAAAAATATTTTCTGTGTATGAATCATTATATTGTAAAGCTATTTCCACAATATAGTCATTTTTTTTACCTTCGATGTATATAGGTTCTTTATGCAAATTCTCTCTATTTCTGTTTAGATACTCAACAAAAGATTTTATTCCGCCTTCATAATAAAATTCTTTTTTCTTTTCTTCATTTTCATGTTCAAACATAATTCTTATACCTTTGTTTAAAAAGGCAAGTTCTCTTAATCTCTGGGCTAATGTATCATAATCAAAATCTATTTCTTCAAATATCTCAGGATCTGGCTTAAAATATGTTTTTGTTCCATGTTCATCAGTTTCTCCTATACACTCTAAATCAGTTAAAACTTTACCTCTCGAATATTCTTGTCTCCATAATTTACCATCCCTAGCAACTTCAACAATACATTCTACCGATAAAGCATTTACAACTGATGCACCTACACCATGAAGCCCTCCTGATACCTTGTATCCACCTCCGCCAAATTTACCTCCAGCATGAAGTACCGTCATTATAACCTCAACGGTAGGTTTTTGCATTTTAGGATGAATACCTACAGGCATACCTCTACCATCATCTTTAACTGTTACGGAGTTATCTTTATGCACTATTATTTCAATATTTTTACAATATCCTGCAAGTGCTTCATCTATGCTATTATCAACAATTTCATATACAAGATGATGTAGTCCCCTTAAACTAGTACTACCTATATACATTCCAGGTCTTTTTCTAACAGCTTCCAGTCCTTCAAGTACCTGTATTTGAGTTTCATCGTAAACTTGACTATTATTCATGGGTATACCCTCCTAACTTCAATTAAGCATCATAATAAAACGTTTCCGTTCTCTTTTGCAATGTAGATGACGATATTGGTGATAAAAATATTTTGCTTTTTTTATCTACTTCTGCTAAAACAAATGATTTTGCTTTATCATTTGTTATCCTTTCCACAAATCCATCTTCTTCAGCCATTCTTAAAAATTGGCTTGTATCAGCACTATACATAGTTGATTCTATATCAAAAATACCAATTATATCCTTTACGGGAATCACAATATTTTCTCCCAAGTGTAAAAACATATACTCCCTCCTCATCAATATTCCATCTCTGTAATTGTACCGTTCTCAACATTGAAAAGCTTAGATGTATCATTTAAATGCTTTTTTATTTCTACTATTCCCGTACAAGTAATCAATGTTTGCACATTTTTTATAGAATTTAATACATATTTTTGCCTATCAATATCAAGTTCTGAAAGTACATCATCAAGTAGCAAAACTGGATAATCATTTGTTATCTTCTTAATCAATTCTAGAGAAGCAAATTTAATAGTCAATACTGCCGTTCTTTGCTGGCCTTGTGAACCAAATACTCTTGTATCAATACCATTAATCTCTATTAAAAAATCATCTCTATGCGGTCCAATCGATGTTACATTATTATCAATATCTTTTTTTCTATTCTTCAATAACAATTCTAAAAGATTATTCTCTATATCATCAAAATCTTTAATAGCCGTTATGTATTTAAATAAAATCTTCTCTTTTCCCGAAGTTATCTCTTCATGAATACAACTTCCCATAGAATTTAGGTTTTTGATATATTTTAATCTTTTTTGAATAATTTCACTTCCAAAATATCCGAGTTGTTTGTCATATATATCCAGTATTTCACTATTTAATTTTGACTTATTTATCTTTTTTATTGCTGCATTTCTTTCATTCAAGACTTTTTTATATTGAACAAGATTGTAAAAATATTTTTTACTCAACTTACACAATTCAATATCTACAAACCGCCTTCTGTTTAAGGGGGATCCCTTTACGATTGCTAAATCTTCAGGTGAGAATATAACTGTGTTTAAAGTTCCTATAAAATCAGCTAGCTTAGTTATCTTTATTGAATTGATGTTAATGCCTTTTTTACCTTTATCAAATATCTTTAATTCAATTTTTTTATCAAGTCTTTGTCTTGCAACATACGCTTTAATATATGCTTCTTTTTCGCCCCATTTAATAAGTTCTCTATCTTTATTTGTTCTATGTGATTTTGCTAAACTACAGTAGTAAAGTGATTCTAAAATATTTGTTTTTCCTTGAGCATTATTTCCGACAAATACATTTATATTTTCACTCAATTTTATATTTAAATTTTTGTAATTTCTAAAGTTAATTAATTGAAGTTCCTTTACATACATACAAACACCTATTCTAATTATAACATAAATGCTAATTTATTAATATCTAAAAAATATACTACTTCAATTCGTAATATGCAATGTTTATATTTAATACACATATATTTTGTATTAATGTTCACTATAAAAATTTCTACATGCTACATTTTTTCGTTGTACTATATATAATATATAATAAAAACTTAAATTACGAATTGAATATATACTATTTACATGAAGTTTAAACTATTTTGTATTCTTCACCATTGAATTCGACAATATCGTTCTTGTAAAGCTTTCTACCTCTTCTTATTTCTGTCTCACCATTAACTTTAATCAATCCATCTTTTATATATATCTTTGCTTCAGAACCTTGTGAAACAATATTTGCCCATTTCATAAACGAGTCTAGTTTAATAAACTCAGTATTAATTTTAATTTCAGTCATATATTTCACCTCTTTAGTTATTATTTGCTAATCTGACTGGTAACAATAGATACGTACAATTATCATTTTCTTTATTCTTAACTACACATGGACTTATACTACTAGAAAATTCCATAACTATTTCTTCTTCTTCCATTATTTTAAATACGTCAATTAAGTATTTTGAATTAAATGCAATTTTAACACTTTCCCCTTGCAAAATAATATTGACTTCTTCCCTTACTGTTCCCAATTGAGAATTAGATGTGACGATTATTGTATCATCCTTAATATCCAGTTTTACCAAATTATTGCTACCTTCTTTTCCAATAAGAGAAGCAATTTCTATGCTATTTAAAATTTCATTTTTTTTCACGATAGCTTTTAAATTATATTCATTAGGAATTATAGATTCATATTTGATAAATTCACCTTTTAGCAATATCGATAAAACTTTTGTATTACCTAGATTAAATAAAATATGATTAGGTGTAAAGGTAATATGTACAGGTTCATCAGATTCTTCTAGTATTTTAGCTACTTCATTTAAAGTCTTTCCAGGAATAACTGCATTAATAACATTATCGTTATCAATATTTTCAGTTCGTACAGCTACTCTGTAACCGTCTAATGCTACAAGATTTAATTTTTTATTTTTTACTTGGAATAGAACTCCTGTTAATATTGGTCTTGTTTCGTCTTGTGCTATTGCAAATATAGTTCCTTTTATCATATTTTTTAATAATTTTTGAGGTATAGAAAAAATCATATTTTCATTAATCTGTGGTGTTTTAGGATAATCAGCAGCATCCATGTGAATAAATGTTGCTGTTGATTTTAGGCATTTTATATTTATTGAATTATCGTCAATAGAGTGAATTTCTATTTGTGAATTAGGTAATTTTTTGATAATTTCACCAAACAATTTAGACTCAATTACAATAGAACCATCTTCTATTACGTCTGCATTGATTTTTGTTTCAATTGTTAGTTCTGTATTGGAACCTATGAGAATTAGTTTATTATTTTCTGCTTTTATTAATATACCTTCTAATATGGGCATTGTTGTTTTGTTTGTAATTGCTTTTTGTACTTTTGATATAGCTTCTTGTAATTCAGATTTTTCAACAAAGAATTTCATTGTGTATTACCTCCTTGTTAATAACTTTTTGTATTATATATAGATAAGGTTAATTAATTAAAAATAGTAGTAATAGTAATAGGGGCTGTGGATATGTGGAAAAGTGATCTAAAGCATTTAAAATCAATAAAAACAAAATAAAAATTATTGTGGATAAGTACAGTAGTTTTTATAATCTTTATCCACAATAATCAACAGGGTGTATATCATTAATATTTTATCCACAAGAAAAAAATATTTATTATCAACAAAAAGTGAACAACTCAATAATTATTCATTTTTTATTTTCTTGGTAAGTTCAGCGATTACATTCTTTAATGTTTCATCCTTTTTTATATTTTGAGATATTTTTTCATATGCATGGATTACTGTAGTATGGTCTCTTCCTCCAAATTCCTCACCTATTTTAGGAAGGGACATATCAGTTAATTTTCTACACAGATACATCGCAATTTGGCGAGGAAAAGCTATATTTCTTGTCCTTCTAGCTGACTTTAGATCTTCAACTTTTAAATTGTAGTAACTAGCTATTATGTCTTGAATGAGATCAACAGTAATTTGTTTAGAATATCTATTTGATATAATATCTTTTAATGCTTCAGTAGCTAAATCAACACTTATTTCTTTGTTGGTTAATGATGAATAAGCTACTATCCTTATTAGAGCTCCTTCAAGTTCACGTATGTTCGATTTTATTTTTGTAGCAACATAAACTAGTACTTCATTTGATATATTTAAATTTTCATTATCCGCTTTTTTCTTTAAAATAGCTATTCGTGTTTCAAAATCAGGAGGTTGAATATCAGCTATTAGTCCCCACTCAAATCTCGAACGAAGCCTATCTTCTAAAGTAGGAATCTCTTTTGGAGGACGATCACTAGATAAAATTATTTGTTTGTTAGCTTCGTACAATGTATTAAAAGTATGAAAAAATTCTTCTTGTGTTCTTTCTTTTCCAGCAATGAATTGTATATCGTCAATCAAGAGAACATCTACATTTCTGTATTTATTTCTGAAATCTTCATTTTTATCATCTTTAATTGAGTTTATTAATTCATTTGTAAATTTTTCAGAAGTAACATAAACGACTTTGCTACTAGGGTTATTTGAAAGAATATAATGACCTATTGCATGCATTAAATGAGTTTTTCCAAGTCCAACTCCTCCATATATGAATAGTGGATTATATGCTCTAGCTGGAGATTCTGCAACTGCTAAAGAGGCCGCATGAGCAAATCTGTTACTGTTCCCTATTACAAATGAGTTAAATGTATACTTAGGATTTAATGTTGAAGTAATTTCTTCAGAAACGGATATATTGCTATTTTTTATTTTGCTTTTATTCTTTGATGTTTTTTTTATATCAGGTTCATCTTCTGATTGAATATAAAATTCAATTGAATACTGTTTAGACGTAATTAATTTAGCAGCATTAATGATTAAACCTTTATATCTATTTTCTAAAATGTCTCGAGTAAAATTATTTGGTACGCTTAACTTTAATATATTGTTATCTATTTCAAGTGGAGTAATACTTTTAATCCATGTATTAAAGCTAACTTCAGTTAATTCGCCTTTGACAATATTAATGGTTTTTTCCCACATTTCATTTAGTTGGATACCCATTTCACATCCTCCAGTTCATGATTATATAAAAATAAAAATTAAGTTATTAACAGAATTATTAACAGTTTTAAAGCATACATTATTTTTGTTGACAACTATTGATAGAAATATTCACATGTTTATAATTTGTGGAAAATATTAATCAAAAAAAAATTATCAACAATAAAATTATTGTGATTATTCACAGTGTAAAAGTGAATATTACAATGAAATAAGTAAAAAATATAGAATATTAGGGAGAGTTATCAACAAATTTGTCCACAGGTTGTGAATAACTTTTAAAAACAACAATTTATTCACAGTTTATCTTAATAATATCAAAAGGTTAAAGCGTATTCAAGAAGTTATCCACAAAAAAAGATAAAAATATAAAAAAATATTAACAGAACAATGAAAATACTAGTCTTGACATTATGGTATCGTGAATATATAATTTAATAGTAATTGTATAATGTGTGGTAAAAGCCAGATGGTTTAACATAAGCAGAGTATATGATACCGAAGGGGGTGGATTTGAATGAAGATGACATATCAACCAAAAAAGAGACAAAGAAAAAAAGAGCATGGTTTTAGAAAAAGAATGAAAACTGCTTCTGGAAGAAATGTTTTAAGAAGAAGAAGATTAAAAGGAAGAAAAAGATTGACAGCATAAGGGCCGCTTTTTTGTGGCCTTTTTCTGCAGATGCAGGAAAAAGGAGTCCATTGGTTATGAATCAGAAAAAAAAATACAAATTAAGAAAGAATGCCGAGTTTAGAGTTGTATACAAGAAGGGTAAATCTTTTTCTAATAAATTTTTGGTTTTGTATATAAAAAGAAATGGTATGGGAATAAATAGAATAGGGATATCAGTTAGTAAAAAAGTTGGTAAGAGTGTTGTTAGAAGTAGAGTGAAGAGATTGATTTATGAAAGTTATAGATTAAATAATAGTAATTTAAAACAGGGATATGATTTGATAGTTATTGCTAGAACAACATGTAAGGAACAAAGCTTTTCAGTTATCGAAAAATCATTAATTAATTTATATAAAAAGGCAGGGTTAATCAATTGATAAAAAAACTTCTAATAGGTAGTATTAAATTTTATAGAAAGTTTATTTCTCCTATGAAACGACCAAGTTGTAGATTTTATCCTACTTGTTCGCAGTATGCCATAGAAGCTATTAGTAAATATGGAGCATTAAAGGGTGGAATTATGTCAATAAAAAGAATTTTGAGATGTCATCCTTTTAATCCCGGTGGATATGATCCTGTAAAATAAATTGCTTTTAGGAGGTTATTATTTTGAAGTTACAATTTTTAAGTGGGCCTATAGGACACTTTTTTGAGTTCTTGCAAAGCGGTGTCGCCAGTGTTATTCCTAATCCAAATATTTCTTATGGAATAACTATTATTCTTATGACGGCTATTATTAGAATTATTTTACTTCCGTTGAATATAAAACAGATAAAATCAACTGTTAAAATGAGCAAGATTCAACCAGAAATGAAAAAAATTCAAGATAAGTATAAGAATGATCCTCAAAAATCTCAACAGGAAATAATGAAATTATATAAAGAAAATGGAGTTAATCCTCTTGGTGGATGTTTACCTATGCTTATACAAATGCCAATCTTATTTGCTTTGTTTTATGTATTTAACAATTTGACTTTTATGTCTGGTAGTATGACTCAGCCAGCAGGATTCTTATGGTTAAATAGTTTAGCTAAGCCAGATCCATATTATATTTTACCTATTTTATCTACTGTTACAACTTATATTTCATCAAAATTAATGCAGCCTTCTAATGGTGACAGTGCCCAAGCAAAACAAACATCCACAATGAACAGCGTTATGGCTATAGTATTTGGATTTATGAGTATAAAATTTAGATCTGCTTTGGTATTGTATTGGGTAATAAATAACTTATTCCAAATTGCTCAGACTATATGGATGCAAAAGGTTGAAAAACGTAGAGATGCTAAGGCTTAGATATATTTTGAAAGCGTTCATTTTGGAAGGTGGGTGTATCTGATTATGAAATCTGTAGAATGTATGGGTAAAACTGTTGATGAAGCTGTTGCGAAAGCACTAGTTGAATTGAATACTACTATTGATAAGGTTGAGATAGATATTATTGAAAAAGGAAGTAAAGGATTTTTAAAATTTATTGGTTCTAAACCTGTTAAAGTAAGTGTTAAGTTGAAAAAAGATTATGTTAAAGAGGCTAAGGATTTTTTGAATTCTATTTTGAAAACAATGAATATTAAAGCTGAGGTTTCCATAAGGGATGCAGGAGAAAGTTTACTAATAAATATATATGGCGAAAATATGGGAACATTGATTGGGTATAGGGGTGAAACATTGGATTCACTTCAATATTTAACTAGTTTAGTAATTAATAAGGATAGTGATGAAAAGTATAAGAGAGTTATTTTAGATACTCAAAATTATAGAGCTAAGAGGGAACAGACATTGAGAAGGCTCGCTTATAAAATAGCTCAGAAGGTTCGAAGGTATAATAAAGCTATAAGATTAGAACCTATGAATCCATATGAGAGAAGGATAATTCATTCTGAACTTCAAGATGATCCATATGTAAGAACCTTTAGTGAAGGTGAAGAACCTTATAGAAGAGTAATTGTAGAATTAAAAAAGAAAGCCTGAAGGCTTTCTTTTTTAAATATAAGGATTTATAATATTTTTTTGTTATAGGAATAATAAAAATGGACTAAGTAAATACCTTGAATGATGAGGAAGGATGAAAAAATGAAAGAATTTGATACTATAGCAGCTGTTGCTACAACTATGGGTGAAAGTGGTATTTCAATAATTAGAATATCGGGAAACAATGCAGTAAATATTGTGAGTAAAATATTTAGAGGAAAGAATAATAGAAAGTTAGAGGATATTAAGTCATATACAATGAGGTATGGATTTATTGTTGATGAAAACGAGGATATAATTGATGAGGTAATTGTTTCATATATGAAGGGTCCAAGAAGTTTTACAGCAGAGGATACTGTTGAGATAAATTGTCATGGTGGAATAGTAGTAACAAATAGTGTATTAAAGCAGGTTATTAAAGCAGGTGCAAGACTTGCAGAACCTGGAGAGTTTACAAAAAGAGCTTTTTTAAATGGCAGAATTGATCTGAGTCAAGCTGAAGCTGTTATTGATATTATTAGAGCTAAGACGGAATTAAGTGCTAGATCTGCTATAATGCAATCAGAAGGAAAAATATCAAAAGAAATAAGTTTAATTAGACAACGATTATTGTCTGTTATCGCTAGTATTGAGGCTACGGTTGATTATCCTGAAGAGGATTTAGAAGAAATTACTGCTGAAGATGCTTCGAAAAGATTGAAAAATATTTTAGTACTTATAGAAAAACTATTAAATACAGCTGAAGAGGGAAAGATATTGCGAGAGGGTTTACAAACAGTTATTGTTGGAAAGCCCAATGTGGGAAAGTCATCATTGTTGAATGCTTTGGTTAATGAAAAAAGAGCTATTGTTACTGATATACCAGGTACAACAAGAGACGTTATAGAGGAATACATTAATATTGATGGTATTCCTATAAGAATTGTTGATACGGCAGGAATTAGAGAAACAGATGATATTGTAGAAAAAATAGGTGTAAATAAATCTAAAGAAAAAATAGAATCTGCTGATTTGATTATTTTGATGTTGGATTTGAGTGATGAATTAAATGAACAGGATATTGATATTATTGAATATATAAAAAATAGAAAATATATTGTAATATTAAATAAGGCTGATTTAGGTTCAAGATTAAATAAAGATGAATTAGAAATATTGGATTCTAAATATATTATTGAAATGTCTGTTAAGACTGGTGAGGGTTTAGATAAGCTTAAAAATGTAATAAAAGACATGTTTTTTTATGGAGAAATAAAGACAGAGGATATTTATGTTGCTAATAATAGACATATTGAGGCTTTAATAAGAGCAAAAGAAAATATAGAATGTGCAATAAATGCTTTAAGAGATACTTGTGCTATAGATTTGGCATCAATTGATATCAGAAATGCATGGAAAAATTTAGGAGAAATAACCGGAGAAACAATCGAAGAAGATATAATCAATAAAATATTTTCTGAATTTTGTTTAGGAAAGTAGGTGATTTAATAATGAGATATTTTGGTGGAGATTTTGATGTAGTTGTTGTTGGTGCTGGTCATGCAGGGTGTGAAGCTGGATTAGCGGCTGCAAGAATGGGATACAGAACATTAGTTTGTACTATTAATTTAGATAGTGTTGCACTTATGCCATGCAATCCTAGCGTTGGTGGAACAGCAAAAGGCCATTTAGTTAGAGAAATAGATGCTTTAGGCGGAGAAATGGGCATAAATATTGATAATACATATCTACAGTCAAGGATGTTAAATACTTCAAAAGGACCTGCTGTTCATTCGTTGAGAGCTCAGGCAGATAAAAAAAGATATTCTGAGAGAATGAAAAATGTTTTAGAGAATCAAGAAAATTTGTATTTAAGACAACTAGAGGTTACTAAGATTGATGTTGAAGATGGTGTAGTAAAAGGAGTTTTAACTAAGAATGGGGCTTATTTTAGTGCAAAGGCAGTGATACTTACAACTGGAACTTATTTAAAATCTAAAATAATTATAGGGGATATATCCTTTAATGAAGGACCTAGTGGATTAGCTCCAGCAAATGAGCTTTCTTCTAGCTTAGAGGAACTTGGTATTTCTCTTAGAAGATTTAAAACGGGTACACCAGCGAGAATAAATAGACGTTCGGTTGATTTTTCAAAAATGATAGTACAGCATGGAGATGAAAATATTGTTCCTTTTTCTTTTATGAGTGAAAATATTGAAAGAGAACAAATACCCTGCTATTTAACATATACTAATGATAAAACTCATGATGTTATAAGAAAAAATATTGATAGATCGCCACTTTACAATGGCTCAATAGTAAGTGTAGGACCTAGATATTGTCCATCTATTGAAGATAAAGTGATGAGATTTCCTGATAAAGAGAAACATCAGATTTTTATAGAACCAGAAGGAGAAAATACAGAAGAGTTATATGTGCAAGGAATGTCAAGTTCTTTACCAGAAGATGTACAAATTGAAATGTATAGAACTGTTCCAGGACTAGAAAATATGGAAATGATGAGAACTGCTTATGCTATTGAATATGATTGTATAGATCCTACGGAATTAAAGCTATCTTTAGAATTTAAGAAAGTTGAGGGGTTATTTTCAGCAGGACAGATAAATGGTAGTTCTGGTTATGAGGAAGCTGGAGCACAAGGAATTATTGCAGGAATAAATGCAGTAAGAAAGATAAAAGGATTAGATCCTATAATATTAGGAAGAGCTGATGCATATATTGGTGTACTAATTGATGATTTGGTTACAAAAGGTACAAATGAACCTTATAGGATGATGACATCAAGAGCTGAATATAGATTGCTATTAAGGCAGGATAATGCGGATTTGAGATTAACAGAGATTGGGTATTCTGTTGGATTGGTTTCTGAGGAAAGATATAGAAAGTTCATTAAAAGAAAAACTGCAATTGAAGATGAAATCGCTAGAATAAAAGGTATTCAAATTACTAATAAAAAAGATGTTAGGGAATTTTTAAGCAAAATGAATTCTTCTGAGTTAAAAAAGCCTGTTTCGTTATATGAATTAATCAAAAGACCTGAATTGGATTATTTTAAAGTTAAGGAATTGGATAAAGATAGACCAGATTTAAAATATGATATACAGTTACAAGTAAATATAATGACAAAATATGAGGGTTATATACAAAAACAGCTTGAACAAGTAAAACAATTTAGGAAGTTTGAAAAGAAATTGATTCCTAAAGATATAAATTATGATGATATTAAAGGATTGAGAATAGAAGCTGCTCAGAAACTGGGAATGATTAGACCAGAAAATCTTGGGCAAGCGTCTAGAATATCAGGTGTATCACCTGCTGATATTTCTGTGCTTATGGTATATATAGAACAGAAATATAGGAATTAATTATTAATATATATGGAGGAATTTTATGAGATATTTTGATTTGTTAAAAGCTGCTTGTAATGATGTAGATTTAGAATTTGATAAAGAAAAATATGAACAGTTTATTAAATATAAGGCGTTGATAAAGGAATGGAACAAGAAGATAAATTTAACTGCAATTAATGATGATGACGAAATAATAAAGAAACATTTTATAGATAGTATTAAAGTTTTTAGATTTAGCAATGTTAGAAAGTGTAAAAAAATTATAGACGTTGGTACTGGAGGGGGATTTCCGGGAATACCAATTAAGATTGTTTATCCAGAATGCGATATTACATTGCTAGATTCATTAAATAAAAGAGTTAAATTTTTAAATACTGTTATCAATGAATTAGAATTGAAGAATATTGAAGCTTTACATGGAAGAGCAGAAGACTTAGGAATAGATAAGGATTACAGAGAAAAATATGATATTGTCGTTTCCAGAGCGGTAGCTAATATGACTGTTTTAAGTGAATATTGTATACCTTTTGCTAAAGTTGGGGGATATTTTATTGCACTTAAAGGACCAGCTATTACTGAAGAACTAAATGACGCTAAAAATGCTATCAATATTTTAGGAGGAAAACTTGAAAAGATTGAAAATGTTGATATTGAAGGTAGTGAATTAGAGCATAATTTGGTTATTGTTAAGAAAATTAAAAGTACCAATAGAAAATATCCAAGAAAAGCTGGTATTGTTTCAAAAAAACCTTTAAAATAGTATTATGTAGAAAAATTAAAAATTTCTTTGGAAAATTTTTTAATTTGAGAAGGAATTTTTACACATAAGTAGAATTGTTAATATAAGGAATAAAAAAGGATGGTAGTGATGAATAATAGTGTAATCAATATTCCTATTGAATATATCGTTCCCAATATAAATCAACCTAGAAAATATTTCAATGAAGAGTCTATAAGTGAGTTAGCACAATCAATAGAAACATATGGTATAATACAACCTCTTTCAGTAAGGAAAGTTAATGACACTATGTATGAAATAGTTGCAGGTGAGAGAAGGTACAGAGCAGCTAAAAAAGCAGGATTAGATAGTGTGCCTGCTATTCTAATTAATATTAGTGAGAGTGATTCTGCTGTTGTCGCTTTATTGGAAAATATTCAAAGGGAGGATTTGAACTTTATTGAGCAGGCGGAAGCATTTCGAAATTTAATAGAAGAATACTCATATACTCAGGAAAAGCTTGCTCAGGTTATTGGAAAAAAACAATCAACTATTGCAAATAAACTTAGATTATTGAAATTGGATTCTAAAATTAGAAAGATGCTTTTAGAAAATAATCTTACAGAGCGACATGGACGTGCATTATTGAAGCTTCCAACTATAGATATGCAATTTGAGGTTTTAAATGAAATTATAGATAAGTCGTTAAATGTAAAAAAGACAGAGGAGTTAATTGACAAGCTATTATTAAATGAATCAAAAAAGGAAATTGCAGCTGATGGTAAAAAGAAAATTAAAGGTATATTTTCACCAAGAGTATATATGAATACTATTAAGCAAGTATTTGATAAGTATGGTATTGACGCAAAATACAAATCTAAAGAATATGATGATTATGTAAAAGTAGTAGTTACAATTCCTAAGAAAACAAAATAATAAGGTATATTTGGGCTGTCCATTTTGGACAGTTTTTTTATGTTTCACGTGAAACATTTTTAAATTTAAAAATTTTCACAAAATTACTTTAAAAAATTTTCACAAAATTATATAATTATATATATACTTGTCAAATTATAAAATTTGTATTCTTGTCTGGAGAATTATACAGTTTAAATAATTTTGAAAGTATATGTATTTGAAAGTATACATAATGGTTTGAAAATATTATAATCGATAATTTGATCCACTAAAATTGTTTAAGTAAATAGCGTATAATTATTTTATGAAAGTAAGGTGGGAAAGTGAAAAAAATATGTATATTTAATCAAAAGGGTGGGGTTGGTAAAACAACAATAAGCGTAAACTTATCTACCTGCTTAGCTATGGAAGGATATAATGTATTGGTAATAGATATCGATCCTCAAGGTAATACAACGAGTGGTTTAGGAATTAATAAAAATGAAATTGACAAGTCTATTTATGATGTGATTACAGGAGATGAAAAATTAGATGATGTAATAATTAAATCTCAATTTATGAGTACTTTACATATTGCACCGTCAACTGTGGATTTAGCTGGAGCTGAAGTTGAATTGATAGAAAGAGAAAAAAGAGAGTTGATTTTACGAAATAAAATACAAGAATTAGAAGGAAAGTTTGATTTTATATTCATTGATTGTCCGCCTTCTCTAAGTTTTTTGACTGTTAATGCATTGACAGCTTGTGATAGTGTATTAATTCCGATACAATGCGAATTTTATGCACTTGAAGGGGTTGGTCAGTTAGTTAACACTATTCAATTGATTAAGAAGTCTCTTAATAGAAATATAGAAATAGAAGGTGTTATAATTAGCATGTATGATGCAAGAACAAATTTGTCAAATGATGTTGTTGAAGAAGTAAGAAAATATTTTAAGGAAAAAGTATATGAAAATATTATTCCAAGAAATATAAAATTAGCTGAATCACCAAGTCATGGGTTACCTATAATGCTATATGATAGCAGATGCAGAGGTGCGCAAGCATTTGAAAAGTTAACAAAGGAATTTTTGGACAAACAGTAAGGGGTGATAATTTGAGTAAGAGGCATGGATTAGGAAAAGGATTAAGTGCACTAATACCAGAAGAAGATTATAGTATATCAGATAAAAAAATAATAAATAAAGTTTCAATTAATTTAATAAAGGCTAATTCAAAACAGCCAAGAAAATATTTTGATGAAGATAAACTTTTAAAGTTAGCAGATTCAATAAGAGAGCATGGAATAATTCAACCAATTATATTAAAGCAACAAGATAAAAATTACATAGTTATAGCAGGGGAGAGAAGATGGAGAGCGGCAAAAAGTATAGGATTAAAAGAAATACCTGCAATAATTATGGAAGATGTGGATGATTTGAATGTATTAGAGTTATCCTTGATTGAAAATATTCAAAGAGAAGACTTAAATCCTATTGAAGAAGCAAATGCATATAAAAAGTTACTTGAAGATTTTAATTTAACTCAGGATGAATTGAGTAAAAAAATAGGTAAATCACGTACTGCTATTACAAATTGTATTAGATTATTAAATTTAGATGAGAGAGTTCAAGAATATTTAATGGAAGGTGTTATTACTGAAGGACATGGAAGAGCTTTATTGGGAATATATAATAATGATATACAGTATGAAATAGCACAAAAGATAATTGATGAAGCATTGAGTGTTAGAGAAGTTGAAAAAATAGTAAAGAATTTAAATAGTGAAAAAGTAATAAAGAAACAAGAAAAGATAGAAAACCCTTTTTATGTGGAAATTAAAAACAAGCTTGAAGATTATTTTGGAACTAAGGTAGTATTAAATAATAAAAAAAATAATAAGGGTAAAATAGAAATTGAGTATTATTCTGAAGATGATCTTCAAAGAATTTTAGATATATTGAAAATATAAATCAGTAAACTAGCTTGGTTCTTTTGACTATTCTGTAAAGAAAGAAATTTATATTAAAAATATAAATTAGTTAACTAGCCTTCATACGATTGCTATTCGTTTTGAAGGCTAGAAATTTTTTTTGAAATCGTTAGTAGAAATTGTTTGGCTATGAGTATTAAGAGTATAAGTGCATTTTATTATAGAAAAATTAATTCCTCTATATATAGCTTTAGCTAACGTCATAACAGTATATAATCTAGTATTTTGAAGAACTATAAAATCTAAAGCACCGGATATATTAACAATTCCAGTTATACTAATATTACCTACCTTAGGCAAGTCTTTTTTTAATGCGGCTCCAGGGGATAGAGGTTTATTTTCAATAATAATTTTTCCTATATTATCAATGCTACCTAGGCATGAATCAATAGCAATGATAAATGGATTGCTATAATTGGATTCTATTTCGGTTAAAATAGATTTCAAGTTTTTAGCATGAACAGGATTTTTTAAAGTTCCATATATATATACATTTTTATAATAAATATTATGAAAACTTGATAACTTATCTCCAACTAATGGACCTAAGCTATCTCCAGTTGATCTGTCAGTTCCAATACATAGAATTATTAAGGGACGGTTGTCATAAATAACAGGAATTAAATATTTATTTAAATATTTATTGAAATTAAGTAAGGTATTATTAGATATAGGATCAATGATAATTTTTTCAGACATAAAATCAACCTCCTATTTGAAAGTATTGACTAAAATAGAAGGTTGTATACAAAAATTAATGTTATTTTAATATTTTATTTATAGAATCAATAGTATAATTAACATCTTGAGCATCATTGAAAGGTCCAAAACTAAAACGTATAGCACCATTTGGATAAGTACCAATTGTTTTGTGAGCAAGTGGTGCACAATGTAATCCAGTTCTAGTGGAAATTCCATAATATTTATCAAGATAAAATCCTAGTTCCGAATTGTCAATTTTTGTCGAATTTAAACATATTGTTGAAGTTCTTAAAGAAGCATCATTAAAGCCATAAATAGTTATGTTGCTTATATTTAATAATTCGTTAATGAAATATTGAGTTAATGATTCTTCATGAGCTCTAATGGTATCTAATCCTGTTTTATTTATGTAATTGATTCCTGATAAAAGACCAGCTATACCTGGTGTATTTAGTGTTCCACTTTCGAATTTGTCAGGTAAAAAATTGGGTTGAAATATACTAGAAGAAACACTTCCAGTACCACCTTCAATTAATGGAGAAATTTCATTATTAAAGTCATCATCAATAATAAATCCACCTATACCTTGTGGACCAAGTAGACTCTTATGTCCCGTAAATGCTAGGGCACTGCAATTTAGCTTTTTAAAATCAAGATTTAGAACTCCAGCAGTTTGTGCAGAATCTATAATAAAGAATATACCTCTTTCTTTGCATATTTTTCCTATATCTTCAAGAGGTTGTATGCTACCTATGATATTAGAAGCATGTGATAGTACAACAAGCTTAGTGTTTTCTTTTATAGTATTTTTAAAGTCTTCAACACTAAGTATTCCATTTTCAGAGCATTGAAGTATATCGAATTCTATTTGACCATTATCTTTTAATGAGTTCAATGGTCTTAAAACTGCATTATGATCCATGCTGGATGTTATAACATGCCAACCTTTTTTTACAGCTCCTTTTATAAGTATATTTAGTGAAGAAGTAATATTTGATGTGAATATTACATTTTCAGGTTTATCATAATTAAAAAATGAACATATAGCTTCTCTGCATTGAAATACAATTCTATTTCCTTGAAACGAACTAGAAGAACTACCTCTACCAGGATTTGAACCTATGTTGTTCATATAATTTAAAACAGCGGTTGAAACTTCATCTGGTTTAGGGAATGTAGTTGCAGCATTGTCAAGATAAACTTTCATTGAACTTTTCCTCCTTTATGTATAGCGTAAAGACTACTTGTTAAATAACGTTAGGTTATTAATTTTATTAAAATCTATAAATTCATTAAAAATTTTGATAAAATTATTTATCAGTCAATGTTAAACATCTACTCTGACTGGGTGTAACCCCACACCCTCTATCTCCTCTGCAAATGCTTTGGGGAATACTTTTTTGACTATCTGATAAGCACCATTTAAGTCTGCATTAATTAATATACCTTTATTCGATTTAAACAAACCTCGTTTAATTCTTCTTCTTTTGTTATAATTCTCTTTTATAGGTAATTCATCATCTAAAAAACTAGTGCCACTTGTATAACTCTCTTCTGTTAAAATTACATTAAGTCCAACTTCTTCTGCTTTATATTGTATCATTTCTATAAATCTTTGATGTGGTATACCTACAAATGATTGGTTTATTCTTTTGCTTAACTTACTTTCCCTTTTCCAATCTTTATTGTTACCAATCACAATAGTATTACAGTTCAAATTTAAAGCATATTGAATTACCTTTTTACTAGCTTTGTGTAAATAATCTTCTATTTTGTTGTTTCTTTTAACATTTTGTGTGGAAGTCTCCCATCTTCTATAAGTGGGAGATGGATAACACCATTTTTGAAAGGGTTCAATGCCCTTGAAAAAATGCACTCCACTTGATATAATGAAAATATAAAAGTTCTTATAAAACTGAATATATAAGGTTGTGGTAAGAAAAAGCTTTACCACGTAAAATATTCAAGCACACGTCCTGCACCAAAAGAGCGAAAACCAAGCCTTGACGTTGGTGCAGTCCGAACGATTACAATCGTCTAAGACGGTAGTTTCTTGCCAAGAAATAAAACTGGTATTATATCGAGGTCGGTGCGACCTTTTGAGCTTGGGTAAACTTGGCACGTTGGTGCTATTGACCAAGAAGCTCCCACTTCAACGAAGTAAGTGGCGAGTAGTTCACGTATTTAGGTAATTTAGGTCTACCATTATACTTATTTTTGTTTTTACTCCAGTCTTTAATGGATTTAAAAAAAGATTTCCAATTCTTTCCTAATACTCTTAAACATTGTTGTGCCGACTGGGCTACTGGCATATTTCTATAATCATAATCCATTCCACTTTGCTTTAATAGTTTATCTAATTTATTATAACTAATAAACTGTCCGTCTTTACAAAACTTCTGTCTTATTATGTAATTTGCAAAATTATATAAATTCTTAGACATAAAACCAAAATTATCTAACATAGCATAATACTTATTGTTTTGTCTAATAATATGCTTTTCTACTCTTTGTACTCTCATTTTCTCACCTCGCTTTCTTTTCTTTTTTTATAAGTCCATTAACTTTCTTTCTCCTCTAATAAGCATACATAAATATTTATTATTAAAGTTTTTAATATTTATTATTAAAGTTTTTAATATTTATTATTTATTTTATAGATTAAAATTCACTCATTTATTATAATAAATATATCACAAATTTATTATAATAAATGAGTGAAGTGAAAAATATACTATTCAAAATACAAATAGATAATCATAATCTATTCAAAATAACGATAGAAATAATTAAAAAAATACTTTGAAATATAACAAATATATTCAAAAACATTATATAATTATTTCAAGTAGAAATGAGATTATGAAAGGGGTGAAAAGTTACTTATAAATTGAGGTAAGTAACATGTGCATTATGATAAAGATAATTGATTGTAAAGGAATGAGTTGTCCATTACCGGTTGTAAATACTAAGAAATATTTTGATTCTATTGAAAGTGGAACGGCTGTAACAATTGTAGATAATGAAGTGGCGAAAAATAATGTTGTAAAATTGGCTCAAAAAAGTGGATTTAGTTTTGATATTGAGGAAAAAGATGGTTACTTTCATGTAAAAATGATTAAAGGTGAAGCTAGTACATCTGAAAATAATGAAGCTGGTACAAATGAAAATAAAAATGATGAAAAATTTGTTATTGTAATCGGGCAAAATAAATTGGGGCATGGTAATGATGAATTAGGTGAAATACTAATGAAAGGTTATATTTTTGCTCTTTCTGAAGCAGATATAATACCTACTGATATTTTATTCTTAAATAGCGGTGTAAAATTAACAGTGGAGGATTCAGCTGTTTTAGATGGATTAACAAAATTAAAGGATAAAAATGTTAATATATTAGTTTGTGGAACTTGTACAGATTTTTATGGAGTTACAGATAAGGTTGCAATAGGAGAAATAAGCAATATGTATTCAATAGTTGAAACTATGAATGAGGCGGATAAAATTATAAATATTTAGATAGCAACCGACGCTTGGAGAGGAAAAGAAGGAACTAAAAAAGGTACTAGGGAAAAGTAAGTTTGCTAGGTTGCCAGAGAACTAGAGGGCTAGTGCAGATTTGTAACTTGAAAACTATATACTTATAATTACCAAATGTTTTTATAGTACATTTAAGAAATCGTTTAGCGATTTCAACATTAGCTGGTAACTAGCCGACTGGAAAACTAGCATTCTTATATTAGTTTTTATCAAAGCAACAATCTGCTTTGGAGATTGGCGATTGGAAACTATTTATTAGTCTCCAGTCTCCAGTACAGATTTGTGACTTGAGAACCAGTATCTGTTTTAAGTACTAAGAGCTAAAATAAGTTTGCTAGGTTGCCAGAGAACTAGAGGGCTAGTGCAGATTTGTAACTTGATTACTATATACTTATAATCACCAAATGTTTTTATATTACATTTAAGAAATCGTTTAGCGATTTCAACATTAGCTGGTAACTAGCCGACTGGAAAACTGGCAATCTAATTAAAGTTTTTTGGTAATTAAACTTTATATAGAAGGGGATATTTATGAAAGGATACTACATAATAACATTTATAAATACATATGAGGCTATGAAAGCTGAAAAAGAAATAATAAATAATAATATAAATGCAATTGTAATGCCGACACCAACATATATAACAAAGAGCTGTGGAATTAGTTTAAAGATTGAAGTAGATGATTATGAAAAGCTTAGCAAGTTGATAGATGAAAAGAGTTTTTCTTTCAAAAACATATATTTAAAAGAAGAAGAAGGATTTTCGGTTATTGTATAAAATATAAGTATTAACGAATTAGTTGATGAGTTCACCTAGAATATAGATAAACTTTTTTACATATCTTGACTGCGTTGAATGAATAATATAAATTATAATATATATTGATATTTAAAATTGCAAAGGTGGTTCATTGTATGAAAGAATTTAATCTAGGAGATATTGTTGAAATGAAAAAAACTCATCCATGTGGAAGCAATAGATGGGAAGTAATAAGAATAGGTGCTGACATAAAAATAAAATGTGTTCAATGTGGTAGAATAGTTATGCTTCCAAGAAGTAAATTTGAGAAAAATATGAAAAAGTTGTTAATGATAAATAATTAAAATTTTCTTGATTTATATTATTTCAAATGATATAATCAATAGATGAGTTCCCTGCTGTACAGAGTACAGCCGTTAGTCCAAGGGGAGGAGGTGAAATAAATGAATTCATATGAAACTTTATTTATCTTGAGACCATCATTAGACGAAGAAGCTGTTAAAGCTAACGTTGATAAGTTCAAAGGAATTATCGAAGAGAATGGTGGAGAAGTAGAAACAGTAGATGTATGGGGTAAGAGAAAGTTAGCTTATCCTATTAATAAGGTGAATGAAGGTATCTATGTTTTATTTAACTTTAAAGCTGATTCTGAATTACCTAAAGAGTTAACAAGAAAGTTCAGAATAGCAGATGAGGTTATAAGAGATATCATTGTTAAACATGAAAAATAGGTGGTGTAATCATTGAATAAGGTAGTGTTAATTGGTAGATTAACTAAAGATCCAGAATTACGATTTACTCCAGGTACTGGAACAGCAGTTGCCACCTTTACAATTGCAGTTGATAGAAGATTCAAGAGAGAGGGACAGCAAGAAGCAGATTTCATTCCTGTTGTTGTATGGGGAAAGTCGGCAGAGAATACGGCTAATTACATGAGCAAAGGAAGACTGATAGGTATTAGCGGAAGAATTCAAACTAGAAGCTATGAAGCTAAAGATGGAACTAGAAGATATGTTACTGAGGTAGTAGCTGATGAGGTTCAATTTTTAGATTGGGGAAACAAACAATCTAATAGTGGAATTGGAGAAGGCTATGGTCAATCTGCGAATAACTCTTTTGAACCCCAAAATACAAATTCAAGTAGTTTAGATTATGGAACGGATGTTACTCCTATAGATGATGAAGATATACCATTCTAAATTTTAGTATAAGGAGGGAAGTAGAATGGCTGCACAAAGAAAGACTAGAAGAAAAAAGAAAAAAGTTTGTGCGTTCTGTGTGGATAAAACAGAATACATAGATTATAAAGATATAAATGTCTTAAAGAAATATATAACTGAAAGAGGGAAGATTCTTCCAAGAAGAATTTCAGGAAATTGTGCAAAACATCAAAGAATGTTGACATTAGCAATTAAGAGAGCAAGAAATATTGCTTTATTACCATTTACTATGGAATAAAATATTGCTTAAGCATGTTATTTTAAGCAGCACCATTAAGGGGCTGCTTTATTTTTATATTTTATGAAGTGCTTAATCAATTAAAAACATTGCTATTCTTTGTAAACTATTTTCTATTATATGTTATATATGGTTGCATAAAATGATAAAAATAACTAAAATAGAGATATAGTATATTCAAATAGTTAAAATAGTGAACTCGTTTTGCTAAAGCAAAACATCGAGACTTCAGGTGGAGACTCTACTCCACCTGAAGCAAAAGCTTCAATCTCCCACTTATAGAAGTGGGAGGCGTAAAATCGATAAATCTCATTAAAAAGGTTAAATAAGTATATTTGATGTTTTTATTAAGATTGATATTTGATACTGATTTTAATAAAAATGGGTACCTAGTATATAAAGGGGATGAATGTTATGAGACGGGAAGAGCTTAATATTATGGCAAATGTAAATATAATTGAAAAATTAAAAGCTGAATTGGTTGCAATTATTGGGGATTTGTTTAAATTACTGTGCAAAGGAAGTAATGTAACTCAAGATGCTATATTAAATTGTATTTCCGGGGCAATAATAATACTGTATATGCTTGCGGATAGATTGGGGTATTCCTATATTGCTGTAGATGAATGTATTAAAAGAAAATTAAAAACTGGAATAATTGAAGAAGATCAAATTGAAAAAGAAGGTAAGGATTTATCAAGATTATATTCACATATGAAAGAAAGACAGTGAACTTGTTTTGCTAAAGCAAAATATCGGAATTTCAGGCGAAGACTCTACTTGAAGCAAAAAGCTTAAATATCTCACTTATAGAAGAGGGAGTCTTGTAAAACCAATAAATTTTAATTGGAGGAAAGAATGTCGAGCAAAAATTATGATTTGAGATCACTAACTGAAGTTGGAATATTATTAGCAGTAATAGTTATTGTTATGTTTATTACAGGATATATACCGATATTGAATATAATAGGAACGATAGTACTTCCCTCAGTATACACGATACTGTACTTAAGACATGATAAAAAGATTGTTTTGTTAGCACTTGTAGCAAGTGTATTTTTAATAACTGGAATTTTAGGTGTTTTTTCAGCGATTAGTGCAGTCATTACTTGTGCACCTGTGGGAATTGCGTTAGGATATTGCATCAAAAATGAAAAAAGTGTATATAGAACACTCATAGTTACAATTATTATTTCTGCTATTTCATGTATATTAAATTCAATGATTTTTCTACTATTTATAGAAAAAACAACGCTTATTAATTTTATAAATAATTATGTCTCTCTTATTAAAGAACAAATAGAATATTCAGAAAAATTATATATTCAACTAGGTGTACCAAGCGAAAAGTTATCTCAGTTTAATGAAATAAAAAATATGATTAATACTAAAGTGATAATATATTCTTTACCAGCTGCATTATTATTCTTTTCTATGATTGCTTCATATGTAAATTATATATTTACAAGTAGCATATTGACCAAATTAAAGATGAAGATAAAACCTATTGTACCATTTAGTAGAATTTATGTAACAAATTTAGTAGGAGCATTTTTGATTGCTATGATTTGTATAGGCATAATAGCAAAGACAAAAGGAATTGATATTGGAGAAGGTATATATTTTTCATTTTTAGGAATAGCAAATTTAATGTTTATAATAAATGGTATGGCAGCTGTTACATACTATTTGAGAGTAAAAAGGAAACTTTCAAAAGTAATAGTTTTTTTAATATTGTTCTTTGGATTATTATTCCAATTAAACATTGTATTTATATATATTGGATTTATAGATATGTTCTTTAATATGAGAAGATTAGACCCATACAGTTTGTTTAAGAAGAAAATGGGGGCTTAATATGGAGAATAAATATAATTTCTTCGGAAAGAGTAATAAAATTTATTTATTTGTGATAGCTGGTTTTATATTAGTGTTATTTTATTATAGACATTATAATATTGCACTAACTTCATTGATAGTATATGCTATTTTAATAGTGTACTACTTAAAAGATTTAAGAGAAGGAAAAGTTAAGTGGAAAAATTTTATAGAAAATTTCTCGTCAAAAATGGATATTGCAACTAGTAATACATTGTTGAATTTGCCATTTTCTCTTTTGATAATTGGAAAGAAGGGTAATATTCTTTGGTACAATCAAAATTTCTTATCTTTAATGGATGGAGAAGAGGTAATCGGTAAGACAATAAAGGATATTAGTAGAGAAATAAATGTTAAATACATTGTTACAGGTAAAAAAAATGTTTATAATTATGTAAGCATTAAAGACAGATATTATGATATTTATGCTACAATGATAAATACAGATGATACTAGTAAAGATGTTATTGTGTTACTATATTTTTATGATGTTACTGAAAAATATAATTTAATGCAAAGAATAGAGGAAAATAGAGAAAGTGTTGTGCTTGTAGAAGTTGATAATTTAGACGATGTATTAAAAACTACAGATGAAGATAAAGCACCTTTATTAACAGCAGAAATTGAGAGAAATATAAATTCATATGCACAGGATATGGAGGCTTTAGTTAAGAAATATGCTGCTAATAAGTTTTTAATTTTGGCAAAAGATAAATTTATAAAAAGAGAAATGGAAAAGAAGTTTGATATACTTGATACAATAAGGGAATTAGATTTTGGAAATAAACTGACTGTAACATTGAGTATCGGTATTGGAAGAGGAGGAGAATCCCCTCAGCAGAATTATAAGTATGCATCTTCAGCTAAAGAATTGGCATTAGGAAGAGGAGGGGATCAGGCTGTAGTTAAAACAAGAGATAGATTGTCATTCTATGGAGGAAAAACTAAGGAAATAGAGAAGAAAACAAAGGTTAGAGCGAGAGTAATAGCACATGCATTATTGGATTTAATAAATGAGAGTAGCAATGTTGTAATCATGGGTCATGCAAATCCAGATATAGATTGCATTGGAGCAGCTGTAGGGTTATACAGTACAATAATGTCATTAAATAAAAAGTGTAATATTGTTTTAAATAATATAAATAAAAGCATTAAGAATGTTGTAGATAATTTGGTTAATGAGTATGAATATAAGGGTGCTTTTATTGATAATGAAACATGTATAAATATAATTAATAATGATACGCTTTTGATATTGGTTGATGTCCATAATAGAAGTCATGTAGAAAATTTAGATATTGTTGATAAAGTAAATAAAATAGTTATTATTGATCATCACAGAAAAGCACCAGATTATATACAAGATACTTTATTAGCCTATATAGAAACATATGCATCATCAGCTTCAGAACTAGTTACAGAGTTAATTCCGTATATAATTGAAAAACCTAAATTAAAACAAATTGAGGCAGAGGCACTTTTGGCTGGAATTTGTGTGGACACTAAAAACTTTTATTTTAAAACTGGTGTCAGAACATTTGAAGCTGCTGCACTTTTGAGAAAATATGGTGCTGATACAATTTCAGTAAAAAAGTTATTTTCAGAAGATTTAGAGGTTTATATTAAAAGAACTGAAATTATAAGAACAGCTGAGATTTTTAAAAACACGGCTATTGCTATTTGCCCACCACATATAGAAGACAATGTATTAGCTGCACAAGTTGCAGATGAACTGCTAAATATTACAGGTGTTCAAGCGTCCTTCGTATTTGTTAAAATAAAAGATGAAGTATTTATCAGTGGACGTTCCCTTGGAAATATAAATGTGCAGGTTATACTTGAAAAGTTTGGTGGTGGAGGTCATATGACAATGGCAGGAGCTAAAGTTAAAAATATAGAAATTGAACAAATAGTAGAAGAATTAAAGTCAATTATAGAAAAATACTCAAGGGAAGGTGAATAAAATGAAGGTTATATTATTAAAGGATGTTAAAGGAAAAGGAAAAAAAGGAGATATTATTAATATTTCTGATGGATATGCTAGGAATTATTTATTTCCAAGAAAGTTAGCTGAAGAGGCAACTCAAAATAGTATTAATATATTAAATAAACAAAAAGAAAAGGAAAGAAAATTAAAACTTGCAGAGATAGAAAAAGCACAAAAGTTAGCTGAAAGTTTAAAGGGAAAAGAATTAAAGATAATAGCTAAAGCAGGAGAAAATGGAAAATTATTTGGAGCAATTACTAATAAAGATATAGCTAATGAAATCAATAAGAAGTTTAATTTAAATATTGATAAGAAAAAAGTTGTTATTAATACTATTAAATTATTGGGAGCTTATGATGTTGAGCTTAAACTATATCCAGATGTATCAACAAAAGTTAAAGTAATTGTTGAAAAACAGTAAGCTTTAAAACAACTGAAGGGAGGAAACACTATAATAAATAAAATATTATAGTGTAACAAATTTGAATAATAAAGTAATTTACGATATAGCTAAAAGTATAGAAGGAAATTCTATGTCTTTAGATGTTCAGGTAGAAATAATAGATAAAATCATAAAGAAAATAATTCCTGAGAAAACTATAAATAGCAGAGTTGTTAAGTTTAGTCTACAAAAGTATATCAACAGTGAAGATATTTATAAAAAGGTTTATGCATTAAATAAAATAATTAGTAATGGTAAGGGTGTATCTACTATACCGAATGAAAAAAATATATTTGATGTTATTGAAAGCACAAGTGACTTAATTGTTGAAGAAATAGCAACTAGATATTTAAACAATCAAATAGAAGCAGAAGTTGAAAAAGAGTTGATGGATAAGCAAGAAAAATATATGGATGATATTAGGCTCAAAATAATAAAGAAAAAGAAGGGGCCTGAAAATGCTAAAACATTAAAAAAATACACGCATTTAAAGATGTTAGATTCTAGGAGTGCTATAAATAATATACAAAGTAAATTAAGACCTACTAGTTTTAGTGAAATAATTGGTCAAGATAGACCAATAAAGTCGTTATTGTCTAAGATAGCTTCGCCATATCCTCAGCATGTAATACTGTATGGACCACCGGGAGTTGGAAAAACAACAGCTGCAAGGCTGGCTTTAGAAGAAGCTAAAAAACTTAAATATACTCCATATGATGAAAAATCAAAGTTTATTGAAGTTGATGGAACAACTTTGAGATGGGATCCAAGGGAGATAACCAATCCACTTTTAGGCTCGGTTCATGATCCTATATACCAAGGAAGTAAAAGGGATTTGGCAGAAGTAGGTATACCGGAACCAAAGCCAGGATTAGTTACTGAAGCACATGGAGGAGTTTTATTTATTGATGAAATTGGAGAATTAGATACAATACTCCAAAACAAATTATTAAAAGTGTTAGAAGATAAAAGAGTAGAGTTTTCTTCTTCTTATTATGATCCTGATGATGAAAGTATTCCTAAATATATAAAATATCTTTTTCAAAATGGAGCACCTGCGGATTTTATATTAATAGGTGCTACGACTAAAGAGCCAAAGGATATTAATCCTGCATTAAGATCAAGGTGTACAGAAGTTTATTTTGAACCTCTTTCTGCAAATGATATAGAAAAAATAGTTGAAAATGCTGCAATGAAGATAAATGTTGAACTAGAGGATAATGTTGCAAAAATAATAAGTCAATATACCATCGAAGGAAGAAAAGCAATAAACATACTTTCAGATGCTTATGGATATGTACTTCAAAAGAAAAATCTAAATCCAGATGATAATGTTAAAATAAGTAAAGAAGATTTGGAAGAAGTATTAGCTATAAGTAGATTAAATCAATATGAACAGATAAGTAGTTGTGATAAATCAGAAATTGGACATACTTATGGTTTAGGTGTAAGTGGGTATTTAGGTTCAACACTGGAAATAGAAGCTGTTGCTTTTAATGCACAGGATAAAGGAAAAGGACAAATTAGATTTAATGATACAGCAGGTAGTATGACAAAAGATTCTGTATTTAATGCTGCTACAGTAATAAGAAAAATCACAGGTAAGGATGTTAAAGATTATGATATTCATGTTAATGTAGTAGGAGGAGCAAAAATTGATGGACCTTCTGCGGGTGCAGCTATTACTGTTTGTATAATCAGTGCGATTTTAGGAAAGCCTATTAGGCAGGATATAGCTATTACTGGAGAAATTTCATTAAGAGGTAAAATAAAACCTGTTGGCGGTATTTTTGAAAAAGTATATGGTGCTAGGAGAAAGGGAATAAAATTAGTTATAGTGCCAAAAGACAATTATAAAGAGGTTCCAACAGGGTTAGCTGATATTGAGGTTAAAACGGTCGAAAATATTGAACAATTACTAGAAATTGTTTTTGAGTAGGTGATTAGTATGAATATGCCTCTTAAAAGTTTACCATATAATATTGATGCAGAAAAATCAGTTATAGGTTCTATGCTTAAAGATAAAGCAGCCATTGCAGAAGCAGTAGAAGAGCTAAAAGGTGATGATTTTTATAAAGAAGCTCACAAAGTGATTTTTAATACAATAGAAGATATGTATAAAAGGGATATTCCAGTAGATATGATTACACTATTGGAAGAATTAAGGTCGACTGAAAAATTGGAAAGTGTAGGAGGAGTTACATATGTTACTGAAGTAAGTGGTTCAGTAATTTCAACAGCTAATGTTAGTTCGTATATAAAAATTGTTAGTGATAAAGCTACGCTTAGAAAACTTATCAAGTCTTCTAACGAAATAATTGAGAAATGCTATAGCAGCCAAAATGATATAGAGGCTGTAATTGATGAAGCTGAACAGAAGGTTTTTAATATAGCACAGAAGAGAAATGTAAATGAATTTGAACCAATGAGTAAAGTTTTAGAGAGAGGATTTCTTGAAATAGAGAAGCTATATAACAATAAAGGACACATAAATGGAATACCATCAGGGTTTCCAGAGTTGGATTCAAAAACTTCAGGATTTCAAAAAGGCGATATGATATTGATTGCTGCAAGACCATCAATGGGTAAAACGACATTTGCATTGAATATTGCAGAATATGCTGCATTAAGGGCAGGAAAAAATGTTGCTATATTTTCACTTGAAATGTCAAAAGAGCAGTTAGCATATAAATTGTTATGTTCAGAGGCAAATGTTGACATGCTTAAGCTTAGAACAGGCGAACTAGATGATAGAGATTGGGAAAATATAGCTAGAGCATCGGGACCTTTAGCATCAGCTAATATATTCATTGATGATACAGCGGGAACATCAGTAATGGAAATGCGTTCAAAGTGTAGAAAGCTGAAATTAGAGCATGGTATTGATATGATTGTAATAGACTATCTTCAGCTTATGTCAGGAAGCAGAAAAAGTGAAAGCAGACAGCAGGAAGTATCTGAAATATCAAGATCTATTAAAGCACTTGCAAAAGAAATGGAGTGTCCTGTTATTGCTCTTTCACAGTTATCTCGTGCACCTGAGCAAAGAGCAGATCATAGACCTATGCTTTCAGACCTTAGAGAGTCTGGATCAATAGAACAGGATGCTGACTTAGTTATGTTTCTATATAGAGATGAATATTACAATAGTGAAACAGAAGAAAAAAATGTTGCAGAGTGTATTATAGCTAAACAGAGAAATGGTCCAGTAGGAACGGTTAAACTTGCATGGTTAGGTCAATATAGTAAATTTGGAAGGCTGGATTTGGTTCATCAGTAAATTATACTTGTAAAGTGCTTAAAATATAATAAACTTGTTTTGCTAAGGCAAAAGCTTCAATTTTCCGCATCTATAACTGGTAGACTTGTAAAATTGATAATAGTCATAATATGTAATAGAAAAAAACACGGCAACATATGTTTGCCGTGTTTTTGTTAAATGTTAGTTAATGTTAATTCTCTTTATCTTATTATTGTCATCTGATAATTTAGGGAGAGTAATATTTAAGACGCCATTATTGAAACTTGCTTGAATATTATTTTCATCAACATTATCAATATAAAAACTTCTTCTAAATTCTCCATAATGTCTTTCATGACGTATATAATTGTCTTTGGTTTCTTCGATTTTATCTTCACGTTTAGCTCTAATTGTTAAGTAATTGTTTTCATAAGTAATATCTATATTATTTTTGTCTACCCCAGGAAGATCAGCTTCTACAACATAGTTATCATTATTTTCTTTTAAATCTACCTTAAATGAATTTTTAGCAAAATTAAATGGTTCTAAAAGACTATTATCAAAAAAGTTGTTAAAAAACTGTTCAAACATATCATCTCTTGTAACTAAATTTTTGTTTTTTCTGTAAGGAATCATATCAAACATAGTAAAACCCTCCTTCATATTAATTTTATATTAATAGTATTCACAAATTTATAATTGTTATTATCTATTTCATGCTTAAATAATAATACAAAGGTCAAAGAAAGTCAAAGTCTAAAATTTTAAAATATCAAAAGAAAATGGAAGAAATTTGGAGGAAAACATATGTAAATTAAAATTTTAAAGAAATATAAGAAAATACAAGCAAATTTATTATTGACATATACCCATTACGGTATTAGAATATCAGTATAGGGCATATGCCATTAAAAATAATTTATTAAAATTTAAGGAGGTAATAACAATGCCAAGATTAGATGGAACAGGTCCAAATGGAATGGGATCAATGACAGGAAGAGAATTAGGTAGATGTACTTCAAATAATGTAAATCAAACAAATACAAATGAAATGGGATACTTTGGTAGAGGCTTAGGAAGAGGATTAGGTAGAGGAATTGGAAGAGGTCTAGGCAGAGGAGCAGGAAGAGGAGCAGGAAGAGGAGCTGGCAGAGGATTAGGCAGAGGTTTTGGTAGATAAAAAAATTATAGGAGGGAGGTAATAATAATGCCAAGATTAGATGGAACAGGTCCAAATGGAATGGGACCAATGACAGGAAGAGGACTAGGAAAATGTACTTCAAATAGTGTAAATCAAACAAATGCAAATGAAATAGGGTATTTTGGTAGAGGTTTAGGAAGAGGATTAGGTTTCGGTAGAGGTCTAGGAAGAGGTTTCAGAAGAGGCGGTGGTTTTTGCCGTTGGTATGGCACAAATGGCTATTATGGTGTTAGTGAAGAAACTTTACTTAGACAAGAAAAAGAAATACTAGAAGAAAGATTAAATTACATTAATAGTTTAATGAACAAGAATGTAAAACCAGAAAATGAAGAATAACCAAAATTGATATTTATGATTAGCAAAGATGGCAAAATGATTAATTGTGTTTTATATGAGTGAGTGTGATTTTATGTGTTGTGGTGAAGAAATTACACTCACTTTTTTCTTTTTAAGTGAATTCATTTCGATTTAGCAAAAAATTCAATCTTCCACTTATAGAAGTAGGAGTCTTATGGAATAGATAAAAAACTTCAAACTTCTAATTATATAACTGAAAGTTTTATAATTTAGTCCGTAAAACCACTGTGCCTTGTGCCTGTGGATGTAAGGACTTTAAATAATAACCATTCGATATGGTTATTATTTAAGAAAACTGTTATAGTATAAGTGTCACCCTAACACCTGTATGCAGGTAGCTAATCTGCCCTTTGAAAAATAAGGGATAGCCTTTGCTATTATGGATGTTGGCATACCAACGTTTGACATACATTATGCAAGATTAGGTCACTGGCACAAATACTAAATCGTTAGTATTATAGTTCTTTGATAACTGTATATATAAGGTTGCATAGAGTAATCCTTCTATGCGTAAAATATACAAGGTATCGCAACCTAATGTATTCCCAAGTTAGCTTACGCTATGAGCGATAAGGGCAAGTGTTCTCGCCCATAGAAATAAGGCTATCTAACTTTTGTTAGAGGAAACTTAAACAGCAAACTTTCTATAAAGAAGCTTCGTACCCTTGTGGTCGAAGTAGTTCACAG
>NZ_LTBA01000024.1 GCF_001594005.1 Clostridium tepidiprofundi DSM 19306 | reverse complement strand
TTTTATCAACTCTTGTAAGACATTTATCACAACATTTTTTTGTGCTTTCAAATAGCTCTACACCATCTATTGCAACAACCTTTAACCCATCTATAGTACCACCTCTAAAAACCTTATTTTTTATAGTGGTTTTAATTATATGACTATGAATTCCTTTTAATCCATCTAAATCAAAACCACTGAAACACCGCCTGACAGCGTCAATGCGTGGAGTTCTAGTTTTTTTAGGTAACACTTTTTTAAATTTACCTTTTTCAAGCCAATGGTCTAATCTATTGAAACTTCTTATTTGAAGCATAAATCCAAATAATACTATAAAAGTAATTGTTGAAATTTTTACTTCTGATTTTACTCTTTTATCTTTTAAGGTATTGATTTTTTCACCTATATGGTATACCTTATTAATATAGGTGAGTAATTGTTTCAAATAACTTTTGCTCATTTTATCAGCATCCTTTTTGTGTGAGTTTTTAGACAAAACTATTATAAAAAGGATGCTTTTATTTTGCAACTTTTTTCTCTATAATTTCCAGTAAAAATCGGAAAATCTCATATTTCCACTGATTATTCTTAAATTCTTATAAATCAATGGGCTATCAACCTAAAAAATTTTTAAGTGCTAAACTTCTGTGAGGATGGATGTTTAGGATGTATGACTGTGAAAGAGTTTGGGAAAAATCATAATACTAAGGAATATGTTCAAAAACAAATCTTAGATAGAGCTAAAGCCATGATTGATTTTACGTGGACTCCTAAAAAGGATTTAGAGGGATGGAGAAATGATCATACGTTTCCTGCTGGAGTACCAGTAAAAGGTATACCTTATTCTATGACTGAACATCAGACTAATTTAACAAGTTTTAAAGAAGCATTAAAGAAAGAAGATTTCTATGTGTCAGGATATAAAAGGGATGATAAGTACCCAGATGAAAGTGCAACTATGCCTAAATATGGTAATGACTGTTCTGGCTTTGTTAGCTTCGCATGGGGTATGAAGAGGATGACTACTTATGAGATTGAGGACAGTCCTGATACAATACATTTTTCACTTGGAGAGAAAGAGTTAGAACCAGGAGATGCTTTTGTTAAAGATACTCATACTTTCCTTTATGTACGAACAGCTGAAAATGGTGATTTTATTTGTTATGAACAAACACCACCTAAGACTCGAATACATCCATTTAGCCCTTATTATATAAGAAAGTATGGCTATAAAGTATATAGATTACTTTCTTTAGTGGATTAGTAGCTATTTTAATATTATATACAAGCTTAATCTATAGCAATACAAAGTTTTTATTATTCAAATAACTTATCATTCAACTAGTTTAAAAAGTGCTATATCAGTTTATTTGTAATAAATCGATATAGCACTTAGTTGTATAAAATTAATATACAACTATTTTAAGCTCCACCATTAGGATAAAGTAACCATCCAGTTAAACCATCTTTTGTTTTTACCTTTATAGGTATATTTATTACTTTATCATAATCTGCATCAATATAATCCATATAATCTACATAAACTATTTTTAGGGGCTCATTTATGTCGGTTATTTTAACTATGTCACCATTCCTAAGTTTTTGAGTTATAGATTTTTTGTCATATTCATTATAATAGTTAAGACTAAAATGAACATTTTTTGATTTATAAAGTATCAAATGATAGTCATACTTCAAATACTTGCCAATAACTTTATCAGCATTAACATATTGAATACCTTTTTTTAGATTATAATAGCTTAATAGTACTTTGTTTTTATCATTTGTAAAGTTATAAAAAGTATATATATTACCTTTACCATCATAACTAATTATACGACCATCAAATCTAAGTAATTCTTTAATACCGTTTTCTGATAATTGGTATATAATAGTAGTAGAGAGACCGCTAGAACCATCTGCAACTACATAGAATTCTATAGAATCATCTCTTACATCAAAATCAGCAAAGAATAGATTTGCATATAAATTTGATTCTGTGTCTTTGAATGTGTATTTTTTACCATTTGAATTTATTGTAAAATCATATTCATGCCATGAGTTAAAAGAAGGATTTAAAGGATCTTTCTTAAATAAAATATTTATATTCTCTTTTATACCATCGTTATTTAAATCTCTTTTAGTGTTTATTTCATAGGTATTATCTTTAGCTCCTAATGAATAATAAAGATTATTATATTTTTCATTAATCAATTCTAGATTTTTCTTTTCTATTTCGTTCAGTTCGTCTACTGAATTTTTAACATTATCATTTGGAGTATACCAACTCATATTACTAAAATAGTTTAATAATTGTTTGTTTTTAAATCTATAGCCTTTACGAGCAAATAATTCGTTCTTGGCTAATAGAAGAGTAAATTTGTCGCAATAGTTAAGTTCTTCATTTGATATGAGTTTTTTATTACTATTTGGGAATATAAATCCTTTATATTTATTTGTATTTTTTGATGAGGATACTTTGTTGTTACTGTCTATATTTTCTTCTGATTTTTTATTACCTTCAATTTTAAGAATAAGGTTGATGTTATCAATATCAGTATTGCACAGCATGTTTGCTACATCATCATACTTAGGGATATACCAATCGTACTTAGAAAAATAGTTAGAGTATTTTCCCATTTTGAATTTATATCCGTGTTTTGCATAATATGCATTTCTAAGCAAGGATAACTGGAAGTCATTCAAATCCTGTACATCTTCTGCATTTAAGAGAGTAGACAGGTCAAATTTTTTATTTGCTATTGTTATTTTAATGTATAATTTTTTATCTTTTGCAGATGTGTTATTATCTTTGGAATTGTTTATAGTTGTTTCATTTGTACTGTTTTCAGTATTGTTTTTAGTAGTATTTTCATTACTTGTGTTGCTCTTAGTGGTGTTTTCATTGCTTTTATTGTCGTTTTTTTGAGTATTAGTGCTATTAGTTGAATTTAGGTTATTTGTTTGAATGTTTGAAGTTGCAGTAGAATTTTGATTGTTGTATTTTGTAGTAGAAGTATTGCAATTTTGATTAGCTGAGCATCCAACGGTTATAATACATATAATAACCAGTGATATTAGTAAACTTATCAGTTTAAAGTGTTTTGATTTTTTCATTTTTACCTCCATTAAATTAAGGGTTACAGCATAATTTGTTATATAACCATTATATAACATTTTTGCCATGCTGTTAAATGAAACTTGACTTTAGTTTTGATTTATAAGGGTAAAAAAGGAAATATTACTGTGAAGGATGTAATATTTCCTCTTACTTACTATATAAGACAAAAATATGGTGATGATTTTGAACTTTCAATGACAACAAATACGAATGTAGGATAATGTAGATAAAATGAAGATAAATGGAAATATGATAACGATTGAAAATTTAGAACCAACGAAAGGGGAAGTATTTGAATTTACATTTAGAAAAGATAAAATTAATGAAGTTTATAGAAAGATAAAAACTATAAAGTGGGTATAATTAAAAATTATTTTAAATTACTAAATTATAGCCATATATTTTTAGATAATAGCTTTGACTCAAATACTATTGAATTTCATGGTATAAAAATTTGTAAAACTTAATAAAAATAACTTATTCTCCTTGAATAATTTATATATGAAAATTATTCAAGGAGAAGTCATTCTATGTCATGAATGGAGAAAGAATTCTATAGCATTATTTGCAATGTATCTTTAGTATAGTGATAATTAAAATTCTTATGGTTTTGTGGATATCTTTCATTTCAAAAATATGATTAAGTGGTATACTATTTTAAATTAGGGACTGAATCTTTTTGCAATAGTATAAATATTTTTTTTACTTTATTATTCTTAAAATATATATCAATTATTTTGTTAGTTGAATAAATAGAATATGTGAAAAATTCAAGTATACTATCACAGTCTTTTACACTAAATACTGAAAATAGTGCTGGGTCATCTAGCTTAGGTTGTCTAAGAAGTTTAGATTTATCCGCATTAAGTTTTGAAAAGACATCATCACGGGTATCTCCGATAGTTATTCCGCAAGATAAACTAAATTTATCGGAAGTGATAAGCATACTATCAGTAAGAAGTGCTGGATCACTATAACAATCATAATATATAATACCATCATAATATTTCATTTCGATATCTTCATATATTTTGCTGGTCTTAATTGGAGGACCTAAAAGTTCTTTTAGGGTATTCGTAGCTAAGTTTTTGAATATTTTATTATTTTTATTTGTGTAGCTTATCAGAGTATCATATATTCCTACATTGGTTGTACTATAAAGAAATTTATCGTATATTTTTCTTATATTGTGGAGTATTTTTTTTATTTGGTTTTCAGTAAGATAATATTTATCTTTTAAATAATAATATTCAGCCCATGATGCTGGTGTTTTTAGATATTCCAAAGAGCTCTTTTTACTAAGTGCATTTACTAAATTGTTATTCGAATAGTAAGCATTATTTTCAATAGTTATATTGTTGTATAGTTTAGTTCGATTTTTTGAATACAATGAAATAGTTTTTACATTTAAATCATTTATATTTGTTTTTTTAGGAATACCGCCTAATATTTTATATTGAAATTTTTGGGTTTCACTTGTTAATTTAGTAGGCTGTACTCCATACAAAAAGTTTTTTTCTTTTTCAATAAGATATATTTTATTGCCAATAATATACCAATTACCTAAAATGCATTCTAGTCTTTTTTCTCCTTCTTTTAAAGTTGAATTATATTTATATTTTGGGAAGTATGCATATGTTCTATCATCAAAGAAGTAATATCTTGAACAGTCATAAAGAGAATCATTACTAAACCACAAGCCAGACAAGAGAGATTCTTTTTCACTTAGTTTTGAATACAATGCATTAAAATTACCTTCAATTTTAAGAATAAGGTTGATGTTATCAATATCAGTATTGCACAGCATGTTTGCTACATCATCATATTTGGGGATATACCAATCGTACTTAGAAAAATAGTTAGAGTATTTTCCCATTTTGAATTTATATCCGTGTTTTGCATAATATGCATTTCTAAGCAAGGATAACTGCCAATTATCAAGATTTTGTACATCTTTCGGGTTTAATAGAACTGATAGGTCAAATTCCTTATTTGCTATTGTTATTTTAATGGATGATTTTTTATCTTTTGCAGATGTGTTATTATCTTTGGAATTGTTTATAGTTGTTTCATTTGTACTGTTTTCAGTATTGTTTTCATTATTTGTGTTGCTTTTAGTGTTGTTTTCATTGTTTTTATTGTCGTTTTCTTGAGTATTAGTGTTATTAGTTGAATTTTGGTTATTTGTTTGAATGTTTGAAGCTGTAGCAGAATTTTGACTATTATCTTTTGTAGTAGAAGTATTGCAATTTTGATTAGCTGAACATCCAACGGTTATAATACATATAATAACCAGTGATATTAGTAAACTTATCAGTTTAAAGTGGTTTAATTTTTTCATTTTGACCTCCATTAAATTAAGAGTTATAGCATAATTTGCCATATAACCATTATATAACATTTTTGCCATGTTGTTAAATGAAACTTGACTTTAGTTTTGATTTATAAGGGTAAAAAAGGAAAGAAGAGATAATAAAATTTATAATAATAGCAAATATGGTACAGAACATAATGTATAAGAACATGGAGACAATAAGGAAAAAGATGGGGATTTATATTCTGAAAAATTTAATTTTCAGCAAATGTTTTTTTATTAAAAATTTAAATAAAAGAAGGAAATATAACAAAAATAGAGAATGTCATTATGTTAACATATTTTATTGGCCAATTGTGCATACAATTAATGCTACAGTAACTTCAATAATAATATATTTATAAAGTTAACAAAATTTAGTATATATTCAATAACTATGTTCCATTTTTAATATATTGCGATATAGTATTTGCGTATATAAATAATATTAGATATGGTATTTTTTGCGCTTACAATTCTTTATATTAATATTGATTTTAACAAGAATAGATACTTATTCAGGCAAAGATATAACACTACAAAGTACATCCTCTTAAAAATAAGGAGTGGATATAATTATGAAAAAATATATTTATGAAATAAGATTTTTTATTGTTATTCAACTTTTATTAGATGCGTTATCAACTGGAATTATTGCATTTATTCCATATATTCAAAAATTATTGATTGACATGATATCACAAGAGGGGCATGTAAGATATTCATTCACTTTACTTACTATTTTATTTTTTGCTTGTATCATAGGATATTCTTTATGCTCTTACATATCTTCGATATATACATATAGAGGTATTATAGGTTTTGAGGTAGCACTTAAAAGAGGCTTTTTTAGAAATGTCTTTAATTATAATTATGAAGAATTTTCATCTAGAGATATCGGTGAATATATTTCAATTCAAGGTAATGATATAACTCAAATTCAGCAAAGTTACTTACAGCCGTCTATTGATTTAATCAGATCTATTATCAACCTTATTATTTATAGTGTTATTTTATTTGTATATGTTGATTGGAGAATTGCAACTGCAATACTTTTTATGTCTTTAGTTACTATATTTATCCCTAAAATTACTGGAAAAGAATTATCAAATAAACAAAATGATTATTTGAAACAAAAAGGGGTATATGTATCTCGTATTAAAGATTTTCTTGAAGGGTTTACTTTAATCCAAAGGAGGACAAGAACTAATATTAATAATGAACATGAGAAAGTTCTTAAGGCTACTGCAGATAAAAGATTTACTTTTGGAGCGTTTAAGGTGTTATCATTAACAATATATGAAATGTCGATGTATTTTGTAAAGTTTTTAGCATTTATTATAGCTGGTAAGTTACTATTAAAGGGTGAAATTACAGTGGGTACAGCTGTGGCAACATTTGGATATGTTGGCTGTTTTCTAGACCCTCTTCAAGACATATTAAATGATATTAATGCCATTAATTCTATAAAGGGAACTAAGGAACGAGTTATGGGATATATTAGAAACAATACACCTCATGATTTGGAAGTTATGAAAGAATTTGAAGAGAATATTGTATTTGATAATGTGAGCTTTCATTATAAAAATTTTTCTTTACAAAATGTCTCTTATACTTTTAAAAAAGGGAAAAAATATGCAGTGATTGGTCATAGTGGTTCTGGAAAATCTACTATAATAAAATTACTTATGAAGTATATGAAACCTAAAACAGGAGACATATTAGTAGATGGAAAATCTTTAAATTCTATTGATACTGCAGATATTATGTGTTGCATCAATCAGAATGAGCATATATTTGCAGAAAACTTCTATAATAATGTTACTATATTTTCATCATACTCATCATCTAAACTTGATGGAATTACAAATATGTTTCAAACTAAGATAATGGACGTAATAAAAGAAAAACAAAATTGCCAACTCTTAAGTGGAGGGGAGAAACAAGTTCTTAGCATTATGCGTATGTTAACAGCTGATACACCAATTTGTGTTATGGATGAACCATTTTCAGCAACAGATGTGAATATAACACAAATATTACAAAATGCTTTACTAGCTATGGAAGATAAAACAATAATTATTGTTACTCATAAATTGTCTGAGCAACTAAATCAATTTGATGAAATTCTTCTTATGGAGGATGGGAAAATTATAAAAAGTGGTTCTTATGAGGAAATATTAAAAACTGAAGAATTTAAGAAATTACAAGCAGTTGCATAATATATAGCATGAACTACCTCCGAGACAAGCAACGGAGGTTTTATGGGCTATTTCTATAAAAATGACTTCTTCTTGGAAATAATTCATATAGGAAAATTATTCAAGAAGAGGTCATTCTATATCAAAAATGGTGAAAGAAATGTTGAGAAATTGATTTAAAAAGAAGTCTTAGGATACACAAAAATAGTTACAGGGTCTACAGAAATATATATTTTTTGTATTTTATTGTTTTTCAAATATATATAAATTTGTGTGTTTGATGAATAAATATCATATGATGTCAAATAAATTTCATTATCACAATTTTTAATCTCTGATTTCCATGGAACATGTATATTGATTGATTTAATATAAAGTTTTGATTTATCTATATTAGATTTTGATGATATATCATCAATAGTATCTCCAACAGTTATTCCACAAGATAAACTGAATTTATCGGAATCAATAAGTACACTAGCTCGTGGTTGTACACTATCATAAAAAAATATTATACCATCATAATATTTTTCTTTGACTTCACCCTCAGTGTCATATGTTGCACCGGTTTTTGTTGGATTACCTAAAAATTGTTTAAGAGCTTCTATGGATAAATCTTTAAATATCTTATCATTTTTATGTGTAAAGTCTATTAGTGTATCATATATCTCAATATTAGACCTATTATCATACAGGAATTTGGTATATTTTTCTCTAATAGTATGGAGCAATATTTTTATTTGGTTTTCAGTAAGATAATATTTATCTTTTAAATAATAATATTCAGCCCATGATGCTGGTGTTTTTAGATATTCTAAAGAGCTTTTTTTACTAAGTGCATTTACTAAATTGTTATTCGAATAGTAAGCATTATTTTCAATAGTTATATTGTTGTATAGTTTAGTTCGATTTTTTGAATACAATGAAATAGTTTTTACATTTAAATCATTTATACTTGTTTTTTTAGGAATACCGCCTAATATTTTATATTGAAATTTTTGGGTTTCACTTGTTAATTTAGTATGCTCTATTCCATACAAAAAGTTCTTTCCTTTTTCAATAAGATATATTTTATTGCCAATAATATACCAATTACCTAAAATGCATTCTAGTCTTTTTTCTCCTTCTTTTAAAGTTGAATTATATTTATATTTTGGGAAGTATGCATATGTTCTATCATCAAAGAAGTAATATCTTGAACAGTCATAAAGAGAATCATTACTAAACCACAAGCCAGACAAGAGAGATTCTTTTTCACTTAGTTTTGAATACAATGCATTAAAATTACCTTCAATTTTAAGAATAAGGTTGATGTTATCAATATCAGTATTGCACAGCATGTTTGCTACATCATCATATTTGGGGATATACCAATCGTACTTAGAAAAATAGTTAGAGTATTTTCCTATTTTGAATTTATATCCGTGTTTTGCATAATATGCATTTCTAAGCAAGGATAACTGCCAATTATCAAGATTTTGTACATCTTTCGGGTTTAATAGAACTGATAGGTCAAATTTTTTATTTGCTATTGTTATTTTAATGTATGATTTTTTATCTTTTGCAGATGTGCTATTATCTTTGGAATTGTTTATAGTTGTTTCATTTGTGTTGTTTTCAGTATTGTTTTTAGTAGTATTTTCATTATTTGTGTTGCTCTTATTGGTGTTTTCATTGTTTTTATAGTTGTTTTTTTGAGTATTAGTGCTATTAGTTGAATTTAGGTTATTATTTTGGTTATTTGTTTGAATGTTTGAAGCTGCAGTAGAATTTTGACTATTATCTTTTGTAGTAGAAGTATTGCAATTTTGATTAGCTGAGCATCCAACGGTTATAATCCATATAATAACCAGTGATATTAGTAAACTTATCAGTTTAAAGTGTTTTGATTTTTTCATTTTTACCTCCATTAAATTAAGGGTTACAGCATAATTTGCCATATAACCATTATATAACATTTTTACTACATTGTTAAATAAAATTTGGCTTTAGTTTTGATTTATAAGGGTAAAAAAGGAAATATTACTGTGAATGATGTAATATTTCCTATATAAGACAAAAATATGGTGATAATTTTGAACTTTCAATGACAACAAATACGAAAGGGGAGAATGCAGATAAAACTTATAGAAATTTTCAATTTTCACAGAGAGCTTTTTCAAATTTTAAAATTAAATCGATATTTTTTCTGTCAGTCTCTGTAAGTAAGCTATCTACATTATCATATTGAGGGGTATACCAATCATACATACCAGAAAAATAACCACTATATTCTTTAGTTTTAAATATATATCCATATTTTGCGTAATATGCATTTCTAAGTTTTGCTAAATCGTTTTTGTCTAAGCCTTTTAAAGATTCTGGTTTTAATGCACAAGAAAGACAAAAATATTTATTGCCAATCCAAACCCTTTTTTGTATTTTAAATTTTGATATTTCCCATCCTGTTACTGTGTCATTTCCCGCAAAAAAGACTCTGAAATAATAATCATTTATTTTATATTCGCAACTGTGTGTACATTTGCAATACTTTATGCCATTATTGATATCTGTTTCAGGTAAAAAACGATTATTCCCATAGGAAATATAGTTATTGCCATATAGTGTTCTCATATTTTCAAAGGTATCTCCTGTTTTTAAGCCTAATGATGTTGAAATACTGTCAGGATAAATACTATATAATTTAATGCTAAATAATTTATGATTTTTAACATCAAATTTTAAAGTAAGTTTAATTTTATCATTAGTATGTGAATATAGTTCTTTTTCTACATAAATAATATTTTGAGGATATTTGCAATTATGACAGTTACATAGAAAATTATCTTCGTTAATTTGAGAAATTTTTAATTTTGAATCTAATTTTAGTTCTTTTAACTTTTTTAATGCATCTTCCATCTTCATTCCAAGATAAAATGTATCATTTTCTCCATTATTTTTTTCATTAACTATTATATTATCAATACAATTTTGAGAGAAAGTTTTTTCTAATTCCAATAATAAATTAATATTTTTAGTATCACTATCAGTAATGAAATTTTCTACATCATCATATTTGGGGATATACCAATCGTACTTAGAAAAATAGTTAGAGTATTTTCCCATTTTGAATTTGTATCCATGTTTTGCATAATAGGCATTTCTAAGCAATGATAACTGCCAATTATCAAGATTTTGTACATCTTTTGGGTTTAACAGAACTGATAGATCAAATTCTTTATTTGCTATTGTTATTTTAATGGATGATTTTTTATCTTTTGCAGATGTGTTATTATCTTTGGAATTGTTTATAGTTGTTTCATTTGTATTGTTTTTATTACTTGTGTTGCTCTTATTGGTGTTTTCATTGTTTTTATAGTTGTTTTTTTGAGTATTAGTGTTATTAGTTGAATTTGGGTTATTATTTTGGTTATTTGTTTGAATGTTTGAAGCTGCAGCAGAATTTTGATTGTTGTATTTTGTAGTAGAAGTATTGCAATTTTCATTAGCTGAACATCCAACGGTTATAATCCATATAATAACCAGTGATATTAGTAAACTTATCAGTTTAAAGTGTTTTGATTTTTTCATTTTGACCTCCATTAAATTAAGGGTTACAGCATAATTTGTTATATAACCATTATATAACATTTTTGACATGATGTTAAATGGGAGTGTATATTTCTGTTTCCTTTTTGTTTTACAAATTAATAAGAATTAATATATGATATAAGTATATGGAGGAGTGATGGAATGGAGGAATTAAAACCTTTAAATGATTTTATAAGAGTTGTAAAAAGTATTATATAATATAATTGGGGGTGGAAAATAATGAAAAACTTAAATAAATTAAGCAAGTTTATATTTATATTGATGTTTTGTTTGACACTGTTATCAAAAATAGCTTTTGCGGAAAGTGTCATATATGCAAAAGATAAGGTTGATAGTAGCAAGGTGTGGACTGTCAAATTCAATAAGCCTTTAGATGAAAAGTACATTTATAGTAATATATGTGTATATGATAAAATGAATAAAAGCTTGAAGCCTGTTGAACTTAAGCTCGATAAAAACAATAATACGGTAAAAGTTATTCCAATTAAACCTTATATGAGTGGTGTTACTTATGAAATGATTATAAATAATGGAATTAAATCGGAGAGTGGTGAGTTTAATTCAAAAGCAACAAAATATATTTTTACTATAAAAGGAGAAAAGAATAGTAATCATATTGATAAATATTGGAGAAACACTAAACTATGGGAATTTGAACGTTATTATAATAATGCTACTGATGAGCAAGTGAAGGAAAAGGTAGATAAACTTATCAAAAGGGAAGATGAGATTATAGCTAAAATAATTAAACCACACATGACAGACTATGAAAAAGAATTAGCTATACATGATTATATAGTAAATAATGCACAATACGATAGGAGAATTTTTGCTGAAAGTGACGAAAAAATGCCATATACATCCTATACGGCTTACGGTATTATTATGGAAGGAAAAGCAGTATGTGAGGGATATGCAGAAGCTATGAAACGGCTTTGCAACAAAGCAGGAATTGAATGTAGCATTATAGTAGGATATGGTATATATAATGGCTCAAAAGAAGGACATGCATGGAATATTGTTAATATTCAAGGAAAGTATTATCATGTTGATGTTACGTGGGATGACCCTTTATATAATGACGGTAAGGACAAGCTATATCATACATATTTTAATATAACTGATGGAATGATTGAAAAAGATCATGAATGGACAAAAACTGATTATACTAGTTGTACAAGTACTGAATATTCTAATTTGAATATAAATATACCTGAATATGATAGTGATGGTGATTTATATAAATTAGTCAAAGATAAAGATGAGCTTTCAAAGACTATAAAGAAAGCAATAGATAATAATGTTAAAAAGTTAAGCTTGAAGGTTATAAATATAGATTTAAAAGACGTAGAATTAATGCTTTATAAAAATAGTAAGGTGCATTCTTATTCAATTTCTTATACACAGGAAGATATACAAGGAGTAAGATATTTTGATATATATATAAAATATTAATGAGTATGTTTGTGCAGATTTACAGGGGAATGAAGAATGGTTATAGCATATTAAAAATTGTGTTTTTTAATATGTTTTTGCCTATATTCGCCAAAAAGTGATATAATATTCTAAGTGATTTAGGTATTTGAAAGAAAATTAGTTAGTTATTTTTGAAGATACCTTATCAAATTGTGCGAGGAGGGGTAATTTTGAAGTTTTTAGTTGCAGCATTGATAGGTGCTATTATAGGATATGTAACAAATTGGTTAGCTATAAAGATGCTTTTTAGACCATATACTGAAAAGAGATTTTTAGGTATTAAAATACCATTTACACCAGGATTGATTCCAAAGGAGACTCCACGAATAGCTAAAAGTGTAGGAGAGGCTATTGGTAAACATCTATTGACAAAAGAAACCATAGTAGATTCTTTGTGCAGTGAAAATATGAATAAACAATTAAAAATGTGGGTTAAAAGAAAAGTAGATAGCATATATTCTTCTAAAATTACAATTGATGAAAAGATGAAACAATTATCTAGTGGAAAACTTGATGGTTTAAGAGAACATATTGATACTAAAATAAGTGATTTATTGATAAAAACTATTAGGAAAGATGATATTAAGAGCAAAATATCAAATTTTATTAGAAATAAAGCAAATGATGTTTTGTCACAAAACCCAAATATTATATTAGAGAATGAAAACTTTATATCACTAAAAGATAAAATATTAGCTGAAACTCAAGCATATATAAATTCAGATAATATGAATGATACTGTTTCAGAATTTATAATGTGTAAGATTGAAAATTTAAAATATAGCAATGTAACAATAAAGGAAATGCTACCAGAGTCATTAATTGAGGTCATAAAGGTTAACATCTATAACAATAAATCAAATATAGCATATGAAATTAAAAATATATTGAAGAAGGAAAGAACAGAGACAAAAATCAAGGAAGCTATATCAAATATAATAAGTTCTAATTTAAATCCTATGATTGCAATGTTTGTCAATCCAAATTCCATATATCAAAAAATAATACCATCAATCGATGAAATGCTCGACAAGGAAGAAAATCAAGATGAAATTGCAGAAATTTCTATTGATATTGTTTTAAAAGTTTTAGATAATAAGTTATCGGATATAATATCAAGTATTCCGGAGGACATTAAAAACGATAATGTTAAGAGCATTGTTAGAATGATAATGAGTAATATTGCCAACGAGCAAATTGTTTCAAGCATATATAAGAATATTGAGAATAAGATTTTAGAAAATGAATCTGTGAATGAATTGTTATATAAAATGGATATAGATTTAGTTAAAATAATTGATGATATTGTGATGAAATATATTAATGATTATGTAGATAATGCATTGTTTGAAGAAAAGGTGAAAGAATTAGTATCAAATGCAATAAATAAAATTATAAATATGCCTATTGATGAGTTATTAAGTGATGATAAAGAAAAAATAACGCTTATTGTTTCAAGTGTTATAGAAGAACTATACAATAAATTTATTGAAAATGAAGCAGCTGATGTGGTTGAATTGCTCAACATATCTAAAATTATTGAGGAAAAAATAAACGGATTTGATGTTACTTATGCAGAACAGATTATATTTGAAATTGCTAGTAAGGAATTGAGAGCTATAACTCTTTTAGGGGCATTGTTAGGTTGTATAATGGGAATATTGTCACCAGTAATAAATGCTATTATGTAAGGCATTTTCAAAAAAATAATTAGTCAGTATGCTAGCCTATTATTTTCTTTCAAATGCCTAATAGAAATATAGGAGGAAAAATAAAATGATTTTTGATTCACATGCACACTATGATGATTATGCTTTTGATAAAGATAGGGAAGAAGTTATTAATGAAATAAATAAAAACGGCGTAATTGGTATTTTAAATTGTGGTTCGTCACTAGAAGGAACGAGAATGTCTGTAAAGCTTGCAAATAAATATGACTTTATGTATGCTGCAGTAGGCATTCATCCCGAATTTGCAGATAAATTTGATGATAATGTTATTGAAGAATTAAGGGAATTGTCCAAAAATAATAGCAAGGTTAGGGCTATTGGTGAGATAGGATTGGATTATTATTATGAAGATAATCCAGAAAGACACATACAGAAAGAGGTTTTTAGAAAACAGATGCGATTGGCAGAAGAACTAAATTTACCAGTAGTTATACATGATAGAGAAGCACATGGTGATACATTAGATATTATGAAGGAGTTTCCAAATGTAAAAGGAGTTGTACATTGCTTTTCAGGAAGTGTAGAATTTGCAAAAGAATGTTTAAAATTGGGGTATTTTATTGGTGTAACTGGTGTGGTTACATTTAAGAATGCAAAGAAAGTTATAGATGTTGTTAGAGAGGTTCCATTAGATAAATTGTTGGTTGAGACAGATTGTCCTTATATGGCTCCTGTGCCTTTTAGAGGTAAAAGGAATAAATCAGATTACATTAAGTATGTCATTAAAAAGATTGCAGAAATCAAAAATGTATCATCAGAAGAAGTTGAAAAACAAACCATATCAAATGCTAATGTGTTATTAAATATTTAAAATAATCTAAATTAGTATTATATCTATTGAGTGTTTAGAGCGATATTAATTTTTATTGAAGGGAGAGTTTGATGGAGAAAAAAGCAAATAATAAATTCAAAAATTTTTTCGACATAAGATTGATCTCATTGGTGGTAGGAAGTATTTATATAGTTTGTGTTGTATTTAGCTTGAGAAAGACAATAATTATAAATATTGATAATGAAACAACAACTGTAACTACTTTTAGTCAAAAGTATGGTGATGTATTTAAAGATAAGAACATTAGGGTAGGTAACAAAGATAAAGTATCAGTTGATTTGCAAAGTGCTATTAAGGATGGCAAAAATATATACATTAAAAAAGCTGTAGAAGTTAATGTGAATGTTGATGGTAAATGCATGAAAGTATTATCATCAGCAGATGATGTTTATGATATGCTCTGTTCTGAGAATATCAAACTTGGAGATGAGGATATTGTCACTCCATCAAAACATACAAAACTTAAACAAAATATGTCTGTTAATATTAAAAGAGTTAAGACAATGATAATAAATGAAAAACAGGAAATTAAGTTTACAACCGATATTAAGAATAGTGATGAATATGAAAAAGGGACAAGCAAAGTTATTCAAAATGGTGAAAATGGAGAAAAGCTTATAAGTTACAAGGTAGTTTATGAAGATGGTAAGGAGGTTTCTAGAGAGAAACTGAGTGAAAAAATTATAAAAGAACCAGTGAATAAAATTATAATTAAGGGAACGATGAATTTTATCAAGACTTCTTCGGGAAGACGATTAGCATATATAAAGAAATTGAGAGTCAAATCAACTGCATATACCGTAGATGAAAACAATGACGGGAAGCCTGATGCACCATATTATGGGAGAACATTTACAGATACTATTGCTAGAAGAAATGTAAATGGATACAGTACAGTAGCAGTTGATCCTAGAGTAATACCGCTTGGAACAAAGTTATATGTTGAAGGTTATGGATTAGCAATTGCTGAAGATACTGGTTCAGCTATTAAGGGAAATAAAATAGATGTATATGTGAATAGTTATTATGAAACAATAAAATGGGGCATAAAAACAGTTAATGTTTATATTTTAAAGTAGTTTCTCAAAGATATGAATTTAGTTGAGTTTTTTAGAATGTTAGTTTGATGATAATTAAGGTGTCAGTGTCAGTTGCTAGTGCTGAAGTTTCGTCGCATATTAAAGTGTGTTTGATAATAATTAAAGTGTCAGTAATATAAAAACTACAACTTTAAAAACTATTATTATGAATAATATGGAAATTGAGAATTGATAAATTGTGTGATAGAATATACATGTGTGTGAAATAGCGACTAAAAATATTTCAAGAGAAGTTGTTAGCAGGGGATAGTTGGAAGTATTCAATGTCCTCTGTATTTTATTGTTTTTAGAATTAGACATTTTCAAAAAAATAACTAGTCAGTATGCTAAATTGTAAAGTATAAAAAATATAGTATAATAAATATATGATTTTTTAAATTGGAGGAAAAGTATGATTAAAGAAGTAATTGTGGTAGAAGGCAGAGATGATATTACTGCTGTAAAAAGAGCTGTTGATGCCGAAATTATCGCTGTAGGTGGTTTTGGAATAAATGCAAAAGTTATAGAAAAAATAAAGGAAGCGCAGAAGAGATGTGGAGTAATAGTATTTACGGATCCAGATTTTGCTGGAGAGAAAATAAGAAAAATTATTTCCAAAAGGGTTCCAGGTGTTAAACATGCATATATTGCACAGAGGGATGGAATAAAAGATGGAGATATAGGAGTTGAAAATGCTTCGCCAGAGGTTATTTTAAAGGCATTGCAAAATGCTAAATTTGAGGTGAAGAAAAAAAGAGACTATTTCACTATTGATGATATGATATTTTTCAAACTTACAGCTGATATTAATGCTAAAGATAGGAGAGAATTGCTAGGCAGAGAATTGGGTATAGGTTATTCAAATGCTGCACAATTTATAACTAAGCTAAATAATTATGGTATTTCAAGAGATGAATTTATAAAAGCTATAAACAAAATAAACAAGGAGAATGGATATGGGGAAATTAACAACAAGTGATATTGTTAAGAAATATAATTTTAGATTTACAAAAAGTTTAGGTCAAAATTTTTTGACTGATGAATCGGTTTTAATGGATATTGTAGAATCGGCAAATATAACTAAAGATGATTTTGTAATTGAAATAGGACCGGGAGTTGGTACGCTTACAAATGAACTTTTAAAAAGAGCAAAATTTGTTTATGCTATAGAGCTTGATAGTAAGCTTATACCTATTTTGCAACAGGAACTTGGAATTCATGATAATTTTAAAATAATCAATGAAGATGCTCTTAAGGTTGATTTTAATGAAATAATAGGTAATGAAGAGTCTGTTAAGGTTGTTGCTAATCTTCCTTATTATGTTACGACACCTATTATTTCAAAATTTTTAACTGAAGGATATAATTTTAAATCTTTGACTATAATGATTCAAAAAGAGGTTGCTGAAAGGATAAATGCAGAGCCTGGTACAAAGGAATATGGGGCACTTACACTTTTAGCTCAATATTATTGTGATACTGAAATAATAAGAAAGGTTCCAGCATCAGCTTTTATTCCAAGTCCTAAAGTAGATTCAATTGTAATTAAGCTAAATAAACTGTCTAAACCTAAGGTTAGTGTAAAAAGCGAAAAATTATTCTTTAAGGTTGTTAAGCAGTCATTTAGTATGAGAAGGAAAACATTGTGGAATGGTATGAAAAATATTGGACTTAATAAGGAAATGTTAATGGAGGCATTCCAAAAATCAGATATTGATCCAAAGAGAAGAGGAGAAACTCTTACTATTCAAGAATTTGCAAATCTTTCTAACTCGATATATGAGCTATTGAATTAGGACAGTGAACTTGTTTTTCTAAAGCAAAACATTGGGACTTCAGTTGGAGACTCTACTCCACCTGAAGCAAAAAGCTTCAAACTCCCACTTGTAGAAGTGGGAGTTTTATAGAATCGATAAAAATATATCTACAGAGATGTTGGCTTGGTATAAAAAAACAAAAGGAAAGATACGATTTTAAGAACTTTGCAAGTATAAAATGTTCCTAAATAATAAGACTCTCGCTTATAGAAGCTGGAGTCTTATAAAATAACTATATAAATTTGCAATAAGGGTTAAATTTTTTGAATATCTCTCATATACTATAAGGAATAAGTTGTATGGGAGGATTAGAGGTGGCACCTAAAAAGAATTATAGTAGATATTTCATAATATTACAGGAAGAAGAAAAAGGATATGCTCGTGATAATGGAAAGACTCCTTCAGGATATGTTAAACTTGAAAAGAAAAATGGTAAGTGTAAGGTATCGTATTACATTCAAAACTTAAGCGAAAAAATGCAACCATATCATATGGTACTTATATGTGCAAGGAAGGATACAAAGAAAGTAGTTAACTTAGGAAAAGTTATTATTGATAATTATGGACGAGTAGAACAATCAAATGAGTATGAAAATGATGATATAGCTAGTACAGGGCTATCAATGGACAAGATAGCTGGAGCTGCATTGGTAAAGATAGTAGACAAAAATATTATTTCTCTTATGAGTGGCTTTATTACTTCAGATGTACCTACGGGTTGGAAAAATTTCGAATTGGTATCTGGATATAAGGAACAAAGTGATAAGGAAGAGAATATTTTTGAAAAATATGAAGAGACTATAGAAAATAAAAAAGGCGAAATAGTTTATGAAAAACCGGGGCAGAATATAAAACAGAGTGAGTACGAGAAAATTAAAAGTAAAAATGAAGCAATGATTGAGGAACAAGTTAAATATGAAATTAATAGACAAACAGAAAGTAAATATGTAAGGAAAGATGTTGTTGAATATGAAAACAATAAGAAAAACGAAAGCGATGAAGAAAGTGAAAGCAATAAAGAAGATGGAGCTATAAGTGAATCTAAAGAATCAGAAGAATATACAGAAAACAAAGTATCAAATGAATATTTAACTGAAAATGAAGTTAGAAATGGAAATAAAAATGAAACAAAGGAAGAAATTGAGAAAGAATATGAAATTGAAAAAACTGAACAAGAAAAAATTGAAATAGAAAAAACCGAGGAAGAAAAAAATAAAGAAGAAAATATAACTATGAGATCTAAAAATGATGAGTATGTTAATGAAGAGAAAATTGACGAAGGTAATAGTAACAATATAGAAGTTAATTATGATGAGTATAAAGAAGAAATCGAAAATATTGAAAACGGTGATGATGTTGAATTAGATAGTAATTTAAATAGAAGTGGAGAACATCATTCATCACATGGAGAATATAATTCATCACAAGAAAATAATGAGCATACAGGAGATGCTTATCCTATAGGTATAATGGGAGATTTCTTTAAAACTCTTGTCAAAGGATATGAAAGTCCACACTATATGTCGGATGAAATAAAACGCTGCAAATGGTATAAAATTCCGGTGGAAGATATTGAAACTATGTATGATATGTCAGATTATGATAGGTACACTGTAATTTACTATCCAATGTTGTGCTATTATTCATATATCAGAAGATATGAACATTATTGTGTTGGATATAAATGTGATAAAGATGGAAAGCTTAAGCATTTAGTTTATGCAATACCTGGCACAAAATCTAAGTCGGATCAGCCATATGGTGGAAAAACAGGTTTTGTGACATGGATACCATGTAAGGATAACAAAGATATAGGATATTGGATAATGTTCTATGATATTAAAGATTCAACTGTAGTAATTCCAGTAAAGAAAAAATGATAAAAAAACTGCTCATGATTTAGAGCAGTTTTTTATAAATTTTGTTAATTGAAGCTTTTGTTTTAGGTTGAGTGTAGTTAGCACCTGAAGTTCGATGTTTTGTTTTAGCAAAATGAGTTCGCTATTGTATTACATGAATACTTATGATAAAATATACCGATAAGGGGTATAAACAATATTAGAGGAGTGAATTAATATGAAAAAAGCGGTAATAGATAGTAACAAATGTGATAGATCACCATTTTGTCCAGTTAAAAGAGTTTGTCCTGTTAAGGCGATTACACAAAAAAGGCGATTCCTTAAAGCTGAAACACCAGTGATAGATCAAAATGCTTGTATTGGTTGTGGTAAGTGTGTAAGAGTTTGTCCTCATCATGCAGTAAAATTAGTTTAATTGTGCCTAATGGCACTTTTTTTGTTGTATTTTTTGATTTTTAATCATATAGTTTAATATAGTATCGTGTTTATATTAGGCATTTTCAAAAAAAGTAATTAGTCAGTATGCTATACTTGTAAAGTTCTTAAAATCGTATAATTATCTAGACAAAAATACGAATTTTATAACTTGATAAGTATGGTCTGTTTTGACTTCTTATTTTTAAAAAATGTCTTAAAGCAAGTTGTGTGGGGGAGAAAAGTGAAAATATTAGTTGTAAATGGTAAAAAAATTGGTGGTATGATTATAATTATAGGACTTATGATTATGATGTTTGGATTAGAAATGTATTTTGATAATAAATTAAAAATGGCATCGCTAATACAGTCGAATTTCAATCCTTTAGAACAATATTCAGCTTTGAATGATAAATTGAAATATAAATTACCCAAGCAGTGGGAAACAAGTGAAAAAAAATTCAATAGCAATGAAATAATTTATCATAATGAGTTTAAGTCGGTTAAATCCGGCATATTTGGATTTGTACAGGTATGGAATAAAAGAGGAGATTTAAAGAAATTCCTAGATAATAGCAAAATAATATCTGAAAAGCAGAATGAAATTAGAAATTACAGTATTGATAAAATAAAGGTAAATAATCATAATGGATATATTGTTAAGTATGTTATAAAAACAAAACATGAAAAAAAAGATTATGTTGCATTTGAGTATTTTATTGATTGTGGGGATGTATATGTAAGGTTTTCATTCTTTGTTAAGGGACAAATGTACAAAGAGAATATGCAGAGGATATTTGATAGCATTGTTGAAACAATGGAATATACATCTTAACTAGAGAATAGAGAAGTTTAATTAGAGAATAGTACAGGTTGAAATTGCTACGCAATTTCTTAAATAAAGATTGCAAGTTGATCAGTTTGCTAGTGGCTAGTTAATGATGAAATCGTTACACGATTTTTTTAAACAAGACTGCCAGTTTTTCAGTGGGCAGTAAAATTGCTATGCAATTTCTTAAATTCAATATAAAAAACATTTGCTGATTGCAGGTATATAGCAATCAAATTGTAAATCTGTACTAGCAATCTAGCTCTCTAGCCGACTAGCAAACTTGATTAATCCTAGTACCTAATAAGATACTGGTTCTCAAGTCACAAACTTGTACTGGAGGCGGGAGACTAAACCGAAGTTGTTAATCGCTAATCTCTAATCGCCAAAGCAGATTGTAACTTAGTTAGAAATTTAAAGTCTGGTACCTTCTTTATCCTCCTAGCACCTAGTACCTAAAACAGATACTAGTTACCAAGTTACAAATTTGTGTTAGAGACTAGAGATTGGAAACTGGAGACTAGAAACTAGCCGTCTAGAAAACTTGATTAATCCTAGTACCTAGAACCTTGTTTTTCCTACTAGAACCTCATTTAGTTCTTGTTTCCTTGTCTTAGTTACACATAAGTATTATAATTTATATGAAATACAATTTACTGATACTTTAATTTAAGATGGAATGGAAAAGAGTGCGGAATTGGGGGAAGGCTTAGTGAATCAGAAAAGGATAATTTTATTCTTGATTATTATATTTACAATGTTGTTTATGGGATGCAGTAGAATTGATACTTTAAAAGTAAAAGTTGGTTTGAAAAATAATGATTTTGAAAATATTAGACAGGGGAGAGTAAAGAAGATAGTTATTCAAAGTACAAGAGACAAAGCGTTTAGATTTAGTGTTACTGATAAGAGTGCTATATATGATTTGTATGAAATTTTATCTTCAGCAAAAAAGGTAGATAATAAATCTAAATTGCAGCCTGATTATATATTTGAAATGTATGAAAGAGGGGGTAAAGTGTACAAGTTCAATTATATAGCGGGATTGGATAAAAGTGATAATGGTAATTTTTATAGCGATGATAATGTATATATAGTTTCTTCTAGATTGGACAATGATATTATAAGAAATTTTTGGAACATTAGAAAACCTAGAAATTTTAAATATGTTTATTATAATTCTATATTAGCTGTTTTAGACAAATATTTAGGAGAAAATGATAGAAATAAAAGTATAGTAATAAATCTAAAAGAAGATATTGAAGTAGCTAAGTTTGTATTATCAACCGATTTAGAGGATTTCAAAAATAAATTAAATGAACATTATAAGAATATAGAATTAAATGAGGATAATAGTTGTAATACAGTTATAACAGTAAAAACGGAGGGATATAAATCAACTGTATACAAGTCACTTGTGAAAATTAAAGAAAAAGATTCAGATAGCGAAAAAAAATATTATGTTTGGGCAAAATATAGTGTAAAAGATAAAATATGGAGTATACAGGTTTATGAGAATAATAAGCCAAAAGATTTTTAAAAGATTTGTAAAAAAATATTAGGTATTTGTTTAAAAAGATTAAAGTGGTATAATTGTGTGGAGGATGTAGTTTTACATGTATATTTGCTTATGCAAATATAAAATTATGGTATTTATAGGAGGATATAGATATGAGTAACAGTTGTGATAGCTGCCCAAGCAAAGGTTCTTGCAATAGCAGTGGGCAATGTTCGAAAGTTTTTCCTAAATATGGGAAAATAAAGAATATAATAGGAGTTATTAGTGGTAAAGGTGGAGTTGGTAAATCTACAGTTACAGGTATTTTGGCAATAGAATTAAGAAAGCAAGGATATACTGTTGGAGTTCTTGATGCAGATATTACAGGACCATCAATGCCTAGAATATTTGGTATAAATGAAAAAAGAGCTGTAATGACTCAAGTTTCAGAAAAAGAAGCTAAATTTATACCTGTTCAGACTAAGATGGGAATAAAGGTTATGTCGTTGAATCTTTTAATGGAAAAGGAAGATGATCCTGTAATTTGGAGGGGACCATTGATTACAGGAGTATTGAATCAGATGTACTCTGATAGTGAGTGGGGTGAATTGGACTATCTTTTAATAGATATGCCACCAGGAACAGGAGATGTAGCACTAACGGTTATGCAAACAGTACCTCTTACAGGTATGGTTATAGTTTCTACTCCTCAAGATATGGTTTCTATGATAGTTAAAAAAGTTGTAACTATGACTGAAAAAATGAATACACCTGTTTTAGGTGCAGTTGAGAACATGTCATATGTTTTATGCGAAAAATGTGGTGAAAAGATAAGAGTATTCAGCAAGAAAACTGCTTCAGAGCAAGTTGAATATTTAGGAATACCGCTATTAGCAGAAATGCCAATTAATATTGATTTAGTTGAAAATATGGAAAAAGGTGAAATAGAAACATACATAACAAATTCAAATAAGTATGAAAAATTATCTGAAGAATTTTTAAATCAAATGAATAAATAGTAAATGATAAATAATAAATAATAAATAATAAATAATAAATAATAAATAATAAATCGAGTGCTCACTAGCAAGTAGAATGTAGATTAGAACTATATTCTGCTTGCTTTTTGTTTTTTATTATAAATTTTATACTTTTTCTTTATTTTCAGAATTTTATATGTTACAATTGTGGTGTCAAAAGGTATTAAGAACCTCTATATAATGTTAACTATATAAGTTTAACTATTATTATACAACATTTAATTCGGGGTATTGTATCATTTATAAATTCTGAAAATTAGGAGAGGTGAAAATGAAAAAAAGTTTGTTGCGTGATTTTGCAGAAGGAACTGTTATGATTGCCAGTACATTTAAATGGATTGTTTTGGCAATATTTGTAGGTGGTATAGTTGGAGGAGCTACCGCAGGTTTCTTAAAACTATTAGAGATGTCATGCAATATTACATCTCAGACATGGAAGTATTATTATTTATTGATGCCAGCGGCATTTTTTTTGAGCAGTTTACTGGTTGTTAAGATTGCTCCTGATGCTGAAGGACATGGTACAGAAAAAGTTATACAAGCTATTCATCAAAAAAGTGGTAAAATTGATTTTAAGGTTATACCTATAAAATTATTTTCTACAATTGTAACTATTATGTTTGGAGGTTCAGCTGGTAAAGAAGGGCCTTGTGCACAAATTGGTGGTGGAATAGCATCGTTTTTTTCAGGAATATTCAAAATGGATAAAATCGATAGAAAAAAACTTGTTGTTTGTGGTGTTAGTGCTGGATTTGCAGGAGTTTTTGGTACGCCAGTAGCAGGAGCTGTATTTGCAGCGGAGGTTTTATATGTAGGTAAATTTTCATATAGTGTATTATTACCTTCTCTGATAGCTTCATATGTTAGTTACTTTGTTAATATATTTTTAGGGGTTCATCATGTTGCATACTCGATTGATTTTACTATAAACAACAATGTTAAAATGTTTGCAAATATGATAATTTTTGGTGTATTTATAGGTTTAGTTGCAATGATATTTATAAGAGTATTGATGTTAATTGAGCATTTTTTTCAAGAAAAATTTAATATATATAAACCATTAAAAGGAATAATTGGAGGAGCAATTATTGTTTTATTAATATTTGTTTTGGGTGGTAATACAGATGCTATTGGGCTTGGAACTAATATCATTGATAATGCTATAGAAGGAAATTGTGTTGGTGCTGGAGACTTTATTATTAAAATGTTTACAACTTCTATAACACTAGGTTCTGGAGGAAGCGGGGGTATATTGACTCCTATTTTCTATATAGGTGCTACAGCGGGTAATGTATGGGGACAACTAGTACATGGTAATATAGGATTATATAGTGCTATAGGTATGGTAGCGTTATTGGCAGCTTGTGCAAATACTCCTCTTGCGGCAATAATTATGTCTATGGAATTGTTTGGAGTGGATGCGGCATCATTTGCATCTATAGCTTGTGTTGTTAGCTATCTTATAGTAGGACATAAAAGTGTATACCCGACTCAGATAATAGCTTTTTCAAAATCTGAATCTATTGATATGAAAATGGAATGTGAGATTAGAGAAGCAAATAAATTTAAAATTTCTGGCAAATCTAAATACGTTATTTTTAATGAAATAGTTCAAAAGGTAAATAAAGAATCTTAAATGTAAAAGGGTGATTTAATCACCCTTTAATTTTGCATAAACGTTTAATTGGCAATACTGCAAGAATTGCTAAACATATAAGACCATCAAGTGGTAGGTATTGTGCATTGTATAATAAAGAGTATAGATAAGGAGACATACCATCTGGTGCATAGCTTCCCCAAAATACAACTCCTGCAAAATAGTGGCACGCAAATCTGGCAAGTATTGCAATAACAGCTCCGAATAAAATCCAAGGTTTTGTTCTATTTCTAAAAAAGCCTATGATTCCAAGCATCATGAATGGGAGAGGATAATCAAATAAAACTTGGATAGGATGAAGCAAATACGGTCCCATAATTAAATCTACTAAGCCATATAGAAAACCAGTTAAGAATCCAAGTTCTGGTCCATAAATAATTGATATTAATAATATAGGAACCATACTTCCTATAGTGACGCTACCACCATATGGTGCAGTATAAATTTTAAACATTTTAAGTACGACCGTTAATGCTATTGCTAGTCCAACTTGAGTTATCATCCTTGTTGTGAATTTAATCTTTTTCATTTTAGTTAGAGCAATCAAAAGTATTAGTACTCCAATTAAAGTTATTATAGTGATTGGACTAGAAAATATGTCGGTAAGATTTTTAATAAGGGCATTTAAAAAATTTTGCATAAAAAAACCTCCTTAATATGTGCTAAAAGGAGTAAATATTGAAGAAATTATTACTGCTTCCCTACGCTGGTATGACCCAGATCAGGTATGAGGGTAATGGTAATATCCATTTCTCAGCCTTTCGACACCCCTAGCACATAAATATTATTTAATTATGTCTACATTATAGTATAGATTTCTATAAACTACAATATATTTATAGCATATTTGGCATTTTGTCATTTTGAATATTAGAGTTATTTGAAATATCAATATTTATTGTATCACCTATTTTAGAGTTTTTAGGCAAATGAGAAGTGCTTACGTCCATAGTAGTACCATTTTCAAAGCTTATAAATGCATCAGTTTTGTTCATATCTAGTATTTTCCCTTTCATAATTTATTCCTCCTAGCATTATTGATTGATTCTACAAGACTCCTATTTTTATAAGTGGGATATTGAGGCGTTTTGTTTTAGCAAAACGAGTCTAGTTAGAAAAAATAAAACCATATCTTTATGATATAGTTTTTCTACATGATTAATTAATTATACATGAAACTAGTGCAGACTTTTCTAAGTAAATAAACTGGTTGAAATAGCTTATTGAGTCAAAATATCAAATAAGTTAGAATGAATTAATTAAAATATTCTTTATAGAAATTAAACTTTCTTTTTCTATGTTGCGATTTTTTTGAGCTATATCGATTGTGATATGTTTTTTTATATGTGCTGGATTTTTACTTAATATAAATATGTCGTCGCCCAGTAACAATGATTCATCAATGTCGTGTGTTACAAATATTATTGTTCTTTTGTCATCTAGCCACAAACGTAAGAAAGATTTAATGAGAGTATTCTTTAATTTATTATCTAATCCTTTAAAAGGTTCATCCATTATAAGAATATCAGAAGGATATGCAAAAGCTCTTGCTATTGAAACTCTTTGTTTCATTCCACCGCTTAATTCCTTAGGGTAATAGTTTTTAAATTCAAGTAAATCAACTGTTTTTAAATAGTTTGTAATGATATACTGTCTTTTTTGTTTTGGGAAAATATCTTTTAAAACAAAATCAATATTATCCCAAACAGTCATCCATTCTAAAAGTCTTGGCTCTTGAAAAATAAATGATAATGATTTATTTTCAAATCCAACGAGAGCTCCTGAATCAATGCTTTCTAAACCTGCTATTATGTTTAAGAGAGTAGTTTTACCACAGCCTGATGGACCTAATATGCAATTGATTTTATTTTTATGTATTGTCATATTAAAATTTTTAAATATTTTAAGGGTGGAAAATGATTTATATAAATTTCTAATTTGTAGTGGCATTTTTATATCCTCCAAGGTGTAATCTTTTTTTCAATGTATCTAAATATTTTTTCAAAAAAGAAACTGAGAATAATTGCAGCAATAGTCCATGCAAAGAGCCCAGATATATCTAGATTCATTTTAGAATTAAATAGATTCGTACCAATAGCATGTTTAGGTTGACTTATCGCTTCGGCTGTTATAGTTGCTTTCCATCCTATTCCAAGAGTTGATGACATTGCAGCTGTGATATATGGAAGAATTGAAGGAAAATATACATTCAATAAAACTCTCCATTTTTTTATTTTATATATTTTTGCCATTTCCAATAAATTTTTATCTGTATTTTTAATTCCTTCTACAACATTTGTCCATATAATGGGAAAAGAAATTAAAAAGCTTACAAATATAGGAGAAAGATTTGTTCCAAACCAAAGTATCAATATAAATATTATTGAAATAACAGGTGTTGATTTTATTGTTGTAATTATAGGCATAAATATTTGATTAATAAAATCATATAATCCGCATAAAAAACCTAATATAATTCCCAAAAAAGTAGATATAGCAAAACCAATAAGCCCTTTAATTATTGTATGAAATATACTTATATAGAAAATTTTCGTTGACATTATAATTATTAAGGATTTAAATGTGCTATATGGTGAAGGAAGAATAAGCTTCTCATTAACAAAATGAGAAGCTATCATCCATACTGATATCCAAAGAAGTATTGGAAATAATGATATAAACTTATTTTTTATAGAAGAAACCTTCATCTGGCAATTTACCTCCTATGGAACTTGGAGTGAAGTCATAGAGTATATTCAAGAATGTATTAACAGTATTTTTTGCTTTGCTTGCATTTAAAAATCTTATATTACAATTCGGTATAGCTTTTTCAGCTAGTTTTGCATTATTCAAAACTCCGAATTTTTCAACTAGAACTCCTGCTTTTTCAGGATTTTTGTTTACCCAATTTATAGATTTTTCGTATTCATTTAAATAAGTATTTACTGCTTCTGGGTGAGTTTTTGCAAAATCGCTTCTAACAACTACGCAACCCATTGCTATTGGACTATCTTCTCCTTGTATCTTTTTCCATTCATCTTGCAAATTCATTGAAATCTTAACATTTTTATTTTTCATAGTAACCATTGTTACAAAAGGTTCAGGTAATACAGCAATATTTACTTTGTTTGCAGCAACAGCCTGTGCTAATTCAGCTTGACTTAAAGAGTAATCAAGATCAACATCCTTTTCGGTGTTAATGCCGTTCTTTTTCAGTAAATAACTAAATACATAATCTGGAGTAGAACCTTTTCCAATAATATTTATTTTTTTACCTTTTAGGTCATTCCAACTATTTATTTCAGTATTATTAGTAACCAAATATAACATTCCAAATGTATTAACAGCAGCTAATTTATATGCACCATTTGTTTTATTATACATTTTAGATGCTACATTTGTTGGAAGTGCTGCAATATCGACTTCTTTTTTAATTAATTTTGCTACTAATATGTCTGGTGTATTAGCTATAGTGTACACACTAGTTATATTTTTGCCAAGTGATGGTTTTTCGTCAAACATTTTAATCATTCCAATTGAAGTAGGCCCTTTAAGACCTGCAATGTTTACGGTGATTTTGTTTTGGTTAGTATTGTTTGAAGTATTAGTATTTGAATTTTGTTTATTTGAACTTTTGCTAGTGCATCCTATTAAGGAAAATATAAGAATTGATATTAAAAAGAATATAGTGAACTTTCTTTTCATATTAGAACCTCCACAAATTAAATTTTTGTATATGTCAATTAATAAAAGTAATTTTAACACTAAGGATATTATATGTCAATGATTTGAAAAATATGTAAAGTATGCAGAGGAATAATTCTATTTTGTTTTGTTATATGATAAAATTATTTTATAGTTGTAAAATTATTTTATAAAAAAGAGGGGATTATTATGAGTACTATTAAAATGGTTAATCCATCTAATGGGGATGTACTTGGAGAAATTAAATTAGATGAAATAGAAACCGTGTCTATTAAAATGGAAAAGGCAAGAAATTCATTTAAAGTATGGTCACAAATTTCTATAGATGAGCGTATAGAATATTTGTATAAAATGCGTAAGTACTTGATTGAAAATGGTGAAAAAGTTGCAGAAGATATATCAAAAGCAACAGGGAAACCACCTAAAGAAGCATATATTACAGAAGTTTTTCCAGTAATTGATGCATTAAAGTACTATGAAAAAAAGGCAACTGAAATATTGAAGCCAAAACGCGTAAAGACTCCAATTCATTTATTTGGGAAAAAATCATATATTAAATATAAACCTATGGGAGTTATTGCTGTTATTGCTCCATGGAATTATCCATTTCAGTTAGCAATGATACCAATGATATCAGCTTTGGTTTCAGGAAATACTGTAATAGTAAAGCCTTCATCGGTTACAGCATATGTAGGTATAATTATGGAAAACATTTTTAGAGAGATTAATATTCCAGATGGAGTTTTACAGGTTTTGCATGGTGGGAGCGATATTGGAAATGAGCTTGTACATTCTCGCCCAAATAAGATATTTTTCACTGGTTCTACCAAAGTAGGTAAAATTATAATGAAAGCAGCATCTGAACAGTTAATTCCAGTTGAGCTGGAATTAGGTGGTAAGGATCCTATGATTGTTTTGGAGGATGCTAATTTAGAAAGAGCTGTTAATGGAGCTTTGTGGGGTGCACTTTCTAATTCAGGGCAAACATGTTTATCGATTGAGCGAGTTTATGTTCATGAAAATATTTATACGAATTTTATAAATTTGTTGTCTGATAGAATAGAAAAACTTCGTCAGGGGTATGGTGATGGTTTTGATATTGGTTCTATGACATCTATAAATCAAATTGATATTATTAAAGAGCAATTAGAAGATGCTTTAGATAAAGGTGCAAAAATACTTAAAGGTGGCACAATTACTGATGATAAAAGATTTATAACTCCAACAATTTTAACGGATGTTAATCACGATATGAAAATAATGAAAGAAGAAACTTTTGGACCAATAATACCTGTTATGGTTTTTAGAACAGAAGAGGAAGCAATAAAGCTTGCAAATGATTCTGAGTTTGGATTAGGTGCTTCTGTTTGGAGTCGTGATTTAGAAAAGGCTAAGAGGGTAGCAGATAAAATTGAGACAGGGAATATATGTATTAATGATGTTATAATGCATTTTGCAAATATGAATCTTCCATTTGGAGGAATAAAACAGAGTGGAATAGGAAGATACCATTCGAGTGATGGAATATATGCATTTTGTAATACAGTTTCTGTATTGGTCGACAAGGGAAAGAAATTGAGAGAATCAAATTGGTATCCATATTCAAAATTAAAAATGGCATACCTTAAACGGTTTATTAAATTTAAATATGGAAAGTAGCAAGTACGTCAGTTTCGAGTCTCCAGTCTCTGATTAAAGTTTCCTATTCTCTGTTAAAAGATTATTCTTTATGTGTCAATAATGATTTTGATATAAGAAACTCTAAAAAAATGAGATAAGTTAATATAATCAATCATATTATTTAGATAAGGTTAATTTGAAAATTGATATTAAAATTTTTAAATAGTATAATGTTGTAGTATTATTAATACAATATATTGTGTATCGGGAGGTTATTAAATGCAATATGTAGTAAAAAGGGATGGTAGAAGAGTTGAATTTGATGCTCAGAAAATAACCAATGCTATTAAAGGTGCGGCTAGTGAAATTGGAATTATTATGAAAGAAAGTGAGTTCATTGATTTAACTCAAAGCATTATACAAAAGTTAGAAATGTTTGATAAGAATGAATTAACAGTAGAAGAAATACAGAATGTGGTTGAAGAATTACTTTTATCAAGTGGATACGATGAAATAGGAAATGCCTATTCAAACTATAGACGTGAAAGAACAAAAATAAGAGAAATAAAATCTGATATAATGAAAACTATTAATAAAATTGGAGTAGAGACGGACAGAGATAATGCTAATGTCGGTAATAATTTTAGTTCTAAACTTTTAAGAATAGCGAGTGAGTCTAATAAATGGCATAACTTAGCTTCTATGCCGAAGCATTTGGCTAAAGCACATGAAAATGGTGATATATATTTTCATGATTTGGATAGTTATAATTTAACTACAAATTGCTTGAATATAAAAACAGGTGAAGTGTTAAAGAGAGGCTTCAATACAGGATATGGTACAATAAAACCTCCTAAAAGAATTGGTTCTGCTGCAGAATTGTCTTGTATATTATTACAGAGTGCTCAAAATGACATGTTTGGAGGTCAGTCACATGTCGATTTTGACAATGATATGGGATATTTTGTTGAATTGACAAGAAATGAAATAAGAGAAGAGTATAAAGAAATTATTGGTGATGATGATAAGTTAGATGAACTAGTTGAAAAGAAATTAGAAAAAATTGTACATCAAGCAATGCAAGCTATTGTTTTCAATCTAAATACTATGCATAGTAGAGCAGGATCTCAAGTACCATTTTCATCTTTAAATATTGGACTTCCAGAAAGTTATGATGCATATTTGATAGATAAGGCATTTTTGGAGGAATATGAAAAAGGATTAGGTAAAGGAGAACAACCTATATTCCCTAATATTATTTTTAGGGTTAAAGAGGGTGTAAATAGAGAACCTGGTGATCCTTATTATGATTTATATGAACTTGCTTGTAGAGTTGCAAGTAAGAGGATGAATCCTATGTTTATGAATATTGATGCTGATTTTAATAAGGAATATTATGATAAGGGATATATACCAGCAACAATGGGATGTAGGACGTATGTTATGTCTAATATAAATGGAGAGCCTGGACCAGATGGAAGAGGTAACATAGCACCTTGTACGATAAATCTTCCTCGTTTAGGCATATTAGCAAGGAAAGAAGCGGAAAGTTTTTATAAGGACGATGTTGCAAAGTATGGTAAAGAAAATATGGAAAGTGAAATCAGAAAATTTGCTTTAGATATTTTTTATAAACTATTGAATAGAAGACTAGAGTTATCAAGAGAAGCATTGATGCATAGATATAGTATATTGAAGAATCTTAGGGTTAAAGATTTACCATTTGTTGCAGGAGAAAAGCTTATGAAGGGTTCTGAAAATTTAAATGAAGATGATAGTATAGAGCCAATATTAAAGCAAGGAACATGGGCTATTGGATTTATTGGTTTAGCGGAGACATTAACAGCTATATTAGGGTATCATCACGGTGAAAATGAGTATGCTCGTAAAATAGGTATTGAAATTGTTGGAATAATAAGAGAATATTGTGATGAAGTTAAAGTTAAGGATAAGCTTAATTATTCATGCTATGCTACACCAGCAGAAGGATTGAGTGGTAAATTTATTATTCAGGACCAAAAATTATTCGGTAAAATAAAAGGCGTAACGGATAAAGATTACTATACCAATAGTTACCATATACCAGTAAGCTATAAAATATCAATAAAGGATAAGATTGATATTGAAGCACCATATCACAAAATATGCAATGGTGGTCATATAACTTATATTGAGTTAGACGGGTATCCAGAAAAAGAAGATGTTAAGGCGATTATAGATTATGCTTATCATAATACAAATATATCTTATATGGGAATTAATTTTCATATGAGGTATTGTAAAGACTGCGGACATAGAGTTGAGTCATATGAAACACATTGTCCTAAATGTAATAGCATGAATATACAGGGAATAAGTCGTGTCACAGGATATTTGTCACTTGATGAAAGATTCGGTTCGGGTAAGGTTGCTGAAAGAGCAGATAGAACTGCACATAATGGAAGTTTTGGAAAAACTTACACCCCTGGGGTGATTCAATGATGAGGATTGCAGGGTTTTTAGATAATTCACTAGTTAATGGTGTTGGAATAAGGTCGGTTGTTTTTGTTTCAGGATGTAATCATAATTGTGATGGTTGCCATAACAAAGAAATGCAGGATTATAATTATGGTGATGAAGTTGAAATTGATGATGTATTTGAAAGAATAAAAAGCAATGTTCCTCTAATCAGTGGTGTTACTTTTTCAGGAGGAGAGCCTTTTGATAGTGCGAAGGAACTTGCGATTCTTGCGGATAAAGTCAAGAGTATAGGTTTGAATTTGTGGTGCTATACGGGATATACATATGAAGAAATATTGCATAGTGATGATGAAGCTAAGATTATTTTGTTGAATAAAGTTGATGTTTTAGTTGATGGTAAATTTGACAAAAATCTTACTGAGGATGCGCCTAAATATGTTGGTTCTTCAAATCAGAGGATTATAGATGTAGAAAAGAGTATGTATGAGAAAAGAGTTGTAGAAGTAATTTTATAGTCTGTGAAATTAGAACTATAAGCTTAAAAACATCCTAAAAATAAACATATTGTTTATTTTTAGGATGTTTTTGCTTGCTGTAAATTATAAACTTATTAGAGTTTGTAAAAAGTTAAGCACTTTTTTTATTACGGATAATTTTTTGCCAGTATTATTGGCCGAATTGAACATTTTTTTAATATCTCCTAGAGTTGTTGAGTCATTTAATTTTAAATCATTGATATTTATTTGATTCCATACAATATTATTAAACTTGCTATTTGAATCTAATTGAATAATTAAATAAGGATAAGTTATTGCTTCTGTTACAATAGAATCCTTAGAGGGAACTTTAATATCAGCATCAACGTATAGTATATTTTTTTTGGTATATAGTTTATTCAAATTGATAGAATAGCCTCCAGTATTACATTTTCCAGCAGAAATTAATAAATAATTCTTATTATTGTAGTTTTTGAAATAAACCCCTTTAGTATTGCGATTTATAGATATCCATTCACTTAATTCACTATCATTAGAAATCTTATTTGTTACATCTTTGTAGTCAATATTTGTATCTGTATTGTTTTTGATTAATATATTTTCTTTATTAATAGATGTTTTTTTCTTCATTATATATTTTCCGGTTTTTTCGTCAAAATAGTTACTTCCACCAGTGTATACCATATTATTATTGTGTTTTAACAATGAAGTTTTTACTGAAGTTTTATTGTTACTTTTTATTTGTGTTGCAAATGCAGAAACAGTTGATGTTGATAATAATAGTGTTAGCATTAAAGCAGTAATTCTTTTTTTATTCATATTTATACCTTCCTTCAAATTATTTTATTTTTTATAATGTATTTTGTTAGCAATGATGAATTAATATTTTCACTAAGTATACGTTAGTATTCGAAAAAAGTTATTCATATTAGCTAAAAATTAAAAAAGATCTCTATATAAATTAAAAAAAATAACCCCTCGAAGGGGGGCATAATATAAATTGATAAAATAATTATTTGTAGTTGAGTATTTTAACAATATTGTGTTCAGTAAGTTCATCTGTTATTTCTAATGTGTTGTTTTCAATTCTATCGCCATTTTTCATATACATAATAAAGTTTTCAACACCATCTAAAGGAAAGCTTAGTGCAGGTGTTTTATAGTGCATAGGAATAACAATATTACTTCCGATTGCTTTAGCAACCTCAGCTGATTCTTTTCCATCTAGTGTAAAGTTTCCACCTACAGGTATCAATAATATATTCACCTTTCCAATAGCGTCAATATCTTCTTGAGTTAAAGCATGACCTAAATCGCCAAGGTGACATATTACATAATCATCCATTTTAAATGTGTATATTATGTTGTCACCTCGTTTTGCACCTTTTGATTTATCATGGTAAGATGGTATACCCTTTACAGGGATATCACAAGCATAGAAGAATCCGACCTTATTAACAAGTTCAAAATCTCCTTGAATATCTTTAGTATAATTGTGATCGAAATGTTCGTGACTTATTGTTACAACGTCAGCGGTTCCTTTATATGTTTCATATCCTACTGTTTTGTCAAAAGGATCAGTCAGTAATTTTCTTCCTTTTGAATCTTCAATTAGAAATGATGCATGCCCAAGCCAAGTTATCTTCATAAAAAATGCTCCTTTCAATACTAATACATATTTATGATAACCATCGTTCATTTTTTTGATGTATGTAAATTGTATTTCTACATAGTATTTCATATATCCTTTAATCTGCTATGAACAAAATTCATACAAAAAATTACAAAAAGTTCGATAAATATTTTAAAAATAATAAAAAAATAATTAAAATATAGAGAATATTGATGAAATATTGTATAATGAATGTATTATGATTAAATAAAATGTAATCATATAAAATGAGCTTGCAAGGGGGAGAAGATGTGAATAGGTTTTATAGATTTTTTATTTTTACTATAATGTTTTCAATATTGTTTGTTTTTACACAAGGTTTAAATTATGCAAGTGCAAGTGAAGTTAGAGGAATTCCCTCAAGAAGAGGGGTTAATATAAATAAAAAGTGGACAATAAGATTTAATAAAACGATAAATAGTAGCTCGGTTAATACAAATAATATTTACATAGTTGATGAAAATAATCAAAAAATAGATGTATATGTGAAAATTGGACAAGATAAAAAGTCTATAATTATAACTCCTATAAAAAGTTATTCATATGGAAGGAATTACTTTATAGTTATAAAAGATGGAATTAAATCGTCTGATGGTCATCAGTTGCTTAAAGAAACTAAAATGCAATTCAGGGTAATAAGGCCATTTCCTAATAATATAGAAAATGCAAAAAATATTGATGATAAATTGACTATATGTATAGACCCGGGACAATTATGGGCAAATTCTATTAAAGGTAGCACAAGTGTTAAGGCATCGTATGTGAATTTGAATGTTGCACTTAAATTGGGAAACATACTTGAAAAGAAAGGTGTAAATGTTATTTATACACGTAAAACATCTAAAGTTGGGTGGAATATCAAAGAAGATGCAAATAATAGAGCGAGAATTTGTAATGAAGCTAAAGCTGATTTGTTTTTAACTATAAATTGTAATGCTTATGAAAATGGAAATGTTAATGGCATTGAAACATATTATTTAGATGGTTATGATGAAGACAAGAGGTTAGCAGATTACATACAAAAAAGTTTGATAAAATACACTTTTGCGAATGATAGAGGAATAAAATCATTACAGAAGGAAAGAGCAAATATATTAAGAAATATAAGAAGTGCGAAAGTGCAGTTGGAACTTGGATTTATTACTAATAGTAGAGAAGAAAAACTTTTAAAGAGTGATGCATATCAGCAGAAATTGGCAAATGCTATTGCAGAAGCATTAGAAAAATATGTAGGTAAAGGTAATATTTCTGATTATTTAAATTCAACTAAGCCAGCTGAACCAAACAAACCAAACAAACCAGCAAAAATTTATAAAGTATGTATTAATCCGTCAAGGGGAGGGTTTGATAGCGGTACTGTTGGTGTAACTGGTGCAAAAGAAAAAGATATTAATTTATATGTTGCTTTAAAAGTTGGGAAAATACTCGAAAGCAAAGGTGTTAATGTCATATATACAAGGAAAAGTGATTATGTTACATGGAATTCATATAACGAGATTCAAGAGAGAGTAAAAATTGCTAATAATGCAAAAGCTGATTTGATGGTTAGTATTGGATGTAATGGCTTCAATAAAGAGAGCTCAAATGGAATTGAGACATTTTATTTGGCAGGTAAAGGTGAAGGAAAAGAATTTGCACAGTATATTGAAAATGATTTAATACAGAAAACAGGGGCAAAATATAGGGGAGTGAAAGGCGTAAATCATATAAATACACTTAAACTTTCAAATGCTGTATCTGTTTGGGCTGCAATTGGTTTTCTAACAAATTATGATGAAGAAGCATTGTTGAAGAAAGCTGAATATAGGGATAGATGTGCTGAAGCTATTGCAGATGGAGTAATGAAGTATATAGCAGCTAATCCTAATGGACCTACTATTAAAGAGGAAGAATCACAAGAGAGTAAAGTGCATTTTGATGATATGGTAAAGCATATTAAAAAAGGACAAACTTACTATTTGCCAGATAAAGTTAATATAACATTGGGCAATGGTATAAAGAAAAGTGTTAATGTTACATGGAATACTAACAGTAATAGAGTAAATACGAATGAACCAGGTATATATGAATTCGAAGGTAAAATAAAAGAAAGCAGAAAGTTAGTTAATTTGACACTTATTATTAATAAATCTGGAAGTTCAAAATTTAAGGTTTGCATAGATCCAGGACATGGAGGATATGATCCTGGTGCAATAGGACAACTAGGTACTATGGAAAAGAACATTACATTGCCTATCGGATTAAAAGTTGGCAATTATCTTGTAAAGAATGGAATAAATGTAGTATATACAAGGACAACTGATAATGTAAGTTGGCCATCAAAAGAAAATGCAGATTTGAGGGCGCGATGTAATATTGCTAACAATGCTGATGTTGATTTGTATGTGAGTATTCATGCTAACAAATATTATAAAGAAACAGCTCATGGAATAGAAACTTATCATAATAGATATAGTTCTTCAGGGAAAAAGGTTGCTGACAACATTCAAAAAGAGCTTTTAAAAGAAACTGGTGCATTTAGTAGAGGAACCAAAGGAGCTGGATATTACGTTCTTAAGCATGTAAATGCAATATCTGTACTTACTGAAGTAGGATTTTTAAGCAATCCTATTGAAGAGAAGAAATTATTAACAAATAGTTATAGGACTAAATGTGCTAGAGCTATAGCTAGAGGAATACTTAAGAGTTTAGGCATAAATAATTACGTTTTAGATTAAAATAATTAATCTCAATACTGTATAATGGTATTGAGATATTTTCTTGAAACAAATATTATAAGGGAGGTTACAACTGTTGTTTGAAAAATGCTCAAACTTAGACAAAATTAACTAAAATTATTTGATATGTATATAAACTTTTTGCAAGTGGTTTAAATGATAAGCGTAGACAATTAATTAAAATGTTTAGAAGATTAAATGAAGTAGATACTATAATAGTTGAATATCCTGATAGGTTAGCTAGATTTGGATATAATTATCTTAAAGAGTTTACAAAATCATTAAATGTAAGTATTGAAGCAGTTGAACAAAACAAAAAGTTAGAACCAAATGAAGAAATGGTTAATGATTTAATAAGTATGATTACTTGTTTTAGTGCTATATTATATGGAGCAAAAGGTGAAAGAAAAATAAAGAAAACTATCAATGAATTAGAAAAAGAAAGGCAGGAGCAAAGTATTAATGAAAACAACAATGAGAGCAATATTGATAAATCTAAACGACAAACAGAAATCAATAATTGATAATATGATGTTAGTATTTTGCACTGCAATAAGGTTTTCTTTCAAAAGACTTCTTGAAGGTGAAATAAAAAAAGGTGAATTAGAAAAAATAGTAGCTCATAAATATAATTTAAATATACGTCAAGCTAAAGATGCCGTTGAGAGTGCAAGACAGACAATAGTTTCTCAAAGAGAATTGCTCAAAGAAAATAGAGATAATTATAAAAAGAAAGTTAAGGCTGTTGAAAAACAGTTAAAAAATGATAAATTATCTCAAAAGAAAAGGAATGCTTTAAAAAGTAAGCTCGATAAAAGAAAAAGAAGATTAGCCTATTTTCAAAAACATATTGATAATAAAACTATTCCCCCTGTTACATTTGGTACTAAAAAAATGTTCATCAAAAGAT
>NZ_LTBA01000023.1 GCF_001594005.1 Clostridium tepidiprofundi DSM 19306 | reverse complement strand
GAACAACTAAATATTCAAAGAGTACTAGCAAAATCTAAATGGGGCTTTATTACTAGAATAATTAATAAAGTATTAGCTCATAATCTTTGTTTCTTTATCAATAAAACGTTAGGTATTAATGTAAATCCAGCTAAAATTAAACAACTTATATTTGGTTAATTATTCCTGAAGCGAACTTGATTTTAGTGGATACTTATACTTATTCTTAATGGAATAATTATCATTTAAATAAAAATTATTCTATTAGCACAACGGGTTAACTATGTGAGATGTAAATAATTATTATTTATTTTTACTAAAAATTTACTGGAAATGTTTTATATTAACTATGTGAGATGTAAATTAGTTTTCTAAAATTTTAAATGCAATCCAACACAAGTTTTATATTAACTATGTGAGATGTAAATTTCGTTTTTCTATATCCTCCAGTATTCCCTCCAACTGGTTTTATATTAACTATGTGAGATGTAAATAGAGTTGAGAATATAGTATTTGCTTCACCTGTTCCATGTTTTATATTAACTATGTGAGATGTAAATAGGCTCAGAACATTTCAAAATTTTTAGGATTTTAGAACGTTTTATATTAACTATGTGAGATGTAAATAAATATTCTTCAAAGCATCTTGGGTCTAAATACAAATGTTTTATATTAACTATGTGAGATGTAAATACAAATGTTTATAAGTCCAGCTAGGTAACTTGTTTACGTTTTATATTAACTATGTGAGATGTAAATTCCCTTTTTTAAATTTTCAACTGAAATTTGCTGAACGGTTTTATATTAACTATGTGAGATGTAAATAGAGTTGAGAATATAGTATTTGCTTCACCTGTTCCATGTTTTATATTAACTATGTGAGATGTAAATAACTAATGTGCATAGTCCCATTTCTATTAAAGCCTAAGTTTTATATTAACTATGTGAGATGTAAATTAATGGACGGATAGTTATTGATAATATTTTAAACGCAGTTTTATATTAACTATGTGAGATGTAAATGTCTCGAAACATATCTGCGCTACGTATTTCTTGCCTTGTTTTATATTAACTATGTGAGATGTAAATAAAAATCTAATGGAAAATATAGATATGTGTGGCTCTGTTTTATATTAACTATGTGAGATGTAAATTTCCTTATTATCTATTCTTCTACCTCTGAATTTAAAGTTTTATATTAACTATGTGAGATGTAAATTACTGCATTAGCTTGATACACATCAGGAATACTGTCGTTTTATATTAACTATGTGAGATGTAAATAAGCACTTAAAAAAGTCCTTATTTGTATTTGAATTGAGTTTTATATTAACTATGTGAGATGTAAATTGAAAGGAGGCTTTATTAACTTATGACCAATGATATCGTTTTATATTAACTATGTGAGATGTAAATTAGCTTACAGAAGGTTAATAGCTTGGGGAGGCGAATTGGTTTTATATTAACTATGTGAGATGTAAATATAAAATCAGTTAGGTGGATATTTTCTTTTATTAGTGAGTTTTATATTAACTATGTGAGATGTAAATTAAGGATTTTGAAACACATAAGAAAACGAAGCTTGGTTTTATATTAACTATGTGAGATGTAAATGTTATCGAAGCATTGAAGCAGCTAGGGCGTTATACGTTTTATATTAACTATGTGAGATGTAAATTTTTCAACTGCTTCATCTCCTGTGTACCATGTTTCAGTTTTATATTAACTATGTGAGATGTAAATACGATATTTGAAATTATAAAAGGGATGAATATTTCAGTTTTATATTAACTATGTGAGATGTAAATTCTAGATAGTTTAGCATATCTTGTATACGCAAACTCGTTTTATATTAACTATGTGAGATGTAAATGTTGCTCCACAAATGTATGTTACTTCCAAATTTCTCCAGTTTTATATTAACTATGTGAGATGTAAATGTTTTTGGGGAAATTGAACCAAAAGAACTTGTTGAGTGTTTTATATTAACTATGTGAGATGTAAATTAAACTTCTAACATCAAGTTTTCTAGCAAGTTTTTCGAGTTTTATATTAACTATGTGAGATGTAAATACACTATCCCTTTTCACTATTGTATTTGCAGTTTTAGAGTTTTATATTAACTATGTGAGATGTAAATTTTCTTTGAACTTTAATAAGCTCTGTATTTCTTCCTCTGGTTTTATATTAACTATGTGAGATGTAAATTTTTCATTACTATTTTAAGATTTTTAAACATATTATGTTTTATATTAACTATGTGAGATGTAAATCACATAAGCATTGCCATAGTGATTTCTGTTCATTTCTGTTTTATATTAACTATGTGAGATGTAAATTGTTCTTTTATATTGTTTTTAATATTGCTCCATACCAGTTTTATATTAACTATGTGAGATGTAAATCAACATAGGGCATATATATAACTTCTATTCCTTTGGGTTTTATATTAACTATGTGAGATGTAAATTCCTCTACACTTCTTATTCTTCCACCTTGCATACGCGTTTTATATTAACTATGTGAGATGTAAATGCTCTAATTTCTCTTGCATAACAATTTTCGCTTGCAGGTTTTATATTAACTATGTGAGATGTAAATTCAAGGGACGCTATTTTCCCTATAGGCTCTTGAATAGTTTTATATTAACTATGTGAGATGTAAATATGTAATGTATATAAGTTTTTAGAAGCCTTTCTATTTGTTTTATATTAACTATGTGAGATGTAAATTTGGATGCGGAGGATTTTTCTGTTATCGTAAAAGGGTTTTATATTAACTATGTGAGATGTAAATTATTTATTCGTTTAGGCATTATAACACCTTTTCTATGTTTTATATTAACTATGTGAGATGTAAATACATTAGCACTTGGGTTTAGATCTAAAAAATCTAATGGTTTTATATTAACTATGTGAGATGTAAATAATCAAGAAATATGTGAATATGTAAACTGTTATGTTTGGTTTTATATTAACTATGTGAGATGTAAATGAAAATATATTAAACATATTAAGAGCCTTCTATTATAGTTTTATATTAACTATGTGAGATGTAAATAAAAAGAATTTATATATTTATTTTTCTTTCTATTCTTTGTTTTATATTAACTATGTGAGATGTAAATGTCCTTTAAAAATCAAAGTTTGATAGTCTTTTAATTCCGTTTTATATTAACTATGTGAGATGTAAATTGTGAATACGAAGATAACGTTAAAGTTGTGGCTTACGGGTTTTATATTAACTATGTGAGATGTAAATTTAAAAGCCTGTTCCCATTTAAAATAAATATTATAAGTTTTATATTAACTATGTGAGATGTAAATGAGGATTTATTGACTGAGGATGAGCTGGAGGAATATTGTTTTATATTAACTATGTGAGATGTAAATATAAAGGTAGCTTTGCAGAAGTTAAACAGCTAATAGGTTTTATATTAACTATGTGAGATGTAAATTAGCTTTTTGAGTCGGCATATTATAGTCTGTACCTTTGTTTTATATTAACTATGTGAGATGTAAATTATTTATAACGACATATCCCCTTTTTGTTCGTATGATCGTTTTATATTAACTATGTGAGATGTAAATTTAATTAATTCTTTGTATCATATAGCACTTTTTTATTATGTTTTATATTAACTATGTGAGATGTAAATTTGAAAATGACGCTAGAGTTATAGCAAAATTGCTTAATAGTTTTATATTAACTATGTGAGATGTAAATATGGTGATGAACTTGAAAAATTAATAGCTGAATATAAGTTTTATATTAACTATGTGAGATGTAAATATTCTTTCCCTTTTTAGAATACCTATAAGGAATCAAGTTTTATATTAACTATGTGAGATGTAAATAATGGAAAGGTTATATACACAGTTGCCCAAGAAGGTTGTTTTATATTAACTATGTGAGATGTAAATACGGATAATGATTTAATGGTTGGTAATCATGGGTACGTTTTATATTAACTATGTGAGATGTAAATTATCAAGTGCCATTTTTTCACTTCCTTTTTCGCAAGTTTTATATTAACTATGTGAGATGTAAATATCCCAAACATTGATTGGTGCAGATAAAATCAAGGAGGTTTTATATTAACTATGTGAGATGTAAATTCTAAAATATTCTTCTGAAAAACTGGTTCAAAATTGTTTTATATTAACTATGTGAGATGTAAATTGTTTCGAGATGTTCTTCTTGTATAGACAGATATTGTGTTTTATATTAACTATGTGAGATGTAAATAGCAAAGCTGAAATTCTTCTTCATACAAATTTTTTAGTTTTATATTAACTATGTGAGATGTAAATTAAGAAATATTTGTTCATCTGTAACTTTTTTATTTTGTTTTATATTAACTATGTGAGATGTAAATATGTTTGTCCGCCTTACATATTACATCACAAATATGTTTTATATTAACTATGTGAGATGTAAATTTCTGTATAGTAAATTCAACTTTTCTTCGCAATATTGTTTTATATTAACTATGTGAGATGTAAATTCTATATCTAATTACCTGATGATTCTTTTTAGTTCTAGGGTTTTATATTAACTATGTGAGATGTAAATTTGCAACCCTTTACTATATCGGAACTGTCTTAAGTTCGTTTTATATTAACTATGTGAGATGTAAATTGAAGGTAACTGCTCCTATAGTTGGATTAGGGACTGCAAGTTTTATATTAACTATGTGAGATGTAAATACTAATTCAGATAATTTCATCACTATGTTATGTTCAGTTTTATATTAACTATGTGAGATGTAAATGATAGTTGCTATTAATACCCTTCTTCCTGCCTTCTATGTTTTATATTAACTATGTGAGATGTAAATTCAAAACTTAAAACAATAACTTTATCTCCCTCCTTTTTTGTTGAACCTCAACATGAGATGTATTTAAATTCAGTTATAGCTAAAACAGGCTCATTATCATTTTGAGTTGAGCCTTAACATGAGATGTACCCATTTTTCAAATTTTTCTGCACTCGGGTTGGGTACTTTGCAGATGGAAGATGAATTGTTACCAATATTCAAAAAATATTATAATTGTGATAATATTTATTTAACTTTTATATTATTTAAAGATTTTGCTAGTCAGTATGCTAGTCTATTTTGCATCATACTGCATCATTAAGTTTCATTGATAGCCCAACTATCAACGAAATCTGTCTCATTGTTTAACAAAAAATTGTACGTCGTATATTTGACTTGTTATTTTCTTTCAAATACCTTATAAACGTAAAAATGAAAAATTCTTTCAAAAACATAAAAGCACTAATGAAACTTTAAATGATTTGAAAATACTTAAAAATATATTTCGAATTTTCTGAATTCTTAAACTGTTTGACACGAACAAATTATAAGTATAAACTTATATGAGTTTATAAGTTCATTAAAAGGAGAATATTAAATTATTATGGATAAAACATTTGAAGACTTAGGATTAGATTTAAAATTAATAGATGGTTTAAGGAAACAAAGAATAACTGTACCGACTGATATACAGATTAAAGTAATACCTTTAGCAATTGAAAATAAAGATATTGTAGCACAATCGCAAACGGGAACTGGTAAAACGTTAGCTTATTTACTTCCTTTATTTAAAAAAATAGATATTTCAAAACGAGAAACACAGGCGATTATTTTAGCACCAACGCATGAACTTGTTATGCAAATACAAAATGAAATCAAATTATTAAATAAAGATAGTGGTATTGAAGTTACTTCAACAGCGATTATTGGTAAGGCTAGTATAAAACGTCAAATTGAAAGGCTTAAAGAAAAACCTCATATCATAGTAGGTTCAACTGGAAGAATATTAGAGCTTATAAAAATGAGGAAAATAAAAGCTCATACGGTTAAAACAATAGTATTTGATGAAGCCGATAAGCTTTTGGATGAAAATAATATTTCAGAGGTTAAAGCTGTAATAAAAACTACATTGAAAGAGCGTCAATTAATGGTGTTTTCTGCTACCATAAATGAAGATACTTTAGTTCATGCTAAAGAATTAATGAGCAATCCTGAAATAATAAAGGTGGAAGAAAAGGGTGCTGTTAATGAAGATATTTTTCACATATATTTAACGTGTGAAAGACGTGAGAAAATAATACTTTTGAGGAAAGTGATTGCTTCGATAAATCCAAAGAGAGTAATTGTGTTTATAAATAAAAATGACCAAATTCAGCTTATAACTTCTAAGTTGCGATATCATAAAATAAAGGCATTTGGTTTGTTTGGTAATGCATCAAAAGAAGATAGAAAGAAAGCTATGCAGGGAATAAGAAGTGGGAAAATACAAGTTCTTATTTCATCTGATTTAGCAGCAAGAGGTTTAGATATTAAAGGAGTAACACACATTGTTAATTTGGATTTACCTGAAGATTCAAAAGAGTATCTTCATAGAAGTGGAAGAACAGGTAGGGCTGGAGAAAAAGGAGTTTGCATATCTATTGTTACGGATAAAGAAGTTTCTACACTAAGAAGATATGAAAGAGAATTTGGAATCAAGATTAATAGGAAGAAGATTTACAAAGGAGTTATTTCTTAAAACAACTAGGGGAAAGAATTAGATTTTGTTCTTTCCCAAAGTTGTTAATTAAGGAAGGATGATTTCTATTTCAGTACCTTTTCTTAATATGCTATTTATTTTTATATCACCACCGTGAGCTTTTATTATTTCCCTAGTTATAGCCATTCCAAGACCAGAACCTTTGTGATTTCCACTTGTATTTGTTCCTCTATAATATCTATCAAAAATATATTTGAGTTCTTCTGGCTTTATTCCTTTACCATTGTCTTTTATAAATATATGTACTTTATTATCTTGTTTAATTATTTCAACTTCTATATTGACAGAAGAATTGTTATGAATAAGAGCATTGTACAAAAGATTACTGATTGCTCTTTTTAGTAAGATGTTATCCACTTTTTTTAAAATAATATTTTCTTTGGATATAAAATTAATATTGCTATTGCTAAATTTAGAATCATTTAATATATCAATAATTGTTTCTCTGGTTAATCTAACCAAATTGGTTTCTTTTTTTCTGAGAATAGAAGCTTTATTTTTAAGTTTTGTAGCTAGATTTAAATCATCTACAAGTTCTTTTATATAATCAGATTTTTTGTGAATTATATTCGCATACGATTTGATTTCTTCTTTAGAAAATTCATAATCATCATTACTTAAAATTTCGGCATAGCCCTTAATAGAAGCTAGAGGAGTTTTTATGTCATGAGATATATTTACTATCCATTCTTCTCTCATTTTATCCAGTTTCATGCGTTCTTTTGTATTGCTTTTAAGAATATCTGAGAGATTATTGATATTATGATAAATTTCGCTATAAACTCCCTTTGGGGTATAATATACGTTGTAATCTCCATTTCCTAATTTTACCACACCATTAATTATGTTTCCTATAGGTTTTGTAAGTTTTCTGCTAAATAAATATGCAAAAAATAGAGCAATTATTGAATCAATTAAAAGTACGATTATAATAGTATTTTTCATAAAATCTCGAGTTTTATCTATATTAAAAACCAATACTTGTCTTTCGATTTTCTGCATAGGGAAGCCAATGATATAGCTATATTGTTTATTTTTAACATACTTTTCTCCAATGAATATAGTTGACATATTACCTAGTACGCCTCTATACTTATATCCATGAATAATTTGAAAAGGTGTATATTTTAATGGAACATTTTTAGGCTTTTTATAAGCATAAACTTCTTTTCCATCCTCATCTAAAATTTGTATCCACGTATTTTCGTAGTTTAAGGCTTTTTTACCAGCATTATTCACAAATATATTTTGACCATTCGATAATATATATTTGTTAAAATTTCTGACAAAGTTTTCAGGTTCAATATCCTTTAAAATAGGGTTAGTATTTTTAGTGTGAATAGTGTTATTTATAAAAATGCCCATAATAGCAACTATATTTATAATGGTTACTATGATAACTACGAAAATTATAGTAGTTACAAATCTTAATGTTATCTTCCATCTCATTACTGTTCATCCTTTACTAATAATTTATATCCAAGACCTTTTATGTTTACAATATATTTAGGTTCGGAAGGATTATCTTCTATTTTCTCCCTAAGTCTCCTTATGTGAACCATTATTGTATTGTCAAAACCTATATAATCCTCACCCCATACTTCATTACAAATTCGTTCTTTATTGATAATTTGGTTAGGGTGTTTTGCCATATATAAAAATAGTTTTAATTCTTTAGGTTTAAGATTGAGTAGTATACCATTTTTCCTAACTTCCATTTTTTCTTCATTTATTTCAAAAGGGCCAAATGATAAATCTTTATTTTCAGTAAAACGAATTTCATTTCTTCTCAAGTGAGCTTTAATCCTATAAGCTAATTCTTTTGGACTGAATGGCTTTGTTATATAATCATCTCCGCCAAGAGCAAATCCAAGTATTTTATCCATTTCTTCTGATTTTGCTGATAAAAATAAAATTGGAATCATAGATGTTTCTCTTATTTTTTTACAAATTTCATATCCTTCTTTATCTGGGAGCATTATATCAAGAAGAATAATATCTGGCTTTTTAGAGTTGAATAATTTTAAACCTTCTTCTCCTGTTTCAGCTGTATATATTTTTTTGAATCCTTCTTTAGTGAGTACTGTTGATAATAAATTTAATATATCTTTTTCATCATCAATAATTAATATTTTCTTTTCTTTTATTGTATTTTCCACTTACAACCCCTCCTAAAGATAATTTACACTATCAAGATAACTTTTTTTACTATAGTATATACTATTTTTGATTTTTTTTCATAATATTATGAAAGGGGCTGTCGCATTAAGGAATTTACATACAATATATTGTTTTGCAAATTTTATATTAGTACAATATATTGTAGTATTTATTCTTAGTGCGACAGCCCCAATGTTGGTGCATTATTTAATTTGCAATTACGTTTACAAAGTTCTCAGGCTTTGTTTTTTAAAAGTTAAATATAAATTTTATGAATTAATAATTATAAGTTAGTTACTTCAAATTTTTCAATATTTTATTTATTTCTTCTAAATAGTTTTCTTTACTGCGGCTACCTACTATAGTTTGTCCGACTATATTTCCTTTGTTGTCTACAAATATAGTTGTTGGAGCACCAATAATATCTTTCAATAATCCATCAATTAATTCTTTGTTAGGAATAATATTAGTATATTTTACACCGTTTTCGTTAAGTATTTTTTTCGCAAGTTTTAGGTTTTCACTATCTTTATCTATATATAGATCCATAACAATACCGATTATATTTATATTTTCTTTTTTAACTTCATCATAAAGTTTTTGAATGTCAGGAAGTTCTTTGATGCAAGGACCACATGAAGTTTCCCACATATTTATCATAGTGAGTTTATAGTTTTTAAATATGCTGCTATCAATTTCTTTCCCGTCAGTAGTTTTGGTTTTGAATGATACAGTTTTATATTTATCAAACTTTTCTTTTTGAGTTATTGGTTTAGATATTTTTATAGATTTTTTTAAATCGTTTATACTTTCGCATATTTCTTTGTATTCTTTTTTATCGTTTTCAGATAATCCACTTAAATCATATTTTTTGTTATACAATATATAGTATTCTAAATTTTCGTTTGTTTTTAATTGTTCATGATTATCATATTTAGAAAAAAGTTCTTCTCTTTGATTAATGTTTTCTTTGTTTTTATCAAAAACTACTATTGAGCATATTTTTTTAATACTGTTTTCATATTCAAGCAAAAATTTCATTTGAGCTTCCTGTGTTTTAGCGTTTTTGCCTAGTTTCATTAACTTGTTAATATCTTTAGCTGATAAGAATCCATATTTTATTTGAGCTATTAAATATTCTTTACTTTCTGTATTGTCATATATGTCAATATCTAACTGTTTTTTGTCTTTATATTTGATCCATGTTTTAGGTAAATCATATTCTAATCCATACTCTTCGAATTTAAAATGTGTATGGGCTGTTTCTTTAGTGTTTTTAGGATTGTTTTGAGTTATTTTTTTATTATTTTCTGATTTGTTACAACCTACAATTGATATGCAAATTGTTAATAATATTAATAATGTTAAGAATTTGTTTTTCATTTTTATTTCTCCTCTAAGAATTTAATTTTCTTTATCGATTTTACGATACTCCCACTTCTATAAGTGAGAGATTGAAGCTTTTGCTTCAGGTGGAGTAGAGTCTCCACCTGAAATCTTGATGTTTTGCTTTAGCAAAACGAGTTCACTATTCTTTTACAAAAGCTTTCAATGTGAATCTAGGTAGTAGTATTGTTCCGAGTAAAAATATTATTGTAAGTATAATGAATGTTAATGATGTTGTTTTGTATCGTACAAGCTGACAACTCATCATTCCCCAAAGAGGGGTAAAGCTTAAGTATTTGGCGAATCCAATACCTTTTAAAAATCCTTCTAATAGATAGGGTATACCCATGATAAGTCCTCCAAATATGAAGGGTATTGTTGCTGAATTACTTATAGATGATAAGAATAAGCCTATTTGTGCAAAGAAAAATGACCATATTGTAATAGTTAAAATCATAATAAAAATCATTTGTATAACTGTTATATTTGAGGTGCATTTATCAAAATACCAAAGACTTTTAATGGGAAGATTTAATCCTGAAAATTTGTATTTTGTTAAAGCAGATAAACATACAGTTAAAAAGATTAAAAGATTTGTTATGGTAGCTCCTAATCCTGCAGCTATTGATTTAGCCAGTACGATTTCTTTTTTACCATTTTTAGTTGTTTTAATTAATACTGACATATTTGAGTTATATTCAGCTGTGTACGAGCCTGAAAACATCATAAACATAATAAGTCCCATCAATGGTACTAGTCCATAGCTTTTACTAAATATGTCAGCATAAGTTTCTTTTAGTGAGAATGCCCTTATTGAAATAAAACTTAAGAATAATGAGCCTGTTAAAGCAAGTAATATTCTCTTCTTAAAAAGTATTTTTCTAAGTTCTAATTTTATAAGAGTTATCATGCATTACACCTCCCTAGTATTTTCCAAATCGAAATAAAACATATATACGTCTTCAAATTTTGGAGTGACTGCTTGAACAAATTCAAATGGTGGCATTATATTACTTATAATTCGTATTTCTACTCCATCAGTCCCTCTTTGTATGTTTACAGTTTTATAATTGTTTTGTATATACATTACTTCATCTTCGTCATATGTTTTAATAGTATATACCTTTCCTTCTATACCTAAGAGTATATCTTTATGACTGCCCTTCATGAGAATTTTTCCGTTTTTTATCATTATTGTTTCTTTTGCAATAGACTCAATATCTGAAATAATATGGGTTGATAATATTATTATTTTATCCTTAGATATTTGTGAAATAAGATTTCTGAATCTTGCTCTTTCTTGAGGGTCAAGTCCTGCTGTTGGTTCATCAAGTACTAATATTTTAGGATCATTTAATAAAGCTTGTGCTATTCCGACTCTCCTTTTCATTCCCCCTGAAAATTTACCAACTGATTTGTTTCTTACATTGTATAATCCTACGAGATTTAAGAGTTCATCTATTTTCATAATAGCTTCTTTACCTTTTAATCCCTTTAGAGCAGCTATATATTGCAAAAACTGTTTTGCTGAAAAATTTTTATATACGCCAAATTCTTGAGGAAGATAACCTATTATAGAACGATATTCTTTTTCTATTTTATTGATATTTTTATTGTTATATATAATTTCTCCTTGCGTAGGTGTTATCAATGTAGTTATTTGTTTCATAAAAGTAGTTTTACCAGCACCATTTGGACCTAAAAGGCCATAGACACCATTTTCAAGAGTAAGTGATATATTGTCATTTGCGTTTTTATTACCATATGTTTTGGTTAAATTTTTAACTTCGAGTTTATTCATAACTTTAAAACCTCCTCAATATTATCTTGTTAATAATTTTTTAAATGTGATTATGCATAAAAGTATTCCAATACATAAGACTGATATTAAAATTCCATAAAATACATACACAAATCCAACATTTTTTCCGAATATATTGATATTTGTGGAAAGTAAATATATAAACTGGTTCGGATAGAATATTAGGTCTACGTAATTTACAGTACTTAATATGTTAAGCAATGTATTGGGTAAAAATTTAGCAAGTGTAAGTATCTTACCTAAACTTAAAAATATCAAGCTTGTACTTATAGATGATAAAGAAGTTGATGATATAAATGAAAATAAACTTGCAAATACTGATATGCTTATGAATACTAATGTCATAGTTCCAATTTTAAGAAGCAAATTAATAGATTTTATTTCTTCATTTATAGGCAAACCACATTGAAACAATTGAGTTAAAAATTCAATTCCTAAATAACATCCGTATATGATAACAGGTAAAATTATAGCTAATGTTAATTTTGAATATAATACATTAAATTTATTTTTAGATGAAAGAATAATGTTATCAACGTTAGATATTTTTTCGCTTGTGTATATGTTTGAAGATATTAAAAGAATAATAATTAACATTATTATTGACATTAAAGGGCTATTTATTCTATGCTCAAAGTTTTTAAAGAAACTCATGGCAATGGAATTTAAAACAAATAATGATAATATAATTAATCCCATTTTACATTTAAATATCTTTTTCAATTCCCAAATGATCATTAGAGTTTTTCCTCCTTATTTTTAGTATGAACTTTTAGTATGAAATTATTATATAATATCAAACTTACACTATTATAAACTAAACCTTAATTAAACCTTACAAAAAAATAAAATGCTACAGAAAAATATCCATATTTTGAATTTGCTCTGTAGTAATAATTGTTAAGAATTTGATAGTTATAAGGTGAAAAAATTGTCATTTTCAGTTCAAGAATAATTTTGATTTGAAAATGACAATTTTAACTAAGATTAATTCTTTTTAGTTTTATGTTTAGAAGGTAGTGTAATTACAAGACCGAGCAAGATTAGAATTACAGGACCACCATAATTCATAATAATTGATTTTACCGCAGCACTTGAATTCTCTGCGTTTGCTATATCTCCAAAACCAGCTCCAAAGAAACCTGCAATACCTAAAATCAATACCAAAATTGAAATAAACATTACAGAACCTTTTGATTTAAACATAACAAAAGGTGGCTTGTTTCCTTTTAGCCTATATGCCATATAGGCAGCAGCTAGAATGATATAAGGAACCACTAAGGACAAAGAAGATAAATTAGCTAAAAGCACGAAAAATGATTCTACTGAATGTAATCCTAAAATAGGAACGATAATAAATACTATAACAATTGCACACTGAATCCAAAGTGCGTTGATTAAAGTTCCATCTTCATTTTTTCTAGTTAAGAATTCAGGGAAAGTACCTTTAGGAACTTCAGAGAACATAGCTCTTATAGGAGACTCCACCCATACAATATAAGCTGCTACAGAAGTAATAGTTAATATTATTGAATATATTTGTACTGCGATTTTACCATTTAAACCCCAGTTTTCTGCTAATATTTTATATACGATATAATTTGCATTTTTTAATCCAGCTTTTGTTAATACATCAGGAGATGCGATTAAACAAACTGCGACAGAACCAATTATGTATGCAACTGCAATGAAAAGGGTTGCCATAATAACGCCTTTAGGAAAATTCTTTTTTGGATTTTCCACATCGCTTATATATGTCCCTGCTACTTCAGCACCTGCTACAGAAAATAACAACCAAGCAAAGGTAGATAAATAGTCTGCATTTACTTTTGGAATTACAGTAGATTTACTGAATTCAGTTGCTGAAGGAGTACCCATAAAGTAACCTATAATTGCGAAGACTATAAATATAATTGTAGCTACAATTGTGAATTTCCCACCGAAATCACTAAGGCGTGAAAAGTTTTTAACTCCTTTTGTTGCAGCCCAAGTCAAAATTACTACTAAGAAAATTGCCATAACAGATAACAACACAGTATGTGTGTCACCGAAGCGATTTTCACCGAATATAGCCCATGATGTCATAACGGGAATTCTTACAAATATCATTTGGAGATAAAATAAATTAGCGATGAAATATGACCAAGTTCCAATATAAGCCCATTTTTCTCCTAGTCCACATTCAATCCAGGAATAAATGCCACCGCCCTTATCATTATTTGCAGAAGCTAATTCGGCAATAATTCCAGATAGTGGGAAAAAGAATAAAACAGATACTATAAGCCAAGATGGAATTGATGCAGGGCCTAGAGCAACAGCATTGGTGGTAATATTTCCAAATCCAAATGTTGGAACGAAAATTAGTAAAACAAGTGTCCAAAAACTAAGTTTTTTTGCTTTTGTAGAATTACTCATGATTTGTCCTCCTCTTAAGTTGTAATTTATCTATAATTTTTTAAATATTTTAAAAATATTTAAAAATAATCACATTGTTTTTCTGAAAAAATCCAACGTAGTAATTATATAACAGAAATAATATATATACAAGTTATACAATTAGACAAAATAGTAATATATAATTATAATGAAAATATGTTGAACATAGTACCTAATACTCTATTTTTGATCGATTTTATAAGATTATCACTTTTATAAGTGGGAGATTGAAGTGTTTTGTTTCAGGTGGAGTAGATTATCCACTTAAAGTTCCGATATTTTGCTTTAGCAAAACGAGTTTACTGTATTATTGAAACTGGAACACTCTTGTTTTAAGAGTATATCAATGAAGAGGTGTAATATTATGTTTTAAGAGTATATCAATGAAGAGGTGTAATATTATGAACATTATTAATAGCGATGAAACTTTAGATGATTTACAATTGAATGGAATATATGTTATTCAGAAAAAGAATGGATTTAGATTTGGTGTTGATGCTGTTCTTTTAGCTAATTTTGCAAATGTTAAAAGAAATGCAAGGGTTATAGACTTGTGTTCAGGAACGGGTATTATTCCATTTATAATAGCGGGAAAAACAGAGGCAAAAAAAATTATTGGTATTGAAATACAAGAAGATATGGTTGAAATGGCAAAACGCTCTGTTGAATACAATAAACTTAACGAAAAAATGGAATTTATACATGGAGATTTAAAAGACATAGAACTACTAAAAAACATTGAGAGAGCAGAAGTTGTTACAGTAAATCCACCATATAAACTTCAAAATTCGGGTATAAAGAATATTGAAGATAAAAATGCGATAGCAAGGCATGAAATATTGTGTACTTTAGAGGATGTTATAATAGCATGTAGAACTGTTTTAAAAGATAATGGAAGAATGTTTATGGTGCATAGACCTGACAGATTGGTTGATATTTTTACTTTGATGAGAAAACATAGAATAGAACCTAAGAGAGTGAGAATGGTACATCCTTATGAGGGTAAAGCTCCTAATATAGTATTGATTGAGGGACAAAGAGATGGAGGTAAATTTTTGAAATGGGAACCACCATTAAATGTCCATACTAATAATGGAGAATATACTGATGAAATCATGAAAATGTACAATTCACATAAAGTATAAAAATACTAAGGCGTTTAAAAGAAAATAATAAGTTAAAAGTGCAAAATAGGCTAGCATATTGACTAATTATTTTTAAAAGATGAAGATCAACGAGAATATTCCGCTGATGAATTCACCTAACATACTGACTAGTTATTTTTGAAAATGCCTTAACGGGAGTGTTAAAAATATGGTAAACAATGTGTTAAACAATATGGAAAATAGTATAGGAATGTTGTATTTAGTGCCAACACCTATTGGGAATTTGAAGGATATAACGCTTAGAGCGTTAGAGGTTTTAAAAAGTGTCGATTTGATTGCAGCTGAAGATACAAGAGTTACATTAAAACTACTAAATCATTTTCAAATAAAGAAACCTCTTATAAGTTATCATAAATATAATGAAAATGTAAAAAGTGAAAATATAATTCAAAGGATTAAAGAAGGTAATAACATAGCTTTGGTTACGGATGCAGGTACACCAGGTATTTCTGATCCGGGAAGTGTTATAGTATCAAAATGCATTGAAGAGGGTATAGACTTTGAGGTTTTACCAGGAGCATCTGCATTTACAACTGCATTAGTATATTCAGGTCTTGATACGACGAAATTTTTGTTTAGAGGTTTCTTACCACGAGAAAACAAGTATAGAATACCTGTTATAAATGAATTAAAGGATAGAAGGGAGACTTTGATATTTTATGAAGCACCTCATAGAATAATAAGTACACTTCAATTCTTGTATGATAATTTAGGAAATAGGGAAGTTGCATTATGCAGAGAATTGACAAAGCTTCATGAGGAAATAAAAAGGATTACATTAAAAGATGCCATTGAATACTACAATGATAATTCTCCGAGAGGGGAGTATGTAATTGTAGTACAGGGAAAAAGCGATTATGAAATAGAAAAAGAGAATATGGCAGAGTGGGAAGATATGAGCATAAAAGAACATATATTAAAATATATGAATGAAGGATTAAATAAAAAAGAAGCTGTAAAGAAGGTTGCAAAAGATAGAAATTTACCTAAAAAGGAGATTTATAAATATTCCATAGAGTTGTAGAAAAAAATAAGTAATAAATTATATATGCTATTCATAGAAATATAAGAGGAATTCTAACCTTTGGAGGAAGTTTTATGGTGAAAAAGGTAATTGTTTTATTTTTATGGATAGCATTAATATTTAATTTTGAGCTGGTTGCTTTTAGTGATCCTGTTTTAATAGAGTCTAAGAATAAAGCTGGAAAGAATGTCTTAGTAGAACCACAAGGAGATGCAACATATAATAGTAAACTTATAGATATTAAAAATGCTTCTTATGGAGAACTTCAGAGCAGGCTAGATAAAATGGAAATAAATATAGAAAAGATGGATGCAGGAATTGAAAAGATATATAGGGAATTGGATGAAATCAACAAGAATATAAAGAGTATGTCTGTTGAAGTAGAGGAGACTAAAAAGAAGCTTGATGAGGCAAGTGAAAAATTAGATTCAACCAAAGAGCTTTTTCATAAGAGAATGAGAGCTTTATATATTAATGGACATACTAACTATATTGAAATTATTTTCAGTTCAGATAGTTTAGACGGGTTTATTAATAATTTGGAAATTGCAAAAGAAATTATGGAGTATGATAATAGTACAATTAAGCAGTTAAAGTATGAAAAAAGTGTGGTAGAAGAACAGAAGAGAGTTTTAGAAGAGAAAATAAATAAACTTGTTGCACTAAAAAATAATAAAGAGAGTAAATTAAAAGAATTAGAAGAGTCAAGAAAACAAGAAAACATTTTAATTCTTGAAGCTAAAAGACAGCAACGCTTGTACCTTGCAAACAAAATATATAGCCAGAGGATAAGGAAAAATCAGGCTAAAATAAATGAAACTATTAAAAATATCGAAAAGCTGGTTAAAGAGGTTCCAACAATGCAAGTTTCAAGAGGGAGTGTACCAATATCACAAGCGGCAGTGGTGGTATATGCAGCAGAATTCTTAGGAAGACCATATGTATACGGTGGAAATGGTCCTAAGTATTTCGATTGCTCTGGTTTTGTTAAGTATGTTTATGCACATTTTGGAATTGAATTAAGTAGGACGACATACACTCAAGTAAAAGAGGGGGTATATGTACCTAGAGATAAACTGCAGCTTGGTGATCTGATATTTTTTGGAACAAAATATAATGTGCATCATGTAGGAATTTATGTAGGGAACGATTGTTATATACATGCTCCTCACACAGGGGATAGAATTAAGATTTCTATATTGACACGTAATGATTATGTATGTGCTAGAAGGATCATACCAGAACATTAAGAAATGAGGCTTAAGCAGAAAAACCATCAAGTCACAAGTCTGTATTGGTGATTGGAGACTAGAGATTGGAGATTAGTGATTAGAGACTGGCGATTATTATTAGTGAAAATTATTAATATTATGCTATGATGTACTAAAATTTGATGTTATAATATATATAGCGATTCTAAAATGTTTTAGTTGACAAATAATGTCAAATAGTTAATGCGGATGGGGTGAGTTTGTGGAGAAGAGGGTAGTAGCATTTTTGTTAGCAGCAGGGTTGACTGTAAGTTTTAGTGCAAAAGTAATAGCAAATCCTTATCAAGATCAGATAAATAAACAGAAACAACAATTAAATCAGAAAAAAAGTGAATTGAATAATCAAAAGAATGCATTGCAGAATAACAAAAAATCATTTGAAGCTGCAGAAAAAGAAATACAACAGTTAGAAGTGAAGATTGAAACATTAGATTGTAAGATTGAAGGACTGATGAATGAAATAAAAAAAGCAAGCGTTTTGATATCGTCTAAAGAAGAAGAAATAAAACAAGCCCAAACTGAATTATATAAAGCAGAAGAAGATGTAAAAGCAGAGCAGGAATTGTTTAACAAGAGAATGAGAAGTATGTATATTAATGGAAATAATAGCTATTTGGAAGTTATTCTTAATTCAAAGGGACTAGATCAATTGATTTCTAATGTTGAGTTATTGAGAAGCATAGCAAAGTATGATAAGCAAATATTAGCCGATTTGAATAACAAAAAAAATGAAGTTAAAGTTAAGAAAGAATCTTTGGAAAAGGAAAAACAAGTGTTAGTAGCTCTTAAAAGTGATAAAGAGGACAAGCTATCATCTGTGAAGGCATCCAAAGCTGAGCAGATAAAGTTAATTAAAAAAGCTAATGAAAAGAAACGATATTATGCTAGCAAGATTGGTGAGTATAATAAGAAGATACAAGAAACTCAAAGGGTGATTAATGAAACTCTTAAAAGGATTGAGCAGATAAAAGCATCAATACCAAAGCGTGATCCATCTAGGGGTATGTCTAATGTTTCTGGTGAAGAGGTAGTTGCATATGCATCTAGATTTTTAGGTACTCCTTATGTATGGGGTGGAAATGGACCTAAATATTTTGATTGTTCGGGATTTGTTAGATATGTATATGCTCATTTTGGGATATCTTTATATAGGGTTACATATGATCAAGTTAAACAAGGTAAGTACGTTCCAAGAAATCAATTGAAACCTGGAGATTTAATCTTTTTTGGTACAAAATATAATGTTCATCATGTAGGAATGTATGTGGGGAATGGTTGTTTTATTCATGCACCTCATACTGGGGATGTAATAAAGATTACACGATTAACTGCTAGAAGCGATTACTATTGTGCTAGAAGGTTTTTACCATAAAAATTAAGTTCAGTAAATAAGCGGCTACACCAAGTGGATAGCCGCTTATTTACCGGTTATTTACCAGATTTTAATTCTTCAAGACATGCTTTACAGATGTTTTTACCTTTGTAGTTAACAACATCTCTAGCGTCGCCACAGAAAATACAAGCAGGTTGATATTTCTTCAATATGATTTGTTCTCCATCTACATAAATCTCAAGAGCATCTTTTTCAGCGATTTCTAATGTTCTTCTTAATTCTATAGGAATAACTATTCTTCCTAACTCGTCTACTCTTCTTACTACACCAGTTGATTTCATAATTAAATTTCCTCCTTAAAATAATATTATTTTTCAAATTCTTAGTAATAATTTGCAATTTTAAACTAATACAATATTCGACAATTGTATGATTAGATAATAGCAAATGTGACATAAAAAGTCAATATATAATTTGAATATTTTTAGTTTTAGTTACAAAATGTATGTTAGTTTCCATCTATAGTTAATATACTACCAAAATATACAAATGTCAATAATGTTTTTTTATAATAATATTATTTTATTTTGATGTGTAAATGTAGATATATCAACGATATATAAAGTTTTAAGTTTATAAAGAGGTAAAAAATATGTAAAAAATAAATTATAAATATTTTGCAAATAAAATAGTAATATAATGGATAAAGAAAAATTAATGTCGAAGGCTTGTACTAATTTTATTCAATAATTTGGAATAATTGAAAAAATAAATAATTAATTCATATAAAATTATTATATAATATAAAAATTATTTATTTAGAGTATGTACTAGTATTATAAAATTATTCAAATAATTACAGAATAATATATTTATACATTGATCAAGAAAATTATGTAAATTTTCTTTGAAATAGTTTTAAAATATTATCCACAAAATAATGAGTAAGTTATCCACATCAATGTAATAAAATATAACATCACGGTAGTATAAATTTTTAAATCATTTAAGCTGTAGAGTTTATGTAATTAATCACAATTTATCCACAGAAATTGTGGATAAATTGTGTGGATATGTGTATTTTACTTTGAGGTTAAAAAATTAACAATGAATAACTTGTAATAAGGTTATAAATACCGTATAATATTTATATAGGAATAAGTAAATAAGCTACTTCAACTACTTTATTTAAGAAAGTTTACACTAGAATCTGGATTTTAAATTCTAGAACATAACCTAAAAACCTAAAACCTAATACCCAGCACCAGCTACTGTCCATCAAGTTACAAATCTGTACTAGAGATTAGAGACTGAACAGAAGTTGCCAATCACCAGTCGCCAATCGCTAAATTAAATTGTTACATTGATGGAGATTGGAGATTAGAGACTGGAGACTAGAGATTAGCCCTAGCACCCAGCACCTAGTTCACGGTGTTTTGTTGGATATTATAGGGGAGTGATATGTTTATAGAAAATTTGGCAATAATTAATATGTTGATAAATTTAACATTTTGTGTGGAAGTCTCCCATCTTCTATAAGTGGGAGATGGATAACACCATTTTTGAAAGGGTTCAATGCCCTTGAAAAAATGCACTCCACTTGATATAGTGAAAATATAAAAGTTCTTATAAAACTGAACATATAAGGTTGTGGTAAGAAAAAGCTTTACCACGTAAAATATTCAAGCACACGCCCTGCACCAAAAGAGCGAAAACCAAGCCTTGACGTTGGTGCAGTCCGAACTATTACAATCGTCTAAGACGGTGGTTTCTTGCCAGGAAATAAAACTGGTATTATATCGAGGTCGGAACGACCTTTTGAGCTTGGGTAAACTTGGTACGTTGGTACTATTGACCAAGAAGCTCCCACTTCAACGAAGTAAGTGGCGAGTAGTTCACAATATTAGTTAAAAAATATAAAGGATGTGAAATAAATTGAAAGCTAGTGATTTTTCAATTGAAAAAGTTAATAAGCTAACAAAAGAAATGGCAAAAAACAGTATAATACCATATTCAGATTTACCTCAATATGATCTATTTTTATCTCAGGTAATTGATTATTTAAACGATAGATTTGAGAATGAAAATTATACGAATAACATTGTTCAGAATTATATAAAAAATGAAGTCATTTCAAAGCCTGAAGATGGTAGAAAAAGAGGATATACAAAATTGCATCTTGCTCAGTTAGCACTTTTAAGCTATATGAGGCCTATATTGACGACTGATGAAATTAAAAAAGTATTTAGGCTTGCTTTTAATGAGATAAATGATAGAAGTGATGATATTATTTCATGGGAAAAAGCGTATAAGATTTTCTGTGATATACAGGAGAAATGTTTTGATTCCTTTGTAAAGAGTGATTACTTTGATGAGGCAGAAATTAGTTCTATGATTAAAGACATTAATCTTAAAAGTAAAAATGATGAAAAGAGAATAGAAGTATTTCTCATAGTTATGACATTAATTGCTCAAGCAGGTGCAATTAAAAAGTTAGCACAAAAAATTGTTGATGAATATGGTAATGAGAATTAAGGCATTTGAAAGAAAATAACAAGTCAAAGATGCGACGTATATTTTGTGAAATACAAAGAGTTGGGTTCCGCTGATAGTGGATTCTATCAACGGGTTCCAACGATGAAGTAGTTTGCAAAATAGACTAGCATACTGACTAGTTATTTGTTTTAACAACTTGATGCATAAGAGCCATTTCTTACAACTCTAAAACCATCTCTAAACAAACCTTTTTCGTAAATAACAGATACATTATCGAATAAAAACGTTTCTTCGTTATCTACAACGAATTTTATTCCATCAACAATTTCTACAGCATCAGTTTCTCTTTGTTCATCCAGAACAAGACCAAGAATAGGGCCACCTCAGCCATAGCTGCGTATCATTAGACGCACAGTATCTTTGTTATATTCAGCCATCTTTTGTTTTAGAATTCTTGATGTGTTTGAATCTAAATTTATCTTCATAAAATACACCTTCCTAGAAATAAAATATTGTATTTTAAGCATACGATTATACATATGCAGGGTATCGGTATAGTATTATTGTATGCTAATATATTTATTTTGTCAATTGTGATTAAGTAAATTCAAAAAATTAAAAAAATTTTATTCATTGATTGCATATATTTATGCATTATTGTTTACTTTAAATGTTGAGAGTAAAAATTCTTTTATGTTATTGAAAAATAATAAAACATGAATTTATGAGGGGCATATAAAATTTTAGAGTGTAGTTTTTTAGAAAACTATTTTAACGATTTCAAAATTGATGAATATATATGCAATTTCTTTAAAAATGGAGCAGTTGACACTTATTTTATTTAAATATATCATTAAGGCGTAATGTATATTGGAAATAAATTAGGAGGGGTTAATTATGAAGATTGTCTTAGCATTAGGAGGAAATGCACTTCAATCGGATCCAAAAGATAAGAGTGCAAAAGCACAGTTAGAAACTTGTAAGAGAACTGCTAAATCAATAGTTGATTTAATTGAAGATGGACATAGAATTTCAATAGTTCATGGTAATGGACCACAAGTTGGTCAAATAGTTGCATCAGTTGAGGCAGCACATAAGGCAGATAATTCGAATGTATTATTTCCGTTTGATGTATGTGGAGCTTTCTCGCAAGGATACATAGGATATCATCTTCAAAATGCGATTACTGAAGAGTTAAAAAAGAGAAATATTGATAAACATGTTGGAACAGTAGTTACACAAGTCGTTGTGGATAAAGACGATCCAGGATTCCAAAATCCAACAAAACCTATAGGATCATTTTACAGTAAGGAAGAAGCTGAGAGACTTCAAACTGAACAGGGATATACTATGAAAGAAGATGCGGGAAGAGGATACAGGAGAGTAGTTGCTTCACCAAAGCCAATTGATGTTATTGAAAAGGATTTAATTAAATATTTAGTTGAATCTGGAGCGGTAGTAATCTCATGCGGTGGTGGAGGTATTCCAGTAGTTAGAGAGGGAAATGTTGTTAAAGGTGTTCCAGCAGTTATTGATAAGGATTTTGCTGCAGAGAAATTAGCAGAGATACTAGATGCAGATGCTTTAGTGATATTGACAGCGGTAGATAGGGTATGTGTTAATTTTAATACACCAGAGCAAAAGGAACTTTCTGAAATAACATTAGAAGAAGTTGATAAATACATAGAAGAAGGTCAATTTGCACCTGGAAGTATGCTCCCAAAGGTAGAGGCTTGCAAGAAATTTGTACAATACGATTCTAGTAAAATTGCTATTATTGCTTCATTGACAAAGGCAAAGGAAGCAATAAAAGGTTTGTCAGGCACTAAAATTATTGGATAAGTACAGTTAAAGGTAAGAAACTATTCAAGTAATTATGCCATATATGAAAAGGGTGAGTATAAATGGAAAATAAAAGAAAGATTCATGTTTATTCTGAGATTGGAAAGCTTAAGACAGTAATGCTTCATAGACCAGGAAGAGAGATAGAAAATCTTGTGCCTGATTATCTTGAAAGATTGCTTTTTGATGATATTCCTTATTTAAAAGTTGCAAAAGATGAGCACGATAATTTTGCGAATGTTTTAAGAATGAATGGTGTTGAAGTTTTATATCTTGAAAAATTGGTGAGTGAAGCATTACATGAGTGTGATGTTAAGGAAAAGTTTTTAAAAGAAGTTATATATGAATGTGATATTAAAGATGAAGATACAATTAAAGTATTAATTGAGTATTTTAAGTCTATGCCAACTAAAGCCATGGTTGATAAAATAATGGCAGGAGTTAGGAAAAAAGAAATTGGATTAAAAGAAAATTCAAATGAGTATCCATTCATAATGGATCCTATGCCAAATCTTTATTTTACTAGAGATCCTTTTGCTACAATCGGTAGTGGAGTATCAGTGAATTCTATGAGAACTAAAACAAGAAAAAGAGAAACTATATTTGGTAAGTATATTTTTAACTATCATCCTGAATACAAAGATTCTGGCATTAAATATTGGTACGATAGGACTGAAAAGTATAGTGTCGAGGGCGGAGATGAATTGATATTATCAGACGAAGTTATTGCGATTGGTGCAAGTGAAAGAACTGATAAGCAAGCAGCAATGAAAATTGCTAAAAAAATATTTGAGAGCAATGAAGGATTTAATACTTTATTGATATTTGATATACCTAAGAGCAGGGCATTTATGCACCTAGATACTGTATTTACTATGATTGATTATGATAAATTCACAGTACATCCAGGCATTGAGGGAGGCTTGAAGGTTACAGCTTTAACGTATGATGAAAAGAATAATGATGTTAAGGCAGTTGAAGAAGAGGGTACTCTTGAAAAAATATTATCTAGTCATTTAAAAAGGGACATAACTCTAATACGTTGCGGCGGAGGAGATCAAATTATTGCTGGTAGAGAACAGTGGAATGATGGTTCTAATACGCTTGCAATAGCACCAGGTAAGGTTATAACATATGAGAGAAATTATGTTACAAATGAGTTGCTAGATAAATATAATATTGAGGTTATTGCAATACCTTCATCTGAATTATCAAGAGGTAGAGGAGGCCCAAGATGTATGTCTATGCCTTTCTACAGAGAAGATTGTCATAAGTAGGGCGTAATTTAGATTTTTAGTATATACCTTACAATGAAAGATGTATCATGTAAATATTTTTATAGTGAATGTTAATACAGAATATATGTATATTAAATATTTTCTATTGGTTTTAATAATTTTGATAACCTGGTATACTAATAAGTGCAGTGTGGTTTAAATATTAAAAAGAAAAAATTTATTAAATATAAAGAGAGGGGAAAGTTAGAATGTATAATTTAAGAAACAGAAGTTTTTTAACTCTTATGGATTTTTCATCAAAGGAAATTAATTTCTTTTTAGACTTGGCTAGGGATTTAAAGAGAGCTAAATATGCAGGTGCTGAACAACCAAGACTTAAAGGTAAAAATATTGCTTTGATTTTTGAAAAGGCTTCAACAAGAACAAGATGTGCTTTCGAGGTTGCAGCACATGATCAAGGTGCTCACGTTACATATTTAGGACCAACTGGAAGCCAGATAGGTAAAAAAGAATCTATTGCGGATACTGCTAGAGTACTTGGAAGAATGTATGATGGTATTGAGTATAGAGGTTTTGGTCAAGAGGTAGTTGAAACATTAGCAAAATATTCTGGAGTACCAGTATGGAATGGATTAACTAATGAAGACCATCCAACACAGGTTTTAGCAGACTTTTTAACTATAAGAGAACACTTCAATAAGCCACTAAGTGAAATTAAATTTGCTTATGTTGGAGATGGAAGAAATAACATGGGTAATGCATTGATGATTGGTGCAGCTAAAATGGGAATGGATTTCAGAAGTGTATGTCCTAAAGAATTATTCCCAGAAGAAGAATTAGTAAAGAGATGCAGAGAGGTTGCTAAAGAATCAAGTGGAACAATTACTATTACTGATAGTGTAGCAGAAGGTGTTAAAGATGTAGATGTTATTTACACTGATGTTTGGGTATCAATGGGTGAACCAGACGAAGTTTGGGAAAAGAGAATAAATTTATTAAAACCTTATCAAGTTAATAAAGAAATGATGCAAATGACAGGAAATAAAGATACTAAGTTCATGCACTGCTTACCAGCTTTCCACGATTTAAATACTGCTGTAGGCAGAGAAATACATGAAAAATTCGGATTAGATGCAATGGAAGTAACTAATGAAGTGTTTGAAAGTGAAGCATCAATAGTATTTGATGAAGCTGAAAACAGAATGCATACTATAAAAGCTGTTATGGTAGCAACATTAGGACAATAATTAACACTTAAAAGTAGAAAGAGCATCTTCATATAGAAGGTGCTCTTAAAATATGTTTTAATTTAGCAATTTATATTTGATTTTGGGGAATTGCTTAAAGGTACTTCTCCGGCCCTAAATACTGCAATTTTAGTCATTAAAGGACCTATAAGTTCATAAATTACAGTGGCTGATAAAATAATTGTTCTTATTTTTGCACCATATGGGGAAGGCAATTCTGTTTCTGCAATCATTGCCAGTCCTATTGCGACACCTGCTTGAGGAATTAATGTAAAGCCTAAATACTTTTGTACTGTTTTAGGTGAATTTATAATTTTTGCTCCTAATGAAGCACCTAGCATTTTACCTAAAACTCTAAGAAGCATATATGCAATTCCTATAATTCCAACATCTTTTAATATTGATATATTGAGCTCTATACCTGCAAGCGTAAAAAATACTGCAAAAACTGGAGGAGTAAATCTATCAACAATTGATAATAATCTTTTATTGTTAGGTACTACATTTGTAACAGTAGCTCCAATGCACATACACACAAGTAATGCTGAAATATTTAATTCAACCGATAATCCAATTGCAGCAAAAATAACTGCAAGTGCAATAGTCAATAATTGATCTTCGCCATTTGCCCTATTTGCAACTATTGACAAAATTATACCTATGCATATGCCAACAACAAAGGCAAGAAAAATTTCACCAAAGGGTAATAATATCATTTTACCCATAGGGAGTTTAACATCTACGGATACTAATGATTTTGTTATTGCCATTGAAATACCAAAAATGATAATACCAACAGCATCATCCATAGCAACTATTGGAAGTAGCGTATTAACCAAAGGACCTTTAGCTTTATATTGCCTTATTACCATTAGAGTAGCAGCTGGAGCAGTTGCAGCGGCTATAGCACCAAGTGATATGCTAAAAAAAAGCTTTTCCTTAAAAATAAAAATCATAGCTAAATCTACAAGAATAACAGCACTTAAAGATTCAAGTACAGTTATTAACAATATGCCTTTACCTATCTTTTTCATATGGCTAAAGTTGAATTCGCTTCCTATGCTATAAGCAATTAAACCTAATGCCATTTCAGAAATTACATTTAATTTTTCAGCAGCTTCTACGGGTACTATACCTAGAATGCTTGGACCGATGAGAACACCTGCTAATAAATAACCAGTAACCTCTGGAAGTTTAATGTAGGATACGAGTTTACCCATAATAAGCCCAGAGATAAGAATCATTCCAGTGTAAAACAAAATATGCATCTATGAAGCCTTCCTTCTCTAAATATATTTTGAACTATTCTTTTACGATTCCTTCGACAAAGTTAACCGGTATGGTAAATACAATACCAACATCTGGCTTGGACAAATCTCCTACAATACGCTCTATGGCACTTACAGCAGTTTGAACTTGTGAATCCTTTATTACTGTAAATATTGTTTTATTAAAAGGACGCTTTTCATTCATAAGCATTTTTAATGAGCCGAATATTGGAACTTCACCTGAGGAAAAATGATTTAATACCTTAGCCATACCCGTACTATCAATTATTGTTGCTCCTTTTATACCTGATTTTGTAAATTCGTTCATTATTTCTTCTAGATAATTAATATTATTTAAAACGAATATAAGCATTTGCATGATATCACCCCACTTTTAAAAGTTTATAATATTTAAAATATTTTCAATATTTAATTTTATATACTACTAGTATACCAGTATAATAAATTATATTCAATAAATAGAAAAATTTGTTGATAAATTGATTAAAAAGTAGTAGAATATATACAAGATAATACATAGTTTTAATAACTATATTACATTATATTAACGGTTTGGACAAAAGTAAGTTGAGGGAGTCTTATAAAATTGATAAAGGTGGAAAATTTAATGGGAATTAAAATTATTACAGATAGCACCTCGTATATTCCGAAAGAGTTTTGGGAATTATTTGATATAACTGTGATTTCATTGAGTGTAATATTTGAAGATGAAACATTTAAAGAGTTGGAAGTTGATAATGATTACTTCTATAATAAACTTAAAAATAGCACGACTATGCCAACTTCATCTCAACCATCAATAGAGGAACTCTATAATATTTTTGAAAAAGAAATTAAAAATGGAAATAAAATTGTAGCTGTTTTTATATCTTCTGGGGTGAGTGGAACGTATCAATCAGCTCTTTTGGTGAAGGATATGATATTAGAAAATTACCCACATGCAGAAATTGAGGTGATTGATTCCAAGACTATATGTATGCAGCTTGGGTATGCTGTTTTATCAGCAGCAAAAGCAGCTAAGTCAGGAAATAGTATGGAGGAAGTCGTAAATTCAGCAAAAACGGTTTTGAAGAGAAGTAGATTTATATTTATTCCTGATACATTGGAGTACTTAAAAAGAGGGGGAAGGATAGGAGAAGCACAGGCTTTAATAGGAAAGATAATGCAAATAAAGCCAATACTTACTTATTCAAAAGGAAAAGTTGCTATATTATCTAAGGTTAGAACAAAGAAGAAAGCTCTTATGGCAATAATTGATATAATGCTTAATGATGTTAAAGAGCATGGTTTAAATGATATAATAGTACACCACATAAATGATGAAGATGAAGCTATAAAGTTTGCAAAAATTATTGAAAAAAAGATTGGTAGATCAGTTGAAATATGCGACATAGGTCCTATTGTTGGACTTCATGTTGGGCCTGGAGCTCTTGGAATTGCTTATACTACGCAAAGCGATTTATGTTTAGAGTGATGTAATGAATATTTTAGAGGTTTCTGTCTATAGGGCAGAAGCCTTTAATTTTTTATAGCAAATTATATATTAATAATGTGAATTTATGGTATCATATAAGTAGATATATGCTTGCTTTTGCTTCAGGTGGAGTAGAGCCTCCACCTGAAGTCTCGATGTTTTGCTTTAGCAAAACGAGTTCACTTGAATGAGCCTAAGTAAATGTAAAGCATGAAAGGATGAATATAAAATGTATTTAGATATAAGAAAACAAGTTATTGAAACAGGCATAAATATGATAAATAGTAATATGACAGTTGGAACTTGGGGAAATATAAGTGCAAGAATTCCAGGGGAAAATTACATGGCGATAACACCTAGTGGAGTTGATTATAAAGAAATACAACCAAATGATATAGTTATTATGGATTTTGAGGGAAACATAATTGATGGTAATAAAAAGCCTTCAATTGAATTTCCGATGCATTCAATTATTTATAAAAATAGAAATGATATAAATGCGATAGTTCATACACATAGTCAATATGTTACTGCATTTGCACTTGCAAGAAAACCTATTCCTGCTGCAGCGGAGGATATGGTTCAAATTGTTGGGGGGGATGTGAGAGTAAATGAATATTTTCTTCCAGGCTCTAGTGAACTTGGGGAAGCTGTAGTTAAAGCACTAGAAGGAAGAATGGCAGCAGTACTTGCCAATCATGGATGTCTAGCAGCGGGAAGAAACTTGAAGGAAGCTTTAAAAACAGCACAGATAGTTGAAAAGTCAGCAAAAGAGGTTATATTTGCAAATATTCTTGGGGGTGTAGTAGAATTGCCTAAAGAGGATGTTGACTACATGAGGGATTTCTATTTAAATAGTTATAGTAAGGCGTTTTCAAAAAATAAATAACATACTTGACTTGTTATTTTCTTTCAAATGTCTAAGTAAAATCTAAAATATTTTGAGGTGGTAAATATGTCAAATGTAAAAACTATTGAGTGGAAAGATGATACTTTGGTATTAATAGATTGTACTAAATTGCCAGTAGAAGAAAAATATATTGAATGTAAAGAATATTCTACTTTATGCAAAGCTATAAAAGTGTTAAGCGTCAGGGGCGCACCAGCAATTGGAGTATCAGCTGCTTATGGTGTTGTATTAGCCGCTATACAGGCACAAAAAGAAACTTCTACAAAAGAAGAGTATTTCAAATTCATTAATAATGCTATTAAGGAATTATCCTCTACAAGACCTACTGCGGTGAATTTGTTTTGGGCTCTTGACAGAATGAAGAAAAAACTTGATACTTTAAATGAACTTGAAAAAGATATTATTAAGGATAAATTATTAGAAGAAGCTAATAAAATATATAAAGAAGATATAGAATGTAACATGGCTATAGGCAAACATGGAAATGATGTTGTTCTAGAGAATGCCAGTATACTTACACATTGTAATGCTGGGGCGCTTGCAACAGCAGGATATGGAACAGCACTTAGTGTTATAAGATATGCTCATAGTTCAGGAAAGAATATAAAGGTATATGCAGATGAAACGAGACCATTGCTTCAAGGTTCAAGATTAACTGCGTGGGAACTTGTTAAAGAAGGAATACCAACAACACTTATAACAGATAATATGGCTGGATATGCAATGAAGCTTGGTAAAATAGATATGGTTATTTTTGGAGCGGATAGAATAACATTGAATGGTGATGTTGCAAATAAAATAGGTTCATACTCAGTTGCAGTTCTTGCTAAGGAACATGGAATTCCAGTGTATGCAGCTGCACCACTTTCTACAATAGATATAAGTCTTACTGATGGTGATGAAATTCCTATTGAGGAAAGAAACAAAAATGAAGTAAGGCAATTATTTGGAGTGCAGACAGCACCTAATGATGTTGATACATTTAATCCAGCTTTTGATGTTACACCTCATAAATACATAACAGGCATTATTACAGAAGTTGGAATATTAAGACCACCTTATAATCTTTCAATACCAAAAGCTTTTAAAATAAAAGAAGAAATTATGAAGGATAAGGAGTAAATCAGATATGGATACGAATTTACAAAAAATAAATGAAATCATTCAAATGGGATACACAAAATTAGAAGAGGAAAATGTTAAGGATGCATGTACAATTTGGATGAAAGCGTGGGAGAGTTTAAAAAGAGTTATTCATGTTAAGAAATTTACATCAATTGAAGAAATAGATGATGAATTTGAAGGATATGAAAGTTTAGAGAATTGGTGTCAGGATTTTGAAATGGAACTTGAAAATGCAGCTTCTTTAAATAAAGAATTCTATAAAATCAGGATAAGATATTGTATGGAGTTCTATAATTTATTGCCTGATTCTGATGAATTCATAATTTTAAATATGAAGTTAGCTGAGGCAGAGTCATATTTTGAAATAGGTTCTATAATGACGAGTGAGAAAATTTTTGAATCAGCTGCAGAGGAATTTAATGATTATGCATGGGTTTATATAAAATGGGGTGATGTTTATTGGCTTTCAAATATTCTAAAAAAGCAAAGAGAGTTAATAGATTTTGATAAAGCTGAGAAAATATATAGAGAAGGACTTAATAAAGGATTAGAGGATGAGTATATTCTTGAGGATAGACTGAATGATTTACTAGAGGCTAAGGAGAAACTAAGTTTGAAGTAATCATATATACTTGTAGAATTTTAAATCAAATAGGTGAGAATGTTAGCGTTGTCTGTCTGGTTTATATATACTTGCAAAGCTCTTAAAACCGTATAATAGTCTAAACAAGAATATGGATTTTGTGACTTGATAAGCTAATGAATAAAGCATATATTGCAAATTTGTGCAGTATATGCTTTTATAAATTCTGCAAAAATTTTATTTTTATAAAGTATTTAGGCATCTTCAAAAAATATATGGTCAAATATGAATAAGTTTACTATTTTAAGAATTTAGAAACAAATGGTGAGTTTTGATTACCTTTTCTTTCGATATGTCCTGCTGGACCTTCAGCTAGTAGTTCAGAAAACCACGCTTCGTGTTGTATTTCTTCTTGTAATATAGATTGAACAAGATCATAGGTTGCAAAATCTTTACCTGCTGTCATACTGCAAATTGAATTATAGTTGTATATAGCACATCTTTCAGCTTTTATAAATACTTTTAACATTTCTCTTAAGTCCATTGGATTTTTTGGCAATAATGGTGCTGGACATATGGACATATTGTGAAATTCAATTAAATTATCAGGTAGATTGCCGCCTAATTCATATATTCTAGGTATCAATGCTTCAAAATGATTTCTGTCTTCTATTCTTGCAGTTTCTGCTACATTTTTAATTACCTCTCCACCTAAACCAATAAGATTACACCTTAAAATGGTATAGTAATAATAAGTAATAAATTCAGCGGAAGCACTTTTAATTAAGAGTTCTAATAAAACGTCTACATCTATGCCAGCCATTTCAACAATTTTACGTGCAGCTGCAGTCACTTGTATTCTCCTTTCATAAATCTATAAATCAGTATATAATATTCAAACAATCCAATATGTGTGATATATTATTTTGTTTTGCAAAATTTAAATTATTAGCATATATATTGATGTGAATATAATAATGGAGAAATTAAATAATGTGAGTATTCTACAAAAAGCATTTTTAATAGTAATTTATCACTATATATAGTGGGAGAAGCAATATCATAAATTGTATAGCGAAAATTTACTAATAGTTTGTTATGGTTTAATCATAACATTTATTTGATATTACACATAAAATATATTGTAATGAAAAAATAATGGTGGTGATTTTGTGAAGATTTGTATTGATGCTGGGCATGGTGGAAGTGAGCCTGGAGCAATAGGTTCAGGAAATATAAAAGAAAAGGATATAACATTAAAGATTGCAAAATTGGCTGGTGAATTAGCGAAAATAAGTGGACTTGATGTAGTTTATACAAGAACATCAGATAAGTTTTTGAGTCTTAGAGATAGAGCGGAAATTGCAAATAGAAATGATTGTGATATCTTTATAAGTATACACTGCAATGCTTTTAGAAGAGAAAGTCATGGTACTGAAACCTATGGATTTCCAGGTAGCGAAGAAGGAAAGAAATTGGGGTTAGAAATTCATAATGAAATGTTAAAAGCAACAAAGCTTGCCAATAGGGGATATAAAACCGCAAGATTTGGAGTTCTAAGAATGACTAGTATGCCAGCGGTTTTAGTAGAAACTGCATTTATATCAAATCCAAAAGAGGAGAAATTACTTCTTTCTTATGAATTTCAAAAAAAGGTTGCTTGTGCAATAATAAAAGGTGCAGCTAAATATTTAAGTAAAAAATATCCTGGCAGAGATATTAATACTGATATTCATTATGAAGATAATGGACATAACGATAATGGACATGATGGGAATGAAGAAGTTATATTGAAACTCCAAAAATTTCTTAATAGCATAAACATTACAGATTATGAAGGCAAAATGCTTGTAGAGGATGGCATATTTGGTAAAAGAACAAAATCAGCATTTGAAAAGCTAAGTAAATTAATAGATAGTTATGAGTTAACATGATTAAGATTTAATATAAATAAAATTTAATCTCCAATCCCATAAGGCGTATTCAAAAAAACAATTAGTCAGTATGCTAGTATATTTGACTTGTTATTTTATATGCCTAAATAAGCTTCAGTTTTGAAGTTATAAAGCATGGGTTGGAGATTAATTGTTTACTGCGATTATATTATATTGCTTTATGATAAGGATTTTTCATTGTATCGTAGTATTATTTGAGTAACCTTATTTGTTTTACTATCTAAATAAAAGTCTAATATTTTGTCTTTATAATAGTATTCATAATTTGTAATACTATCATCAAAATCAAGTATTTTATTTGGTTTGCCATAAGCAGATGTTATTTCATCGCTTTTGCTTCCCAATCTAATTTGTCTATTAGTACCCATTTTGGTCACATCTATGTCACTAATTATTATGCTCCCGTCAGCTATATTAGTTCTTGTTCTTACTATGAATAATGGATTATCAGAAGGATATCCATGAGAATAATATTTATAATTATCTTTGTCATCAAATCCAACGAATCCCCAATTATTATTGTCATTAGCTGTACCAGAACCAATATTTTTAAATAATTCTTCTGAAAACTTACCAACTGTAATTTTATTTTTTTTGTAAGTTATAATAAAATCGTCTTCATTTAATTTAGAAATTTTGTTGTTGGGTGTATCAGACGTATCATTAGATATATTATTTTTAGTTGAAGTTTGAGTTTGAATTTGAGTGCTGTTTTTTGTAGTATCATTTTTATTAGAACACCCTGCAAATGAAAATATAGTGCATATTATTAATGGGGATATTATAATCTTTTTAATATTGAATTTCATAGTATCATCCTTTCACTATTTTGTTGCAAAATAAATCTTTGATACATATATTATATCAGAGATTTAGAATAACAGCGATATTTTTTGGGGTTCTACATGGTAAATTAATCAAATATATGGTAAAATTTTAATGCAGGGTGTTTAAAGTACAATGAATATATAATTTATTTTTGAGGTGGTGAAAAACTTTGAAGAGTGAAATAGTTAATTTCATAAAAAGGACAATTGATAAATACGATTATAAAGGTGCAGTTATTGGAATAAGTGGAGGAATTGATTCAGCAGTAGTTGCTAAGTTATGTGTTGAAGCATTAGGAAAAGATAAAGTGTTTGGAGTTTTGTTACCAGAGAGAGATTCATCATCAAGTACGGTTGATGATTCTAAGTTAGTGTGTGATTATTTAGGTATTTCTTATATTAAAAAATCTATAAGTCCAATATTAAGAGCAATGGGAGTATATTCACTTCAACCACCAGCACTGTTTATACCAGAGAGAATAAAGAAAAATTATGTAAAAAATAAATGGAAATCTTTGTCCAAAGAAGATACATTTTTAGAGGATTTACAGAACAAAGGTAATGAAGAATTTTTAAAAGGGATTGCATATTACAGAGCAAAACATAGAGTTAGGATGTGTTGCTTATACATGGAAGCAGAAAAAAGGAACTATGCAGTTATAGGTACTACCAATAAAACAGAATATGTAACTGGTTTTTATGTAAAATGGGGAGATGATTCTGTAGACATTGAACCTATTATGCATCTATATAAAACTCAAGTTTTTCAGCTCGCACGAGAACTTAAAATTCCTGAAAAGATAATAAACAAACCTCCAACTCCAGATTTGATTCCAGGAGTTACAGATGAATTTGCACTTGGTATGACTTATAAAGAGATAGATAGAATATTGAGAAAGATAGAATATAGACAAGACTTGAAGGGAGAAGATAGTAAAAAAGTTGAGAGAGTGAAGAAAATTTTAAGAGTTGCAGAAAAAAGAAATATTAGAATGGTAAATTTTACACCCCAGGGGTAGAATTAAAAGGTAGGATTGGGGTATAATATAACTAACTTTAGAATAACTAACTTATAAGTTAGTTATTCTAAAGTTAGTTATTTCAACGAGGTGATAATATGTTTGTAGGTAGAAGTGACGAAATTTTTGAATTAAATAGATTGTACGATTCTAATAAATTTGAATTTGCTGTTGTTTATGGAAGACGTAGAGTAGGAAAAACTACTCTTTTAACAGAATTTTGCAAAGATAAAAATGCAATTTTCTATGTTGCAGAAGAATATAATGATAAAAGAAATTTAGAAAATTTTAGTGATACTGTTTTGTCACATTTTAATATGAAGGGTTTTATACCTGACTTTACAGAATGGTATATGGCATTAAAATATATCGGTAAAATGGCCGAAAGCAAAAGAATTGTTCTTGTAATTGATGAATTCCCTTATACTGTTGCAGCTAATAAATCTATTCCTTCAATTTTACAAAATGTAATAGATCATTATCTAAAGGATACTAAATTATTCTTAATAATATGTGGTTCATCTATGAGTTTTATGGAAAAAGAAGTTTTAAGTTATAAAAGCCCTTTGTTTGGAAGGAAAACTGCACAATTTAAAATAGAACCTTTTGATTTTTTTACTTCTTGTGAATTTTTTAAAAATTATTCTAATGAAGATAAGATTTTAGCTTATGGAATTTTAGGTGGTATACCTCAATATTTACAGAAATTTGATTATAATTTAAGCATTGAAGAAAATATTAAGAATTCTTTCTTTAATAAAAATTCTTATTTTTATGATGAGCCAAGAAACATTCTTAAACAAGAACTTAGAGAACCGATATTTTACAATTCAATTATAGAGTCTATTGCAAAAGGAGCTTCTAAACTGAATGAAATATCTACTAAGGTTGGTGAACCGTCGGATAAATGTGCTAAATATTTAAAAAATCTTTTAGAATTAGGTATTTTAGATAAAGAAATACCTTTGGGTGAAAAAGAAACTTCAAGGAAAACCTTATATAAAATAAAAGATAATATGTTTTGCTTTTGGTTTAAGTTTGTTTTTGGTAATGCAGAGCTTATAGAACAAAAAAAGCTGGATTACATTTACAAGAAAAAGGTATTTCCATTTATTAATGATTATCTTGGTTCTGTATTTGAAGATATTTGTATTCAATATCTAAGGAGAAAAAATATTAATGATGAATTACCTTTTATATTTGATTCAATAGGTCGTTGGTGGGGTAATAATCCTATTAAAAAATGTGAAGAGGAAATTGATATAATATGTAGAAGTGATACAAACATCATGTTTGGAGAATGTAAGTGGAGAAATGAACCTATAAATATGAGAATTGTTAATTCGCTTATAGAGAAAGCCGCTATTTTTAATATGCCTAATAAGTATTATATTTTCTTTTCGAAAAGTGGTTTTAAAAAGGAGGTTATTGACTTCAATAATATAAATAAAAATATTATACTTATTACTTTAGATGATATGATTGAAGCATGTACATCAACTTAAAAAGAAGGGGCTAGGATTTAGGTGCTAGGGCTAATCTCTAGTCACTAATCACTAATCTCCATCAAGGCAACAATCTGCTTTAGTGATTGGCGACTGGTGATTGGCAACTGCTGTTTAGTTTCCAGTCTCTAATCTCTAGTACAGATTTGTAACTTGATGGACAGTAGCTTTTCTAGGTACTGGGAGAAAAGACAAGGTGCTAGGTTGCAAGTTGGTTGCTAACCTAGCAAACATATGCTTTGAGCAGAAATTCCTTCGTTTTTGCCAGTAAATCCTAAACCTTCTTCTGTAGTTGCCTTTATGTTGACTTGGTTTTCTGAAATATTGAGTGCTTTTGATATGTTTTTAATCATTGTAGGTATATGTGGTGCCATCTTAGGTTTTTGAGCTATTATAGTTGCATCAATATTTTCAATAGTATATCCTTTTTCATATATTAAATTACCAACATATTCCAAAAGCAATAAACTAGAGATTCCTTTATATTTTTCATCTGTATCAGGAAAATGTTTGCCTATATCTCCGAGTGCAGCAGCACCGAGTAAACTGTCACATATTGCATGTAAAAGCACATCTGCATCAGAATGACCTAAAAGACCTAATTCATAAGGTATTTCAACTCCACCTAAAATAAGTTTTCTATTTTCAACTAATTTATGCACATCATATCCCATTCCTATTCTCATTGCTGTTACCTCCAATTATGAAATGAATTTTGTATAATTATTTTATCACTATTTTAGGCATAGTGAAATATATATGTATATCAGTATGTTGAACTATTTTGTGCCATAGTGCGTTGCCAGAACTTGTTGATAGCTGGGATATCGATGAAACCTGTCTCCTTATCTGGCACAAAATATACGTCGAATTTTTGACTAGTTATTTTTTGAAAATGCCTAAATAAAAAAATGAAGAAGGTGATGACTTGGCAGTGGAGATGGTTGTTGTTATTTTTAGTAGTATTGTGCTTTTTTTACTATTTAAAAATATAAATTTTGTAATTATTATGGTTTCAATAATTTATTTATTAATGGAGTTATTAATAAGTAATCATTCATTAATTGATATTGGCTTTAATAGTAAAGGGGCAATACAAGATGTAAGAAAAACTTGGTTTTTAATATTGTTAGTAGGGGTAATTTTACCGTTGATAACATTTTTTCTAGGAAAGTATAAGGTAGTTGGCTTTTTAGATCACGTAGTTTCACGTATTCCTATGGATATTAATCAAAAATTTATGACAATTATAAATATTGCAATAGGTACTTTCATAGAAGAAGTAATTTATAGAGGCGTCCTTCAGTCAATACTTACAAGTGTTATTGGAACTCCTTCAGCTATTGTAGTAGCATCTATAATATTTGCTGCAATGCATTTTTCAAAAGGACCTATTCTTATTGTATGTTTTGATATGTCTTTTATATTTATAGATAGTATAGTTTACGGTAGTATTTTTGCAAAAACAGGAAATTTATTTGCTTCTTGGACAGGTCATTGTTTAAATGACTTAATTGCACTATTTCTAATAGTGCTTTTTATACCAACTTATAAAAAAATTAATTAACCCCATTTAAACAGATTAAGGAATTAAACGATTTTGCTTGATATTTTAATTGAAATAATTTACAATATAGTTATATTATTTATATATTTGTGTAAAAACTTTATTTAAGAACAAAGTTATGCACAAGTTATTCACAATTATGTGGATAATGTTGATAACTATTTTAAAAAAGTATAATTAATGATAAATAAGTATAGTACATTTAATTATTAAAAAGGAGTTTATATTGAATAGCTAAATACAATATATTGATATAAAAATATAAAATCAAATAAAAGTATCAATATGTTGTATAAAATTTTTTGTATATACTTTAATAATGCATTTTAAATGATGTATACTTAATGATGACAATAATTTTATTTTGTAAAATTTACTTATAATTATTAAAATAAATTAAACTTTTTTTGAATATAAGCAATTATAAAAATTGATAAATAATAATTATTAAGAAAAAATAACAAGTTATTCACAGCAATGTTGTGGATAATGTGGATAACTTATTAAGATATATGAAAGTGAAGTTGTTTTGCTAAAGCAAATCATCGAGACTTCAGTGAAGACTTTACTCCACCTGAAGCAAAAGCCTCAATATCCTACTTATAGAAGTGGAAGTCGTATAGAATCGATAAATAACACTCAAATATACCAGTATGCAGAGATTGAAGGAGAATAAAATATGAAGATATTAATATTCACAGTGTGTATAGTTTTAATAGTTATATTAATTGTAGAAGCAATAACAGAATATTTTTTTTCACAGATTATAGTAAGAAAAGTAAAAAATCATGATGATTTGCTTGAAGGACAAATAAGCAGAGGGCTGATAGACAGAGGGTATTATGAAGCTTTAAAAAAAGAAAAAGTTTATATGACTACAAATGATGGATTAAAGCTTGAGGGGCAATGTCATAAAGCTATGATTCAATATTTTTACAAAATGCACTTATTCTAGAATGCTATAGGAATTTAGATTTTCTTCGTAGAGTTATTTATACCGAAATAATGCAAATTATATTGAGCTTTTTTAATTTTAGGTATAAGAAATAAACTTCCGTCACAATAATGGAAGTTTATTTCTATTTTTTCATAATTAAGTAATTAGATTTATAAAGCTCTCTTTTTATTCATTCTATTTACCATTTGAGTTGATTTATTCTCTTTTCTTTTAAAGTTCCTATTTGGCCTAATTGGAATTACATTTCTTTCGATTTCTTCTTGGATATACCTTAGCATTCGTGAACGTTTCCAAGGGTTATTCATAGATATCAAAGTAATCAATGTATCCTTAAGCTTACCAATCAAGACATTAGTATTAACTTTATATTCATATGTTAGATTTTTATCTTTATATTCTTCTTCAATTGCTTCATTAGCATCTTTTTTCGCTAGTGCAACCATATTTGCAAGATACATAGTAGCATAAAAATCTTGTTCTATTGCTATCTGTGTTTCACCCGTAAAATTCTCAATTTGTAATTTGTTTTTTATTTCATTATATTTAACTTCAATTCCCCATCTCTTAAAATAAAGTTCTTTAAAATCCACTATTGTAAAATCCTCATCAAATATATTAGTTATTAGTGTTTCAATTATTCCTGAATTTAATTTAAACTTTAATACTCTCATTTTTAATACAATACCATTGTATTTAACTTCTACAATTTGATCTTGATTAGGAGCATTAACAACCTCTTTTAAAAATCTATTGCTGACTCTCATCAAATATTTTAATTGTTTTACTTCAAGAAAATTTATAAAATCTCTAGAGGGATACCCTCTATCAAATAATAATAAATCATTATATGTACCTTCTGCACACATTTTAATTATTAATTCTTCTGCTAGTTTTCTCTCTCCAGTTTTATAATTGTCTATTTTTGATGCTATAATCATATCATTTTCTACATCATATAAAATAGAAGCTTTAGCACGTGCAACCTTGGAATTTTGGTTTTCAACATATCCAAATTTTTCTCTTAACTTTTCGCTATTATGTAATTGTAACACTGTACCATCAATTGCTAACAACCTATATCCTCTATATGTATTAAAAGGAGTGTTCTTATAAAACCATTTATTTACTTGATCTAGAAGATATACAAATGCTTTAGGTGAAACCTTTCGTCGAGCTTGAGAAAAAGCTTGTTTAGTTATACTTACATCA
>NZ_LTBA01000022.1 GCF_001594005.1 Clostridium tepidiprofundi DSM 19306 | reverse complement strand
ATAATTTCACTCCTGTTGTTAAAGTTTGTATTCAAAATAATTTATACAACAAAAAGTGAAATTTGTCTCTATTTTTTATGAAATTATTTAATTGTAAATATATGTTATGAAATTTTCTCAACTATAGTTTATATAATAATCTTTACAGTTAATTTTATTTGCTTTTAATATTCTATTTTCATTTTGCAAAATTTCAATTTTGTTTTCCATTCTGTTTGCAGTTTTTTTTACTTTACGTATAGTAACATATTGCATTGTACATACAGTCAAAAGAATTCCAATTAATATTGGAAATAATTTTTTCAAGAATAATCACCTCTCAAATAATTAAATTTGCAATGTAACAAAATTAAGTAGATTAAACTTCATTAAGCATATAAGAATATTTATGAAAAATAGTTGATATTTTTTAATAATTTAAATACTTAAATATTTTAATAAGACCATCCAATATATACTGTACCACACAATTGTAAAAAAACTTGTCAAATATAGTCTACTCAAAACAGGAAAAAAACGACAGTATTTTTCATAATATTGTTGATTTTTTTAATACAATAGTTTTTAGCACTATAATTCAATATTCTAAAAATTAAAGTGAACTCGTTTTGCTAAAGCAAAACATCGATACTTCAAGTGGAAACTCTACTCCACCTGAAGTAAAGAGCTTCAATCTCCCATTTATAGAAGTAGGAATTTTGTAGCATCGATAAATTCAGAAATAATATTTTCTTATTTAAGATAATAATAATAAAAATTAAATTTTTGTACTAAAATTGTAAAAAAAGCGTGAAATATATGGAAAAATGTTATATAATATATGTATAAATTATATTAAATGGTTTTTTTAATATAATTTAATATATTCAGATAAATATGTTAGCAGAGATTGCAATCATCTTTAACTATTTATATTTTTCAATTATTTGTACAAAATTACGCAGGAGGAGTTAATTTTATGAAAAAATTCAAATATATTAAATTTTCAAAATTAGCAGCGTGCTTAGGTATTGCCATATGCATAACAGCACAACCATTTAGCACTTTTGCAACAACCGGCATAAAAGTAGCCTCAAATAAAGCAAGTCATTTAAATGATATTAATTATGGTATAGGTAATTTAAAGTATAATCGAAATGAAATTTTAGCATCACATGGAGATAAAATAGAAAGTTTTGTTTCTAAACAAGGTAAAAAATCAGGAGGTAAATTCATAGTTGTTGAACACAAAAAGAAATCACTTACAACATCACCAGTAGATATTTCCATTATTGATTCTATTAACGATCGTACTTACCCTGGAGCAATACAATTAGCAAATGAAGATTTTATTGAAAACAGACCTGATATAGTAATATGTAAAAGAAAACCTTTAAATATTAGTATTGATTTACCAGGCATGAAAAACGAAAATACTGTAACAGTGGACAACCCTACTTATGGTAATGTATCTGGTGCAATAGATTCTTTAGTATCCTATTGGAACTCAAAATACTCATCAACACATACATTACCTACAAGAACACAGTATTCAGAGTCTATGGTATACAGTAAATCTCAGATCGCAGCAGCACTTAATGTGAGTGCTAAAGTTCTAGACAATTCACTTGGAATAGACTTCAATGCCATATCAAATGGAGAAAAGAAGGTAATGATTGTAGCATATAAACAAATTTTTTATACAGTAAGTGCTGAACTTCCAAATAACCCATCAGATCTTTTCGATGAAAGTGTTACTTTTGAAGAATTAACTCGCAAAGGTATCAATGACGAAAATCCACCACTTATGGTATCAAATGTATCATATGGTAGGACAATTTATGTAAAATTGGAAACAAGTTCTGATAGTCAAGATGTACAAGCTGCTTTTAAATTCCTATTAAAAGATGTAAATGTAGATGCTAGTAGTAAATACAAACATATTTTTGATAATAGCACATTTACAGCTGTTGTATTAGGAGGAGACTCGAGAGAACATAACAAAATAATAACAAAGGATTTTAATGAAATTCGCAACATAATTAAAGAAAATTCAGAATTTAGCAGCAAAAATCCTGGTTATCCAATTTCATATACAAGTGTTTTCTTGAAAGATAATTCAATTGCTTCTGTAAAAAACAGAACAGAGTATATTGAAACAAAATCTACACAGTATTCAAAAGGTAAAATAACTATAGATCATTACGGTGCTTATGTTGCTCAATTTGACATATCATGGGATGAACTCTCATTTGATAAAAATGGAAAGGAAGTATTAAAACATAAAAAGTGGAAAGGAAACTGGCAGGATAAAACGGCTCATTTTTCCACAACAATACCACTTCCTGCTAATGCAACAAATATAAGAATATATGCACGAGAGTGTACAGGACTTTCTTGGGAATGGTGGAGAGAAGTTATTAATGAAAATAATGTTCCTTTAACAAATAATATACATGTTTATCTTGGAGGCACTACATTATATCCTTCAGGTAGCATTACTCATAAATAAAGGATGAACACTTAAATTCTAAAATAAATAATAATTAGGCATTTGAAAGAAAATAACAAGTCAAAGATGCGACGTATATTTTGTGAAATACAAAGAGTTGGGTTCCGCTGATAGTAGGTTCTATCAACGGGTTCCAACGATGAAGTAGTTCGCAAAATAGACTAGCATACTGACTAGTTATTTTTTTGAAAATGCCTTATATTTTGAAATATGAATCATTTGTAAATTTTACACCTCTCCTACTTATACAAGTGGGAGAGGTGTAAATTTCATTTGTAACTTTACATATTAAATCATTATGATTTAAATATTTTAAATATAATCAAATTTTTGGAAAAATATAAATATCATTTTCGCAATTATTCGTCAATTTATTTAATCAATAAGTACATTTCAATCTATTGTTTTATAAAATATTATAAATTTTAGCTTGAAAATAACATATTATGAAATTACAATTAACTGAGGAAAAATACTAATGAAATTGGAGGTAATTTATGAAAAAGACAAAAATGCTTAGTTTAGCTTTAATTGGACTAATTAGTTTGGGATTAGCTAGTTGTGGACAATCTAATACTAAAGTAAGCAAAAACACTGAAAACCCTAAAGTAGTTGCATCGCAACAAAAGACGGACAAACAAATTACTAGCACTAAAGAGGTAAAAATCAAAGATGGAGGCACTATGATATTCGTTTCATCAAGTGATCCAACAGTTTTAAATCCTTATTATCAAAACAATAGAATAACTTTTACTGTAAATAATGCTTTGTTTAATCCATTATTCGTTATTGATGGGGATAATATAAGATATTATCTTGCAGAAAAAGTAGATGTATTAAAAGACAATTTAACTTACAGAGTTAAATTAAAAGATAATTTAAAATGGCATGATGGTAAAAAAATAACCGTTGACGATATTATATTCTCCATAAATGCAGCTTTAGATAAAAAACAACACATGGCAGCTAGAGATTCATTCATAATAGATGGTAAACCAATTGAACTGAAAAAGATTGATGATTTAACTCTAGAAATCAAACTTCCTAAAATTTACGTTCCTTTTATGGAAACTTTAGGAAGTATAAGACCTATTCCTAAACATATTTTTGAAGGAGTAAATGATATAGAAAAATCTGATAAAAATAATAATCCCATAGGTTCAGGTCCATATAAACTAAAAGAATGGAAAAAAGGAGAATACATAGCACTTGAAAGATTTGATGATTACTACAACGGAAAGCCTCACATAAAAGAAATTGTATATAGAATTGCAGGAGATAAAAACTCTCAAAAAATTGCCTTTGAAAATGGTGAAATAAATGCCATGTACATAGGTGAAAAAACATTTAATAAATACTCAAAGGATAGTAGATTTAAAACTTACACTTATGATGAATGTATGCCTAACTATCTAGGATTTAATTTTAAAAATAAATATCTTAGAAAAAAAGAAATTAGACAAGCAATATGTTATGCCATTGATAAAAAGAAATTGTTAAAAAGTTCTTTTTCTTCATTAGAGAATGTTAAAGATGCTTATTCTGTATTTCCACCAAGCACTTTATACTACACAGATGATGTAGAGCATTACAACTACAATTTAGAAAAAGCGAAGGAACTTATGAAAAAATCAGGAGTAAGTAATATAAAATTGAAATTTATTTATATGGCTTCAAGTCCATTAGATATAAATCAAATGAGTTCAATTCAAGAAGATTTAAAGAAAATAGGTATAGAAGTTCAACCTGTTCCTCTTGAAGCTCAAGCTTTTTACGATCAGTTGTTCAATGAATCAGCAAGAAACTTTGATTTAGTAATAAATGCATATGTTTGTGGTACAGATCCTGATTCTTATAGTGAATTATTTACAGAAAATGGTTCTGAGAATTGGTTTTCATATGCTAACAAGGATTTAGATAAATTATGGGATAAAGGAGCAATTGAAACAAATCCTTCTAAAAGGAGAGAAATATACGAAACTATTCAGAAAAAATTAGCAGAAGATGCTGTACAATTTAATATAAATTATTCAACTACTTGTATAGCGATTTCATCAAATATAGGTGGAGTTGAAGAAGCTAAAACGGTACCTATTTTTATGTTTGAAGATTTATCTAAATTATACTTTATAGAAAAGTAAACTATAATATTATGTTTATAGAAATTTGTAGTTATAAATTTTATAAATGAGCAAATACAATTTCCCCCTTACCTCCAATGTGCATATATTAATTTTCGTTTTTATATTTAATATAAGCCGTTGGAGGTTTTATACAAAATTAAAATATGAGGTAATACTATGGTAAAATACATATTCAAAAGAATAATTCAAATGATACCGACATTAATTGTTATATCTATAATTTCATTTATTATAATGAATTTAGCTCCTGGAGATCCATCAAGAACTTTTATTGCTCCGGGTATGAATTCAGCTCAAATGCAGAAAATTAAAGAAAGTTTAGGATTAAATCAACCATTGACAGTGCGTTATATGAAATGGATTAAAAATATTTTAAATGGCAATTTAGGATATTCATTCATAACTCATCAGCCAATAAGTAGCGAAATAACAGCAAGACTCCCTGCTACTTTGGGATTAATGATGTCTTCAATGATTATATCTCTTATATTTTCAATACCATTAGGCATTATATGTGCAATTAAAAAAAATAAGTTTATTGATAATTTTATTACATTAATAAGCTATATAGGAATATCTATACCAAGTTTTTGGTTCGCTATGATGCTTATGACATTATTTTGTTCAATTTTTAGGCTTCTTCCTTGTATTGGTATGAGGAGTTTCCACGTTCACTCAACTTGGGATTTAATTAAACATTCAATAATGCCTTGTATGGTTTTAAGTTTCCCAAGTACAGCTGTAATGACTAGATATGTTAGGTCAAGTGCTATAAGTCAGCTAAAAGAAGATTATATATTAACAGCTAAAAGTAAGGGTATGTCCGAAATAAACATGTTATTCAAGCATGTATTGAAAAATTCTATTTTGCCGTTGATTACAATAATAGGAATGAGTTTACCTGATATAGTAACTGGTGCATTCATAACTGAAACAATATTTGGTTGGCCTGGTATGGGTAGATTTGGGATTACATCTATATTCAACAGAGATTATCCTTCTGTGATGGCTATAACTATGATTTCATCAATACTACTAATACTTGGAAATTTAATATCTGATATTCTATACGGTATAGTAGACCCTAGGATAAGGGTGGTGGAAAGTTAATGCTCAAAAGAATGTCAATCATAGCAATCATTATAACGAGTAGGAATATGGTGGTGAAAAAATAATGTTTAAGAGAATGTTATTAAATTTAAAAATAATATTTAAAAATAATAAACTTGCATCTGTATCATTGGTCATTCTTATATTAATTATCATAGCATCTTTTTTTGCATTTCTATCACCTTATGATCCAAATAGGTTAAATGTAGAAGAACAATTAGTTGCTCCTAATTTAAAACATATTTTTGGAACAGATGATTTGGGGCGAGATTATTTTACGAGAATTCTTTATGGTGGAAGAGTTTCCCTTGTAGTTGGATTTTTTTCTATGATTATTTCAATATCTATAGGTACTATAATAGGAATGATAAGTGGTTTTATAGGTGGATTTGTGGATAATTTAATAATGAGAATACTAGATATTTTGATGTGTATACCTACATTCTTTCTAATATTAATTGCTAATGCGTACCTTGGTCCAAGCATTAAAAATATAGTTATTATAATAGGTTTATTTGGATGGATGGGGGTAGCTAGAATAGTTCGTTCCGAAACTCTTTCTTTTAAAGAAAGAGAATTTGTTCATGCTTCTAAAGCTCTAGGAGCTAGTAAATTCTTTATAATAAGAAAACATATACTTCCCAATATTTTGCCTTCTGTAATAGTTGCTGCCAGTATAAGCGTTGCTTCAGCTATACTTTCTGAATCAGCATTAAGTTTTTTAGGACTTGGTGTTCAACAACCAATGGCTTCATGGGGAAGTATGCTTCAAAGAGCTCAACCCTATGTTCTTGATAAACCGTTTTTAGCATTTTTCCCTGGAATATTTATATTATGTACAGTCTTGAGCTTTAATATTTTAGGAGATATTTTGAGGACTGCATTAGAACCAAAAATTACATAACCTATATACGATTTAACATTTACTTCTTAACACTATAAATTGAGGCTTTCTATGATTTTATTGAACAATCATAGAAAGCCTTCACTAATGGACAGGTTTTTAATTATTATTTGGTTCAGTTATAGTTTATGCAGTACATATGTTTATACAATACTCTTTACGTGAACGGTAAAGCGTCCCATAGTCTTGTTTATGCAATACATATGTTTATATAATACCATCACTAAAGTAGCTCTTATTTTACCTAAGAATTTACATATGTTAAGCCTTTATTTAACTTTAACCTGTTTATCTTTCCAAAATAAATACAAATATATTTCGCTAACTTTCATACCGCTAATTTCATTTAATGCTCTAGCATAGTATTGCAATTGCACATTATACTTATCCACAATCTTATCTAAATCATCAACATAATCTGTTTTATAATCCACAAGTATTAGTTTACCTTCTTCTTCAAAATAACAGTCTATTATACCTTGAAGTAATATTTTTTCATGTTCATATATTTCTTTAGGTAATTCTTTTTCTAACTCCGTACTGCTAATCGATATATGAAATGGAACCTCTCTATAAAGTTTTCCTCTTTTATTTGCTTCTATCATCCTAGTACCTAACTTAGATTTGAAAAATTTGACTATCTTATTTATATTAACCGATTCCCCCTGTTCTGGTGTTAATAATTCTCTTATAACCATACTATTTATCTGTTTTTTGATGTTATTGTAATCTAATTCTTCTTCAATATTTAAATACTGCAAAGCAGCATGCATAGCAGTTCCCTTTTCAACTGCCGTAAGTCCTTTCGTCTCTTCTAAAAATTGAGGTTTCTTATTAAGTGGAAACATATATAAATGTCCCCCATTTTCAACATCAGACTCTGAATTCATTCTTTTTTTCAATTCTGTAACTGTAATTACAGTTGGCAATTCACACGATTTTCTAAATCTATATTCAAACCCTAATCTGTTTTCGATAAACTTATCGTATTTAGTTATTTCTTTTTCATATTCATGTAAATAATGTTCAATGTACTCTATTAAATCCTTTTCATCTATAATTTCCTCTCCTTCTGTCTTCAAACCAGTGCTGCTCCTATCCCAAAATTTTATTTCCCACTTTGATTCATCCTCAATCAAATTTAGTAAAGAATCATCTTCATTACTAGTAGAAATTCCTGCTGCTTCCCTTAGTTTAAATCCGTTCTTATGTCTCATTACAGCAGGTATAATCCAGTCAAAATATGTTCTCGCTTTAGAAACATCATATTCTAGCAATTTTATACCATCATTATCAATAGCACTGCTATATTTTTTGCAATAATCCTCAATATTCTTAATAGAGCCTGTCATGATTAGCTTTTCCCTAGCTCTTGTAAATGCAACATAGAGTATTCTCATCTCTTCTGAAAGGCTTTCCTTTAAAATTTTCTTTTTGAGAGCTTCTTTAACTACAGTAGAATATGTTATCCTTCTTTTAACATCAATATATTCAGGTCCAAAACCTAGCTCGTGGTGAAGTAGTAATTTTTTTGTTAAATCTTGAAGATTAAACTTTTTACCCATACCAGAAACAAATACTATTGGAAATTCAAGACCTTTACTTTTATGAATACTCATTATTCTAACTACATTTTCATTTTCTCCTAAAATCTTTGCACTTCCCATATCTCCACTGCTTTTTCTTAATTTATTTATAAAATTAATAAAGTTAAACAATCCCCTATAACTTGTTTGTTCATATTGTCTTGCTCTTTGAAATAATATCCTTAAATTTGCTTGTCTTTGAATCCCTGCATTCATTGCACCAACAAATCCATAGTATCCTGTATCCTTATAGAGATACCATATAAATTCATCAATAGGCATATTATGCGATTTTTCTCTCCATTCCTCAAGCTTATTTGTAAAATCAAGTAGTTTTTTTCTAATATTGTCATCAATTTTTAAATGAGTATTTTCAATTGTCTTTAAAATAGCTTCATAAAATGGAATCTCTTTATCTACAACTCTAATATCAATCAATTCCTCTGGAGTAAATCCACCTATTGGTGACCTCATAACTGCAAGTAAAGGTATATCCTGCCTTGGATTATCAATTATCTGAAGCAAAGACATAATTGTTTTTATCTCTACTGTATCAAAATACCCTGTTCCGACATCTGCATAAACTGGAATATCATTATTCTTTAATGCTTCAACAAATACAGGTGCCCATTTTGATGTACTCCTTAAAAGTATTACTATATCTCTATATTCAACCGGTCTATATTTCTTAGACTTCTTATCAAAAACATTAAATACACTGTTTTCATTGCTTTTCTTGCTTTCTTCTTTACCTTCTATAAATTCCTTAATTCTTTTGCTTACTATTTCAGCTTCCAGTTGTATATTTGTCATAGGCTCATCATCATTATTCTCTTTTTCAAATTCCTCTATATTTTCATTTTGAATTAGATGGATTTCTACATCACCGCCTGTAATTCCCTTTATATCTTCTTCACTATAATCAGCGCCGTAATTTAATGCCTCTTTTTCATCATATTCAAGTTCTCCTACATTTTCTGACATTATTTGTTCAAAAATAAAGTTTACAGCATCAACAACTTGTTTTCTGCTTCTGAAATTTTTAAACAACATTATTTTTCTATATTTTTCACCAATTTTCTCTGAATAAGTATTGTACTTACTTAAAAACAATTCTGGTTTTGCTTGTCTGAATCTATATATACTTTGCTTAACATCTCCTACCATGAATATATTAGGGAATCCTATTCTTTCTTTTGATATTATATTTAATATTTCTTCTTGAATCATATTTGAATCTTGATACTCATCAATTAATATTTCTTCATACTTATTTCTGAGTTTTTCTGCCACTTCTGATGGAACATATCTTCCCATATCATCAACCATATTTCTACCATTTTCATCTTTCTTTATTAAAATATCAAGACAAAAATGCTCAAAATCATTAAAGTCAACAATACCTCTTTCTCTCTTTTTCAAAGCAAATCTTGTTTTAAATTCCATAACAAGTTTTACTAGTGATTTTACAATATAATACATATAATGTATATCTTCTATTGAATCCTCACTTATTAAGTTTTCCAACAGCTTTTTAATTTCTTTAATCTTTTCAGATACATTTTTTCTCATATTCTGAACTTTTTCTTTTATAGCAGTATCATTGCATTTTCTTATAGACTTCAACCTTCCAAATTTGATTTCATTTATTGCTTCTATCATGTCTTTCCATGATTTATTACATGCTTTTACAGCATCATTTATTGCTAAATATTCGTCATTAAAGTTCTTAGAATATGGTTCGAGTTCAGGCGTATTATTTATTATACGTACTGCCCTTTCCATAATATTTTCAAGTCCTTGTAGTTCAATATTGATATCCCTTTTAATGATATCAACCCATTTTAAACTTTCAAAATCATCCTTTTCAAAATTTAACTCTTCTACTTTTTCTTTGAGCCATTTTTCAGGATTAGGCATACTCACCGAAAAATTGTATAAGTTTAAAACCATATTTTTGAGCATAATATCATCTTTATTGTTACAATAACACTCAATCAGCCTTAAAAATTCATTTACTGGGCATGCTACTGATTCTGCTTTATCTTCATTATATTTCTCTTCATTATGCTCTTCTTCATTAGTTTTTTCTTCATTATACTCTTCTTCAATATACTCTTCTTCAATATACTCTTCATTTACATTATCCTTACTACTAGCATTTTCTATCTGCAAATACTTTTCATCAAAAATTTCATCTATGACTTCCTGCTTTATTAAAATTATTTCGGTATCATCTGCTATTCTAAAGCCAGGGTCTAAATCAATCATATGAAAATTATTCCTTATTACTTCAAGACAAAATGAATGTATTGTTGTTATGCTCGCTTTATTTAAAAGAGTTAACTGCCTTTGGAGAAATGGTGAAGGCTCAATGGTTTTGTGGATTTCTTTTGAAATAGCCTCTGCTATTCTTTCTCGCATTTCCGATGCAGCAGCATTTGTAAAAGTAACCACTAGCAACTTGTCTATATCGATAGGGTTTTCTTTATTTGTTATCATATTTATTATTCTTTCAACCAAAACAGCTGTTTTACCCGAACCAGCAGCTGCTGCAACAAGTAAATTACAATCATGCGTATCAATTGCTGCTTTTTGCTCTTTTGTCCATTTAACATCTGCCATTGGTATCACCATCCCCTTCATTTATTCCATCTTCATTTATTCTTTTTTTATTTATTCTATCTTCATTAATTCCTTTTTCATTAATTCTTTCTTGCTCTATAAGTTTCCATACTTCTTCGTCCTTTTTATCTCTTATGATTTTATAATTATTATCTTTCATAAGTGAATCAAATTCACATATTGAAGAATATATACAATAACTGCAAGGACTTTTGTCCTTGTTTTTATATGGTCTTATTTCGATATTTCCTTCAAGCATTTCTTCGCATGAATCAACTAATTTTTTTCTGATATGATACCTCAAATCTTCAAACTGCTCTTTAGTTGCTACATGAGATTTACTTCCAAGCGTTCCATCCTTTTTTAAGTAAGCAGGAATTATAAGAGATGCACCTTCAATCTCCCTATCCATTTCCCTAATTATTTCAGTATCACTAAGAACTAATCCATCCATTTTTAGGGCTTTCATTATTTCTCTTTCTATTTCCTCTTTAGTCATCTTTTTTGATGTCTTTATCATGGGATCATCTATTTTGAAATATAGCACTCCTGCTGGAAATATAGGATATTCATTTACTTCACTCTCATTAGTTAATATAGCATCTAAATATGTTAAAAGCTGCATTTGAAGTCCATAATAAACATCAGATAATTTAAAATCTTTTTTACCTGATTTATAATCTATAATTCTAAAATATTGTTCATCACCAAATATTAGCTTATCAACTCTATCAATCTTTCCAATTAATTTTATTTTTTCACCTGTGGATAATTCTACTTCTATAGGTGGATAACCTTCTCTTTCATTTCCAAATTCAATTTCATATCCCATAGGTTCAAATCCTGTTCTTTTCATGTGCTCTACAATAAGCCATACAGTTCTAGACAGTACATTCTTTAATCTTTCTGCAAAATACCTATATTTAGGTGAATTTGAGAAAACACTTCCCTTAGACTCATTGATACATTCCTCTACTTTTTGCTCAATAATTTTTCTGCACCATTCTTCATCAAGTTCTCTCCAATGAAGTTTATTATTATCCACAGTTTTTGAAAATTTATCGATAACATTGTGCATAAATGTTCCTATATCCGGTGGAGAAAGGTTAAAAATTTTTCTATCTTTAGCGTTTAATCCATATCTTACAAAATATCCAAAAGGACATTCATTATATTTTTCTAATCTTGAAATACTAAAATATTTGTTACCCCCATATAATTTCTCCACTTTTTCCTTTGGCAATTTATTAACTTGATTTGTATATTTAAAACCATACAGCATTTTATTTAATGTATCTTTCCATTCATCACTCTTATTAAACCAATTATATACAGAAATCCAAAGGGAATTTATAGATTTATTTTGTTTATATTCATGTAATTGAGCTATAAGTTTATTAAACGCAGGTGTCTTACTGCATATGAGCTCTGTGGCTTCACTATCATTCAAATCAATAATATCACTTTTTTCTATGAGTTTAGGAAATAACGCTTTCAATCTAGATATTATAATGGAAGGTCTGAGTGCCTTTCCTTCAAAATCTGCAATTGGATAGCTCACTCTCAAATATTCACCTGCTATTGTAAGTGCCGAATACACCAAGAACTGTTCCTCAAATGCTTGAGACTTTGTATCCTTTGCAAGTTCCATATTTTCTTCCCTTAATCTAATCCTATCGGCATCTGAAAGTATTCCTTCTCCATTAGGTACTGAAGGGAAAACTCCGTCATTAATTCCTATAAGATACAGATATTTAATATCATGACTTTTCATACGTTCAACACTGCTTACTGTAACTTGGTCAAGCGATGTAGGTATAAATCCCATTCTATTTTCAGAAAAACCTATTGAAAGTACCTTTGCATACTCGTCAAGAGTCATTTTGTCATCACCTAAGACTTCAACTATTTGATCCATAATTTCAATTACCACATTCCATATCTGCCCATATTCATTCACAAGCTGAAGCTCATCTTGAGATTTGAATTGCTCTATCAAATTTTCAATCGTTTCAGGCATGTTAATATCACATAAAAACTCATAAAGAGCAGTTGTAATATGCTTTGATGTTTTCTTTCCTCTTATTTTTTTCTGAAAATCAATTAAATTCGTAACAACTTTTTCTCTAACACTATTTATTTTATATATATCATTAATTAAATTTAATATTTTTTCATCATATGAACAAGTTTGCTCCATATCCAAACATTCTAAGCCATTTTTAATTAAATTTTGAATTACTTCATAATCATCATTTATCAATTCTTTTAAATTGTAGTGCGAAATAATCCTGCTATACCATAAATCATCATCCGTCCATTTTTTCTTTCCCTTAATACCCGTTTCAAGTATGTAATTTTCAAACATATCGATAGAATCTTTGTCTATAGTAAGCAATCCTGTTTTTAAATATCTAAACACCGATTCATATGACCAATTTTTTGTTATTACTTCAATACTAGACAGTATAAGCACAATTATAGGATTACCTGTTATATCTTTTTTGCTATCAATAAAATAAGGTATATCATATTCATCAAAAACAACTTTTATTATCTTTTCATAATTTTCTATATTTCTGCTTATTACAGCGATTTCATTAAATCTCACATTTTTATCCCTACACAATCTTAAAATATCAGCTGCAACATTTTCTATCTCAGAATAAACATTTAATGCTTTAAACAACCCTATATTTTTAACTTCTTCTTTGTATGGTTTGAATGGAAATGCAAAATAATTTTTCTCTAAATAAGCTAAATCTTTGTTGCTCCTAAATCTTATACAGGTACTATCATTTAATATAACATCTTTTTCAATGCTAATACCATTATTAATTGCTATATCCCTTAACCTGTTTTCAGTATATTTTATTGGAGAAAACACATCATTTTCATCGAGCTTCTTTCTGCTATCTTCAAAGTTCATATTTATTGTTATGTTAATCCTGTGAGCCTTTTTTAATAATTTTTCTATTATTGCATACTGTTGTGGTACAAAACCATTAAATTCATCAATCCATATTTCAGAATCATCAAATATAGTACATTCATCTAGTTTCTCATAAAGTAAAGTTAAATCATCATCTGAATCAATATACCCCGTATGCAATATCTCTTCAAATTTTGAATATATTTTGCTTATATCTGAAAGTTTATCATATAATATGGAGTTTTCTTCTATTTTAAGCTTTGTTTCATTTAATAACTCTGGAGTTACATTATATCTTTTTAGTTCAGTGATAATATCAGCTATTGTGTCTACAAATCCCTGCTTTTTCGATACATTTGTAAATACTTTTAATTCTTCTCTAACTTCATCCATTATTTTATATATAAGCATACATTTTCCTGATGAATTCATTCTTCTCTTTGCTATTCCACCAACATTTTTAAATACTGTATAAGCCATCCTTTTAAAACTTAGCACTCTTACATTTTTTATTCCAAGACCTCCTATGGCATTTATAACCTTTTTTTCAGATTGAAACGTAAGTTGCTCTGGGACTATTAGAATCAATTGTCGCTTTGTTTCATCTTTTTTGTGCATTTTATAGTTATTATATAATTTCTTTTTAATTTCATTTATGCAAAATGTACTCTTACCACAGCCTGCTCTACCATATATAAACCTTATACTCATAGTATCACTCCCTTAAATCACAATTATCAATATTAGCTTTAAAACATCCTAAAGAAAATATACTTAGTTTCTTTTTTATTTATGTAATTTAGAAAGTCTGCACTAGTCTATTTTCGAAAATGCCTTATAAGAATATTTTATCAATAAACCTGCAAACAAACCAGTTTTATTCTGAATCTGATTTAGACGAAAGATACCCAGGTATGACAGATACTATTAGAAATAATCCAACTGATTCAAAGAATAGAATGTATATTCAAAAATCACCAATAAGCCAGTTTTTATTTAGCCTTGGATTCTTTTTGTATTTTTCCAAACCTGTTTTAAAGCATATTGAGCAATTTATAAAAGGTTCCACCCAAAAGAAATTCTTTTAATAAAGTATTATTAATTTGCAGAAATAAACTTAAAAAAGATAATATTCTATGGATTTATGAATGTGCTAAAAATATAATTGAGTTTGCGGTCTATCGCAGTTACACTAGAATTACCTCTTATTCTTCTTGTAAGCTATATTTTATCTTTGATATGAATAAATAAGAAAGCATTATCCCAACACCAAATATTATAAACACATATTCAATTAATTGATCAGCAATTTGTCCAAAAATTATATTTGATAAAGGAACTACTATTCTTAAAAATATTGGTATTAGTGCAAATACTCTTCCCAACATATCTCTTTCCACTCTAGTTTGGATTATTGTAAAAAATAGTACACTAAATCTACTAGTGCTATAGTAAATAATTAAAATTGCACACATTAAGAAATATCTGTTAATTATAAGCTGTATTAAAATTAAAAAGATTGAATACATAAAAATACAAGTAATTAAACTTTTATAAAAATTTTTTTCTTTAAATATTAATAAAGATAAAGCACCTAAAAAACTTCCAATAGCTTGAAATGTTAATATTTCGAAATATATTCTCCCTGAATCTAAATATATTTTTTTTGCAAAAAGAGGTAAAATAATATTTATAGAACCAGAAAAAAAGTTGATGAAACCACATCCTAATACTAGGTATAATAACCATTTTTTATTTATAAAATATTGAAAACCTTCTTTTATGTTTTGAAATATTTCTTTAGAATTAATTTTGTAATTTAATTTTCTATAGCTATATTTAATTGTAATTTCACTAAGTGCTGAAATAAAAAAAACTTATACCATTTATAAAAAAAGCTCCTGCTATACCAAATGATAAATTATTGAGTAAAAATCCAGCTATTAATGGAGCTATAATTTTTATTATCTGAGAAGTTGTTGTAGTTATCGAATTTCCAGTAGCAATCAAATCTTCTTTTAATATTTCTGGTAAAATAGCTCTTACTGTTGGATCAAACAAACAAGAACATGTTGATAATAAAAAGTTAGCTATTATTAATAAAGGAATATTTACAATACCTTTAAAAATTAAATACCCTGTAACTATACATATAAAAGAACTTAATAAATCTGTTAAAACTAATATTTTTTTTCTATTAAAAATATCTATGATAGCTCCATTAAATATATTAAAAGCAAAAATAGGTATAAAACTAACAGCCGAAATATAACTTAATGCTTTTGCAGAATTAGTCGTTTCTATTAACCACCAAGTAAGTATTGTATTAAATATAATACTACCTAATAACGATGTCGAGTTTCCAAAAATCAACATACTAAAATTCCAACTAAATGTTTGTTTGATTTTATTTGCTCTGTTCATATTTTTCCCTCCATAAGTATAAAAAACTTTTAGCATAGCTTTAACCATAGCTATTGTATGAAAATTAAGTTCTAAAATTTTTATCAAAGTTTTAGGATAAGTAAACCAACTATCAAGCAAAACATAAGTTGCTGGTTTTAAAAATCAAAATGCATGATTATGTGCGAAAGTTGAGTTTATGTAATTAAGAAAGTCTGCACTAGTCTATTTTCGAAAATGCCTTATAAGAATATTTTATCAATAAATCTGCAAACAAACCAGTTTTATATTTAATTGCTATTCTATGGAAAGTATTTTTAATAGCAAGGCATCACTAAATGTACTAAAGAAACTATTTTATAAATAAGTTGTATAGTAAAAATTTACTAACAGCTTAGATTTAATCATGATATGCATCACAGAATTTAAATATTATTTCAAATTTTGAAGGATTTAATTCATAAATATAGAATTATTAATTTGTAAATCTGTTTTGTTACAATTTTACTACAATATAAATGGAGGCGTTGTAATATGAACAAAATAATTTCTTTAGAGGAAGCCATATCTCATATCAAAGACGGTATGACTATAATGGTTGGTGGGTTTCTTGACGTTGGAACTCCAGATAAAATAATTGATGAACTTGCAAAAAGTAACGTTAAAAATTTAACATTAATTTGTAATGATACTGCATTCCCTGATAAAGGTGTTGGAAAAATGGTAGTTAATAAGCAGTTCAAAAAAATGATTGTTTCGCACATAGGAACCAACCCTGAAACAGGAAGACAATTAAACGAAAAAGAAGCTGAGGTTGAATTAGTTCCACAAGGAACATTGGCTGAAAGAATTAGATGCGGTGGAACTGGTTTAGGTGGTTTCCTTACTCCAACAGGTATAGGTACTATTGTTGAAGAAGGTAAAGAAAAAATTACTGTGGATGGCAAAGATTATTTGCTTGAAAAACCTTTAAAAGCCGATGTTGCTCTAATATTTGGTTCTATTGTAGATGAAAAGGGAAACGTTTATTATAATAAATCAACAAGAAACTTTAATACTATTATGGCAACTGCTGCCGATGTAGTTATTGTAGAAGCAGAAAAATTGGTTAAAACTGGAGAAATAAATCCTAATGATGTTATGACTCCTGGAATTTTTGTTGACTATATAGTAAAGGGGGAAGAGTAATATGGATAAATTCCAAATTAAAGAACTAATAGCAAAAAGGGTAGCTAAAGAATTACATGATGGTGATGTTGTAAATTTAGGTATTGGTCTTCCTACAATGGTTGCAAATTATGTTCCAAAGGATATTGATATCACATTTCAATCCGAAAATGGTTTTGTCGGTCTTGGTTCTGCTCCTGAAGAAGGTAAAGAAGATAAAGATCTTACAAATGCTGGTGGACAATACGTTACAGTAAAACCGGGTGCAGCTTTCTTTGATAGTGCTACTTCTTTTGGTATTATAAGAGGCGGACATGTCGATGCAACAGTCCTTGGTGCTCTTCAAGTTGATGAAAAAGGTAATTTAGCTAACTGGATGATTCCTGGGAAAATGGTTCCTGGCATGGGTGGTGCAATGGATTTAGTTGTTGGTGCTAAAAAAGTTATTATTGCTATGACTCATACAGCAAAAGGAAATCCTAAAATACTAAAAAAATGTACCCTTCCATTAACAGCTGCTGGTCAAGTTAATCTAATAATAACTGAAATGGGTGTTATAGAAGTTACCGAAAAAGGACTTGTATTAAAAGAAATTGGACCTGAAGTAAGTATTGAAGACGTTAAAGCTGCAACTGATGCAGAACTTATAATTGCTGATGATATTAAAAAAATGGAAGTTTAAAAGCAATACTCACTTTACATTAAAATTAGTGTAAATATTAATTTTAAAACTTTAGTGAAGTGAATATAAAATATAAAGGGGTTATTGTAAATAAAAAACAATTCAATATGTTGATTGATTTTCATTTTAATATGTCAGTATATTGTATAGAAACTTCTTTTACGATAACCCTTATTAGTTGCATTCAATAAACTCTTTTTGCTAAAGCAAAACATCAGTACTTCAGTAAATAATAGAGTAGCACTCTTGATTGTTGTTTTTTCCATATGACTCATGTATTTAGGGGGGCGTTAAATATGTTTAAAAAATTCACAAATGGCTGTGTAGCTCTTGTTCAGAGATATCTACCTGATCCATTTTTATTTGCAGTAATCTTAACATTTATAGTTTTTATTTCAGGTATTTTTGTAACTAATCAAAGTCCTTTAGCGATGATTATTCATTGGAATACTGGATTTTGGAAACTATTATCTTTTTCAATGCAAATGGCATTAGTACTTGTTACTGGTCACACCTTAGCAAGTGCACCTTCATTTAAGAGAGGTTTAAGGAAACTAGCTAGAATTCCTAAAACTCCTACTCAAGCAATTATGTTTGTTACTTTAATATCTACAATAGCATGTTGGATTAATTGGGGATTTGGTCTAGTAATAGGAGCAATCTTTGCAAAGGAGTTAGCTAAAGAAGTCAAAAATGTAGATTATAGGTTGTTAATAGCATCTGCATACTCTGGATTTTTGGTATGGCATGCAGGCCTTTCTGGTTCAATTCCTTTAAAATTAGCTACTGGTGGAAAAGATATAGTCATTGCTACATCTGGTACAATAACAAATCCAATACCAACAAGCGTTACTTTATTTTCAAGATTTAATATAATAATACTTTTGATTTTATTATTTACACTGCCACTTTTAAATAGAGCTATGCATCCTGCTAAAAAAGAAGACACTGTATGTATAGATCCAAATTTATTAAATGACGATTTACAAGCTGCAACAATATCAGCAAAAGAAATGACACCTGCAGACAAATTAGAAAATAGCCCTATTATATCTATAGCTGTTAGCATAATGGGTTTTATTTATATTTTCTATTATTTTGCTACAAAGGGATTTAAATTGAATTTGAATATTATCAACTTCTTATTCCTATTTACAGCAATACTTCTTCATGGAACTCCAAGAAAATTCTTAGATGCAATAACTGAAGCCACTAAAGGCACTTCTGGTATTATTCTTCAATTTCCATTCTATGCAGGAATAATGGGTATGATGATAGGTGCTAATCCAGTGACACATGTTTCACTTGCTGGTGCAATGTCTTCAGCTTTTGTAAATATTTCAACTACAAAAACTTTTCCATTCTTCACTTTCTTGAGTGCAGGTATAGTTAATTTCTTTGTACCATCTGGCGGTGGACAATGGGCTGTTCAAGCTCCTATAATGATGCCTGCTGGTGCTGCACTTCATGTACCCGCTGCAAAAACAGCTATGGCAATAGCTTGGGGTGATGCTTGGACTAATATGATTCAGCCATTTTGGGCACTTCCTGCTTTGGGAATAGCTAGACTTGGTGCAAAAGATATAATGGGATTTTGCTTAATTGATTTATTATATTCTGGTATAATTATTGCACTTGGACTAATATTCTTGTAAATTTTATAGATAGTATGCCCAATTCAGTTACATTACAAATATTATACATCAATGTATTTATTAAAATACATTGCATCAATATATGGCATTTAGTAGTTTATAATTTAATTATGTGATACTTTCTATTATTTTTATAATTTGAAACTCTACCAAAATGGGGGCTGTTTGATGTATAAACTAAGGAATTATTCAGAAGAAGCTGTGAATTATTTTTTTGATGAAATACTTGACAAATACTCAGACATTTGTAAGTGTGAAAAATGTATATTAGATATGAAAGCAATTGCTCTAAACAAATTGGGTTCAAGATATATTGTAACCGAAAAAGGAGAACTCTATAGCAAACTAAATGGTCAACTTAATAGCCAAGGTATTACTGATATAGTAAAAGCTATAACAGAAGCTATTGAAATCGTAAGCCAAAATCCTATTCATGATAAATAATGTATAAGTCGTATAAAATTGAAAACATAAAGTATTCAAATCGCAAATTTGCACTAGCATTCTAATCAACTGGCAAATTTAAAAAATTCAACTCATTTTGCTAAAGCAAAACATCGAAACTTCAGGTGGAGACTCTACTCCACCTGAAGCAAAAGCTTCAATCTCCCACTTATAGAAGTGGGAGTCTTGTAAAATCGATAAATACAAAGCATATTCAAAAATAAGCTGGCATATTTGATTTGTTATTTTCTTTCAAACGCAATAACATATTATTTTATTCTATACGTTGTGTAATTTTTATACTCAATTTTCTCTATGCTAGCATCATTATTTAGCTTGCTAAAAATATTTTCTATATTTTCACATTCCCTTGTTTCTAAGAAACTTTTTATCTCAAAGTTATTCATAGGATGCCTTGATATAATACTAATAATTGCTTCTAAATCATCCTTAGTATCGCTATAAAATCCTTTTGAAACAAGTTTATCTATTGAAATACCACCTAATATACTCAAAGCTCTTTCAAGTCCTTCATCACTAGGTTCCTTTGCATATTCTTCTGCTGGCGGTCTTACTGGTGTATTAACATAAAGTCTATCGTATTTAATACTATCTAATATTTTTTTAATATCTAAAAGTTCTTTCTCGCTATCATTAAAACCCTTAACTATCATAGTTTCCATCCACAACTGTCCATCATATTCATTAGCAAATTTTTTCAATCCATATATTACATTTTTGAATTTTATCCTTCCATGTGGCCTATTAATTTTAATAAACATTTCTTCATTTCCAGCATCAAGAGATGGAAGAACCAAGTCTGCCTTTTTTAACGCATTTCTAACGCACTCATCAAATAATAATGAACCATTCGTTATTACAGCTATAGGTTTATCAGTTAATTTCTTAACCTCATCAATTAATTCTTCAAGCCTTGAAAATAATGTTGGCTCACCCTCTCCAACTATTGTAACAACATCAAATTTAATATTTTCTTTTAAACACATTTTAAATTCATTTATAACATCATTGATATTTACAAATTCAGCTCTCTCATACATCATATTTTTAGTTCTTCCTAGCTGACAATATATGCATGAATAACTGCAACTCTTCTCTTTTATAGGACTTATCCCCAAAGAAATACCCATCCTTCTTGACGGAACTGGTCCATAAACATACTTATTCTCCTCCATAATCATTCCTCCAAAATATATTATTTTTTATTTTATTTATTTCAACTTATTAATTATATTTACGTATAATATTATATACCCATAATTAATGCACTACAATTCACACACTACAATTTTTAAAAATCTGTGAAGCAGGAAAACTTCTTAGATTTAACTAATAAGCCTCCTCTTCAGCATGAGCAAGTAGAAAGAAAGTTCACTTAATACATAACAATAACACTATTTAAGGAAGGAATCTATGAAAATTGATTTTACTTATAATAAAAAAAAGATAAATTATATACATGGATATATAGTTAAAGGAAAATTCTATAGATGCAATTATATACGTTTTAGAACTCTATATAATAAACCCGCCCTTGGGACTGAAACTGTGCAACTTTTCAATTTTCAACCTAAAACTAAAGAAAGAGCATCGGTATTAATACTTCACGGACTTGGCAGTAGAAATATAAAATTTTTTCTTTGGATGGGAACTCATTTAGCTTCTGCAGGGGTTAACTCTTCAATACTAATACTTCCAGGCAACTATACTCGTGTTGAAAACAATTCAGTAAGTGGAAGAAGCTATATATGGCCTGATGTAAAAATTATGTTTAAATTTTGGGAACATGCTATTGTAGATATTCAATCAACTTTAGATCTATTAGAACAACAAAACTTGTGGAGCAGAAATAATTGTCTAATAGGATACTGTTTAGGAGGTATGTTGAGTTCTATAGTAGCTTCATTTGATAAAAGAATAGATGAAACCATTTTCATGACAACTGGAGGTCATATTCCAAAAATTCTATATCAATCAAAATCAACCAAATTTGCTAGAAGACTCTTTGAAAACGGCTACAAAAGCGATTATTATTTGCACGATAAAGATAAACTATTTGAAACATATGCAAAGCAATTCCCTATTGTTAAAAAAATGCCTTTAAGAGAATTATTTACAAGTGATGAAATACATCCATTATTTAAAATAGACCCAATATCATATGCTCATCTGCTTAACAAATCAAAAATCACATTTATAGATGCACTATTTGATGAAACATTACCAATAGAAAGCAGAAGTATACTTTATAATCAAATGGCAGGCGCTAAACGATATTCACTTCCCATAACTCATACTGGCTGGCTTTTATTTGAATATTTCTTTGCACAATATGTTCTCTTCAAATTAAATATAAAGGATAAAGCTTCAAGAAAAATGCTATTAAAGAAAGACAAACTCGAAATAAGCTACTACGATTACTTTTCAGATTACTTCTCAGATTATATATTTAAAAATAAGTAAACTTCTTTAAATATGAAATTTAAAGAAGTTTTGTTAAATTTTACACCCCTGGGGTGTACCGCATTGATATCTCACCCGATATCAATTTTTCAATTTTACCATCTTCATGTCTTATAATTAACTCGCCTTCATCATTCAGTTGAAGAGCAATTACATTCTCACTCTGTCCTCTTCTTATTATTCTTACTTGTTTACCTAAGACAATTGAATTTTTCCTACAAATGTCTAAAGTTTTATTTATTGTTCCATTTTCAATAAACTCATTATAAAATTCTTCAAAATAATTAAGTATACTCGCCATCAATTTCTTTCTATTAATATCTTTTCCTGTTGCGACCTTAAGCGATGTTGCAATTTCTTTTATTTCATCATCAAACTCTTCTTTATCTATGTTTACATTTATACCAATTCCCATTACAACATAGTTTATATTATCCATTTCGCCACTCATCTCGGTAAGTATTCCACATACCTTTTTATCATTTATCACAATATCATTAGGCCACTTTATATATGTCTTAACTCCCATATCCTCAATTGCCTTATTTACCGCAGCTGCTCCTATATGGGTAATCTTTGAGACATTAGCAGGATTAATATTAGGTCTTAAAATTATAGACATCCAAATGCCCTTATATTTAGGTGATATCCATTTTCTACCCAATCTACCTCTTCCTAAAGTTTGTTCTTCACTAACAATAACAGTTCCCTCTTTTACACAATTCATATTGCTATCATTCATATTACTATTATTTATTTTGACATCATCTATATTACTACCATCTATATTACTACTATCTGCATTACTACTATTCATTTTGCCGCCATTCATTCTACTATCATTTACTTTACTACCATTTGCTTTGCCACCATTCATTGCAATTTCTTTAGCTCTCATATTTGTAGAATCTATAGTTTCAAAATATTCAATGTTTCTTCCAATATATTTTGTATTTAAATAATTTTTAACTTCATCATAATTTAGTATGTCTGGACAAGAAATTAATCTGTATCCATTTCTAGAAACAGACTCAATTTCATACCCTTCTCCCTTCAATGCTTTTATATATTTCCATATAGCGGCACGACTCACTCCTAAATATTCACTTATTCTTTGACCAGAAATAAATTCTTCTTTATTTTCTTTAAGCAAATCTAATATTTTGTGCTTCATAACGAATTTCTCCTCTATATCAACCATTCATCAATGTTATAATACTCTATTATACAAGCAAACTCGTTTTGCTAAAGCAAAAGCTTCAATCTCCCACTTGTAGAAGTGGTAGTCTCTTAAACTCAATAACGGTTTAAATATTTTTGCTTCTGTTTATGCTATCTCAAACAATCTCTTATTACTCTCTCTGCATTTTTATACAATATCCTTTCTATTTCATCATCCGTAAATCCTGCTTTTGAAAGTGAAATAAACAGTTTTTCCATTTCCCCAATATTGTTAATCTCAATATTTCCACCTATACCATCAAAATCAGAACCTATCGATATTACATCAATGCCACCTACATTTTTGATATGTTTTATATGTCTAATAATATCTTCTATTAAACTGATGTCTTTATTTGATAAAAAGCTGGTACAGAAATTAATTCCCATGACACCACCTTTTTCAGAAAGTATTTTTATCATATCATCATTTAAATTTCTAAAATGATTTTGAATAAATCGTGCATCAGAATGTGATGCTACAAAAGGTTTATCTGATAAAGCTGCAACATCATAAAATCCACCATCTGACAAATGAGATACATCCACTATCATACCCAATCTGTTCATTTCTTTCACAACTTGCTTCCCAAAATCAGTAAGTCCTCTATCCATACTCTCTTTGTTGCAATTAGGATAACCTATTTCATTATCATAATTCCATGTCAAAGTTATGAGCCTCACACCTAATCTATAAAAATTTCTTAAATTATACAACTTTCCTTCTAAAGCGTCTCCACCTTCAATAGTAAGAAATGCTGATACTTTATTGTTATTTCTATTTTCAATGTATTGCTCATAATTACCCGCAAACCTAATTTTATCATCATTATTTTCTATTTCAGTATAAAATCTATCAAGCATTTCACTGCAATATTCAACATGACTTTTCCCTTTTTTTATCACTTCTTCCCTATCAATAAACAAAGCAAAAAATTGTGCAAAAGAATTTGCTTTTACCAATTTATCAATATCAACATGAAAGTCATTTCTCGTTAAATTTGCATCTGTTTTGCTTTCAAATATTCTCCAAATAGTATCACAATGCAAATCAATTAAACCCATATGTTCCCTCCTTCACCCCAGGGGTGCAAAATTTTGCACCCCTGGTATTATATTACTTTATATTGCTTTGTATTATTTTATCTAAACTTAAGAAAATTTATTTTTGAATAATCTACGCTGCCATCTTCTTTTATCAATTCATCCTTTGCATGTATATATTCTACTTTTCCTATAAACATTTCATGTGAACCAGTCAATATTGAATCTACAACTTTGCATTCAATACTCACAGGACAATCCAAAAGTACTGGTGCATTAACTTTTACTCCTTCTCCAACTTTCATATCAATAACTTCTAATTTGTTTTCGTCACGCCTACTATGACTCCCAAGATATGCATATTTTTCCCTTAATTCTTCGCTAACTAAGTTAACTACAAATACACCACTTTCCTTAATCATATTGTATGAATATCTAGATGGTACAATTCCCACCATTACCATTGGCGGATCATAGCTACAATTCCCTGCATACTCTACAGCCAAAGCATTATTTTCACCGTTTAGCCCTCTACAAGACACCAAAACATCTGGAACTGGCTTTAAACAGCTTTTAAAATTTGTTACTTCTTTCATTTTATTCATCCTTTCACATAATATTTGCAAATCATATTTTTATCATTTTTTTATTACAGATTTTCATTACACTCTTTTATTATACTGCAATATACAACTATTATAGTACATTTGCTTTGCCTTAATTGACTCTGAGACAAAGCAAAATACAAGTATACAATGCTATTATAGTACATTTACTCTTTTAACACCACTACAAAATACAATTATTTCCTTATAAATCTTATAGAATTATTTAACTCGAAGTAGCAATTATGGTTTTAAACCCAACATTAAATCATTGTTTTTTTATATCTCACCTATTAAAATGTTATTATGCTGCTTGATCATACTAAAAATAATTATATGATGCTCTAAACGAGAATGCAGATTTTATATACTTGCAAAGTTCTTAAAATCGTATAATTTTATAAACAAAAATACGAATTTTATAACTTTATAAGTATAACTGATTAAACATATCACACAAAGGAGGAAAATTATGAAAAAAAGACTATTTTCAGCATTATTAACTATTTCATTACTATTAGGAGTTGGACAAGTTTATGCAACAACAGTACTAGATACTAACATTATTGATTTGATTTCAAAAAGCTTTATTTCAATTAAGGCACATTATGATGATGCCACTAAAAATGACCTTAATAATCTAGATAATGCATACAAAAAGAAAATAAGTAACTATATTAAATATAAGGTAAATAAATCATTTAGTGATATTGAAAAATATAAAAGTTCTGAAATTTCAAGAGCCAACAAAGAATTAGAAAAATATTATGAAAACTTAAAAAATGCTATAGATAGTGAAATTGATTCTAATACACAAAAAACAAAGAATTCTATTACTACTGAAGTAAACAACAGCATAGAATCAATTAAAAATGATATCAATAATTCATTATCAACTGCATTAAAACAGAACCTAAAAAAGTAAAGTATTAGACTTTCCCCCTATTGCTTGTACAATATAAGCAATAGGGGGAAAGTCTTTAAAATACACAAAAATATTTACAGGCTTATGTTTACATACCCAATGATTCCTTTGCCAATTTATCAGCTTCTTCATTATATTTATCTCCTGAATGAGCCTTTACCTTAACAAATTGAATATTTACTTTTTTACTAACTTCATCATAAAAATCTCTGTATTTTTTAGTACCTTCTTTTCTAGCACTCCATGCCCTTATACACCATTTTTCTATCCCCTCATAATCGTAATATATTATGAGTCTGTTAACATTATTATCCACAGCGTATTGCATTGCTTTTTCTGCACCTTTTATTTCTCCTGCAACATTTCTCATATCTATCAAGCTCTCATCAGTTCCTCTTATACTGAATGTTTTCTCCTCACCATTAAAAAGAATTACAATACCCGAACCAAACTGCCTTATACTATCATCATAGCTTCCATCAACATATGCTATCATTGTATCATTATACGTCATTATTGTGCTATTGCTATTGTCTTCTTCTTTTTCACATAATAGTTCATTAGAATAGTTCAAATACTCTCCTGCTTCATCGAAAGTTTTAAAACTCTTGTATTCTGCTCCAGAATATCCTTTAACTTGTTGTTCACATTCCTTCCAAGAATTAAAAATTCCCGTTCTTCTTCCTTCTCTAACTGCATATACTTTACTTGCCATATATTATATCCTTTCAAAATTTGGTACTTAAATTTGACACCATTATAACACTATTATTATCAGTAGTAAATAGTTCCTATTGATATTAATGGAATATACCAAAAATACCTTAGCTATATTCCAATTTGACCTTACTTCCATGTTCACCAGGTTCAGCAGGAGTAACTATCAACTTAACTGGGACTCTGTTTTTTAATTCTTCAACATGGCTTATTATTCCTACTGATAACTTATCTGTGTGAAGTTTTTCAAGAGAAGTCATAACAACTTCTAACAGATCACTATCCAAACTTCCAAATCCTTCATCTAAAAAGAAAAACTCTAACGGTGCACTACCTTTTAGCTGAATCTGTGATGAAAGTGCTAATGCCAACGCCAGCGATGTTAAAAAAGTCTCTCCACCTGATAATGAACTGATTTCTCTTACTACACCACCGTTCTTATCATCCCTTATTGTAAAATTACCTTCTCCATCAATTTCAAGAGCATACCTGTTATTTGTTATATCTTTTAACCTTTTCGATGCTTCACGAGCAATATATTTAAGCCTATTCATAGCAACAAATTCAACAAATCTATTTCCCTGCACTAATTTATCTAAATCATTCAACAAACTCAATCTGTGTTCTATTTCTCTTTCCCTCTTTTTTAATTCCTTAAACTTTTTTAAGTCTTCTTTCATATCATCAACAACTTTTTGTTTTGTAGCTATTTCCTTTATTTTAATATTTAGCAATTGTTCGACTTCTAATTTTCTATTTTTAATATCATTCCATTCATGTTCTTCTATTTTTTCATTACCTAGCTTTTTCTGAATTCTACATATATTGCTTTTGACATTTTTACAGTTATCTTCGAAATACTTTATCTCTGTATCAAACTTTTTTAATTCACTTTCTGAAATGATATTGTTTAGTACTTCTTCTTTACTATTAAAGTTTTTCTCTTTCATTAATGCATTTAAATTATTCAATTGTTCTGATTGCAAATTCATAAGCATTTTTATCTGCTGACCTCTGCTCAAAACATTTTCTGAAATATTCTTTTGGTTTTCCTTAGTCAGTTCAAACTGCTCTTTCATTTCTTCATTTAATTTATTTATATTTTTTATATCTCTCCTTATAGTTTCTAAATATTCTATGGCATCTTTTCCATCTGTCAACTTTAATACTTGTTCTTTTAATCCATTTATATTTTCACCTTTTTCTTTACCAATTTCAATAACCTTTGTCATTTCAATTCTTAAATCTGTTATATATTTATTTAATTTTTCTTTAGTAGCTTTACTTTCTTCAATATTTTTTCTTACGCTAATCTGAAGCTTTTGAAGTTTATTGCTTTCCTTCTCAAATTTTTTAATTTCATCTATCTTAGATTTTACATTGTCCAGTCCTAGTTCTTCCTTAAAAGCAAAATACTCCTTTGAAATCTCGTCAATTTTATCATTTATTTTACCTAAATCTATATTTAACTCACTTATTGATTTACATTCATTTTTTAATCTTTCACTAATTTGGACAACTTCAGTATCAATTTTACTTTTATTGTCTTTTTCTTTTGATAAGTATTTATATAATTTTTCTTTTTGTATACTGTAATCATTTAGCTTAATTTTAAAATTATTAAGTTCCTTTTCAGCTTTATCATACTCTAATGTTAATTTTTCTATGTTAATCCCTTTTAATTCCTCGTTTAGCAAATATAATTCATTTTTTAAGTGTTCCTCTTCTTTTTCATAAGCTGCAAATTTCTTTTCTAGTTCTCTTAAACCTTTATCTAATTCTCTAATTTCTTTTTCTAATTTCTTTTTTAATTTTTTTTCTTCCTCTAGATCGTAAATATCTATATCGTGTGCCAAATTAATATGATGAGTCGAACCACATACCGGACAAGGTTCCCCTTGCTTAAGCTTAGCTGCTAAAATGGATGCTCTATTACTATCTTCTATTTCTTCTATTTTTCTTTCAGATATTTCTATAAGCTCTTTGTTATAATTAATTTTTTGATTAATTTCAATCAATTCTTTTTCAATACTTGCTTTAGATAAAATCGTTATATCTAATTTTCCCTGTACTTCTTCTCTTTTTTTGTCATTTTTTATTGCTTTATGCAATGTTTCTTTTAAATCATTTAGGGAATTTTGCTTTTCGAGCAACATATTATTATCACCCGGGAAATTATTCTCTAAATCTCTACATTTATTTTCAATACTCAACACATTATCATTTTGTTCTTTTTGTTGTTCCAGTATTTTAGTATATTTCATTTGCAATTCTCTTACACGCTCTTGTTTTGCATTTATATTACTTTCTATTTTTTCCTTTTCTACCTTTAACTCATTATACTTATTTTCTTTTTCATATGCCATTTGAACTTTTTCTTTAAATTCTGGATCTATTTCTATTTGTTGAAGTCTTGTTGTTATTTCTTCCTCTTTTTTCGTATACTTTTTAATATTATCCCCTATTTTTTCTAATTTAATCTCATTCTCACCAATATCCTTTTTAATTGAGTTATATTTTTCCAAAAGTTGATTCCTATCATGCTCTAATTTACTTACTTTATCATTTATTTCAATTGCTTGATTTAGCTCTGACTCCTTTTTGACAAGCATAGGTATCTTTTCATCTTTATCCTTTTGTACTTCACGATACTTGTCTTCTACTTCTTTAAGTTTTTTGTCAATTTTTTTCAATTTAATACATAAATTATCTAACTCTTTCTGATTTATTTCAATTTTGTTCTTTGTATCATTTAAAGCATCAATAAATGGTTTTATCTCAAGTGCTTTCTTTGCTTTTTCTACTATATCTTTTTTATTATTTATATAATTAATTTTACTATCTAATTTTTGTTGCTCACTTTCAAATATTTTTAGCTCATTTTGAAGTTCCCAAATTCTATTATATTTATCATATTTTACATACAAATATTCTTTCTCTTTTCTTAATTCTTTTTCATAATTTATCAAATCATTAAGTTCTATTACTTTTTCTTTATAATCATCTTCCGAAAATCCCTCATATTTTTTTAATTCACCCTCTAAAATATTTTTATTAGCTGTTTCTCCATTTCTGGCACTTCTTATTTTTTCTCCCAATCTCTTGCCATACTTTTCAAGAGCAAAAATTCTTTCAAGCATATTCCTTCTTTCTTTGCCTTTAAGCTTTAAAAATTCACTAAATTTACCTTGAGGAAGAACAACTGAACGTGTAAAATCGTCTATAGTAAGTCCTATCAATTTTTCAACAGTTCCTTTAACTTCTGTTGATTTTTCTGCGATTATTTTACATTCACCATTTCTACATTTTTCTATAATTCTTGCATATGCTGTCTTATACGCTCCATGCTTATCTTTTCTTATACTTCTCTCTACAACATACCTATTTCTTTCTCTACCCTGTGCTATTTCAAATTCATAGCTTAATGTAAGCCTATCACAATTGGTATTAATATAATCTGTACTCTCTCTGGGTATTTTCCCATACAAAGCAATTATTATTGCATCAAGTATAGTAGACTTTCCACTTCCCGTATGTCCAAATATACCAAACAATCCTTTTCCAGTTAGCTTTTCAAAATCAATTATTTGTTCTTCTATAAAACTGTTAAGACCTTTTATTTTAAGCATTACAGGTTTCACTATTCCTCGCCTCCTTCCTCTTTAATTATGTTTAAGAACAAATCCATTAATTCTTCACTAGGTTCAACTTCTCTTTGTTTTTTGTAAAATTCTCTAAAAAGTTCTGACATGCTTTTCTCTTTTATATCATAATACTCTTCATATTCATCATCATTTCCCGTTATTATAGGCTTTATCTCCAATATATCCTTTTTCAATCTTTTCATTATTTTCATTTCTTCTTGAGTAATATATTTATCTGTCTTAATCTCTATATATACCCACATATTTTTATCTGAGTTTTGTTTACACTTTTCTATTGCTTGTTCTACATTCTCGCATTTCCAAACTTCTATTGGTTTGTAATTTTTAAAAAATATTTTGCTGATTTCTGGTTCATGTCCAGCTTTAATATCCACAATATAGCAGCATTTACTATAACCTATTTCACTCTTGCTATATTGAAGAGGTGACCCTGAATAAACAATTCTTGTACCTTTATTCTTGATTTCCTGTGGCCTATGTAGATGCCCCAATGCAATATATTGTGCTTTTAAAGGAAGATCTGAGGATTTAACAGCAAGACTTCCTCCTAATTGTATATTTCGTTCCGAAGAAGATTCCTCTCCACCTATGACAAACAGATGTGATACAGCAATATTGATAGTATCATCTCTAAATTTTTCTGAAAGCCTTGTAAACAATTCACCTAATTTTTCACTATATGCTTTTTGTCTGTCGTCATCTTCAATACTATCATAAATTACTTCATTTAATCTTTTCTCACTTGGATAAGGCATAGTTATAATAACAGCTTTTTCTCCATTTATATCGACTTCTAAGTATCCTTCTCCTGCATCAACAACTCTATGAATACCACATTCGCCTATTTCTATGCAACTCTTTGGTTTTGATAAAAACAAAATCCCCTGCTCATATGCAAGAGGACTCGCTGCTACTAATCTGTCTGGATTATCATGATTTCCTGCAATAATCAAAACTATCCTTTTACCATTATTAGATATTTGTTTTAAAGCCTTATAAAACATTCTTTCAGCCCTTGCAGGTGGATTGCTACTATCATAAATATCACCTGCAATTATAACCATATCGATACTATTTTCTTCAACAATACTAACAAAATCTTCTAAAAATGCTTCCTGCTCTTCCATACGGCTCTCACCCTCTAAATTCTTTCCGAGATGCCAATCTGCAGTATGCAAAATTTTCATATATAGCCCCTCTTTCAATTTAATATATACTTATCAAGTTATAAAATCTGTATTTTTATCTAGAGAATTATACGATTTTAAAAGCTTTGCAAGTATAACTTATACCTACATGAAAACCCTAACAAAATGGAGTACAGTTCAACTTTTAATTTAATATGTTCTATACATACATTCTATAATAACAGAACTCACTATTATAGGTATCGTCTTTTAATTTAATATATTCTATACATACTCTTGTAAAACATCATAAGTATACTTTATTATCTCACTACAAGATACCCCTTTTTTCTTTAATTCTAAACATTCATATGTACCATATTCCTCTTTTACTCTGCTCATTATTTCTCTAGCAGCTCTTCTCGATTCATTAACCTCTTCTAATGTCTCTCTTCCTTTTATTGCCCCTAAAACCATAAGTGCTCCTGTAACTGCACCACAAGTGCTGCAAACAGACATACCCGTACCAAAAGGACTTGCAATCGAAATTGGAATATTTAATTTTTTTTCTTCATTCATTGCCTTTACCATAGATTCTGCACAATTAAATCCTTCTTTATGAAATTTTAACACTTTAGTCATTCTCATTCTCCTTCGTTCATATTATAATTTTAATTTATCTTAGATGTAAATTCAATTTTTATATTCCATCCCAAAAGTGAACTCATTTTGCTAAAGCAAAACATCGGGACTTCAGGTGGAGACTCTACTCCACCTGAAGCAAAAAGCTTCAATCTCCCACTTATAGAAGTGGAAGTCTTGTAGAATCAATAAACACCCAAATCAAAGATTTTGGATGTTTATTTTAAATAACAACATGCAAGTATATAATACATATTTGTTTCATTATTGTCAAATGCCAATAATACAAGCTTTACTATACTTTGATGTTGTGTACTTTATTATTTTATAATTTATTATACCTTGAATTTTCTAACAATATCCATTAATTCTTCTGCAACATCACTCAATTTTTGAGCCATAGATGAAACAGAATCAGTAGATGATGTTAATTCCTCCGATGATGCAGCAACTTCTTCTGCTGCAGCCGAATTTTCTTCTGTCACAGAACTAACCTCCTCAACTCTTCTTAACACTTTATCTTTCGAATTAACAATTTCATCCATTCCATTATAAGTTCTTTCCATCAATGGAGCAATGTTTTGTACTGATATTAATATATCTCCAAATGAATTAACTGTTTTTTCAATTGACTCCGATTGCTCTGCTATAAAATTCTCAACATCTTTAGCAGTACTTATTACCTCATCTGTATCACTGTTTATTGAAGATACAAGTTTTACTATTTCATCTGTTGATTTTCTTGATTCTTCTGCAAGTTTTCGTATTTCATCAGCTACTACTGCAAATCCTTTACCAGTTTCTCCGGCTCTAGCTGCTTCTATTGCAGCATTCAATGCTAATAAATTCGTCTGATCCGCTATACCTGAAATTATATCAGTAAATCCACTAATTGTTCTCACTGATTTCGTTAAATTGCTCACCTTATCAACAACTATTTCAAATGCATTCTTAATTTCATTTATCGACTTGATAAGATTATCCATTTCTCTTTTTCCAATATTAGCTTTATCGCTTGTGTTTTCAGTCTCATTCTTCACTCTTTGTAATTCTAAATAAACATTTTCAATACTATCAGTTAACTGAGATATGATTTTAGCTATATCATTCAAATCTTGAGTTTGAGAAACAGCCCCATTTGATACCTGTTGCATTGTATTGGAAAGCTCATTAGATGATGATGCCATTTGTTGAGACATTGCACTAAGATTTTGAGAACTTGCCACTAAATTTTCTGAATTATCTTTGACACCTGCTAAAACATATTTCATATTGTGTACTACTGCTGCCAATTCTCTATTCATATCAGAGAATTCATTTTTACCACTTTCATCTAATTCTATACTAAAATCATATTTTGCTAATTTCAGTAATGCATCATGTAATTTTTTCATTGAACCTTTAATCAATTTTATTAACATAAGTGAAAATATCGTAAATAATATAATAAATCCTAGAAATATCATATAAAAACTTGTAATAGAACTCTTATATTCCTTATTTGATTTCTCAATCACTTCAGATGCTATTTTTTCATTTAACTTAACCAATGAGCTTATACTATTTTGTGCCGCATCCGCATACATTGTTAATTCTTTAGACTCTTCTTCGCTTATTATCGTCCCCCTTATAATTTTCCTAATAAATGTTTCAACTCTATCTAAATATCTCTTATAATTTTGTTCTACATCGTTGAAGAGTTTTCTTTGTTCTTCTGTCATATTTGAATTCTTATACTTATGAAACAATTTAAAAACATTTTCTTTTTTATATTCCACTATAGCTACAGCTTTCTCATCATACTGATTTAAATAAGTAATCTTCGCCATTTGAAGTCTTATAGAATAAAATTCTGTCTCTAATTTTTTAATATCAAGAGAAGTCATCATCGTATCATTATATAAACTCTCCATATTCTCGTTATTCTGCTTCATACCTTTAATAGCTATAGCTGATACAACCATTATAGAGACAAATGCAATAATTGATAACACTGCCAGCAAATGAGTAATTTTTATATTTTTTAACATATTCTTTCCCTCATTAATTTTTAAATCTTTACTTTTCATAAATTTTCCTCCCTTCATAAGTTATGCAATCATTTTTAACCTACCTAATAAGCCTTTAATCTAAAAAATCAATAATCTCCTTTCCATTCATCGGTTTTCCTATGTAAAAACCTTGTATTTTATCACAACCTAATTCTATTAATTTATCAAACTGCTCTTCTTTTTCAACTCCTTCTGCTACAACAGTATATCCAAGTTCATGTGCTGTAGCTATTGCCGATTTAACCAAAACCTGTTCTTTTTTATCATCTTTTAAATTATCAATAAAACATTTATCTATTTTTATTTCTGATATCGGAAAAACAGCCATATTCTTATTTGACGAATATCCTGTTCCAAAATCATCTAAAGAAATAATTGCCCCCAGTTCAACTAACTCTTGTAAATCTTTTATATTTTCTTTTTTTGATTCAAGCATTTGTGTTTCTGTTATCTCAAATTTAACCTGATTAAATTCAATACCTTTATTCTTAAAAATTCTTTTAATATTTCTCAAAAGTTTTTTATCTTCAAATTGATTTGGTGAAACATTGATTGCAACCTTTATTTGTATATTTTGTTTATTCCACTCTCTTATCTGTTCACACACCTTATTAATTACCCAGTACCCAATCTCTCTTATGAAACCAATTTCTTCAGCAATTGGAATAAATTCTGATGGTGAAACACCCTTTAATTCTTTACTTTGCCACCTTATGAGTGCTTCAACTTCTGTAATCCTTTTTTCTTTTAAATCTAAAATAGGCTGATATAATAAATATAATTCATCTCTAACAACTGATTTTTTAATTTCATTTATAATAGCCGCCTTACGCAAGACTTTTTCCTCAATTTTCTTATTAAAATATTTATATTGTCCTTTTCCTTTTAGTTTTGCTTCATGAAGTGCGACTTCAGCTTTTCTTAAAGCATCAACAATACTATCCCCCTCTTCTGTTACATAAATACCCATGCTTACAGAACAAACAATCTCCTTATCATCAATTATTAAAATCTCCTTTAGTTTTTTCTGTAATAACTTTATTTTATTATTAATTATCTTTAAATTGATTTTAGGCATAGCAATTAAAAATTGGTTTGAATCACAAATAAAAACATTTCTATTCTCACCAACCAAATTATTTAATCTATTACTAAATTCTCTCAAAAATCTATCACTATATTTATATCCATAGATATTATTCATATACTGAAAATCATCAATATCCAATAATACTATAACAAATTCATCAATCTTACTCTCAAAAAATCTCAAAAAATATCGTCTATTAGATAATCTCGTTGTATAATCATAATAATTTAGCTTTTCCCTACATTCCATTTTGTCACCCCCGTTCCTTATTTCATACTATATCAGGCATTTAAAAAGAAAATAAAAACTCAAATATACACTATTTATTTTTTAATACCTCAAGTAATAAAAAACAAAACACTTCTATATTTCCTTTAAAAATACAGAAGTGCTTTAATGCTTTTTTTAACCACTTTCTGCAACCGGCTACCATAAAGAACTTGTCTACCAATACTTGTTCTCATTAGGTCCTTGGCTTTGCGTCCTTATTTTTCAATAAGTTTGCCTTTTAAGAAAATATATAGTTTCTTAAACATTTATATTCATTTGTGCGCAAATCTATCTTTGTATAAATTTCTACATAATTTTCACAACTTTTCTTTATCAATATAATATCATAAAGAAATCAAAAAAAATGTTATTTCTTGTCGAAATAACATTTTTTTTAAATTTTTTTTCACAAGAGATATGCAAAATATCCCTTTTAATCAAAAAGTATAAAAACAGAAAAGAAACAAAAACTTCAATCTCACACTTAATAGCAACAAAAGTCTTATAAAATCAATCAATCATTTTAAGCATATACAGGTGTACTATCATCATTTTTATAATTGTTATAAGCGTCCTCAATTTCATCTATTCCTTGAGCAACAACTTTTTTAATCCTTTCTGACGGTTCTTCTAGTTTATCCGCTATGTCTATACTAGCGGCCTTAATTTCACTAGCTACAGTTTTTGCAGTAGAAATTACTTGCTCACTAACCGATATTGTAGCATTTTTAATTATATTAATATCATACATACATTCACTTGCACTCTTTACTGTTTTTTGATAATCTTTCTCGATATCTTTATATGCTATAGATACATTACTTACTATCGATTTTGCAGGCTCTTTTATAGAATTTATACAATTTTTTATAGAAAGTACAGTTTCTACTCCCTTGTTTATAATTCCTTTAGTCGGATCATGCACTATAGAATTTATATTCATTCCGGTTTGAGCACATGATGCCACTATTTCTGCAACATCTCCACTTATAGAAACTCCTGTTCTTGTCGCTGTACTAAATATAGATGTGACAGAGTCTCTAACCTCCTTAGCTGATTGTTCTAAATCCGAGGCTGTAGTTGTCAATTGTTTCACAGTACTTGCTACCTTTGAAGCAGTTTTACTTATTTTTTTAGCCACTGATTCTGAAACTGTCTTTATCGTTCGGCTTACTGGTTCTATAGTATCTTTAACGATTTTCGAAACTGAACTAACAGTATTTATGACGCTTTTGCTTATAGATACTGCTGTCTTTGCAAATTTATTTACATTACTTAATGCAAAAGAAAATGATTTGAATGCAGATTTAAAGAAACCTCCTATAGAACTTTTAGTTGTATTAGTATTCTCACTTACTTTTTTCTTTGAAGTACTAATATTCTCAGCAACTGATGTTTTATAATTATTTTTAACTTCTTTCACATCATTACTACCATTAGCAACTACATTTGTTTTTATGTTCCTATTATTTACTTTATTGTTTCCTCCTTCGTACAAATTAATATTATTAGCATTAGCTACACTAATTTTGTTAGTATACATATTCTTCACTCCTCTTATTTAAAATTAATATTATATTAATATAATATTTTACCTTTTGATGAATAAGCATTTGCTTCTGATAAATTAAACTGATCCTCTAAAATAAACTCTCCATCTATAAATAATTTTATCTTCCAAGTTCCATAAGGATACTTTTGTGTGTTGTTTTTTAAATCCATCCAAAACCACATCCTTATCGGTTTATCTTCTTCGCTAGGTTTAAATAAATTGTTATCCGTTGTTTGAAACAACTCCCCTTTTGGAGTATACCATGCCACTGTTACTGTATGTAGCCCAGTTACGTTAGTAAAATCAAACCTTGTAACTACTTTTTCATCTAAAAATATATTAAAATTCTTTTTATTAATAGCATTCAAATCATCATTGATAACAGAAGTAATATTATACTTATCTATGTGCACCGTATATTGCGCGTTGTTATAAAGTCTTTCATTCTTATCATTAATCATAATTGTTGACCAAAGTTCTTCATTTTCATCTGGCAAATATATATTCGCCATTGGGTCATTAAGTTTTAGATTACCGTTAATAAGAAATTTATATCTATGCTCCCCTGGTTCAATATCATAACTTAATTTCCAAGTATTATTATCTTTCACCATATTGCCCTTTTCAGGATTATAATCGTTAAAATCACCTATAACAGATATTGTGCTAATAGGCAAATATTCCTTTTCATCATATTCAAATAATATCTTCATATCTAAGCCTTCCTCCTATAATATCTGTAGATTTCTAATATACAAAATTTACTTATTTATATAATCGTTGTATATTTGCTATCCTTAATATATATTTTAAAAATTATTTTTATTTCAAAAAACTGGCTCATACTAAACGTTTTAATAAATTAAAACATCAAATTTCACTCTTTCATTTATATAAGTGAACTCATTTTACTAAGCAAAACGCTTTAATCTCCAATTTATAGAAGTTGGATCTTATAAAACCGATAAATCCGCTATAAAATTAGCAAATAATAAAAAAAATGTTATTTTGAATCAAAATAACATTTTTTGAATAAACATTTATTTTTTATACTTTTCTTTTGATATATAGTCTCATTGAATATACTAGATCAGACTTACTATTTCAAAATATTTTTTCTCTATCTAACTTACCCAAATCAATAAAACACTATTTTTTAATACTACTTTCTATCTTTTTTACAAAAGCATCATATTGATCTTTTATAATTTTATCATTAATAGTAAATCCATTATCATTTCTCATCTTTATTAATGCTTTACTAGATACCTTATTATCACTCTTAAGAATTTTTTCTGATAATGTTTTTACAATATTAGGACGCATCTCTTCTAAAGTTCCCTTTTTATCTTCATCAGTTTTTAAAATAATATGATATCCATAAACTGATTTAACCGGTTGTTTAGTATATTGATTTACTTTAAGAGCATATGCAGCTTTTTCGAATTCTGGTACCATCTGACCTTTTCCAAATGAACCCAAATCTCCTCCATTTATAGCAGAACCTTTATCAGCTGAATACTCTTTTGCCAACTTTGCAAAATCTTCTCCTTTATCTAATCGTGCTATCAAATCTTTTGCCTCTTTTAATGCTTTATTCCAATCATCTTTCGTATCTTTTGCTGGTTTAATCAAAATATGACTAGCTCTAATCTTAGGCTCATAATTATCATAATATTTTTTAATCTCTTCATCGGTTAAAACATTATCTTCAATATATTTTGTAATATATGCTCTCCTTTGAAGGCTAAGAAGTAACAAATTAAGATACTCTTGTTCATTGCTAATTCCACTAGATTTAAGAACATCTTTAAATGAATCCCCATAATATTTTTTTATTTCGTCAATTTTTTCTTTTGCTTCTTTTTTCATATCATCCGTTGCTGGTAAAATCTTGTTTAATATTTCAGCATCGGCTATCTCTAAGACAGCTGACATACCTGAAGTTTTCAACATTCTGTTAAATAGTTCATTATGTTCAATACTTCCTTGATTAAATTTAGCAATTACCCCATTGCTGATATCTTTTTTTGCTGTACCTGCTGTAGAACATCCTGATATCATTCCTGTTAAAAGAAGTGTACTCAGTAAAATACTCATTTTTTTTGACATTTTTATCATTTTTCGTTACCTGATTTCTAAAACCATACTAAATAGTAACATGCACTATCGTTAAGGTTTTTCACCTTACCGGACTAATAAGATGGTGGTATCACAGGATTCAACCACTAGGATAGCATTGCTAAATCTCGTCTTGCCACTATTGTTCAATTATCCCAATAGAGTCCTACAAGATTATGGGAGTTACCCATTCCTCAAAATATTTTAATCACCTAAGCTTTTCCTACTAGGTGTACTTAGGCAATACATCTATTTTTAAGTTACTTCTAACTTGCTATTCCTAATAATTTCTTCCTATTAATTAACCACAAATCAGGCTTTACACCTACCTTTCCTTTTATATTTTTATTTATTACAGTCCATTTTTTCCATTCATTATATGTATTAAATTCTTCTATATCATCAATAAACTTATCAACTAATATCTTTGGTACTCTTTCTTTAAATCCATAACTCCTTCTTGCTATGACCATTCCTGCACCATTATGAACTACCATTCCATATTGATGACAGTATTTATACAAACCTATCTTACTTGTAAATTGTGGCTTAACCTTGATTATCTCAATACCTTCACGTATACATGCTGATTCAAGCACAGTTAGTAACTTACTATATATAAATCCATGTTTAATTCTTGCAAATTTACTCCCTACATCTTTGTCGTTTTTAAATTTTAGATCTTCTATAGCAATACCACAACCATAAGTTTTAGCTATTAATACAATTTGTTTTGCAAGTTCACCACATAAATTTTCACGTCTATTACTCCTAGCATATAGTAACTCACTTTGTTTCAAATAAGTATGCCATTTATAGTTACCCTTATTATCAATCATGGTTAAAGCAAAACCATCTGGATTGGTATCTATACCTATTATTCCATTATGTCCTGTATAAAGTATTTCCGTTTTAGGAACATCAAAAGTAATATGACAATAATACTTACCATTTCTTTTTATCAATTCAACTTGGTATGCTTCTCCTGTTTCTAGATGGTTTAAAAATAGTTTTCTATAATCAATACCATTAACTTTACCTGTTTTCTTGGATAATTTATGTGGTAAATATATAGGAACTTGTATTTTAACTGCCCTATTATTCTTAGTTTTCTCTAATGTGGATATTTCTAGAAAACTCATAC
>NZ_LTBA01000021.1 GCF_001594005.1 Clostridium tepidiprofundi DSM 19306 | reverse complement strand
ATCTTTTGATGAACATTTTTTTAGTACCAAATGTAACAGGGGGAATAGTTTTATTATCAATATGTTTTTGAAAATAGGCTAATCTTCTTTTTCTTTTATCGAGCTTACTTTTTAAAGCATTCCTTTTCTTTTGAGATAATTTATCATTTTTTAACTGTTTTTCAACAGCCTTAACTTTCTTTTTATAATTATCTCTATTTTCTTTGAGCAATTCTCTTTGAGAAACTATTGTCTGTCTTGCACTCTCAACGGCATCTTTAGCTTGACGTATATTTAAATTATATTTATGAGCTACTATTTTTTCTAATTCACCTTTTTTTATTTCACCTTCAAGAAGTCTTTTGAAAGAAAACCTTATTGCAGTGCAAAATACTAACATCATATTATCAATTATTGATTTCTGTTTGTCGTTTAGATTTATCAATATTGCTCTCATTGTTGTTTTCATTAATATTTTGCACCTGCCTTTCTTTCTCTAATTCATTGTTAGTTTTCTTTTTTTTTCTTTCACCTCTTGCTCCATACAATCTAGCACTGAAACAACTAACTATACTTATTAAATCATTAACCATTTCTTCATTTGGTCCTAACTTTTTGTTTTGTTCAACTGCTTCAATACTTACATTTAATGATTTTGCAAACTCTTTAAGATAATTATATCCAAATCTAGCTAACCTATCAGGATATTCAACTATTATAGTATCTACTTCATTTAATCTTCTAAACATTTTAATTAATTGTCTACGCTTATCATTTAAACCACTTGCAAAAAGTTTATATACATATCAAATAATTTTAGTTAATTTTGTCTAAGTTTGAGCATTTTTTAAACAACAGTTGTATCCTCCTTTTTAGCAAACCATAAACTTGTTAGTATGGATAATACGGCAAAACCTGTGATTCCAATAATAATTCCTATAGGTATTACTGAAGAATCTAATAGAAAATTACCTGGATTCAATTGAGTTCCATTAGGATGTAATTTTAAAATAGGACACATAAGTCTAATATTGAGGCTCCATGGACACAGATACCACCCCACTTTTGTTGCCATTAGTATTGCAACAACAATACCTGCACACGTTACTAATATTGATGAAAAAGCTCCTACAGCTTCTGATAAAAATAAGCATATTGGAATCAATATAAGTGTTGTAAGCCAAATTACAAAAGTTCCAAAAAACAATTTATCTAAAGGTATAAATGAAGTACTATAAATTAATTTAACCACTAAAAAGTATAGTATAAGCATTAATGAAGCTAAAAATGTGTAATAAGCTATAACCAAAATTTTACTAATCCACATTTTTCTTAAATCTATATATTTAGATTTTAATGTTCTATAATTTCCTGACTTTCTTTCTCTGCGTGTTGAAAGAGTACAAATTATACTTATAGTAAAAGGCATAAAACAAATGCTCCACCAATTCATTGAATTTAAAAAAACATATTTGCTAAAAGCAATAATTTGAATCAATATATACATTGGAGCAATGAAAAAAAGTTTTTTAGAAAAAGTTCTCTTATACTTTAGATTCTCAGATTGAAGCATATTGATCATTGTGAAAACCTCCTGTTTATTATTTGGTTACAATATCCATAAATAGTTTTTCTAAATCTTCATTTTTATCGATCTTATTTTGATATCTTAATTCCCCTTTATATATGATGCCTATATATTCGGCAACTTGCTGAACTTCTGATAATATATGACTTGAAAAAATAATTGTTATTCCTATATTTTTTAATGATTTAATCAATCTTCTTAACTCTTCTATTCCTAATGGATCCAACCCATTTGTTGGTTCATCTAGTATGAGTAGTTTAGGATTATTTAAAAGTGCTATTGCAATTCCAAGTCTTTGTTTCATTCCCAATGAAAATTGTCCTGCTTTTTTATTTCCTGTATCTTTTAAGTCCACAATGTATAAAACTTCATCGATTCTACTATCTGGAATATTTAAAAGTTTTGCATGAACTTTCAAATTTTCTACAGCTGTTAAGTTTCCATAAAAAGCAGGCGATTCTATAAGAGCACCTATATATTTAAGATCTTTTCTGCTCCATTCATGACCATCGATAATTATCTCTCCACTACTAGGGTATAAAAGGCCTGTGATCATCTTTAGCGTAGTAGATTTGCCAGCTCCATTTGGACCTAAAAACCCATATATACTAGCCTTTTCTATTTTTAGATTTATTGAATTTACAGCTATTTGACTCCTAAATTTTTTTGTTAAATTCCTTGTTTCTAAAAAATATTCTCTCATTTCTTTACTCCTCTCCATATCTAACATTCAAAGTATGTTATATTGTAGTTATCTTTGTATGATTATGTTAGCAAAGAAATATAAGGATTTTATAAGGAAAATAAAAAAACTGAAAAATCATAGAAGATTATTCAGCTCATTTACAAAATTCAACCAATTATCAATCAGTAAAATTAAGAATAATTAATATACTCCTTTAATTCTAGTATGTAAAATTCGACAGTAGCTCCACCAAAATTATTGTTATATGCTTTTATTTCTCCATTAAAATTTTTGATAATCTTTTTTGATATATAAAGACCTAAGCCAAAATGATTTTTATAGTTTTCATTTTGGTAAAAAGGTTCAAATAGTTTTGATGTATCTTTTTCTTTAAATCCAATCCCTGTATCAACGCATTTGAAATTAATTTTTTTGATATTTCCAATATAGTGTTCATCATATATCTCAAGAATTATTTTACCTTTGTGTGTGAACCTCAAGCTGTTAAAGAGTATATTGTCTAACACTCTAGTTAGCATGGTACTATCTAACATATATTTATCTTTATTTAAATTAATTTTAAATTCAATTGTTATATTTTCTCTTTCAGATAATTTCTTCATTTCTAATTCTTTATCTTTTAGAAACCTCTTTAAATCTATTTTTTCATTTCTCAACAAAAAACATTTCCCATCTACTTTATAAAGCAAAGACAAATTATCAGTCAAATTAATCATCTTATCACAATTTTTATTTATTATATTCATGTTATCATATATTTCATAGTTTGGAGAGTTCTTTAAATCATATATTATTTCAAGTTGACCTTTAATTACAGTTATTGGTGTTCGTATATCATGCGCAATAGATGAAACCATCATTTTTCGTTCTTCATCCAATTTAGATAATTCTTTAATATTATTTCTAAGCACTTTCACCATAGTGTTAAATGCTTCTTCAATTTTACAAAATTCTACTCCTCGTACTCCAGTAATATAAAAATCAAGGTTTCCATCGCAAATTTTTTGAGAACCCTCCAAAAGAATATCTATATTTTTGGATATAGATTTATATAGTTTTGAAGTAAATAAAAATAAATATATCACAAAATACAATACAGGAGACATTAAAATTATTAAATACATAATCATTTTTATTTTATTATGCTGAAAATTATTTTTCACAAAAGAAAAAGGAGCTTTAATAACATAAATAGCTTTTATGTTATTATCAGAAATTATACTTATGTATCTATAAATATAGTTATTATAGTATCTATCCCTGTTCATAGAAGTAATTACATTAAATTTAGGGTTTTTTACTTCTTTTTCACCATATAAGTGGTTACCGTTTATATCTATAACTTCACCATGAATTCTTGGGCTATATTTTTTTATATCTATTAGATTTCCTTCTAAAATACTGTCTCCTTTTTCATTAATTTCTTTTTCTATTTTATCAATATACTTTAAATAATAATCTGTTGGTTTATCATTAGTTAATATCATAATGATTACCATAAGTGAATACGTAATTATAGTTGAAATAATCGTATATATCACTATTTTTAATACTAAATTATAAAAGTCTCTTTTTATAGTTTTATTCTTCATATTTCATCTTTCACTTCCCACTTGTATCCTCGACCATAAACAGTAGTTATATAGGATTTTTCTTTATCTAAGCTCCTAATTTTCTTTCTAATATTTTTTATACTCTCCGTAACAGTTTCTAAGTAGCTTTCAGAATCTATTCCCCATACATTATCAAAAATCTTTTCTTTTGAAAGTACTATATTTTTATTTATAATTAAAAATTTTATAAGTTCAAATTCTTTCTTAGTTAGCTTAAGTTTTTCACCATTACAAATTATTTCATTAGCCAAAATATCAATCACTATATTCCCAGAGCTTAATATATAAATTTCCTTATTCTGCAACCTGTGTTCCCTTCTTAGATGACTTTCTATTCTTGCTTTTAATTCTCTAAAACTAAATGGCTTGGTTATGTAATCATCTCCTCCTATAGAAAGAGCCTCAATCTTATCTTCCTCTAAAAGTTTAGCACTCACAAAAATTATAGGACAAGATATTTTATCTCTAATAATTTTACAGAATTCTATCCCATCCATATCTGGCATCATTATATCTAATATAATCAAATCAAATTTTTGATTTATAATATTCAGTGCATCTCTACAGTTTTGAACAGTAGCAACATTGTAATTATAATTCTGCAAATAATCTTTTATTGTTGTACAAATATCTCTATTATCATCGATAACTAAAATTTTATTTTTGTTTTCCATAATAGTCCTCCTCGCTAAATCCACCATAAAGCCCTATTTTACAATTCAACTCCAATAATTCTAAAAACTCACTACCTATCTATTTATATCTATAATTATACAAACAAAGCACAAACCTGACCACCCCAAAACATCTACTAATAACTTTGTTTAGACTATAATTAATACTAAGCAAATGCCCTCTATTATTAGAGGGCATTTGCTTAGCTTAAATCACTCTCAATATTTGATTTAAATAAATGATATCGGAAGACAGATTGTTTAATCTTTTAAGTTCATCAACTGTTATTCCATATTTTTGAGATATACTCAAAAGCGTATCTCCTTCCTTAACTGTATAAATGTCTATGTCCAAATTCTTGTTTCTGTTTTCTACTATATCATTAATAGTATTCATTTCCTCCCCCATTCAGAATATTATTTCTCTCTCTTTAATATATGCACCTTAAGTTCCTCAATATTATCTTTTACATCTTCTAAAATATTAAATTTGTCTGTGAGTTGAAATATTATATTCTGATAATTTTTTTCCCTTTTCTCTTGCCTTAAATCCCTTTTTTCCTGAGCATTTAAAATATAAAATATCAGTGCAACACTCAAAGCTGCCCAAACTCCTTGTGTAGCTGCTAATTTTATTATTTCATTTCCCATATATTAACCCCCTTCACATTTAAACAAAAGCTGCAGCTAATCTGCTGCAGCTTTTGTACTAATTAAGAGCAACTGAAGTTGAATTTGTGCTTACAATTTTTGCACTCTTCTTTCCTGTCAAATCTCCATACTTTGTTAGGAAAATATTTTTTTCAATTATTGTATCCATTAATGAATTCACTTCTTCATCAGTAACTAATGGATTGCCATTTTCATCTGCCTTTATATCGTTTATAGTAAGAGAAAAATACTTTCCTTCTGTTGAAGTCAAAAATTTTAATAATAATTTATTACTCATACTATTCTACCCCCTTTTTATTAACAAAATTCAAATCACATTAAGCCTGTTGATTAGCCAATACAAAACTATCTTCCTTATGAACACTAACAATTGGATAAGCTTTAACATTTGCTATTGCATTCGCAACTGCAAAAACATTATCATCATTAGCATCTAATTTTATACTCCCTATAGTTTTAGTCGCTAATTTGTCATTGCCCTTTGAATCTACTCCTACCACCATTGTTACTTTCAATTCACTACCAACCTTTGTTGAATTCACTGCCATAAAAATCACTCCCCTTTTTTATAACTTTTATCTATATAATCGGTAATTACCGTTGCATTAAATATATATGACTTTGTATATTATTTTGCAAAAAAATTTTACCCCAGGGGTGAAAAATATAACAATTAAAACTATTTATGGTATAATTATATTGTTGCATTATGCTAGAAGTATTCTGACAATATTAATATAATAGTAACCCATAAGTAAAATATTATTAAGAATTAGTGAGTATATTAAAGAAAATTAGATATTATAAAAGGAGATGAAATTATTTTCTATGAAAAAAGTATTAATTTCAGCAATAATTCTGTCTATAATTGCATTAATGTTTTTGGGATATACTAACTCCAAAAATAAAAAACCAAAGTTAATAGCTAAAAATTTTTTGATAAACTATTATACAATTAATAATGATGAAATAGATAAGTACGTTAAAAACATCCACAAATATATTGGTAAAGAACTGAAAAATGGTATAAAAAAAGAAACTTTCGATAAACTTCATAAACACATTAAAAAATACGTATCAGATGATGTATATATGTATATTATAGGAGACAGATTACTATTAGAGCAGTGGAAAAATTGCTATGAAAACCAATATACAACAAGTGTAGATTCAATTAAACTTAAAAGAGATAATACCTTTTCTGATAAAAATACAGTCAAGTATTCATTTGAAATACAATTAACTATGCACCACAAAAAAAGCAATGATAATAAAACTGTAACACTAAATGATATAATATTTTTAACTAACATTAATAATGAATGGAAAATTTCAAAATTCAGATCTGCTTACCCCTGGGGTAAAAATCTCATAATGATACACAGTACTGTATCATTATGAGATTTTTATGTTTGACTATAATACATAGTTAGGCATTTCAAAGGGTTTATAGCATATAGGCTAATTGGCATAAGAGTTGCTCATATTGATTAATAGATAATAATAACATAAAAAGAAAGGAGAATTCAATTATGCATATTCCAGATAATTATTTAAGTCCATCTACATGTGCAGTTATGGCAGGTATAATGATACCTGTATGGAAAAAATCTATTAGTAAGGTAAAACACGAACTAGAAAAAAGCAAAATGCCTTTAATTGGTATAGGTGCTGCATTCTCATTTTTAATTATGATGTTCAATGTACCTCTCCCAGGTGGAACGACCGGTCATGCTGTAGGTGCATCATTAATAGCTATACTGTTAGGACCATATGCTGCAACTCTTTCAATAACTACTGCTCTTATAATACAAGCATTGTTTTTTGGAGATGGAGGTATACTAGCTATAGGTGCTAATAGTTTTAATATGGCATTCATAATGCCCTTCACAGCATATTTTATCTACAAAATAATTAAAGATAATTTGAAAAGCACTAAAGGTGAATATTTAGGTATATTAATAGGCTCATATACTTCTATATGTATTGCTTCCTTTTTTGCCGCAGTAGAATTTGGTATTCAACCATTATTATTTAAAGATGCTTCAGGAATGCCTTTGTATTGTCCTTATCCTCTTTCAGTATCTATTCCTGCAATGGTTATACCTCACATGCTTGTTGCTGGTATTGTTGAAACTATTGTTTCCATTGGAGTTTTTACTTTTATTAAAAAGACCTCTCCAGGAATAATATATAAAGGCAAAAAAATTAATTTTAAGCCTATTTATGGTTTAATATTAGGTGCAATATTATTATCTCCTCTTGGATTATTAGCCTCTGGAACTGCATGGGGAGAATGGGGTACTGAAGAAATCAAAAATCTAACTCTAAATGGTAATATTTTAGGATTTACACCTTTAGGAATGAAAAATGGTTTTAGCTTTAATGCTATCATGCCTGACTACTCAATATCTGGACTTCCTGATTTCATTGGATATATTATTTCCGCTATCGCTGGTGTTGCAATTATAACAATAATATTTAAAATAATAAATAGTAAGAAAAAAGTCCAAAACTAGAAGCAAGGAGAATACTATGATTCCTGAATGGCTTTTAAACAATGAAGAATACAACCCTAGTAATGATAAAAATGCATTTGTTGATAAAAGCATATCGACTTTATTGAAAATATTATCAAAAATAAGGTTAAGTAAAAAATCAATAAATAACAGATTCAATATAAATCCATCTATAAAAATATTATGTACATTTTTGCTGGTGTTATTTATGTCTCTTTCAAAAAGCTTTATGTATGTATTGATATTAAATGTATATATGCTATTTTTACTCAGTCTTCTTGACGGGCAAACAATAAAGCCTATTTTATTTGCAAGTTTTTTAGGAGGAGTTTTTACATCTGTTGCATTAATACCTTCTATTTTGCTAGGAAATACTTTAAATAGCATTATGCTTATATTAAAAGTTTTCGCAACAATTGGAATGGTAAATATTTTATCCTACACAATACCTTGGAATAAAATAACACAAGCTTTTAAAATATTTCATATTCCTGATATGTTCATTTTAATATTAGACATAACTATTAAGTATATAATTATTCTTGGAAATTTTTCATTAAATATGTTTTATGCTCTCAAACTTCGTTCAGTAGGGAGAAATCAAAATAAAAGCTCTTCTATGTCTGGAATCATAGGAAACATGTTTTTAATATCAAAAGATATGGCTGAGGAAATGTATTCTGCTATGGAATGCAGAGGATTTACTGGCGAATATTATATTAACTCAAATTTTAAAATAAATTTTTTCGATATATCATATTTGATCATTCATGCTATACTAATATTACTATTCTTTTATATAGCGAGGATGTGATAATATGATTGATATTACTAATGTTGAATATTCGTATAACAACAATATAGCCTTAACAAATATTAATTTACATATTGATAAAGGCGAATCTATTGCACTGTTAGGTCCTAATGGAAGTGGTAAATCAACCCTGTTAAAACTTATAAATGGTATTTTATTTCCAAACAAAGGTGAATATAAGTTTGAAGGCACTAATATAACAAAAAAGCAATTGAGCAATATTAAATTTTCAAAACTCTTTCATAAAAAAATAGGCTTTATTTTCCAAAACTCAGAAACTCAGCTTTTCTGTGCAAATGTATATGACGAAATCGCTTTTGGACCTAGGCAAATGGGAATGAATGAAACTCAAGTAGAAAAAAGAGTAAATGATTGCTTAGATCTACTAGAAATTAACGAACTTAAATATAGACAACCTTACAACTTAAGTGGTGGAGAAAAGAAAAAAGTTGCTATCGCTTGCGTTTTATCTCTAAATCCAGATGTTATTACTCTTGATGAACCCATGAACAGTTTGGATCCAAAAACAAAGAGATTTTTAAAGAATCTAATAATAAAATTAAATGAATCAGGTAAAACCATAATATGCTCTACTCATGATTTTGAGTATGTAGATGGTATTTTCAAAAGAGCAATTGTCTTTTCCAATGAACATACCATAGTAAGAGATGATGTTTATAAAAATGTTTTAAATGATGATAACTTTTTATATGAACATAATATCAAGTGAATATTCTACCAAATAGTAGAAAGCTGAAAGTGACCTCTCCCTCAACTTGCTCACGCTGAAGTGGGAACTTCTTAATTAAAAATCTTCACAATATTACAGCAGTTTAGTCACAGCTTATCCACAAATTGTGTATAACTTTGTGTGGATATATGGTGGAATAAAAATATTCTGTGGATAACTCAAAGTTATCCACAGAATATTTTGCACATTTACACACTAAATTTCTATCACAAACTTTCTTAATCACATAAATCAGCAAAAATGTTTTTGTAAATAAACTATTCTAACTAGTTTATTTATCTAGAAAAGTTTTCACTAAAAACCAAAAAACGCACCTCTCGAGGTACGTTTTCTCTCATATATTAATCGACCGAACTCTGGCAGGGCGGCGTATCCTGCATACCTGTTTACTGCCTAAAACTAGACAGCGTGTCGGGTGCCATTTCCGATCCTCACAGCTCAATCGAAACGTTTACATTATTAATCTTATCCACACACTATTTGTATTATACCACAAAGATATATATATTTCAATCAAATTTCAAAAAATTTCTTACATATACTCTTTATCCGTAACAGCTACTTCTTCCATTCCTCTGTCTGTACATTTAACAAATCTTCCACTATTAACTCTATTTTTTATTTTTCCTTCAGATATTGGATACAAAGAGGAAACATAAATATATTTATTGCTCAAATCAACATCAACTGCAACTAACAGATTTTCTCCCATCTTTTTCACAAATTCAATGCTTGTCCCAACTTTCTTAGGATGTTTCCCAATATAATCTGGAGAAGATATAATATTTTCAATAACAGAAAGTATATTATTTATTATGTCATGGTCTAATGCATCTTTTCCCCTCTCATGCCTTCTTTTAATGTGCTTAATTAATCCTGGGGCAGCATACACAACACCTGTAAAATCAAAATCAGCTTTCTTAGCTAATTCTTCTGTAACTATTCCAACTTTATGATATCTACTCAAATCAACTTTTTCCATGTTATGCCCCTCTGTTTTCTTATGTATTTACATACATTTTATCAAATATTCATTACCAATTCCAGTAAAATATTTTGTGCAGCAATAATGATATGTCATATATAATTTTAAAAGTTAAATTTTTAAAGCTCCAACTTAAGGCATTTTCAAAAAAATAACTAATCAGTATGCTAGTCTATTTTGCGAACTACTTCATCGTTGGAACCCGTTGATAGAACCTACTATCAGCGGAACCCAACTCTTTGTATTTCACAAAATATACGTCGCATCTTTGACTTGTTATTTTCTTTCAAATGCCTAAACAAGATGGAGCTTATCCTCATATATCCACACTATATTTATTTGCTATACTCTTTAACTAAAACCTTCTTACCTTCAAAAGCTATACCAAGCTCAATAATATCCTCAATACCTCTATCTATAAGTTCTTGTTTATAATTTCTATCCCTTATTTGTTTCAAAGCATTTTCAGTAGCTTTTTCTAAAGTTTCATTATCATATTCATCAGCCTTTTTAAATTCCATTATTATTCCTTTTTTATTTGTATCCCTCGGTATAATCATTATATCGTATCTACCATATCCACTTTCCCTATTAGATTTAACTTCATAATCATCTGAAAGTGCTATAAGTATGCCTAACACAAAAGAATGATACACCTTTTCGCTTTCTTTTCCTGAAACATCAAAATAACTTACTGAATTTAATACAAACTCTTTAAATATCTTGGTAAAAATTTTTATATCCCCACTTATTAAACTCTTTAGCATAACATTGAATTTTTCAATATTTATATTTTCTTTAAACCAAGCTAATATAATATCTTCGTATAAATATTTTACTTCTAAATTAGGTATTTGCATGCTACAATATGTTCTTCCTTTTTCTACTCTTTTATTAACTACTTTCAGATATCCACTAAATAACAAGAAACTCCATGCATTATCAGCATCTGTTTCTATTTCATGCATTACTATATTTTCATTCACCACTTTTTCAATTTCTTTTCCTTTTATTAAATCTTCAAGTTCTGTTTTTAACTCACTTCCTCCTCTTGCAAGTACCCTTTTTATTAAATCATTACTGCTGGTATTTACCCAATAAGGTTTAAAACCTTCCTTATCATTTTTAATAAAATTTAATATGGACCAAGGATTATATATAACATTATTTCCAAAATTGTATCCATTGTACCACTTTCTTATTTCTTCTATTTCATAATTTTTATTATAATATTTTAATAATTCTTCTACTTCTTTATCTAAAAATCCAAAACTATCACTATAATGATAATTAACTACGGTATATACTGATAAATTATTCAGACCTGAAAATATACTTTCCTTTGCCACTCTAAGTATTCCTGTTAATACAGCTTTTTCTAAGTAAATATTATCCTTAAGCACACCACCCAGAAAGTTCCTCATAAATTCTATTATTTCATCATAGTACCCATTCATATATCCACTTTGTATTGGTACATCATATTCATCCAAAAGTATAACTACTTTTTCTCCATAATACCTGCTTAAAAATTCACTTAAATTCATCAAACTAGTTTCATATTGTGCTTCAGTTGCTTCCATATACAGAATTTTGTCATAATATGCTTTTTGAAATTCATCCAAATAGTCATCTAATAATAATTTGTATTTATAGTATTCTTTTGATATTAATTCCTTTAATTTTCCAAAGCATTTATCACAATCTTTATTTTTTACATCTTTGAATGTAATATAAATCACAGGATACTTTCCCTGCATATTCATTATTTCTTCATGTTTATTTATCATCAAATCCTTAAAAAGGTAGGAATGGTCATGCTCACATTTTTCATAAAAATATTTAAGCATACTCATATTAAGAGTTTTACCAAATCTCCTTGGTCTTGGAAGAAGTATAACCTGTGAGCCGTCCTCAATTATCTCTTTTATAAATAAGCTTTTATCTACGAAGTAATAATTATCATCTATTATTCTCTTAAAATCACTTATTCCTATTGGCAATCGTGTTTTCATACAATCCCTCCATATGTTCCTCTTATGCTAATTATACCCTAAACACACGGAAAGAAACTACTAAATATACAAAACAAATAACTATTGAACACATATAACAAAATTCAACTTATCAATTTTATATTTAACCAATCGCTTACCATATTTATTGAATTCTGTTTCTAATTTCTCAATATTAGAGTAATATTCATCTTCTATTTCTTCTATTTGATCCTTTGTAAATTCTCTCATTAACTCTTCCCTTTTTACATTATTTTCAAACATCAAATCTCCAATAACAATCCTCCCATCATATTTTAATACCCTCATCATTTCTTTAATAGCTAGATTTTTCTCAGTATCATTTAAATGATGAAAAGCATAGGTAGAAACAATAATATCAAATTCACTATTATCAAAAGGTATTTTTAAAAATTCTCCTAGCCTTACTTTTAAATTAGGAAATTTATGTTTTGCTGTATTCAGCATTTCTCTTGATTGATCTATACCTACAATATTGTATCCTTTGTTCAAATACTTTTCTGAAAGATTTCCTGTTCCAACTCCTATATCCATAACCTTAATGCTACTTACATCCTTTTGAATATTCTCAGTTGACTTTTTATATACAGTTTGTAATATTTCATCATAATTCTTATATATTTTGAGACTTCCTATATCTTTTCTAATCGATATATCATATGTTTTAGCCCAATTATCAAAGTCCCACTTATCTTTCCAATTATCTTTAATATTGTTTACTTTATTAATTCTTTGTGCAGATTCTATAATTTTATCTACATACTTTTCATCATCAGATTCATACATTGCATCCATCAATTCTTCAATAGAGTCTTTCAATAATCTTAATCTATGCATTTCATCATTTACTACTTCCCACTGCTTGTAAAAATGATTCAATATATTATCCTTGTAATTTTCATCTATAACCTGTTGAATATCCTCTATTGAAAAATCTAAAACCCTATACATAAGTATAGTCTGTATTCTAACTAAATGTTCCTTGCTATAGTATCGGTAGTTGTTTGTATTATCCCTTAAAGATTTTATTAAACCTTTTTTCTCATAGAATCTTAATTTGTTAGTAGTTATATTGAAAATTTTTGCTACTTCATTAATTGAATATCTTTTAGACATATTATTCCTCCCTAACCTAGTATCTGCTTCAAGTATAAACCTTAGTCTAAGGCGAAGGTCAACATATATATAAATTATTTAAAAAACATAAATAATTTATATAGTTAAAAATGAAGAATTAAGAGTGAAGAGTTATAGGTGATCCAGAGAATGAGTAATATCTTAATTTGGAAAGCAGCATATCTATATTTTAGTATAAATAAAAGCCATGTAAGTTTGGGCTATTTCCCATCTTCTATAAGTGGGAGATGGATAACACCATTTTTGAAAGGGTTCAATGCCCTTGAAAAAATGCACTCCACTTGATATAATGAAAATATAAAAGTTCTTATAAAACTGAATATATAAGGTTGTGGTAAGAAAAAGCTTTACCACGTAAAATATTCAAGCACACGTCCTGCACCAAAAGAGCGAAAACCAAGCCTTGACGTTGGTGCAGTCCGAACGATTACAATCGTCTAAGACGGTGGTTTCTTGCCAAGAAATAAAACTGGTATTATATCGAGGTCGGTGCGACCTTTTGAGCTTGGGTAAACTTGGCACGTTGGTGCTATTGACCAAGAAGCTCCCACTTCAACGAAGTAAGTGGCGAGTAGTTCACTAAATCTGATATTTGTTCAAGCTTATAATCATAACTACTTACTTTTCCAAAACCATAGCTAGCAAATACAAATGGTATATTAGCTATCTTTGCTGCATCGCAATCTCCTTGAGTATCTCCTACATATATAGGATTTTTAAGTTTATGTTTTTGTATTATTCTATCAATATTTTCTCCCTTTGATAGACCAGTATTGCCTGCACATTCAAAGTCAATAAAATATGATTTTAGTTCATGATGATATTCTAAAAAGGATTCTATATAGCCACAGTCACAATTACTTACAATAAATAATTTGTATTTTTGTGAAAGCATTTTTAATATTTCTTCTAAGTCATTAAAAAGATTGCCGCCTTGTTTTCTAATCCACTGCTGTTCCATAACACAACATTTTTTCATAAGTCCTATTCTGAATTCATCATCTAAATACGGAAATAATACAGGTCCTATCTCTTCTAATTGTAATCCCATTATACTTTGAAGTTCTTCTTTTGTAAGTGGGTTTTGTACTTCTTTTATACCTGACAGCATATCATTCCATGCTTTCAAAACCACATCAGTTGAATCCCAAAGAGTTCCATCTAGATCAAAGATAATCTCTTTTATATTCATTTTTCTCAATTCTTTGTACTCCTCTGTGCCTAAATCATATACTTTAGTTTTCATATAATTCCTCCTATATATGTATTTTGAATTCACCGAAATAAATATTCCACTGCCCTGCTTTAACATATTTTTATCTTCTATCTTCTTAAATGCATTCTTAATACTACTTATTAAATTTACTTGTACATTCAACTCATTATGTGCTGGTAATATTTTTATTGTTCCTTCTAACTTACTGATTTTATCTATTGATTGCTTAAACAATATAGGATCTGTACTAGGATAAAATGCATACAAAGTTCCTTTATAAACTAAATCCCCTGTATATAGATACCCCCTTTTTTCTTCAAAAAGACAAATATGACCTGGTGAATGTCCTGGAGTATGAATAACTCTTAATTTTCTTGAACCGATATCTATAATATCATTATCACTTAATATTCTATTTAGCTCTCCAGTATAAACTTTATAATTATTTATATTAAATTCAATTGGTGGCTTTTTACTAAAAGGCTCTGCCATAACATTATTCTTAGTTACATTAAGTGGAACAGGAATGCCATTTATTAACCATTCTGCATCATCTTTGTGAACACAAATGTCATTAAACAATTCATGTCCACCTATATGATCCCAATGTACATGTGTTGTAACTACTGTAATAGGTAATTCTGTCAACTTTTCTACTTCATTTTTAATATTTCCTATCCCTAAACCAGTATCAATTAAAATAGCAGATGTTTTGCCTATCAATAAATAGGAGTGTACTTTTTCCCAATGCCCATATTCACTTATTGCATAAGTCTCATCATCAATATTCTCAATTGTAAACCACTCATCCATATTTAACTCTCCCTTATAAAATTCTACAATAAACCTCTATATCATTACCTTCGCTATCTTTAAATTCTAATACTTGATTTTCATTTATAAAAACACTAAATATATCATCTTTCTTATCAACTTTTTGTTCAAAAAACTGCTCATAAAAATTTATTGCTCTATTCATATCTTTCACACAAATATATAAGGAATTTAGAGTTAATTCAAGTCTCATTCTTTATTTACCTCTTCAATTATTTTTTCTAAATACAACATATTCATTATTTATTTCTTCTAGCATAAAGTCAGCAAAACAAATCAACTGATCTTGATTCCACTCAATTGTATTATCAGAATTTATATATCCTAATAAGGCTAATTTTACAGTATCTATATATTGATATGTAAGATTCTCAATAGCCCATTCTCCACCTTCCTTTTTAGAACATACAGCGCGTTCTTTTAAATAATACAATACTCTACAAAGATTAAGTATGGAATAAATAGGATTATTAGTAATTTCTTCTTTTGCATCTTGAATATCACTTATAATAGATTCAATATAATATTTCTTAGGAACAGTTTGAAATACCTCCTTTATTGGCTTTCCAAACAAACAACGTCCTCTTTCTATTGTAATAACTATATGTGCTGCTAAATCAGGATCTGTAGAATTTCCACATATGTATTGAGGATTACTTATATATTTTTCTTTATAATAATCTGAATAATGCAAAATAAATGGTGTAGGATATGTAAAATTTTGTGCATCCTTCTCAAGAATAATGCTCATTTCAAATCCTTTTCTAGGTCCATCTTTTGATAATTTCAACAACACATCTATTAGTTTTTTCTTAGCTTTAAAACTAATATCTTTTTTCACAATAACTAAAAAATCAATATCACTTGAATCAGGATTAAAACAATTCATGGCTAATGACCCATGAAGATAAATTCCAACAAGATCAGTCTTTAAAATTTCATGATAATTGGATATGATTACATTTAATATTTCATTAATTTTAATCATAACTATATTCCTTTCAATATTTAATCATTTAAGTATTCTCATATTTAACTTATTTTCCTTTAATATCTGATTTGTTCCTAATAACTTCATAATCTTACCAAAATACATTTATCACTATACCATAAATAAACCTTCTAACTAATACAAAAGCCATATAAATTCAAGCTTTTTGCCCAAATCACATGACTTTTATTACAGGCTATCAATGCCTTATATTTTTTCTCTTTTTTTATCTTTTTAATAACGCCCACTCACCATTAATATCACACACTTCATAAGGAGTATGTGAATAATCCCATATCTCTTGAAACTCTTTTTGTTGATTTAACATAAAGAGCTTTGGTATGAGTTTACTCCTTTCTTCCCAACCGTCATATTTTCCGAAAATCATTCCTTTTTCAGTCCATTGCAGTAAAACAAAATGCTCATTTTTTTGTTTGAAATAAGTTTCTTCCTTTACTCCATCCTCTGCATTAAATATATCTAATTGCCATTGTTTTTTTGATTTATCTAACTTTTGACAAACAAATTTATCTCCTGAAGAGTTGAAAAATATATTTTCATATAAACCATCATTATTTATATCATTATCTATCGAGTATAACAATTTATTATTCTTATAAACAAATATCTTTGGTTTATCCCTAAGAATGTCATTTAAAATAAAATACTCTTTAGCATTTGCCCATGCTCTTTGCACCCCATAATTTTCTTGTGTCATTAAAAAAACATCTTCATATTTGCTCGATGCATAGTATCATTATACCATAAAATAACTAAAATGATAACATATTCATTAATTCTTCAATGTATACGTTTTCTATCAATAATTGAATTTGATATTTACTGCTCACCACTGTGAATTAAAGCTTTCTATTATCTTCAATTCGTAATTTAGATTTTTATCATATATATTACAACGAAAAAATACAGTATGCAGAGATTTTTATAGTGAATATTAATAAGAAATATATGATATTAAATATTTGTATTGCATATTACGAATTTACGAATTGCAGATTGCTGTAGTTTTAACTTGCAAAATACAATTGTAATATGTTACAATAATTAGGTAAAATTTATTCATTCTTTAGGTGAATGCAGAATATGAAGATTAAAATCTGTGGATAACTTTTAAAAATTTATTAAAAATGTGCAAAAAAGAGTATGCTGAAAAAAGCTTTTAAAAAATGAAGTGCGTAGCACGGTGAGTTTAATCAATATGTGGATTACACCGCAATTTTAAGTAATGGTTTAATAGTTCTTATATAATAAGTCAGTATAACATTGATTTGCTTTGTTATACTGGCTAGATATACATCTGCTCGCATTGTTTTTATACTCACAGTTAACGGTGACAATATACAAGGGTTTGATTTGATACAAAATAACTCTCTCTCAATACAACAGCGATTTTTATATTGCTTATCCCATTCTTTGGAATTTCGTTGTATACCAGGGTAAAGTCTAAAATCTTTATCTGGATAAACATAAGGCATACGTTCACTTTTTTTATCAGTACAAGGATTTTTGCAAGTATGATATCGTTTTCCATGTTTATCCTTACAATATTTTGGACAAGTATATTTAAATCTTAAGCTTCTATTTTTACCTTTACAAGAACCTTCTGGTTTAAAAGATTCTTTTGTTAAAGGGCAGAGAGGAATACCTTGAGAATTAAACTCTAAATCACCAAGTTTATTATTTTCAGTGTTTCTAAGGAGGTGTTTTTATTTTTTCAAACTTATATATTCCGATATTATCAAATAGAGAACTAACATTAAAATCCAAAGATTCTAGTTCTAATATAATATCACAAGATGGCTTTTTCGATTTACCTGAATTTCTTTTAAAAGAAGAATATTTAATTATAACAGAAAATAATCAAAAAATACTAGAGTTAAACTTGTTGCTTCTAAATGAATTATTTAGTAAAGCAAAAGTTTTAAATGCTACTACATGTCTAGACTTTAAAAAAAATAATTTAGGAGAATTGAAACCCATCAATGTAAAAAAAACTTTTAGTACTAATGATAAACATATATTATTGTATTTAGAATTTGAACAAATGATACATGACTGTCCTATAAATATAGTTATTTCAGATAATCAAAAGCAGAAAATATATTCTGATTTTGAAATCATAGCACATTCTAAAAATTCTGCTTCTAATTTTCACTGTACTTATATATATGAAATTAGAATGAATAAAGATCTAGATCCTAATATAAAAATGCTTAATATTGAAATCTCTTTTTTAAATGGACAAATTATCTATGATAAAACTGTAAATATAGTTCACAAACAAAATTCTCACTATAATCTTTATGCCAATAAACACTATACAGGAGAAACAAATTTATATATTAACAATAAGCTATAAATCTTTAAAATTGGAGGGATTATTATGTCATCAAGTATGTCTATACCAGCTGGTGGAATTAGTACTCATAGTAGAGGATTCTTTGAAAAAGTAAAGGCTGGTGTTAAAGGTGCTGTTAAGGAAGAAGTAGATTTTTACATAGGATGTGATAATTCAACTAAACTATTTAATACTGGATATAAAGCCGCCTCAGTAGGTGCAACAATACACGCAGCAAGGAAAACAGAAACATTAGTTGAGGAAATAGTTTGTGTTGGTAAATATGCTACAACTAAAGTTATAAGAGGTGGTGCAAAAGCAGCTGCTAAAACAGCTGCAAAAGGAATAGGTATAGGTCTAATTCCAGATGCATATCATGTAGCACATGGCTTTTATAAAGACTTCACAGGAAGTGGCTATTAATGAGTGATCCTTTTATCATAATTTTATTTATACCAGTGATTTATGAATTTCGTTTATTTATGAAAAATAAAGATTATTCTAACTTATTTTTTGCTATTTTCATAACGATAATAATTTTTCTATTTAAAATTAATATATTTAAAATTAATTGGAATGGTAATGTTATTTTAGCAGTAATAAGCTTATTGTTATTGTTATTATTATTATTAAATTTTTTCTTTTTTCTATTTAAAACAAAAAAGAGAAAATAAACTTGAAATAACCCTATTAAAGCTTGAACAGAGGATCTATTAAACGAATATGAAGGCACTATTATTTTAATATCTCATGATAAAACTCTTATAAAAAATTAGCTCATGGAAAACTTCTTGTAGTTATGCAAACTCATCTTCCTAAAACAAAACGTAATAACTTCAAGTGAAGACTCTACTCCTTCTAATGCAAGAATCAAAAAGTTTTAATACTCCCACTTTCAGAAGTGGGAGTATTGTCGAATTGATAAAAATTCAATTTTTATATTAAATGATAATATAATTTCACATTAACTGCTTGCACTTTGATATCTTTTTAGCGATATTTTCCAAAATGTTCTGCAAATTATCATTAAAACTATCATTATCAAAAATGAAAATAATATATCTCTTGTTGAAATACCACCTAACACATATTGAGCTGGAATATTAGCTATAGTTAATAGTGGAACTATATACATAAGTATTACTCTTACAATTCCTTTGTAAATAGATGCTGGATATTCAACAAATTTTAATGTGCTTAAAAACAATTCATGAAGTTCACTAACTTTTATAACATATATAGAAAGTGTCATTATTATAAACCATATTGCATATCCTATTAAAACTCCATTAATAACTAACAATATATAAGTTATAACTTGAGAAAATGTAATTACTAGATTCATGTGATGCAGAGAATAAATTAATAAAAATACTGCTGGTATTATATTAGTAATACCTCCTAAATAAAAGTATCTAAGCGAAACAAAGAATTGATGATCACAAGGTTTTATTAGTATAAAATCCAAACTTCCAGATGATACATAAGTTTGTAATCTAGGTAGATTATTTATAAAGAGAATAAAGTATAAAGAAGTAATTATTTGGGCAGTCCCAAGCAAGAAAAGAGTTTCATATAATGTCCATCCGCTTATTGTTGTAACCTGAGAATATATGCTCTCAAAAAATACTAAACTTATAAAAAACCATAAAAAGCTATCAATTAAATTGGTAATAAAATTTAATCTGTAATCTAGTTCTCTAGCTAAACAATTTCTAACAAAATAAACATACAACTTTAGATAACGAAATATTTTCTTCATGTTTATCCTCCATACGCTTCGAATTTCTTAATGCCAAGTTTCCATAGAAATTTTATTCCTATTGCTATTACTGCTATCCAAATAACTTGTACAAATAATCCTGTATAGATTTCATTTATAGTTATTTCTGCTAAATATATTTTTATAGGAAAATATACCAAATATTGAAACGGTAAATATTTCAGTATATTTTTAATTGTAGCTGGTAACAAATTTATAGGAATTAATGAGCCTGAGAAAAATTCTATAAACATATATAGTGTGTAAAAAAAGCTAGATATCTCAAGGAACCAAAAACTTAATAAACTAAACAGCATGAATATTAAGAAGTATAAAACATATGCAATACTACAAGCAACTATAAAATATACAATTTTTTCAATAGATGAATTTAGTACGATATTATTTCTAAATATCAGAGCTATCAATAATATAGGAATAATTGTCATAACTAAATTTTGACTTTTATTACCAAGAGCTTTGAAAAACCAGTATTTTATGTAACTTATAGGTTTAATCAAATACATAGATAAACTTCCATTTTTGATTTCCTCAGATACATCCCAAAAAAAATCTGGTACAATAACTTGATGAAGGAATCTTGCAGTTATTAAATATGTAAGCATCATATTTAGAGTATAACCGCCTACTGTAGTATTATCTCTAAAAATCGCCGTCCAAAGAAAAATCATAGCTATTATAGGAACAAAACTACATACAAAATTAAATATAAAATTTAAGCGATAATCCATAGCCATAGACCAAGTTAATTTAAAAGTTCTCTTATAAGCATTAAATTTATTTATCAAATTTCTTTTCTCTCCTTCTCAAAAGAATTACGTATAATATCAGCTGAATCCAATTGATTTACTGTTATGCTATTTATAAATTGGTGTCTTATTAGCTCCTGTTTAATATTATCTACCTGATCCTTAGGAACTTTTAATCGGCATAAATTTTCTTTTTCTTTTACAATATCACCATACACATCAAATTTAAAATCATTATCTTTGCTTAAGTATTCAATATTTAAAATACAATCTTTTGCATATAGATTTAAAAAATCATCTAAACTGCCATCATAATACTTTTTGCCATTATTAATAAATATAGTTCTCTCACAAAGCTTTTCAATATCCTCTATATAATGGCTTGTAAGTATAATAGTTGCATTAAATCTTTTATTATATTCTTTTATAAAATCTCTTATTTTTTTCTGTGCAATCATGTCCAATCCAATAGTAGGCTCATCAAGATAAAGAACTTCCGGAGTGTGAAGTAATGCTGCTACTAGTTCACACTTCATTCTCTCTCCTAATGAAAGATTGCGTACTGGAACATTTATTAAATCTTTAATATTAAGCATGTCAACAAGAGTATTTAAAATATCTTTATATTTTTCATCTTCAATTTCGTATATCTCTTTATTTAAACGAAAACTTTCTATGGCAGGTATGTCCCACCACAACTGTTGTTTTTGTCCTAAAACAATGGATATTTTTTTCTTAAATGCTTCTTCTTTTTTAAAAGGATTATACTGTAATACTTTTATATCTCCCGAAGATGGATATAGCAATCCTGAGAGCATCTTAATAATAGTAGTTTTTCCAGCTCCATTAGGTCCCAATAAACCAACTATCTCTCCTCGTTTTATTGATATATTCATATCTGTCACAGCTGATATAGCTTCATATTCTCTATTAAAAAAATTTTGAAATGTGCCTAAAAAACCTTCCCTTTTTTTATATCTCCTAAATTCTTTTGACACATTTACCATCGTTATCGCATCCATATACTCCCCCCTGTTTTCTATATAACTCTCTAAATAAATTCACACTAAATTCACTATCTTATTTTCCATTTTTGTATATTTGAAGTATTCATCAAATTTTACCATTACTTTAATTTTATATCAATACAGTTATGAATTTGTGTAAACTCGTTTTGCTAAAGCACAACATCGGAACTTCATGTGGAAACTCTAGTCCATCTGAAGCAAAAGCTTCAATCTCCCACTTATAGAACTGGGAGTCTTGTAAAATCGCTCAACAATTGATCACATAAAAATATTGACAATCTCAAATTATTACCATATAATGTATTCGATCATATTAAATCAAAAAAATTTTTATTATACCTACAATGGATAGGATACTAAAATGAAATTAATTTCAAGTAAAATTAACGTTTTAATAGTATTAATTATTTATCCAATCTTATATATTATTGCAGGTTTTTTTATAAAGTATAAGCCTCCTGAATATCCACCAGATGTTTACGGCAAAGGAACAATGCGTACAACTAGTGGTTACAATACACCTACGGCAAAAAAGTAAAGAAAATTGGGAATATTATGCTAATTTTAATAATGGTTACTATGTTTTTATATGCCATTGCATGCTTTATATATTGTGAAATAGGACTTAGAAAAAATATTATATTAATTTGGATTAAATAGCTTGTTTTTAATAGCAACTCAAATAGGACTTTATGTAATATATTGGAGGTAATTTTATAAAAATGAGTGATCCCTTTATTATAATTTTATAGATTCAGATTGAAAAAAACACAATTGCTTGCCTCGGTAGCAATTCACTTATGTATTAAGTATACCCATCCGTTCTTTTTTACCACTCCAAAAATGGCATCATTTTTGCCAAATGCTCTACTTCTGCTAATAGAAAAGTCACCATATTTTCTCTTAAAATTAACGTAGTTAATAATTCTACCCGAATTAGTAAAAACAATCAAATTAATATCATCTAGCATAGTTATAGACGTATCTATCTGAATCCACTTAACATCATTCTTTTTCAAAAACTCTTCTGGATTACCGTAAGGTGTAATCACGTACATTCTATCCCATTCAAAATTTGTTAATTTATTGAAGTCGATTATATCATTTTTGGTTATAGAAGTTTTAATGCTTTCATTTAATTTTTCATTAGGATTCATTACAACTTTATTATTATTTTTAAAATTGAAAAATGATAAACACATAATTGCTACTAATATCAATACTGTTATTATAATACTCAATTTTTTAATCATAAAAACACCACCATTTATATTAGAGTTATTGTTCATTAACATGCTATTTCTTGATCAGATTTTTTAAATATCTTGTAGATACATATATGAATGCCAGCTATACCAGCTATCACACTTTTAACTAGAAAAACATTGATAAAACTAATGCTAATGACAAACAATTTTTAATCTTATACTTAAATTTAGATAATATGTTTTAAAATTATTATAATTTATAAAATTTATATTATCAACCATAATTTTCATTCTGTAATTATTTTTTAACTGGTTAATATATATATTTTATGGAAATCACATTAATAGAAGATAACAGTACATACTATTGAAAAAAATATTTGAATTATGTAATATATTGAAAGAAATTCTGTAAGAATGAATAAAAAAGCTTAATTAAATAGCATCAAGCATGTTTATTATCCATAATAAGCAATAAAAAAGATATGAAAAATGAGGTCATCCTATGCTAAAATAATTTGCACCAAGCAAATAGAGCAACAAGGAAAAATGACCTCATGAAAGAAAGTCTGCACTAGAAATATTAGTATGTACTTAACATTCTTCTTAATCACTAATAAGATATCTATCTCCAAATTCTTTTCTCGCTAAATTTGAATATTTCAATATAAAATCCGTTTTTGCTTCTGTATAACCATCTCGATTATTCTTGTATTTCGGAAGTAAACTCAATTTCAATTTGCCATATTCATCTGCAACATCATTATGTTTAATAAGATAATCCCTGAAATAAAGTTCATTCCAGTCACCTAAGTACCGTACATGAAGGTGATACACTTTGTCTGCAAAACCTTTAGGAGTATATCCTTTATTAAAAAAAATTTTCATATGCGGCTTACCCTCATCTGAAGCTGACATTAATGTCCATCCATTACTTTTAAGTAAATCTTTTAACCATTGTAAATCTAATTCTTCATTAACCTCTAACAAAATATCTATAATTGGCTTAGCAATTAATCCCTTTACAGAACTACTACCAATATGATTAATTCTTCTAATATTTTGAATGCCAATGCATTTAACAATTTTATCCTTCTCTTCTGTATACCACCTCTCATAATCTTTGTTATGTTCTTCCAGTATTATTGGAAATAGCATCCACAATTCCTCTAACGACATTTCAGAAAGTTGTTTTTTCATATAATCCTCCATCATCGACTTGTCCTAAAACGAACAAAACCTTATAATAACTGCAATTCTATATTACTGTTAATTGCAAAAATTATACCATTAACATGATAATTTGTCAATCATATGAATTACCATGATCAGACTCCATTTTAGCCATTAATACAAAATTTAGCACACCACGAACCAATGTAAAATTAAGTAAAATACCGGTATATTATTGTATTTTTCGTTCTATTTGGTACAATAAAAAATGATGGAATATATGTAATGATAACATAAATATATCAATGGAGTTGATTTTTATATGAGAATTTGTGCAATTAAAACACCTTCTAATAATGTACATACAAGAAATTTTTGCAATCAACCACAAAACAAATCCCAAAAAGGACATTCAAACGAAAGATCTGTTAAATTGGAATTATCTGCACTTAAACCTCAAGATAATGTTATAAAAAATTTAATGAAACAGAAATTATCTTTACAATAACAAAAAAGCAAAGAATGAAAAAGGAGCTACGCACTAATTATCTAGTGCGACAGCCCCTTTTCGCTTTTTTAATAACAATACAATAATTAAACTCACAAGTGTAATTATACCCATTAATGCATATGTATGACGTATGCCCAAAGCATCTAATGATACTCCAATCACTGGATCGAATACAATGAAAGATATTTGAATAAATAAACTTTTATATGACAGTATAGTTGCCCTATTATCTTTTATATTACTATTTATATCTGCATTTAAAATTGGCCATATCATACCATTTATATATCTAGATATACAAAGTATAATTAATGACAAATATATTCCCGAAAAGTTTAATCCAATAAGCAAAACACCATATACAAGCAAAATATACGTGCTTTTTAATTTAACTTTGGTTGAATGTTTTGCTCCATATGATGATATTATATTAAATATAAAAAATATAACTCCTAAATATACTGTATCTATACCTATTGAAGGCAAAAATGCTTGAGATGTATAGTTTAAATTAGATATTATAATCATCATTACAAAATACATAAAGAACAATTTTATTATAATTTTATTATTAACTAAACCTTTTATATTATCTAATTGCTGTCTAAACTCATCTTTAATATTAAATGTACCTTCCATAAATAATTTGTTATCAACTAATCTAGATACAGCTAATATTGAAATTACTTGAATTAATATAGACAAACTCATAGGTAAATCCACATTAATTTTGTATAAAAGTGAAGATAATAAAGTTGCACTTGCCGAAAATCTTAAAGCCCACATATTTATATTGGCTAAGTATTGTTTATATGAATCTTCCTCATTATTTTCCAAAAAACAATCATATATTAAAGCTTCTCCACAACCTGATACAACAGCTTCAGCTATACCACCCAAAACAGCATTGATCATTAAAAAATAATAATTATTAGTAATTAATATTATTATTAAATTTAAGCATTGTGAACTACTCGCCACTTACTTCGTTGAAGTGGGAGCTTCTTGGTCAATAGCACCAACGTGCCAAGTTTACCCAAGCTCAAAAGGTCGCACCGACCTCGATATAATACCAGTTTTATTTCCTGGCAAGAAACCACCGTCTTAGACGATTGTAATAGTTCGGACTGCACCAACGTCAAGGCTTGGTTTTCGCTCTTTTGGTGCAGGGCGTGTGCTTGAATATTTTACGTGGTAAAGCTTTTTCTTACCACAACCTTATATATTCAGTTTTATAAGAACTTTTATATTTTCATTATATCAAGTGGAGTGCATTTTTTCAAGGGCATTGAACCCTTTCAAAAATGGTGTTATCCATCTCCCACTTATAGAAGATGGGAGACTTCCACACAAAATGTTAAATATATTAAACAGAGTATTGAAAAATTCCTTATTTATAGAGCTACTTCTCTTTTTGTTATAATTTTTAGTACTATATTTTCAGTAATCGAAATTATAACAACAATAGTTTATTTTAGTTACACAGATAATATCGCAGGATTTAATTTTTATGAATTTCTTATATTGATTTCAACATTTAATATCATAGGAACTATTTACAATATTTTATGTATTAATTCTCATGAAAATTTATCTGATAAAATTCTAGCTGGACAGCTTGACTATGATCTTATAAGACCTGTGGACTCACAAATAATAAACAATTTTAGTGAGTTTGAAATAAGTAGCATAATAAGCTCTATAGTACCTATTATTACTTTTTTCTATGCAGCACGAAAAATAAACTATATTTCAATAATGGGTGGTATATTTTTTATTATATTTGTTATGCTTGGTGCTTATTTTTATTATTTGTTAAATCAATTTTTTGTTAATTTTTCTTTCTGGATAGAAAGGCCTGGAAAACTTCTTGGAATTCCTGAAGAACTATTTGAATTTGCAGCAAAACCAAGAAGAATATATCCTAAAATATTCCAAATAATTTTCGCTTGGATTATACCAATAATTTCAACAACAAATGTTCCAGTTGAATTATTGACTGGAAAAATATATTACAAAAATATATCGTTTTATTGTTTTATTATAATAGTTTTCTCATTAGTAGTTAGATTTCAATGGAATTTGGGTGTGAAAAGATATACTTCTACAAATTAAGAAGCATTCCATCATTTGTTATGACTTCTTATTGTATTTATGATTACTTTAAATACCACCATTAATGATATAAATATTATTACAAATTTTAGGAAATTCACTTCTCTTCCCCTAATGTGATAAATTATCTACAGCTTACTTATAAAAAATCACCGTTTAACACTTTTCTGATACATATAGCCTGTTAATATAGCATATGGTATAAAAATAATTAATTTTATTTTATAATTTTTTGTATGAGGTATCATTAATACATTACCGCCATTATCTATCAATGGAACAACTACAGTAAATAAACCATAGTTAAACACTGCAATAATTAAAGTTTTTAACCAAAGATACTGTTTTTTCTTCATAACATCCATACTCCCTAGTCATATATCTATTTTTATTATTTTTTTAGATACTACATTTACAATATCTTTAATTTCTATATGTGAAAACAGTATTAATGTTTACTTGTGATTAACCACTTCCATTATATCATAAAATTAACATAAATATAATATTTTATATGATTTATATTTATACCCATTCCTCCTTGCAAAAAGATATGAAATATTGTATTATGTAAATAAACTTATGTTTATAATCTAAGCATGTGCAAGGAGATATTTTTATGACTAATAGAGAAAAAGAAATATTAAATTTAATAAAGCAAAATCCATTGATTTCTCAAAATGAACTTGCAAACTTACTTGGAATCACACGTTCATCCGTTGCAGTACATATAACAAACTTGATAAAAAAGGGCTACATTGAAGGCAAGGGATATATAATCAAAGAAGATCCATATATATGTATTTTAGGTGGTGCAAACATAGATATTACTGGATTCCCAAATAATAAATTGATAATGAAAGACTCTAATCCTGGTAAGGTTTCTATTTCACTAGGTGGAGTTGGAAGGAATATTGGTGAAAATCTCGTAAAATTAGGAATCAATGTAAAGCTAATAACAGCACTTGGAGATGACATTTATGGAAAAAAAATATTAGATGAGTCGAGAAAAATAGGCATAAACATGAATGATACTTTTGTTTCAAGTGAGCATAATACATCAACATATTTATCAATATTAGATGAAAAAGGAGATATGCAAATTGCAATTGCTCATATGGATATATTTAATTCATTGACTTTAGATTTTGCTAAATCAAAAAAGCATGTTATTGATAATTCGAAATTATGTATTTTAGATACTAATCTTCCTAAAGATATTATTGAATACATTGTAATGAATAACAGTAAACCCGATTTCTTTTTAGATACCGTATCGAGTAAAAAAGCAGAAAAAGTTAAAAATATAATAGGATATTTTCATACTATAAAACCTAATAAAATTGAAGCTGAAATTCTATCTGGAATACATATTAATACAAAATACGATTTGCAAAAATCAGCTCATTACTTCTTAAATAAAGGTGTTAAGAGAGTTTTTATAACCCTTGGTTCAGAGGGAATTTATTATAATGATGGATTTAATGAAGAACATATTCTATCACCTGATATAAAAGTCGTAAATGCAACAGGCGCTGGTGATGCCTTTATTGCTGCATTGGCTTATTGTTATTTTAATGACCTTAATATAGATTATTCTGCAAGATTTGCAATGGCAGCTTCAATTCTTGCACTTTCTCATAAAAACACAATAAATCCTAATATGTCAGTAAATAATATTAAATACAAAATGGAGGAAACTAACTTATGTTAAAAAAATATTTAAAAATCAATACCGAAGTAAAAAAAGCACTTGATCAAGGGAAACCTGTTGTAGCATTAGAATCAACCATAATTTCACATGGTATGCCATATCCCCAAAATGTAGAAACAGCTCTTAAAGTTGAAAAAATTGTAAGAGATAATGGAGCTGTACCTGCTACTATAGCTATTTTAAATGGTCAATTAGTAGTTGGACTAACTGAAGAAGAAATAGATTATCTAGGTAAAAGTGATAATATTGTAAAAACAAGTAGACGAGATATTCCTTTTATTATTGCAAAAAAGCTCGATGGAGCAACTACTGTTGCATCTACAATGATTATTGCAGCACTTGCAGGAATTAAAGTATTCGCAACAGGTGGAATTGGTGGTGTTCATAGAGGAGCTACTCAAACATTTGATATATCAGCCGACCTTCAAGAACTTGCACATACAAATGTAGCTGTCGTTTGTGCAGGAGCAAAATCAATACTAGATATAGGTTTAACACTTGAATACCTTGAAACACAAGGTGTACCTGTTATAGGATATGGCACTGATGAACTTCCTGCTTTCTATACAAGAAAAAGTGGTTTTGGTGTTGATTACAGAGTTGACTCTCCTTCTGAATTAGCACTTGCTATAAAAGCTAAATGGGATTTAGGACTCAATGGTGGTTTAGTTATAGCAAATCCAATACCAAAAGAATATGAGATGGATTATGATACAATCACTAAAGCCATAAATGATGCAGTTAAAGAAGCAGAACTAAAAGGAATACAAGGTAAAGAAACAACTCCTTTCTTACTTGCAAAAGTAAAAGAAATTACACAAGGTTCTAGTTTGGATTCAAATATTCAATTAGTGTATAATAATGCTAAAGTAGCTTCAATGTTAGCATGCGAACTCTCAAAATTAAAATAAATTATTAAGTTTTAAAATATTCTCTTCACTTTATGCTAATAATAGTTTATAATAAGGTTTATAATTTTTAGTGAGGGAGGGATACCGAGTGAAGGTAACAATAAATGAAGAAGCACTATCTAAATTAGAAGAATTAGTTTCACAGCAAAATGCTGAAGGAAAAGACCTCAGAATATATATCGCTGGTTTTGGATGAGCAGGTCCATCTTTTGGATTAGCTTTGGATAAGCGAAATGAAAACGATGAAATAGATGATTCTCACAGATTAACATTTATAGCTGAAAAAGATGTAGTAGAAGAGTTAGGAAATTTTGAAATTCAATATTCTGAACTAGGTTTCAGAATACTTGCAGAGAATCAATCAAATTCAAGCTGTGGTTCTTGCTCTGGAAGTTGTTCATAAGAAAATTTTACATTTATTATTACAGGTATTGTTGCAGGCTGTTCCTTTGGAACAGCCTGCAATTTTATGTAATCTATCCCAATATTAAATTTTTTTATTTTTTTACAGGAATTTGATATCATTTGTAGAATTATTCTCGATGTGTGATATATGCAAATAATATATTTTTTACAGCACAAGAAAGAGGTAATACGAATGAGCTTTAGAACTAAATTACTACTAAGTTATCTAGCAATTATTATTTTTTCAGTTTGTTCACTTGATATTTTTATTACTAAAAGTTCACAAAAAGCTGTCTTTGAACAGGTAACAGAAAAAAGCGAAATAGTATCCGATTTAATAGTCAATATGATAAATAGTAGAAATCATTTACTCTTAAAAAAAATTCACTCAGATCTATTTTTTGCAAAACAACAATTAAACAATCTAGGTAATGTACGAATTAATTATAATAATACTATCGAATTAGAAAATTGTCATTTTCCATCTTTATATGCAGGAAACACAAATCTTGCACTTAATAATATTTTTGTCGACAATATAAAAAACTCAATAGATGCAATATCATCTATTTTCTTGTTACATGATAATAAATTATTAAGGATTGCAACAAGTATATCCATAGATAACAAAAGAATATTAGGCACTTGTATTAATAATGATTCCGAAATTTATAAAAAAATAATACATAACAAATCCTATTTTGGAAAATCTTATATCATTAATGATACTTATATAACAGGCTATGAACCAATTACAAATAGCGATGGCAAAGTTATAGGTGCAATAGCACTAGGTTATAAACAAATTAATACTCAATTAAAAAAAACATTAAAGGATATTATAATAGGCAAAACTGGATATGTATATATATTAGATTCAAGTGGAAATGTAATACTCCATCCAAATATTGAAGGTGAAAATCTTAAAAATTTTGATTTCTGTAAAGAAATACTTAAAAATAAAAATGGACTAATTGATTACAAATATAATGGAATACATAAATTAGCTGCTTATAAATACTATAAACCATGGGATTTCTATATCGTATCAACAGCAAATTATGACGATCTTTATTCATCTTCAAGAGCTATTTTTAATATAGCTTTGCTAATAGGCTTAATTGTATTTGTAATATGTATAATTTTATCAATTATACTAACAAACTCTTTTGTAGCTCCTATTGATAAATTAAAAGATTGTATGAAAATCGCTCGCAATGGAGATTTAACAGTTCAATGTGATTTGAGAAGAAAAGATGAATTAGGTATGTTAGCCGACAGTTTTAACAGCATGATAGATAAAAATAAAAGATTACTAGATGAAGTAGTTAAATGTGACAAAATAAAAACTGATTTTATTTCAAATATTTCACATGAATTTAAGACACCAATAAACATTATTTCTTCAGTAGCTCAATTACTGTCTCTGTATACGAAAGATGATTGTAAAGATATTGATAATTCAACATTAAATAAATATATATCAACAATAAGACACAACTGCTATAGACTGTTAAAATTAACCAATAACTTAATAGGTATAAGTCAAATAGAATCTGGATTTATAAATTTGCACTTAAAAAACGAAAATATTGTTGAAATTGTTGAAAACTTAACTCTATCGACCGTTGAATATGTAAAGAGCAAAAATAGAAATATAATATTTGATACAGATATTGAAGAAAAGATAATAGCAATTGACTCTGAAAAAATCGAAAGAATTATTTTAAACTTAATTTCTAATGCTGTTAAATTCACAAAACCCGGTGATAATATAAAGATATCTATTCAAGACAAAGGAAAAGACATTATAATTTCCGTATTAGATACCGGTATAGGTATTCCTGAGAATATGCAAGACAAAATATTTAATAGATTTACGCAAGTAGATCCTCTTTTTAATAGGAATCATGAAGGAAGTGGCATAGGATTGTATATAGTAAAATCATTGGTAAAAATGCATAAGGGATCAATATCACTTAAAAGCAAACCCGGTAAAGGTTCAGAATTTATTGTTAAACTCCCTGTTATTCTAATACCAGAAGAAAAAAACTCAAAATCACCAAGCGAATTTACAATACAGTCTTATGATGAAAAAATTCAAATTGAATTTTCGGACCTCTAATACAATATATTTGAAAACTCTAGTGCAGACTTTCTTAATCACATAATCAACAAAAAGATTAGAAAGTCTGCACTAGCCAGTTTGTTATTTTCTTTCAAATGTCTAACTTATAACAACTTTAAATTTTTCATACTTATGTCTAATGATTTATAAGAATGTGTAAGCTTACCAACAGATATAAAATCAACCCCTGTTTCAGCTATACCTTTTATAGTTTCAAGGCTAACATTTCCAGAAGCCTCAACAAGCGCTCTTCCATTAATTATACTTACAGCTTCTTTCATAGTATTATTGTCCATATTATCCAGCATTATTATATCTGCACCTGCTTCTAATGCTTCTATAACTTGTTCAATACTTTCAACCTCTACTTCAATCTTTCTAACAAAAGAAACATTATTTCTTGCAAGAGCAATCGCCTGTTTAATCCCTCCTGCAGCTGCAATATGGTTATCTTTAATAAGAACACCATCTGATAAATTAAATCTATGATTACATCCTCCACCAACTTTAACTGCATATTTTTCGAATATTCTTAAATTTGGTGTTGTCTTTCTTGTATCCAAAACTCTAGCTTTTGTTCCTTTGACCTCATTTACGTATTGTCTTGTTACAGTAGCAATTCCACTCATTCTTTGAAGTAAATTTAATGCTAATCTTTCTCCCGTCAATACATTACGAGTATTTCCCTTTATTTTACCTATAACTTGTGATTTTTCCACTTTATCACCATCATTGACGTAAAACTCAACATCAACTTTTCCGAGAAGAATAAAAACTCTTCTGAAAACTTCAAGTCCTGCAATAACTCCATTTTCCTTTACTATTATATCTACTGAACATATACTGTCATCACTAATAATAGTATCTGTTGTAATATCTCCATATAAGTTATCTTCTTTAAGGCCTCTTAACAGAATATCATCAACAACCAACCAATTCATTTTTCATATCTCCTCTAGCTTTAATAATTTCTTCTACTATAATGTGCTTATTATACTTATCACAATCTTGCACCATTTTTATATTTATTTTCCCTTTAGCACAATCAATATCATCTATACTCCTATTAATGCACTCAGCTGCTCTGTTAGAAAATACAAGTCCTTCTAGCAACGAATTACTTGCAAGCCTATTACTTCCATGAACCCCAGTGCAGCTAACTTCTCCACATGCAAACAAATTGTTCATCGAAGTCTTTGAATCAGTATCAACCTTTATTCCACCCATAAAATAATGTTGTGCCGGTGTTACTGGAATTTTATCCTTCGTAATATCTATTCCTCTCTTCTTACACTCATTATATATAAGTGGAAACCTATTTATAATAAAATCTTTTGGCTTATGAGTTATATCAAGAAAAACATATTCTGAATTTGTTCTTCTTTCTTCCTCTAGAATTGCTTTTGCTACAACATCTCTAGGAAGAAGTTCATCTACAAATCTATCTCCTTCATTATTTAAGAGATAAGCACCCTCACCTCTTAAAGATTCAGTAATCAAAAATCTCTTATCCTTTGAATTTCCTTCGTACAAAGCAGTAGGATGAAATTGGATATAATCCATATGTACAACTTCAACATCATTTTTAATTGCTATAGAAATTCCATCACCAGTCAAAGTTCTTTGATTAGTAGAATTTTTAAATAATCCGCCTATTCCTCCACTTGCAAGTATAGTTATTTTAGAATTTATCTGTACAATTTCATTATCTATTCTGACAATTCCTCCGCAACACTTGTTATCCGATGTAATCAAATCCAGCAAACATGCATTTTCAATTATATTTATATTTTTCTTAGATTTTACATTATCAAGTAAAACCTCAAAAACCTTTTGACCAGTTTTGTCTGAACAATGAACTATCCTATTAACCCTGTGTGCCCCTTCTCTTGTATAATCAAAATTTTCTCCGTCCATATCAAACTTGACACCCAAGGAAACAAGCTTGTTAATGTTTTCTATGGATTCTTCCACCAAAACCTTAACCGCCTCAATATCATTCTTATAAGTACCAGCCTTTAAAGTATCTTCAATGTAAATATCATAGTCATCTTCATTTCTAGCCGTTGATATACCACCTTGAGCTAAATATGTATTACATTCTTCGACATTTGACTTAGTTATCATCACTATTTTTAAATCTTCTCTTAGATTTAAAGCACTATACATTCCAGCTATTCCTGTACCTACTATTAGAACATCTGCTTCCATTTCCAAAGTTATTAACTCCCTCCATTAATAATTACTCCACTTAAGTCATTATTTGTTTAATCTATGCATGTTATTTAGTGCTTTATATGCTTCTTTTTGAACTTCTTCATCAACAAATATTTCATTTTTTAAATCCCTGAGACATACGTAAACATCTTCTAGTGTCATAATCTTCATGCTAGGACAAGCCATATCTAAAGTAAAAAATTTCTTATTAGGATTCTCCTCTTTAAGTTTATATAATATACCTATATCTGTCACTACTAAAAATTTATCAGTTTTTTGAGATGACACATACTTTATCATTCCACCTGTGCTACCTATAAAATCTGCTAAATCCCTAACTTCTTTTCTGCACTCAGGGTGAACTAATACTTTTACATCATTTCCGTATTTTTCTTTAGCAGCTAAAACCTGTTCTTTAGTAACCCTATCATGAATATGGCAACATCCATCCCAAAGTATAACCTTTTTATAAGGCAACTGTTCCTGAACATAAGAACCCAAATTCCTATCAGGTACAAAAATAATCTCATCACTCTCAATATTCTTAACTATATTCAACGCACTAGATGATGTACAGCAAACATCCGAAACCGCCTTAACTTCACTTGAAGAATTTACATAACATACTACTTTAGCCTTTGGATGTTCCTCTTTTATCTTTTCTATACTGTCTTTTTTGGCCATTAATGCCATACCACATAATGCCTTTTCAGAAGGGAGAAAAACTCTCTTATTTGGCGAAAGAATTTTGGCACTCTCTGCCATAAATTTAACACCGCAAAAAACTATTATATCAGCATTGCTCTCTCTTCCAACTTTACTCAAAAAGTATGAATCTCCAACATAATCAGCAATCTCTTGAAGTTCATCATTAACATAATAATGAGCCAAAATTATAGCATTTCTTTCTTCTTTTAGCTTTAATATCTCATCTTTTATGTTTATACTCATTTTTTCACTTCTTTCTAAAATATATATTTAAAAGTAACAAAATTGCCCTATTCATCAAATCATGATAAAAGAAAAGGCGTGTACATACTTCCGTACATACACCTTAAACATAATATAACACCATATTGATTTTTTATCAATAATCAATTTCTATTTAATTAAATTTCTGAAATTACGTTTATTTATTAACATTATCAAAATAACTATACCTGTTAATAATACTATACTACATACAAGTCCTCCTTCTACACCAAATGGTCCTCCGGTAATAATATCATTACCTTTAATCGGATCTAAGTCAATCAATATTCCTCCTGCCGGAATAATGCCACTTACTTCAAAACCAAATATATTTCCCTGTGCCCAATTCCAAGCACTATGAACAGCACATATTCCCCAAAGTCCCCCTTCCCAAACTACATAAAACGCTGCAAATATACCAAATAAAATCAAATTTATCATTGGCAAAACACCTATATTGCTATTAGCTAAATGTAATGCTCCAAAAATAATTGAAGATACAAATATTCCAAAAATAGCATTATGTCTTGCACCTATTACAGGCATAAGCCATCCTCTAACCATAACTTCTTCTGATGCACCTTGCACTATCCAACCAATAAGTACAATGAATATACCACTTAGCGCATTTAATCCTTTTACTGATGAATTTGAATTATCTATAGTTACTAAATTAAATATTCCAAATATACCTGCACATATGCTCAACATTAAAAATCCTATAACAAAACCTCTTATATATTTTCTAATGAAATTGTCCTTTTCAAAACCCATTGTGCATATTGGTCTTCTCTCAACAAATTTAACCCATCCGAAAAAAGCTAAAATACTAAATCCACAGGGTATCAATAACATTCTTATAGTAAAATCCAAAGCCCTTCCATTCGCCCCTCTAAACATAAAAAATTTTCTAACAACTAATCCTGGAAAAACCGAAAGTGCTTCTCCTACAAACATTATTCCCAAAAAAAGTATTATAGCAACAAAAACATTCGGCAAAAATCTACTTTGTTTTGCTTGTAAAAATACTCTACTGTCTTGAACCAATTCTCTAAAATTTCTTTTCATATACTTCCCCCTCTAAAATGTTTTACAGAAACATATTTATTCAATTCATCAAATATCATTTTAACACCCTTGCTCCAATTCTTATCTTCAGCATATTTTTTATTAATCCACTCCAAAAGCTCCACATCATCAGGTTTATCCTTAGACAAATTAATTATCGTTTTAGCTGCAATTATAGTTGAATCGTATATATTTGTATTATATTCTTGCCAACTACTGAATACATTAAAAGGATTGTTTGCAATTTTATTTGCAAATTTATTGCTTTTTGGTACAAATCCTTGTTCCTGACCTGCAATAGCAAATAAAAGCAAAGGATTAATGTTAAATTGTTTTGAAACACAAATTATAGTTGAAAAGTAAGGTTCTTCTGCTAATTTTGAATCTCTCTTTTCTAAAAACTTTAATAGTTTCTCCTCATTTACATAATGGTAATTGAAATTTTCTGGAAACCAGGGATGTTTTCTCATATTAACATTAACAGATATATATCCTTCATAATATTCCTCATATTCGCTTTGTTTTGGAATATATGTCGCTTTTTTCACTGCATTACATTTCACAACATAATTGTCACTCTTATAGTCTTCATTTTCAAAAATTAATAATGATATCAGAAATGTACTCATAAATATAAAAACAGACATGTAAAGAAGTGATTTTTTTGAAATCTTTAAGCACTTCTTAAATTTTGAAATATATACTTTTAATGTTTGAATGATAGAACTAAAACCATCAAAAATTCTCATAATTTTATTCCTCTTTGATACTAAAATGAATTGCTCTAAAAAGCTATTCTAGAACAATTCATTTTAAGCTAAATATTATTTTGAATTCTTTTCTTTTTCAACTAATTGTCGCTCAGCACCATTTTTCCTTATCTTGTAGCATTCATTTCCATCGCCTCTTACATAATAGATCCAGTCACCATTAACTTGAAGATTTTTTGACCATTCCTCGTTTAACATTATATTCCCTATTCCGTCTTTTCTAACTTTGAATAAATATCCTCCATGAGAATAATTGCTATAATATACATAATCATTATCCGTATCTATATACAAAGAAGTAGCATTAGTCAGTTTCACCTTGTTAGTTCCGTCAATTTTTATCTTATACAACTTCTTACCATCTAACTCATCACTATAATAAAACCACCCATCGTCAATAATAGCAAAACGCATATGATGCATATATTGATATTTATCGCTTATTGCTTCCGGATATTTACCCCTATCCCAGCTATGATTTTTCACAAGTTCATCATCAGACATATTAAAATACGAATAACTTACACTATCTTCATCATTAATAGAGTCATCCCATGTAATATCAACATGATAATAGTTGCCATCAATCTTTACAAGACACCAAGCATGTTCTTCATACGTTTTACCAAATACTAGTTTGCATTCTATATCCACCATATTCAGAAGAAACTTCATAGATTCAGCATATCCTTGACAAACTGCTGTACCATCAACTAACGCTCCATACGCATTATATGAATCTTTGGTAACAGTTCCTTTCAAATAATTCTCATAATCATACTTTACATTTCTGATAATATAATTGTGAATAGCTATTTCCTTTTCCAAATCTGACATATCAGGCGTAATGATTTCTGAAACAATGCTCTGTGCTTTTTCATACAACACCTTTGATTTTGAATCATTTATTATAAGCTCATAGCCCTTCTCCACAGCTATATACAGCTCTTGAATATTATTCACTATAGTATAATATTCTGTTTTTTCATCATCTTTCTTGGAATCTTTATTATCTTCGTTATTTTTATTATCTATATTGTCTTTGGTATCTGTGTCATCTTCATTTTCTGTGTTATCAGTATTACCTTTGTTGTCTTTGTTTCCTGTACTATCCTTGCTCCCTGTATCATCTTTGTTTCCTGCGTTGTTTGTGTTATCTTTGTTATTTTGGGCATTTTCTTTAGATTCACTACTAGTATCATCTGATTTGTCTTTATCACTACTTGTAGTATTATCATCCGAATTATGTATATCTTTATCTTCGTTACTATGTTCATCATCATTGTTTATAACTTTTATTGGTTGTAACTTCCACGCATCATACAACAATCTACTAGAATCATTCTTCACTTCATACCAATGCTGTGAATTTGTAGATATAACCCATAAATCAAGCATATAATTTCCAGCTTTTTTAGGTATCCATTCTACTTCATTCTTATACTCTCCCTTATCTACATACCACTTCCTTGATTTAATATCGTAAATATGCAATTTGTATTTATAATTTGTTTCTTTATCATCCGATAATCCTTCTATACCATTAATTATTATCTTTTCTCCAACAGAATAGGTATGCTTTTTAATGTTCATACCATTCTCAATATTTATTAATTTATTATGTTTTGTAGATTTCACCACATTAACATTGCACACATAATAATTATCATATACATTATATGATTTTTCTTTTCTGACTAAAATCCAAAGCTTATATGTTCCTTCTTTTAAGTTTCTTGGCATATCAACCTGAAATGGTTCATCAGAATCAACAAGGTAGCTATATCCATTAGTAATATCAAATGCATGATTATCATCTTTCAGCCAAGCCCTGTACTGAACCTTCTCAGCATATTTTGATGTTATATAAAATTTGTTATTTCCACTCGTAAAAATAGGATAGTGTTCAAACCCCACAAAATTTATTTCGGGTTTTCTTTTTACTGTTATTTCCTTTACTTTCCATCCGTCATATACTTTAGCATTAGGATTTTTATTAACTTTTTCCCAATTATTCGAAGTATCTGAAATCACCCACAAATCCAATATATACTTCCCTTCATGTTTAGGAACCCATACAATATTATTTCTGTATTCTTTACTATCTACAATCCATTTATCCTCCTTAATATCATATACATGAAGTTTATATTTATACTGAATTTTTTTATTTTTGCTCCCTTCAATACCAAATATTTTAATTCCATCTCCAACTTGAAAAGAGTCTCTTTGAATATTCATATTACCATCTAAACTTGGTAATGCATTATTTTTTTCAATACAATTCAAATTAGAAATATGCTCGTAATCATACTCAGATGTAGAATGTTCTTTTCTTATCCATATTTTAAGTTTATAGATACCTACATCAAAATTTCCATCTAATACAATCTTATAAGGTTCATAAGAATTCATAAATTTGGTATATCCATTAGTCAATTCTTTAATTTTTTGATCTAAATTATTCAATAAAAAAACTCTATATTGGACTCTATCGGCTCCCTTAGAACTTATATAAAAAACCCTCTTATCTCCTTTAAGTAAGGGATAATGATCGACTCCACCCATAACAATTCTTACGTTACACTCTGCAGTTTCCACAGAATATAAATTCATGGAAATAACCAATCCTAAAAGCACACCAAGAAACATAAATATTTTCTTGATATTGAATTTCATGGAATTACCACCTTACACTTATACTTATAATCAAATTAGTATATATTAAGCTTAAACTTAAATTAAATTACTTAAATATAGACTAATATATAAACTGACATATAGACTGACATATAGATTATACACCATTTTCAAGAAAAAATCTAAAATTATTTATATATATATTATATAAAAATACAAATTGGTTAAAATATATGATAAATACAATATTATGGAGTGAAATTATGAGGATTATTATTCGTAAATTTATATTACTAATACTGACATTCGTTATTATAACCTTTTCATGTGTAATTTTATTTAAATTGTACAAATCAGCATGTGCAATCGATAAAAGTAACTGGACATGCTACTGCGATAAAGAATTCAATTTTAATATTATCCACCAAAAAAGTTATCCTATAGCCAAAAATTCATTATTCAACAATTATATAATTAAACAATTCATAATTCCTATTGCTTCTCCAGGAATACTGAATAGTAAATATACCTGTTGCTATATAAACATACTAAAAAAAGACAATTTCAAGAGTTATCTTAAAATCAATAAATTTACTGTACTTAAAAGAAGCAAAAATTTATATGGAGAAAATTATTTTTATGCTGCATCATCTCTTAGCTATAACTCGTATTTTTTTCAATACAATGATTACATTTTTGAATTAAAAGAACCTGTAATTGGTTTCGCTTTTGAAGATAGTAAGATTCATGAAATGACTAAAAATATATTAATGCAATCATTTAAAAGAAATTAGGCATCTTCGAAAAAATAACAAGTCAAATATGCAACATGCATTTGATTTATTATTCTCCTTCAAATATTTTCTTTCAAATGCCTTAATATTAATTTCTATGCTATAATATAATTATGTATTTAAAAAATAACTAAATTCAAATTTGCTAGGTGATTAAAATGATTGTACGTGGAAAAGTGTTGAATTTTGATGAAAATAAGGTATACGTTGTAACTGAAAATAATGAATTTATAATTTTAAAACGCAATGAAAACACGCCTAAAAAAAATGAAATATATTCAAGTGAAATTTACCAAGAATCTAAAACTACCATCAATAGAATTGTAAAATTCTTATTTGTTCTTATCTGCATTGCATCTATTATAACATCATATGCTCTCTACACCTATTATTCTCCAAAGCTTACCGTTGTATGCAAAATGAATGTGGTTGTCACATTAAAAATAAATTATAAAAATAAAATCATTGGTGTTGAAGGCATTAATTCAAAGGGTAAAAAAGTTATTGCAGATTTAAAGCTAAAGCATAAGCTTATAAATGATGGATTGATATCCCTCTTTGATAAATGCATAAAACTAAATTATCTGAATGATAAATTTATTAAAAGCAATAAGAAAATCATTCTTTATATAAGCAATAATTACGATAATTATAACTTAGATTTATCTGCTTTTAAAAAATATGCAAATAAGCTTAACTATACTGTTTTAATAAATAATAATGGTAGTGGTGAAATATAATCCATCATTTATCCACTACCATTATTTGTATATAATATTCAATTATCTTTTTTAAACACTGGAATTTCAAAAATTAAAAATGCCCTTTTAGATTTATCCAACAATTCCTTTAAATACTTTATTTGTTTATAAGCCCATCTAACATCTGTCGCATACTCATGAGTAATATCATTAGGACTCCATCTTATTTTATATAAAGTATCTTGTTTTAATTTTTTATTATTAATATAATTCTTTGCAATATAGGTTTGTCCACCTATGATTGCCTTTTCTGGAGTAAACCAACCTTGTTTGTATGCATATTCTGAAGCATATTTTATTGGATTGCTATCATATGCCTTAATACCATACATATTGTATGTAACTCTAGGTTTTACAGGTTTGCCATCTACAGATGATACCAAAACTCCTTTTGCTAATTTCGATTTTCCACCACCTGTTTCCAAAATAGCATGTGCTATTAAATATGCAGGATTAACATTATTCTTTTTAGCTGCCTCTAAAAACGCTGCTCCTTTTCCTTCAAGTACACCTTGTCCTTCTAAAAACATATTCAAATCATCTACTGTAAGCCCTGCAACATAATTCAATTTAAGAAATTGATATTTACCATATTCATCATTTATAAAATTTTTAGGATTAATATAATACTCAACTAATGTTCTATTAGCTTTTCTAAATCCTCCATTAACCCATTGCTCACCCCAGCCTCTTTGTCCCTGCTTTTCAATGAACTCATTTAATGTCATATCATATTTAACATAACGAATTTCTTCATTACGCACTTTAATATGCACAAACACCTTAGCATCATAACGTGCAGACGTAACCTCAGACGTTTTATTTTCTTTTGTATCTGTATCATTTTCAGTTTCTTTATATGATTTAATCCAAACCTCAAGAATATATTCACCAGCTTCCTGTGGCGTCCATGAAGGTTTGTCCATATAATTTGTTAAACCTCTTATATCTTTAATGTTAGATAAGTTATATGCTTGGAGTTTGTATTTATAATTACCACTCATTCCACTAATATTGTCCATACCTCTAATAGTAATCGTATCCCCTATTCTAATGGAATATCCATCCTCTATACTCTTGTAATTATTCCCTAATAACTTAACTCCTCCATCAATAGAAATCAAATTCTTGCTAGCCTTATTGCATCTAAATTCTAAATCATACAGATTATCATAATAAACTTTTGTTTTAGAATCATACTTATTTCCTTTTACATCAGCTCTCTTTATATATGCCTTTAATTTATATACTCCTGGTTTTAATCCATCTTTATATTTTACATAAAAAGGCATCTTTCCATTTATAGGAACCGAATACCCCCCTGTAATGCTTTTGTATGTGTTCCTTTGTACATCATAAATAAATACATTATATCTTACATCCCTATTAGTTTTGGCATTCATATATACACCAAAAGAATGTCCTTCTATTATAGGTAAATGATCTATTTTGCAAAAATCAACTACTGGTAAATCTTCAATCGTAAAAACAAATCTAATATTATTTGGCATTCTATATCCTCTAGAAGACAATACATTTTTCGTTACTTCTAAAGTATATGTCCCTCCAATGTCATATCCATCTTTAGGTGGCTCCACTATTATTTCACTATCTTTGCTTCCTAAATGAACATTAACATTAATTTTACGTTTAAGAGAATCTCTAACTAAAACATTATCATTATTTACAGTAGAACCATCCAGCTTACTGCTCATTTTTATTGTCCAAACTTTATTGTAATTCACATTCTTGATGGTAGAAAACAATTTATAGTCTGTTCCATCAGCAAAAACACATTTTGGCATAAGTATTAATGCCAATACAGTAAATAATGAACATACCAGCATATTTATATTTAATTTATTACTGTTATACCTCATACTATTCCCCCAACCCTACCAATATTTACTCTTCAATCGCCAATTATCAATTATGAAGCTATCTCAATCTTCATTATAGCTGCTAAATCACACCACAACCAACAATTACCGGTTCAAGAAAAACTATGACGATAACTGTACATTTTTCTTTAATCACTATACATTAATTATTACATATAACAAAGCTGATTACAAGTTATAAACTCATCTCACTTGCTCGCCTTTAGTGATGTTTAGTGGAATATCATTATGCGTTAATATATCCTCTTCCCCTAAAAAATAATGCTTAATTGCCTTAAGATTATCATCTAGCTCATATACTATGGGTATCCCTGTTGGAATATTCAGATTCACAATTCCATTATCAGGAATATCATCTAGATATTTTACAAGAGCCCTCAGTGTATTTCCGTGTGCAGATATAATAACTTTCTTACCTGATTTTATAGTGGGTGCAATAGATTTATACCAAAATTCTAAAACCCTTTTTTCAGTATCATCGAGATTTTCTGTAAGAGGAATATCTGATACATCTAAATTTTTGTATTTCGGTTCAAATCCTGGATACCTTTTATCATCTCTATTTAATGCTGGAGGTCTTACCTTTACATACCTTCTCCACTTATAAACCTGTTCTTTTCCATACTTTTCAGCAGTCTTTTCCTTGTTCAACCCTTGAAGTGCACCATAATGCCTTTCATTTAATCTCCATGTTTTATAAACAGGTATCCAATCTAAATTCATTTCATGTAGTGTTATCCACAATGTTCTTATAGCTCTCTTTAAAAGTGAAGTAAAAGCCACATCAAATGTGTACCCATATTTATTCAATATTTCACCTGCATGTCTTGCTTCTCTTATACCTTCCTCTGTTAAATCGACATCAGTCCATCCTGTAAATCTATTTTGTTTATTCCATTCACTTTCACCATGCCTCAATAATACTAATTTATTCATACAATCTACCCCATTTTTATCAATGTATAATAAGCTATGCTCATCTAATTGTGAACTTTATATTCTCCATTATAAAATTTTTCCATATATAAGGTTGGAAACTTCACATTAAATACAACACACGATTATTCTGCACAATATTAAGCTTTCTCATACATTTTAAAAACTTGTTAAACAGTTGAAGAAAATAATACTTCAAATTATACTAACATACTGACTAATTATAACCTAACTCTAAACAGATTTACCCAAATTAGCTTCTACCTCATTTATAAATTCAAAAACAACTTCTTCATATTTTTGCTTGTCCACTTCGATTGAACAAGCATGTGCAGCACCATCTGCTAAATAAATTCTTTTCATTCCTTTTTTTACTTCATACATTTTTTCACTCATGTAAGTAGGCACAAATTTATCGTTTTTACCATGAATAAATAATACAGGTATTTCATTATACTTTATTGAATTAATAGGACTCACATCTTTAAAGCTAAATCTTGCTCTTCTTTTTGATTTTAATTCTACAAATTTTAACATAGGAAAAGCTGGTAATTTAATATCTTCCTTAATCCTAAATTTCATAAGTTCATTCATATCTGAATATGCACAATCTGCAATAATAAAATCCACATATTTATTTATATCAGCATATTGAAGTACAGTAGCTGCTCCCATTGACTCCCCATGCAGTCCAATAATGCCATCCTCTCCATTTCTATTAACGACCCAATTAACCCACAAATCCAAATCATATTTTTCATAATATCCATATGTTGAATATTTACCTTCACTTGCCCCATGTCTTCTTTGGTTATACATTAGAACATTCCATCCTCTGTCTAAAAACATTCTCATATATTTAATAGATGTAGGTATTCCAACCGTTATTCCATGAACAATAATAATGGTTTTATTAAGTTTTGGATCTCCTTTTATGTAAATCCCCTCAAGCCAATGTCATAAACTTAAGATTGAATAAAATGGAAAATTAAATAATAAATATTCAGAAAATAAGATTTTAAATAAAATTCCTTTATAATCAATATTGCATCATTAAGTATTGACGGAGGAATTTTATTATGGCTAAAATTAATAATTTTAAAGAAGGAATTAAAGC
>NZ_LTBA01000020.1 GCF_001594005.1 Clostridium tepidiprofundi DSM 19306 | reverse complement strand
AAGAAGAATATCATAATGTCTACAAAATATACAATGTAAAGAGCAAAAAGTCATTTAGTAATTTGTTTGAGCTGCATTTTATAGAACTTCCAAAATTCAAGAAAGATTTTAGTGAAATAAGGACAACATTAGATAGGTGGGCAGCATTTTTAACAAAAGCGTATGAATTTGATAAGGATACTGTTCCTAAAGAATTGGCACAGAGTGAGGAGATAAAAAAAGCAGCTGAGAAGCTAGATATAATGAGTTTAAATAAGGAAGAAAGAGAAATATATGAAAATGATTTAAAAGCAATGATGGTAAGAAATGCCGAGATTAATGCTGCTGAGGAGAAGGGAAGAGAAGAAGGAAGAGAAGAAGGAAAAGTAGAAGGAAGAATTGAAGCAGCTATAGAAGCAATAAAATTAGGAGTGAATAATGATGTTGTAGCTAAAATTTCAAAATTATCGATAGAAAAGGTGGAGGAATTACGCAAAAAGTTAGCTATAAATGAATAGATAAATGAATAGATAAATGAATAATTGATTCCTCTGTTTCCTCTGAGGTGCAACCATACTGAGGTGCAACCATATTTTACCTGTAAATAAGAAATGGTATGTGGTATAATCACTCTTGTGTTTAATATCAAGTAAAGTAATGACGTAAAAGAAAGGGATGTATCAAAATGAAAACAAGTAAAAAAATTATGGTAGCAGGATTGATTGGTGCTATGACATTGACAACAGTGGCTTGCAGCACAGGTACAGGTAAAAAGGCAGAGAATGTGAAGAATCCAACTTCTGTTGAAGCTTCTAAAACGGTTAAGCCTAAAGTTAAAACTGATAAATCGGATGAAACTAAAGTCAATGCTGAAAATTCAAAGTATGCGGTTGAGAAAGTTTTTGAGAAACCAGAACTTTTGAAGGAATTTACAAACAAGGATGTAGATTATGCAACATATTTGAAATCTGAGCCATTTAAAGCAATATTTTTGGACAAGGATAATAAATTATTGCAAGAAATTGATGTATATACTTTACCAAATGCTAAAGATTCAACGGCTTTATATTTATACTTAAAAGAAGATAAAGTAGTTAATGCAAAATTAGATGAATTTAATGGAGATATTGACACACAAGCATATGATTATGATACATTAGTTTGTAGTACTGATGTGGAGAAGCAAGCTAAAGAGGCGGATTTTCCATATGATTTAGCGAAAAAGAAAGATGAAGCTGAAAAAGAATTAAAATCTAAATTTGAAGGAAAGAGTTTAGATGAACTTAACAAGATATTAAAGGTATATGTGCCTTATCAAAGGTACAGTAGAAAAGATACAGATAAAACGCTTGATGTATATATGATTGTTAGTGAGGAAGGATACACTGCAAGTAGTACAGTTAATGTTATTGTAAAAGATAACAAGATCGAAAAATTATATGTAGATGATAGTTATAGACCAAGTAAGAGTCCTATTGATGTGTTAAAAGCTGCAAAATAAAATAAATGACCTCAGAGGCGGTTCCAATATATGGAACCGCCTCTGAGGTCGACCCAAAATTTTACATATTCATAGCGATTGAAAAATATATATATTAATGCTAAAATATAAGCATGAGCAAGCACAAGAAGAAGAAAAAAGCAGAGTATGTTTAGTGTGCTTGTTGTTAAGTGTGTTGTATGAAAATCGTTGTATGAAAATTACTGAATATGGTGGTGGATGTATGGAAAAAGAATTATTACAACAGCTTTTGGGTAAATTAGATAATATGCAAAAAACAATGGATGAAAGATTTGCTAGCATAGATAAGAGGTTTGATGATGTAGATAAAAGATTTGCTAGCATAGAAACAAGACTTGATGGTATGGAAACAAGACTTGATAGTATAGAAACAAGACTTAATGATATGCAAGAAGATTTGAATGAAGTTAAAGCTGAAGTTAAAGATATTAAGCAGAAGAATGATATTATATATAAACAGATTCATGATTTAACAGAGTTTAAGACTGATGTAAATATTAAACTTGATAAAATTTATGATAGTGTTGATTTTATAAAGTATGAAGAGTTTGGAATAAAGCAAGATATATTTAGACTTGCAAAGAATATTAGATTAGTTAAATAAAACTGAAAATTACGCAAAAATTTCTGTAGAGGTATTTTCGGTACGGAAATTACATATGCGATATATAGATATAAAATTATTTTAAAATAATTTGAGACATAATATTAAGACATCATGGAACCGTCAGGAATGACGGTTTTATTTTAGCAATTGGAAAAAATTACACCCCAGGGGTGGTTTTAAGGTGGATGATTTTGGTGGAAGAATACAGAATAGTTAAAATATTGAGCAACAATGTAATTTTAGTAGAGCATAGAGGTACGAATTATATACTAGTTGGTAAAGGAATTGGATTTGGACGAAAAAAAGGACAGAGTTTGGATAATCTAGAGGGAATAGAGTCTAAGTTTATTTCATTAGAAGGATTGAAGTCTCATGATTATAGAAGATTTGTGAAGGAATTGGATCCTAAAATAATTGAACTTACTGAAAAGATTTTAAAAGTAGCTTCAGACGAATTGAATCAAGGGTTGCATCCGAGGATTCATGCTGGTCTTATAGATCATATTCAGTTTGCAATTAAGAGAATTAAGGATGGAATAGTCTTGGTTAATCCATTCTTGAATGAAACAAAACTTTTGTATCCTAAGGAGTATGAAGTAGCTGAAAAAGCTGTAAAAATTTTAAGTGAAGGGTTGAATATGGAAATACCTGATGCTGAAATTGGTTTCTTGACATTCCATATTTGTGGAGGAGTAAAAGAAAATTCTAAAAAAGAAGCTTTGGAAAATATAAAATTGATAAATAAAGTAGTGAATTATGTTTCTAAAAAGATAGGATTTGAGTTAGAACCATCATCATTTGAATATATGAGATTTGTTATTCATATCAGGGGTGTACTATGTAGAGTTAAAGATGGAAAAACGATTAAGAATAACCTCTTGACAGAGTTGAAAGAAAAGCATACAATTGAATATAGGATGGCTTATGATATTGCAAAAATAATTCAGAATCATCTTAAGGTGAATGTGCCGGAAGATGAGGTTGGTTATATTGCTATTCATCTTATGAAATTAAATAATTAAATAATTAAATAATTAAATCATTAGCGTGTTACTGATTCGATCAGGCATGAGCTAAGGTTTGGAAAGTATTACAAAGGGATGCTATACCTATTTATGTGTATGGTTGGTCTGTTTGTGTGTTTTCCAGATTTTGGTTCGTGCCTTTTGTTTTTAATGTGAACTGTTAACGAAAAAAATACAGCATGTAGAGATTTTTATAGTGAATATTGATACAAAATATATATGTATTGAATATAAATATTGCATATTGCGAATTGAAAGTAGAAGTATTATAAACTTGATAAAGTGAATATGCTAGGTAAGTCTGCAAAGTGAAAAAGTAAATATGCTAAGTAAATTTGAAAAGTAAAAAAGTGAATATTGCAAAGAGAAAAAGCAAATATGCGAAGTGAATTTGCAAGGTAAATATGCGAAGTGAATTTGAAAAGTAAAAAAAGTGAATATTGCAAAGAGAAAAAGTGAATATGAAAAATAGATTTGCAAGGTAAGTATGCGAAGTAAAGAAGTAAATCTACAGAGTAAAAAAGTAAATCTACAGAGTAAAAAAGTAAATCGCAGAGTGAAGAAGTAAATCTGCAAAATAAAAAAGTAAATCTACAAAGGAATGTGCTTATTAGAACTTTGCTTGAAAAATTTACATGAATAAATCAATCAGCTTGACGTTGGTATAGTCTTAAAATTCAGTAAATTCGATATAATTAGTATTTAAAAGCCCAATTAAATAGTAATTTTATTATTGGTAATGGCTTTTTTTGCCCTAACATGAAAGTTATTATTCATAGTATGTAAATATTGCAAGAAATATTAGATAGCGAAATAAATGGGTTATAAAATTCCCATTTATATATAAAACTAAAGTAATATTAAAACCTTGGCCGGGGTTACTAAAAACTCTTAAAATAAGGAGGATTACAATGAAAAAGAAAGGTAGTAGAGCTTTTGCTATTTTGCAGAAGGTTGGTAAATCTTTGATGTTGCCAGTTTCAGTTTTGCCGGCAGCAGGACTTTTGGTTGCATTTGGTAGAATAATTCAAAATATAGCTGTAGGACCAAATGGTCAGGTTGCAAATGCAATGCTAAATGCAATTGGTAGCATTATGTTTAAGGGTGGTATAGCAATCTTTGAACAATTACCTCTTATATTCGCAATAGGTGTTGCAATAGGGTTTGCAGCGGGTGAAGGTGTTGCAGGACTTGCTGCAGGTGTTGGATACTTTATTATGATAAATGTACTAAAAATAATGGGTGAACTTAGAGGATTGCCTTTTAAAATCGACACAGGTGTTTTTGGCGGAATCATAATGGGATTAATAGCGGCTAATTTATATAAAAAGTTTTTTAAGACTAAATTACACCCAGTACTCGGATTTTTTGAAGGTAAAAGACTTGTACCAATTATTACAGCTTTTGTAGCAATGATATTAGGTATAGCATTAGGGTTTATATGGCCTCCAATACAAGGTGCAATTAATGCATTTGGTAAGAGTGTGTTAGATGCAAAAATAGCTGGATTTAGTCTGAGCGGTGGAATATTTGCAGCAGGTAACAGAGCATTGATACCAACAGGTTTACATCATGTATTCTATGCACCATTCTTATTTGACTTTGGAACATTTACAAATGCAGCAGGTGAAGTATTTAGAGGTGAAAGTGCAAGATACTTTGCAGGCGACCCTACTGCAGGGGCTATAATGGCATCTGAGTATCCATTAAAGATTTTTGGATTGCCAGCAGCAGCACTTGCTATGACTTTAACAGCTGATAAGAAAAATAGAAAAGCTGTTGGTGGTGTAATGCTTACAGCAGCATTGACTTCAATAATAACTGGTATAACTGAACCAATTGAATTTGCATTCATATTTGTTGCTCCAATATTATACGTTGCACATGTTTTATTGGCATTTGTATCAGGATTTTTAATAAATTTATTCCATATAAGACTTGGATATACATTTACATCTTCATTGATAGATTTCTTTATATCGTATTTTAATGCAGGTAATCCATGGAAATTGTTCTATATAGTTGGACCAATAATTGGTGTTCTGTATTTTGTAGTGTTCTATTATGCAATTAAGAAATTTAATCTTAAAACTCCAGGTAGAGGAGAAGATCTTGAGAGTGAAGCACTTAATATATCAGCGTCACAAAAGGCTCTTGAAGTATTAAAAGCATTAGGAGATGCTGCAAATATAAAACATATAGATGCTTGTATTACAAGACTTAGATTGGAATTGAATGATTCATCTATGGTTGATAAGAATAGATTAAAGGCTTTAGGTTCTGCGGGAGTTATGGATGCAGGTGGCGGAAGTGTTCAGGTTGTATTTGGAACAGAAGCAGAAGCTTTAAAAGATGAAATAAAGTCAATAATTGCAGCTGGTGGAGCTAAAGCGTTTGAAAATGTTAACAAAGAGGCTGCAATGGATAGTGAAAATGTGTCTAACAAGAATGGCATGAATGCTACAGTTTCTAAGAGTAAGAGTGGTAAAAATGGTGCGGTTTCTAGGAATTCTAAAAGTGGAGAAGAAATAATAGTATCTCCAATGAAGGGTAAAATAGTAGATATATCAGAGGTTCCAGATGCTACATTTGCAGAAAAATTATTAGGTGAAGGTATTGCAATAGAACCAGTTGATGGTATAGTTACTTCACCAGTTAATGGTAAAATAACTCAATTGTTCAGAACTAAACATGCAGTAGGAATAATGACTGATTTAGGAGCAGAACTTTTGATTCACATAGGTATTGATACTGTTAAAATGAATGGAGAAGGTTTTGAAGCTTTTGTTAAACAGGGTGATGAAGTTAAAGTTGGAGATAAATTATTAAAAGTTGATTTAGAATTAGTTAAGAAAAAAGCTAAATCGACAATATCTCCTATAGTTATCACTAATACGTCAGAATTTAAATCTATAGATAAGATTGCTAAAGGAAATGTAAATTGCAAAGATAATATGTTGAAAATTGTTAAATAATAATTATAATTATTATTATTAATAAATATTATTAATAAATATTATGATTAAACCACAATAAGCTATGGATAAATTTCAAATATACAACATATAGTATTTATGAAATTGATTCTTATGTATATATAGTGATAAGTTTCTTTTTAAAATACTTTCTGTGGGATAACCATTATTATTAATAAATATTATAATTAGAGAAATATTAAAAAATATTAAAATATTAGAAAGGAGATACTAAGATTATATCTCCTTTCTAATTGGTAAAATTTACACCCCTGGGGTGAATTACAGAAGGGAGACAGACATAATATGGAAAAGAAAATAATAATTAAGGCTGAAAATGGAATTCATGCAAGACCAGCAGGAAATATAGTTAAGTTAGCTTCAGGATTCAAGTGCGATATTACTATTAATGGAATAAATGCTAAATCAATAATGGGATTGATGAGTAGCGGAATTTCTAAAGGTGATGAAGTAATAGTAAAGACTTCTGGTGTAGATGAAGAGGAAGCTATGAATGCATTATTAGAGCTACTTAATAATTTAGATTAAATTTGTTTTAGATTAAATTTGTTTTGCTAAAATAAAAAAGTGTAAAATGAAAACATTGGGACTTTAGGTGTTGGGATTTCAGGTGTTGGGATTTTAGGTGGAAATTATCAGGTGGGAATTGTATTTCCTCTAAATTGTTTCGCCACTAAAGTATATGGAGAAGGATTTACTAGACAAACGTTATTGTATTTCCTCTAAATTGTTTCGCTACCTAAACTCAGCCCGGCAAAACAACATTTTAGACAGAAATTATGCTTAGACAGAAATTATGCTTTAAGCAGAAATTATACTTAGACAGAAATTATGCTTTGTGCTTTAGGCAGAAATTATACTTAGACAGAAATTATGCTTTGTCTAGATTTTTTCGCCACTTAGACCCAGCTGGCGAAGCAACATTTTAGCTTAAAGAGTATTTCGTTTAAAGCAAAAAGTTTAAATCTCCCATATACCACGTGTAGAAGTGGGAGTATTATAAAATTCTTATAAATTCGATAAAATAATTAAGGAAGGAATTGAAATGATGGTTAAGGGAATCGGAGTGTGTCCTGGAATAGCTTTAGGTAAGGTTTTAGTTCTTCAAGAAGAGGAATTAAATGTAGAAAAAGAAGAAATAGAAGATATTGAATTAGAAAAGGAAAGATTTAATAAGGCTGTTTTAAGGTCCAAAGAAGATTTAGAGAAAATTAAAGTTCAAGTTACAGAAGAATTAGGTGAGGATAATGCTGAAATATTTCAGGCTCATTTAATGATTTTACAAGATCCAGAATTAATAGATTCAACCTTAAAGAAAATAGAAACTGGAATAAATGCTGAATATGCATTTAATGAAGTCGTAAATCAAACTATTCAAGTTTTTGAAGCAATAGATGATGAATACTTGAGGGAAAGAGCAGCTGATATAAAAGATATATCCAAAAGAGTACTAAAATATTTGCTTGGCAAGGAGCAATCTGATATAACAAGCTTATCAGAAGAAATAATATTGGTAGCTGAAGATTTGACTCCATCTGATACTGCGTCAATGGACAAAAAAAGGGTTAAAGGATTTTTAACTAATATTGGTGGAAGAACATCGCATACAGCTATCATGGCTCGAACACTAGGGATACCAGCAGTAGTAGGACTAAATAACATAACAGAGAATGTTAAGAGTGGAGACATTGTAGCGTTTGATGGAGAAACTGGAGAAGTTATAATTAATCCAAATGATGAACAAAAGAAGTATTATGAAGATAAAAAAAGAATTTATGAAGAAAATAAAAAGGAATTAAAAGAATTAGTTGGAAAAGAAAGTATAACTACAGATGGGAAAGTTGTCGAATTAGTAGGTAATATAGGAACACCTAGTGATGTTGAAGCATTAATAGATAATGATGCTGAAGGTGTTGGACTTTTTAGAACAGAATTTTTATACATGAATCGACATGAATTACCAACAGAAGAAGAACAGTACAATGCATATAAAACTGTTCTTGAAGCTATGAAGAATAAGCCAGTTGTAATTCGTACATTAGATATTGGTGGAGATAAGAATTTAGACTATTTAAAGTTTGATTATGAAATGAATCCATTTTTAGGATATAGAGCTATAAGGCTTTGTTTAGATAGAAGAGATATATTTTGTACACAGTTGAGGGCGTTATTGAGAGCAAGTATTTATGGAAAACTTAGGATAATGTTCCCTATGATTTCTAGTTTAGAGGAACTTTTAGAAGCAAAGGAAATATTGAGTCAAGTTAAAGAGGAATTAATAAATGAAGGATATGAAATTTCTAAAGATATTGAGATTGGTATGATGATAGAGGTTCCTTCAGCAGCTATTATAAGTGATATATTAGCTAAACATGTGGATTTCTTTAGCATAGGAACCAATGATTTAATACAGTATACAACTGCTGTGGATAGAACTAATGAAAAGATAAGCCATTTATACAGTCCATTTAATTTAGGTGTTTTAAGATTAATAAAGATGGTAATAGATAATGCACATCAAGAAGGAATTTGGGTTGGAATGTGCGGTGAAATGGCTGGGGATAAGACATTGATTCCAATATTGCTTGGCATGGGATTGGATGAGTTCAGCATGAGTCCTATATCGATTTTGCCAGCGAGAAGATTAATTCGTTCATTATCTTTAGAGGAATCAGAAAAAATAAGTTGCGAAAAGTTGCGAAATGCTTAAAAAGGAACTATAGGTTAGGATTAACCTATAGTTCCTTTTTTTGGTTACGCCTCTGAGGTGTAACCATTTTCTGGAACGACCTCAGAGGCGCAGCCATTTTTTTGGTTGTGCCTCTGAACCGGCTATATATGGCGGCTAAGGAGCGATATACAAAATTTTGTTGTGCCTCAGAGGCGACATTTTTTCTAGTGAGTCCCAGATCATACATTTTATTTTTGAACCACCTGCTATTACTTTCATTGATGATGTCATGTCTGAACTTTCACCAGCTTTTAGCGAAATTTTTGTTGCTGAGTAGTTTAACATAGAATTATTTTTGTCATATAATGCTATAATTAGTGTTATATCTTTGGTAGATTGAGAAATATTTTTTGCTCTAATTGTGATTTTAGCGTCTCCACCAACTTTAATATTATCTAGATTTTCTTGTGGGGTAAGTATGTCCAAAATTATATCGTTATTCACATTTGTATCACTATTTTGATTTTGGAGTTTCATTTGAATTAATACGGGATCATGATCGCTTACTCTTCCACAGGCATCTATGAATTCGGAATTTATGTTAACTATATCAATAGTAGTGCTATCAACTAAGTGATTGCTAACTAATATATTGTCTAGTACTTGTGAGTTACCTTCATGTACATAAGAAAATCTTTCGTTTTTAGGTAGTTTATCAATCATATTAGTAAGCACATTGTTATTTCCTTTGCCTTTAAGTATTGATACGGTTTCAGAGAAATTAAAATCATTCAAATCACCTAAAACAACTACATTTGCATTTGGGTTTGCTTTAAAAATTTGATCAACAAAATTGTTTATAACAGTAGCTTGTTTATGCCTTTGTATTTCGCTATTTCTTTTAGGTGGTTGATGTGAACCAAATAGCCCATCATCTCCTCGTTTCGAACATAAATGATTTCCTATTATAAATACTTTTTGTCCTTTGAAGTTGAATTCAGCAACTAAACTTTTTCTGCTGTGTTCAAAGGCTTCATTTGTTGGAGCGATTCTTCCAGGATTTACTGATAAATGGGCAGTAGCATTTTTGCCTACAATTTTCACGGATTCAGTTGGATCTCCTTTTTTGCCATCATTTACAAGAGAAACTCTATCACTCCTGTATATAAAGCCGACACGGATATTTCCACCTGGAATTCCACCATCCTTATCATCTACTGGATTAATGTCAGTAAATTTATATTTAGGACCACCATTATCGATTATAGTATCAATTAATTTTTTATAAGTTTGACTTGCATCTACTATCGAAGTATTTTTGCTACCATCATTATCTTGAATTTCTATTAGTGATACGATATCTGGAGCTTTTAGATTATTTATTATTGATTTAGCTATTCCAGTTATTCTTTTTGGATCAGTTTTTGATGAAAAATTTTCAATGTTATAACTAGCTATAGTCAGCTTGTCTTCATTTGGCACTATTTTTGTGATTTCTCGTTTGGCTCCTCCATCAATGATTTTTGGTAATGCTTCAGTATTTAATAGAGTGTATTTTCCATAGCCGTAGCTCATTACACCTATAACTGAATTTGCAAATTTATCTCCTACTTTAACCTTAAAGTTTGGATTGATAAATTTTTTAGAGCGATTAGATAAAGGCACGAGTACATCATCAATAGTAATTCTTTCAGGATTAAAGTTATCTTTTGATATAACTAGACCATTGTGTATACTTTTTTTATTAACAGAATTTTGACCATCATCTCCAACAACTGTAATTTCACCGTATTTTTCAGATATACCGACTATCAATGGGTTATTTATTTCAACTAGCATTCCTTCTAAACTTTCATAAAAGTCGATTGCATCTTCATCTGGATCAAATTTATTAAAACTGTCATTATCGATAATTTGAGTAGGAGGTATCCTACCACCAATTCCTACTATTACTGGCTTAGGAAGAGGATTGTTATGAGATTCAATGGAAACATTAGTTGCAGCTATTTCTGTTGTTGTTAGACCACCTTCAAATCCATTTACGATTTCTTTAACAGTACCTGTAACTTTTACTAAATCACCAACTTTTACACCGCTTTTATATTTATATACATATATACCTTCAGAAGTTTTAATATCATTATCAGGGTTAGGATCTTGCATATAGAAAGCCTTTGTACCCTCAACTGCAGTAACTATACCCATAACCTCATCAACAGTAGTGTTAATAAGGGGAGATATATGAGATTGACCTTGAATATATCGGATTCTAGTTGCTTCACCGGGTTCTCTTACTATGAAGTTAAATGTCTTAACTAAGCTATCTAACATATTTTCTTTTATTGCAATGGCTTTTATTGTGCTATTCTTGTTTAAAATTATAGCTTGACCATTATATAAAATACTCTTACATGTTGGTTTGCTTCCATCTAATGTGTAATATATTTTTGCGCCAATAGTTTCTGTATATAAAGTTATTTTAGTACCCTTTTTGATTATTCCAGGTCTAACTGAACTTTCAACGGGTTTAACTCTAGATGAATTTGTTATTATATCATGTTTGTTTCTGAGCATTATTTGATAATTAGATTTGTATTGTCCGATAATTCCTATTATGTCAACTATAAAGCCATTTTTATAATTATTACTGTCAATATCTTCAGCAATATGTGAATCTACTCTTAGTTGTAATTGAGTTTCACCTTGCTTGGCTTTAATTGTGTATCCTTTGTATGAATCTGCAGGAACTTCTGTTAATTCAATGTTTGATATCTTTACTAGTTGACTTTCCAAATCTTCGCCTATATCTGAAGCATTGATTTTCTTAGGAATAAGAGTGTTACCAGTTGAAATAAGTTTAATACACTCTATGTTTTTTAATTGCTTTAAATTATTCCAGTCATCAATTTCTCCTACTATACTTACTTTATTTCCTACTACGAAATCTTTTTGAATATTACTACCAGCATATAAATATATACCAGCAGTGTTATCTTGAATATATGCGTTGTTTCCTATTTTGCCAGTGATTACACCTTCTATAAGTACTTTTTCACCTTTGTTTTTTTGTCTTGCACTTTTTATAGAAATTAGTTTTAATGGTTTTTTAATAGTATATTTGAACGAAGATTTTTTGCCGTATTTTTCATCTTTTTTAGCAACAGCAGTAATTGTTTTATCTTCATTGATTTCTATTGGGTTTGTGTACAGTAAACCATTACTTATTGGATCTTCTCCATTAAGTGTGAAATAAATTGATGACCCTGTTGTACTTGTGCTTAAAGTGATTTTGGTTCCTTTTTCTACTTCGCCGGGAGCAGGTGTTGCGTTAACAATAGCTGAGTTTTGGATATTTTCTGATGATGAATCTATTTCATGATAACCTAAATGAGTAATATCATTTTTAGGGAAAGATATCCATTCGATTGATGGATCAAAATTATCATTGATAATGGTATCACCGTAGAGAACAGAACTTTTTCTAATTAGTGTATGATCTTTTGTGGATATTGATCCACTTGACCAAACTTTTCTTTCACCTACTTTACCAATTGAATCTATTATTGTATTACCTTTTTTTAATACTAGTGCATCATCTCCATTGAAATTTATAGCGTTATATCCTATTATTACATTATTTACTCCTAAATTTTCTAGTTTGGATTTTAAATTTTTATTAACAACAATTACTAAAGTATCTTTATATTTTAAATTTCCATTTAATTTTAAGACAGAACCTTCATTTAATTGGTTGCCATTAAAACAATTAATTAGTGAATAATTGGATAAATCTACATCGTGTCCGCTGTTATTATAAAGTTCTATTGCTTTGTAATCATTTCCAGAGCCTTCAACATACTCTGATATAATCAAATCTTTTGAAACAGTTTCGGTAGCTTGAATAGAAGTCAATCCTATAAAATAATTAAATATGATTGAGAAACATAAAATAATGCTTAGATTTTTGAATGTTTTTTTAATAAATGAATTTTTTCTAGTTGTATTTGATAAGTACAACTAGCTCACCCCCTTGCGTAATAATAATAATAAATTTTTAATTTTTTAAATGTTATACTTATCAAGTTATAAAATTCATATTTTTGTCTAGAAAATTTTGTCTAGAAAATTATACGATTTTAAGAACTTTGCAAGTATACTTATCAAAGTTGAAATAGAGTTTTTTTCTAAGTCTAGAAACTTTAGAAAAAACATGTTGTTGTTTTAAGATTTAATTCTCGCATGATAGTGTGGTTAGCTGTCACCTCCTTGTTTTTGACTATTAAGATACTATAAATGAACAAAATTCAATCAGTTAAATGAAAAATACCATTTTAGTGTGATTTTAAAGCATCATTTAGTACAGTAAAACAGTAAAATTCAGTATTACAAATTGAGTTATCAAGTTATTTGTAACTTATTGTATTCGATTCGTAATTTAGATTTTTATAATATATTACAACGAAAAAATGCAGTGTGTAGAAATTTTCATAGTGAATATTAACACAAAATATATGATTAAACCACAATAAGCTATGGATAAATTTCAAATATACAACATATAGTATTTATGAAATTGATTCTTATGCATATATAGTGATGAGTTTCTTTTTAAAATACTTTCTGTGGGATAACCATGATATTAAATATAAATACTGATGTTAAATATAAATACTGATGTTAAATATAAATACTAATGTTAAATATAAATACTAATGTTAAATATAAATACTAATGTTAAATATAAATACTAATGTTAAATATAAATACTAATGTTAAATATAAATACTGATGTTAAATATAAATACTGATGTTAAATATAAATATTTATATCGCATATTACAAATTAAAGCAACTTATTGTAATGATTTTTGTTCATTTAAAGTAATATCTGATAATATCTAAATTTTTGACTATTTTAGTATTTTTAATCATAATATTTGCAAATTTGTCAACTTTACAAGATTATTATTCTTATAACCAAAAGATTAGAGTTTTTGTTTCAAGTGGAGTAGATTTTTTACTTGAAGTACTGATTTTGTCGTAACCAAGTAAGAATAAGAAAGTGAAAATATGGTAGCTTTTTCACTTGAACTTCTGGTATTTTGTTTTGAAAAATAAGTTTACTAGCAACTAAGTATAGCAATTGTTGATAATAAAGTTCTATAAAGTTATAAGAATAATATATTTACAAATAATTCAAGTTATCGGTTGCTAAAATAGCCAGTAAAACTATTTTATATTAAAAATAATCAATATGCAATAAATTTACCAATAAAGGATGAATTATATATTTATCTGTGGTATAATATAGGCGAAAAACAAAAAAAAGGAGGTATAATAATGGAAGTGCTAAAAAAAATTACCAGTATTTTTCTTTTGCTATTATTGACCGTAAGCTTACCAGTATTTGCAGATATTCCGAAAGGAACGGTAGTGCTACGGGATAAGGCATACGATTTGGAGTACATTAATAACAAAGAAGATTCGCCAAATATTCAAAAAATTGCGAATGATTCATATGAAATTTATGTTAAGGGATATGATGGCAAATGGTATGATAATTCATCAGGTAAAGAGATTTCAAAAAACAAAATACGAGCTGTAACTTATATGAATAATTTGGGAGAACTTAGTGATTATGCTGAAAGAGATGGGAAAAAAATATTATTAACTGTAACAAGAGCTTGCTATATAGCTTCAAATCAAATTATGGTACAATTCAACAAAAAAGTAGATGTTACTACTGCACTAGATAAGTTAAATTATAAGATTAATAGTGACATTTTATCTGATAAGGATACCATAAAATTGATGGAAGATGGGAAAACAGTCATAATAACTTTGAATAAAGATATAGAAGATAAAAAATTTATGTCTAATATATTTGTTTCAAAGAATGTTTTGGATATAAATAAAAATTCTATGAATTTAGATTACGATAAGAATGTAGTTGTTATAAATGACATGAAAGCATTTTTAGATTCAGATAAAGAATTAAAGTCAGATATTGATATATTAGCATCAGGATATGAATTAAGAGATGCAGACATATATGGAAGTGTTTATATTAATGCTGATTCTGTGAGAGTATTGAATACCAATGTGTCTAATAAAATTGTGATAAATCCAGGAAAAGAAGGAACAACAAATTTGTTGAATACAAATTCAAGATGTATAGATGTTCTTTCAGGTGGTACAAGCAGTATACATTTGTATAATGTAAAATCGTCAGAACTAAATGTACTTAGTGATAGAAATTTAAGAGTTGAATTAAGAGGAAGATCATTGATTGGCAGAACTAGGGTTTCTTCAGCGGCAATTTTAGATGTTATTTCTGGTTCCTTTGGAAATGTAATAATAAATATTGAGGATGGTATGAAATCAGTATATGGACAAGCAGTAGAATTGCGAGGATGCTTTGATAAATCTGTTATATTAGAAAGCGGTGTAACGCTTAGAGTATCTAAATATACAAGTATACCAAATGTGATTGTAAGTACTTTCGATAAGCATGCATTTGTATTTTTCGATGGTAATTTTGATAAAATTACAATTGAAAATAATGCTAAAATAAAGATAAAAGCAAATTCATATATTGGTAAAATTTGTTCAAAACTTGATGTGAATATTGATGTTGGGAGTGGAGCAGTAGTAAAGGAGACTACTAAGAATGTTAAGAATATTGGTAGAGGTATTGTGGAGAGTAATAATGGAATTACATCAGCAAATACGAATATAGATGAAGATTCAAGCAAAACTTCAAGTAAAACTAGTCATTCAAGTAGTAGTCATGCAGGAGATGGCCATGTAGCACAAAAACCTCCTACAGCAAATGATGTAACTATATTAGGTAACTTTATTGTTGGACAGATATTAACAGGGAATTATGTTTATTATGATAGGAATGGAGACAAAGAAGGAGATTCAATTTTTAAATGGTATAGAGCAGATGATAATAGTGGAACGAATAAAGTCAAAATTGATGGTGCAATATCGAAAACATATAAATTGACTTCAGAGGATGAAGGGAAATATATATCATTTGAGGTAACTCCTGTAGCTAAAACTGGAAAAAATAAGGGTGTTGCAGTTCTAAGTGATTTTGTTGGACCAGTAAAGGGTTTATTAGATACAGAAAAACCAGTTATTACATTAAAAGGTGAAAAAAGTTTAGAGTTAACAGTAGGACAAATTTTCAGAGATCCAGGAGTAACAGCAGTAGACAATATTGATGGAGACATAAGTGCTAATGTTAAAGCTACTATTACAGATGTATCTGGTAATAAAGTTGCAAATGTGGATACAAGTAAACCGGGAACATTTATAATACACTACAATGTAAGCGATGCAGCAGGGAATAAGGCAGATGAAGTAACTAGAACAGTTGTAGTAAAAGAGGAAGTAGTATTAGATACAGAAGAGCCAGTTATTACATTAAAAGGCTCCAAAGTAATTGAAGTTATTGCAGGAAACTATTTTGAAGATCCAGGAGTAACAGCAGTAGACAATATTGATGGAGACATAAGTGCTAATGTTAAAGCTACTATTACAGATGTATCTGGTAATAAAGTTGCAAATGTGGATACAAGTAAACCGGGAACATTTATAATACACTACAATGTAAGCGATGCAGCAGGGAATAAGGCAGATGAAGTAACTAGAACAGTTGTAGTAAAAGAGGAAGTAGTATTAGATACAGAAAAGCCAGTTATTACATTAAAAGGCTCCAAAGTAATTGAAGTTATTGCAGGAAACTATTTTGAAGATCCAGGAGTAATAGCAGTAGACAATATTGATGGAGATATAAGTGCTAATGTTAAAGCTACTGTTACAGACGTATCTGGTAATAAAGTTGCAAATGTGGATACAAGTAAACCGGGAACATTTATAATACACTACAATGTAAGCGATGCAGCAGGGAATAAGGCAGATGAAGTAACTAGAACAGTTATAGTAAAAGAGGAAGTAGTATTAGATACAGAAAAGCCAGTTATTACATTAAAAGGCTCCAAAGTAATTGAAGTTATTGCAGGAAACTATTTTGAAGATCCAGGAGTAATAGCAGTAGACAATATTGATAGGGATATAAGTAAAAGAGTTAATGTAACTGTTACAGATAGAGCTGGCAATGAATTTACCAAGGTGGATACGAGAAAACCATTTACATTTATAATACACTATAATGTAAGTGATGCAGCAGGAAATAAGGCAGATGAGGTAACTAGAACAGTTATAGTAAAGAAGAAAGTAATATTAGACACAAAAAAACCAGTTATTACATTAATAGGTGCAAAAACAATAAAATTAACAGTAGGACAAACTTTTGAAGAACCGGGAGTAACAGCAGTAGACAATATTGATGGAGACATAAGTGCTAATGTCAAAGTTACTGTTACAGATGTATCTGGTAATAAAGTTGCAAATGTGGATACAAGTAAACCGGGAACATTTATAATACACTATAATGTAAGCGATACGGCAGGGAATAAGGCGAATGAAGTAACTAGAATGGTTGTTGTTAGAGAAAGAGAAGTACCTGATACAGAAAAGCCAGTTATCGTATTAAGAGGTGAAAAGATAGTAGAATTAACGGTAGGACAAACTTTTGAAGATTCAGGTGCCACAGCAGTAGATAATATTGATGGAGATATAAGTGATAATATCAAAGTTACTGTTACAGACGTATCTGGCAATGAAGTTGCAAATGTAGATACAAGTAAAACTGGAGCATTTACAATACATTATAATGTAAGTGATGCAGCAGGAAATAAGGCAGATGAGGTAACTAGAACAGTTATAGTAAATGATTCATCTGTGACTAAGCGTTCAGTAAACGTTAAAGTACAAGGTCATAGAGTTACTATATCAATTGAAAGTCCTAATATTAAAGATTCAGTTACATTAAAAATCGAGAATGAAAAAGGCGATAAGGTTTATGTTGATCAAAAGGATAAGGCTAGAGGAGAGATAATAAATAATAAATGTGAATTTACAACAGAGCTTGAAAATGGTAGATATACAGCATATATAAATGCTATAAAGAATGAGAAGATTATTGTAAGGACATTTGATATTAATGGTACAGATGAAGAAAAACCAGTAAATATTGACATTCAAGGACAAAAGGTGACTATATCAATTGAAAGCCCTAATATAAAAAATTCAGTTACATTAAAAATAGAAAATGAAAAAGGAGCTATAGTTTTTGTTGGACAAAAAGACAAAAATGATGGAGGAATAATAGGTAATAGATGCGATTTTACTACGGTTCTTCGTAAAAAAGGTAAGTACACAGTATATATAAATGCAATAAAAAATGAGGGTATAATTAAAAGAACAATTCAGATTGGGGTATCTAACTGAAACTTATTTGATTGGTATGATTAGATATGTTTGTTGCTCAGAATGTTTTCATGAGTAAAGATAAGCTTATGAATTCTTTGTGTAAAATTATTAAAAAAAAGATTTTGTACTGATTTAGTATTAAGCTCGATATCATTTTACACATGAGAATTTATTATAATGGAAAGTGTACTTACAGGAATTGAAAATAAAAATTTCTGTGAGGATTTAAATTATGAGAGGGAGGAGGGAAAATTTATATATACAAACTAAAGATAAGTATATATGTAGTTATGAATAACAAATGAGAAAAAATTATATATAAATGTTATTAAATGGTAAATAAACCATAATGCACTTATATGCATTATAATAAGATTAAATTTTGAATTTATTTATGTATTATTTAAACAGGGGGGTAGTATAGTGAGGTATAAGCATAAGAAGTTAATGAGCATTATTATGACTTTTGTAATGATATTCGGATTAGTTTTTACTCCTTCTATGAAGGTATTTGCTGATAACAATAAAGATATGCATAAAAATTTATACAAAGGGGAAGAATTAACTATATCAAAGGAAGTTAAAGATAAGATTTATGAAGAGGCACGTAAACAACTTAGGGATTTAAAGCACTTAAATAGTGAAAGAAAATACAATAGTAAGAATAGTAGATTAAAATATTTTAATGACAATGTACCTAACAAAGGTAAAAAACAGCATAATCCAGAAGACAAGGTAAGATTAATAGTTGAGCTTAATGGTAAATCAGTTAAGGATTATTGTCACGGAAGATCTTTAAAAGCAGTTGCTAATAATTCAAAAATATCACAGAATATTTTAAAAACACAGAATAGTACAATTAATGAAGTGTTAAAGCATGATCCTAATATTAAACTTGAAAACAGATATTCAGTATTATTAAATGGATTTAGTGTAGAAGCGAAATATAAGGATTTGAATAAAATTGCTGAAATGCCGGGTGTTAAAAGTGTACAGGTTGCTAATGAATATTATCCTGACATGAATTATGCGAAAGATATGAAGACAAATATAGCTAATATTTGGAAAGATTATGGTTACAAAGGAGAAGGAATGGTTGTATCTATAATCGATACAGGCATTGATTATAAGCATAAAGATATGGTTATTTCTTCTTCAACAACTCCATCTGCAATAAAATTGACAAACGAAAATCCAAAAGGACCTGGAATATATTTCACAGAAAAAGTTCCTTATGGGCATAACTTTGCAGATGACAACCAAGATGTAATACCAGCTCCAGGTACAAGTCCACATGGAATGCATGTAGCAGGTATTGTTGGTGCTAACTGTCAAGAGCAAGATGAGATTAATAAGAATGAAGGTATTAAAGGGGTTGCACCTGAATGTCAATTGCTTGCAATGAAAGTTTTCTCGAATAAACCGGGCAAAAATAGTGCTTATTCAGATGATATTATAGCAGCTATTGAAGATTCAGTTTTACATGGTGCAGATGTTATAAATATGAGTTTAGGTTCGACTGCAGCTTTCCAAGATATGACTGATGGAGAGCAGACAGCAGTAAGAGAAGCAACTGAAAATGGTGTAGTAGTTGTTATATCTGCAGGAAATTCTCAGTATTCAACAGCACCATACAAATTTCCAAATGTTAAAGATACTGGATTAGTTGGTTCACCAGGACTTGCACATGAATCAATGCAGGTAGCTTCATTTGAAAATAATAGAATAACTTCTCCAGGTTTAGATTATACTTGGGATGGAGGTTCTAGTAAGGAGCCAGTTGCATATGCTCAATGCTCTATAGATCCAGTTGAAGCTTTGAATGATCCTAATGGTTATGAAGTTGTGTACTGTGGTTTAGGTGGAACTCCTGCTGAATTTGCAGGTAAAGACCTTCATGGTAAAATTGCACTTATTAAAAGAGGAAAGTATGCTTTTACAGTAAAACAAAGCAATGCAAAAGCAGCTGGAGCTATAGGCGTGATAGTTTATAACAATAAAGGAAATGCTCTTGTACACATGGTGGAACAAGATGGATTAGGAATTCCAGCATTGTTTATAGGAGAGACAGATGGTGCTAAAATAAATTCATTAATTGGTAAAAATGTTAGAATCAAGTTTAATGGTAAAATAACATCAATAATTAACCCTGATAAAGGAGATATGTCAGACTTTACATCATGGGGACCTACACCAAACTTGGATTTTAAACCTCAAATAACAGGTGTTGGTGGAGATGTATGGTCTACAATTCCAAATAATAAGTATGAATCTATGTCAGGTACATCTATGGCTTCACCATATGTAGCAGGATGTACAGCACTTATAATGCAACATATAAATGATATGATTAAAGAAGGAAAGCTAAGCTTTGAAAATCCAGATGAAAAAGCTGAATTTGTTAAAGCATTGGCTATAAATACGGCTGAAGTTAAAATGGACAAGTATCATCATGGAACTCCATATTCTCCAAGAAGACAGGGAGCTGGATTAGTTGATACTGAAGCAGCAATTAAAGATAATGTTACTATTACTTACAATGGTGAAGCAGTAGCAGCGCTAAAGGAAATGGGTGAAACTACTGAAATTCCACTTGTAGTTCATAATTATGGTGATAAGACTATAACTTACAAAGTTGAAGATTTAAGTGGTGTTATGACTGAACAGGGAAATTTCCTTCCATCAAAAGATACTGGTTATACAATGTCATATGATGTTCCACTAAAAGGAGCTTCAATAACATTTGACAAAGATACAATAACAGTTACAACTGGGTCATCTATAACAATCAATGCTACAATAAATATGAGTGATGATACTCCAGTAGATAACTTTGCAGAAGGATTTATTAGATTAATTCCACAGGATTCTGATGTGCCTGATATAGGAATACCTTATATGGGATTCTATGGAGATTGGGACGAGCTTCCTATACTTGATGCTCCAATGTATGATGGAAAAACAAAACTTGGAGAAGGTTCTTTATTTACAATAAACTCAAAAGGTAATATATATTACTTAGGAGTTGTTGGGTATGACAAATATGGTAATCCAATAGTTGAGCCAAAAGATTTTGCAATAAATCCTGATGATGAAGATGCTAATACCAATGTATTGCCAATAGTTACTCTATTGAGAAACGCCAAAGATTTCGAAGTTAATATTAAGGATTCAAATGGTGAGTTGATTAAAACTGTTGCTGAAAGCACTAATCTTAGAAAAGAAGTTTTAGCTGAGCAACCAAATCATTGGTATACAACTAGTGAAGATTGGGCATGGGATGGTAAAGAATATGATCCATCAACAGGTGGAGTAAAATCAGTACCAGAAGGACAATACTATGTATCATTAAAGAGTAAAATTGATTTTGAGGGTGCAAGATATCAAGAATTGAGTATGCCTGTAAAAGTTGATAAGACTAAGCCAGTAGTTAATACTGATGAGTTCTTTGATGAAAGCCCAACAGAAGATTATAAAGTTTCGTTTAAGGCTTCAGATAATATGACTGATATTCATACATTTGCAATATTGATAAAGGATTTTGCTAGTAATAAATCTGAATTATATGAAAATGATGGACATAAGATATTTAATGCGAGTGACTACTATAATAAAGAAACAGGAAAATATGAAATGAGTATTAAACTTCCATATCATGCTAATATAGTTGCTCCAGTAGCTATAGATTATGCAGGAAATATGGGAATGGGATACAGCATAGTAATCAATACTGCTAAAGATTCTCAAATAGAAATTACTTCACCAGAATCATATAGCTTGGTTGATGAAGGAGATGTAAAATTAGAATATAAAGCTTCTGATAAGTTAATGAGTGAGCTTGATCATTTTGTAATAAAGATTGATGATGATGATGAAGATAACAGACAAGTAATAAAGAATGATAAAAAATTAGAGTATGTTATTAAAGGGCTTGAACCAGGAAAACATGTTGTAAAAGTTGAAGCTGCAAATAAGGATGAAACGAAAGTTCTTGATAGTGATTCAATTATATTTTCCATAAATGGAAAGGATTTAAGCATAAAATTTGATAACTTAGGACAGGGTAGTGTTGTAAATAAAACTACTTTTACATTAGAAGGTAGCGTTACATCAATTCCCGAAAAATTTGAAATCAATGGCAAGACTGTGAAGTTAGGCGTAAAAGAAGAAATTTCAGGAAATATCAATCCACTTGCATTTAAACATGATATTACACTCAAAGCTGGTGAATTAAATAAAGTATATATTTATGTTAAGAGCAAATCTGGAAAAGAATATAATTATGCATATAATGTATACTGTGATACTGATGCACCTGTGATTACTTTAACTAATCCAAAACAATCTATTGATGATCCAAATAGAGAGGTATATGAAGTAATTGTTGATAAGAATGCAAATTCTTACACAGTTACAGGTAAAGTTAAAGATAACATGCAGGGATATAAATTCTTTATAAATGGCAGTCAAGTATTGAATGTTGAATACGATACACCTAGAGGAGACGATACAGAAAGAGAATTTTCTAGGGAAATAAAATTAAATTCTCCAGTAACAATAATAAAACTTAAAGCTGTAGATTTTGCTTCAAATACTACAGTTAGAACAATAAAGGTTTATAGAGGAGAAAAAACTAATCCTATAGCTATTGAAAATTTAACTGGTGACAAGACATTCCATAATGGTGACCAAGTTAAAATTCAAATTAAAGCTACAAATATTACGGATAAAGCTTCAAATGCATCATTGATATTGGGCTTGTTTGATGAAAATGGTGCTATGGTTAATGTAGTAGCAAGTAGTCAAAAATTAGCAAGTAATGATGAAGTTGTTATGATGGGAATACTTAATATTCCAGAAGAAGGTAAGTATAAATTAAAAGCATTTGTATGGAATTCATTTGATTCAATGAATCCACTTTCAGATGTAATAGAATATGATATAAAATAGTAGAAATAGAATATTTGAACGTTTGAATGCTTGGATGTTGAATGATTGAATATTTGATGTTTGGATGTTGAATGTTTGAATACTTGATGTTTGGATGTTGAATGTTTGAATGTTTGGATGTTGAATGTTTGAATACTTGATGTTTGGATGTTGAATGTTTGAATGTTTGGATGTTGAATGTTTGAATGTTTGGATGTTGAATGTTTGAATGTTGAATGATTTTATATTACACAATAAAAACAGCTTTCCTATATGAGGAGAGCTGTTTTAAAAAAATTGGATTTGCCTCAGAGGTAGAACCAATTTCTGGTTCTACCTCTGAGGCTATCCCAAATTTTGGTTTCACCTCAGAGGAGGAGAAAAGAAAAAAGATATAGATATAAAGGTAGGTGACAATGATGAAGGGAAAAAGAAAAGTAACGATATATATTTTAGCTTTACTATTATGCATGGTAATGGTAGGTTGCAAAAAAAACAAAAGTTCGAATGATGTAAATAAAAGCAATACAATAAGTGCTAGTACAAATATGAAAAATAATAAAAATAATAAAAATAATAAAAATAATAAAAATAATAAAAATAATAAAAATAATAAAAATAATAAAACAAGCAATGGTAAAAACATAAATATAAATAATAATGATAGTAAAGATGGTAAGACCGCTAAATCAAATAAAGTGAGTAAATCAAATAAAGAGGATAAGAATAAACAGGACGTTGAAATAAGTAAATCAAGTAATTGTGATAATGATAAAGATAAGCAAGGTGTTAAATCTAGTGAAAGAGATAACAAAGATAATAAAGATTCTGAAATAAATGAAACAAATAATGGCGATGAAAATAAGCAAGATATTGAAGATGATAAATATAGCAATTATGACAAAGATAAACAAAATAATGAATTTAGTGAGAGATATAACAGAGATGATAAAGTTGATGCAAGCAAAAATACAGATGAGAAAAATATAGACAAGGAAGATAATAAAAATAGTAAAGATTACAAAAACAAAAATATAAATAACAACACAGAAAGTAGTAATAAAAATAATACAGGAAACAAAGAAAAGACTGGTACTATGGATAAAAATAATATTAATACTAATAATGAAGTTAGCGAAGATATTGACAGAAATTCCAAGGAGTGCGTTGAAAAAAATAAAGATAATCAGAAAGATACGTGCAAAGATTCTAGCAAAGATGGAAAAACAAGTGAATATGAGAAAAAAGATTCTAGCAAAGATTCAGATCGAACTGGACAAGCAAGAAGATATAAGGTAAAAGATTCTAGCAAAGATGGAAACATTGACAAAGATTCAGACAGATACCAAGATGTACAAGCGAATAAAGATGGAGACAAAAATTCAGGCAAAGATTCAGACCAAGATTCATCCCAAGCTGGACAAGCAAGTGAAGATACGACAAAAAATTTAGGCAAAGAGCAAGAAAATGGACAAGCAAATAAAGATAATAAAGAGACTAACAACGAAAATGCCAACAATAAGGAGACTAATAATAAAGAAGAGAAGGAGAAAATAAATATGCAATATGAAATTTTATATAACAATCAATTATCTAGTACAATCAAAAACATCATAAATATGTACAAGCAGAATGAGGGATATTACCATTATAAAAAAGATGGAAATAGTTATATAATCATATTCTCAGGAGCTCAACCTAATAGTGGATATGGCATAGGTATAGCATCAATTAAGAAAGAAGATGGAAAAATTAACATTTTAGTTAAGGAAAAAACACCTAAAGCAGGAGAAAAATATCTTACAGTTATAACATATCCATATGTTATAGTCAAATTTAACACAGAAATAACAAGCTTTACAATCAAGAATACTCAAGGCTACGAATACAAAATGGCAAAAAGTGATGGAGAAATAATGTAAAAAATTGCACCCCAGGGGTGCAAAAAAAGGAAATTATGTGTTATAATGATGCAGACAAATTCTGGTTGCGCCTCAGAGGCACTCCCAAACTTTGGATATATATCTGAAGTCAGCGATATATCTGCGTTTTGATGCAATATCCAAAAATTTGCTGTGCCTCTGAGGAAACATTTGGAGGTGAAACTTTGTTATGGAATTGGAAAATATAAAAGGAAGAACGCATATTATAAAGGCATCAACAAACATTGGTGTATATGTGTTCGACAATAAAAAGTGTATTCTTATAGATACAGGTTTAAGTAAGAATTATGGTAAGAGAATAGACAGAGTACTTAAAAAAGAAAATATTGAACCGAAATATATCATAAATACTCATCATCATATTGATCATAGTGGTGGCAATCAATATTTTTGTGATAATTATGAGAAAGCTTTGGTATGCGTTTCCGAAAAAACGTCGACACACTTAAAATATCCTTATATTGGTACAGCAGTGATTTGTTGTGGAAGTCCCATAAGTAAATTTGAAGATAATAAATATCATAAAGTAGATATGATTTTGGAACCTGGTATACATAAATTTCGCGAAAACAATGGTATACATAAATTCTATGAGCATGAATTTAATATAATTTCTTTAGAGGGACATTCAGAGGATCAAATAGGTATAATTACACCTGATAATGTATGTTTTTTAGGTGATAGTATATTTGGCAGCGAAGTATTGAAGAAATATTCGTTTCCATATCTCTATGATGTAAAAAAGAGCATAGAATCACTAGAATACATAAAGAATATTGATGCTGATTATTTTGTTATAAGTCATTCAAAAGATGTATTGAATAGAGAAGAAATACTTGAATTGGCTGATGAAAATATTAAAAATATCAACAATTATATAGAACAGATACTAGAATTTTTACATGAGCCTATGACTAGGGAAGAGCTTCTTGCGAAAATAATGTATACAAATGGACTATCGTTTAATTTTAAGCAATACTATTTTAATTTTTCAACTTTAGCATCTTTTATAAGCTATCTTTATAATGAGGGATTGATAAAGCATTTACTAAAAGACGAAAAGCTTTACTTGTGCCTCTGAGGTACTTCCAAACTTTGGGTGTATAGCTGAAGTTAGCAGTTTAGCTATAGTTAAATACGATATCCAGAAATTTGCTGTTCCCCCGAGGTAGACCCAAAATTTGGGTCTACCTCGGGGGAATAATATTTGTTGACAAATTTAAATTAAAAGAATATAATACTTGTATACGCATATTGGTATATATAAATACATGGTTATATACGTGTGCGTACTTATATATAATATGTAATATATAATTGTGTATGTAATCATATTGCTACATGCTTATATTATTGCTACATTATTGCTACGGTCTACATAGGCACTTGAAGGAAAGAATAAGTTAAATATAGATTCTATAAGACTCCCACTTTTATAAGTGGGAGATTGAAGCGTTTTGATTCAGGTGTAGTAGAGTTTCCACATGGAGTCCCGATGTTTTGCTTTAGCAAAACGAGTTGACTTATGCTGACTATGTGTATAAAAGAAAGGAGAGAGAAATTGTGAAAAAACTTATAGATTTTTTTAAACTATTATCAGATGAGACAAGACTTAGAATAGTAGTATTACTTGCACAGCATGAACTTTGTGTTTGCGAGATATGTGGTGTTTTAGGACTATCACAACCAAAGGTATCAAAACATCTAGCAAAACTTAGGGATATGGGATTTGTAAGTACTGAAAAAAAAGAACAATTTGTTTTTTATAAATTAAATGTAGAAGATAAAGTGATTAAAAAGCTTATAGATGACATTAAAAATCAAGTAGATGAATATACTCAGCTGGCTATTGATAGTAGACGATTAAGTGATAAGGATATGTATCTAAACCAGTGTAAAGTAAAGTGAAGTAATGTAAAGTTATAGATTATTATAGAAGCGCGAGTTTTGTAAAATTGATAAAGAAAGGCAGGTGAAAATCCTGATTTTACGGTTAATGATGTACTTGCAAATTTTTGATAAGTATAGTTTTAAAATTGAATTAAGTATAGTTTTAAAATTGAATTAAGTATAGTTTTAGAATTGAATTGAGTATAGTTTTAAAATTGAATTAAGTGTAGTTTTAAAATTGAATTTGGAAAGAAATTTTTAAATCAAAGTACATTCAATTAATCCAGAAATCAGGAATAATAAATGAAAGATAAAAGAAAAATGTTATTGGTGCTAGGATTGATGGCATTCTTAGCTAATGGAGATAATTATGCAGCAGCACCATTATTAATTAATATTTCAAAGGACTTAAACATTACAGTTAGCACAGCAGCGCTATCAGTAACTGCATATATGTTATCTTTTGGAGTTTTTACATTGCTATTTGGGCCTTTGTCAGATAGATTTGGTAAAGTTAAAATTATCAATATAGCAGCCATGGGAACAGCAATATTCAGTACATTAGGTGCATTTGCATTTAATTTACCATCTTTGATATTTTTTAGGGCAATGAATGGTGCGTTTGGTGCTGGTATATTTCCCGTTACAATGGCATTAGTAGGACAAAGTTTTGATAATGAAAATAGACAAAAGGCTCTTGGAAAAGTAATGGGATTGATGTTTTTAGGAGGGGCTACAGCTACTGCAATAGGAGGAGCGTTGGCATATGCAGGTTCATGGCGTTTGGTTTATTTGGTATATGGAATTGGAGAACTTGTGCTTGCAATAGTAATGCTTAAAATATTAGAAAGAGATAAGCCAGTTGTTGAAAGATTGAGTTTTATTTCTGCATACAAAGGAGCATTTGCAAATTACAGATTTATGCGACTGGTAATGACAATTTTCTTTGTAGGATTTAGTGTATTCGGAAGCTTTACTTATTCAGGGAAATTGCTTCAAGAAATCACAGGTTACAATATACTTGTAGTTGGATTGATACTTTCAATATTTGGTATAGGAACAGTTATTGGAGGAAGGATTGCACCAAAAGCTAAAATGATTCTTAAACATGGATTTTTAGTTTCAGCGGGTGTTATTGGTTCAATATCGCTTTTCATACTTTCAACGTACGAAAACATTTGGATTTTAGTATTTGGATTTTTGGGTTTCGGTATTGCATTTATTTTCCTACAGTCTACACTTATCGCAACAGCACAGGAGAAACTTCCTAAAATGAAGGGAACTGCAATGTCGTTAGCTTCATTTAATATGTTTGTTGGTGGAGCGGTTGGAACTTCTATAAATGGAATTGTAATGAAAAATTATGGTGTTTCAAGAATATTTTACAATGCATCATTTGTGCTATTGGGCGTTGGCTTATTGGCAGCAATTTTTGTGGCTAGATTTGAAATATAAGATTCCTCAGAGGCAGACCCAAAATTTGGGTCTGCCTCTGAGGTGCATCCAAATTTTGGAGCTACCTCAGAGGAGACAAAAAGATTTTGTTCTTTCATGTTTAGGATTGTTAAAAATTTCATTTGGAGTTCCATCTTCTAAAATTTTTCCGTTATCCATAAATATTATTCTATTTGAAACTTCTTTGGCAAATCCCATCTCATGTGTTACTATTATCATTGTCATTCCATTGTTTGCTAATGTTCTCATAACATCTAATACTTCGCCAACCATTTCTGGATCTAATGCTGAGGTTGGTTCATCGAAAAGCATTACATCTGGTTTCATAGCAAGAGCTCTAGCAATAGCGACTCTTTGTTTTTGACCACCAGAAAGTTGTGAGGGGTAGGCTGTTGCTTTATCCTTCAAACCAACAATATTAAGTAATTCTAATGCAGTTTTTTCTGCAGAAGTTTTGTCGATTTTTTTAACTTTTGTAGGAGCAATTGTTATGTTATTAAGTACATTTAAATTAGGGAAAAGATTGAAATTTTGAAAAACCATGCCCATTTTTTGTCTTAGCTTGTCTACACTTATGTTATGAGTATCGCTATTGTTTTTGGAGTTTGTCCAAACCGTATGAGTCTTAATCTTACCAAGAGTACTGGTTTTTACATTATTATGATTGCTGGTTATAGAAATACCTTCAAAGGTAATATCACCTGAAGTTGGATGTTCTAATAAATTCAAGCACCTTAGAAAAGTACTTTTACCTGAACCACTTGGTCCAATAATTGCAACTATATCACCTTTTTTAATATCTACATTTATATTTTTCAATACATGAAGTTTACCAAATTTTTTATTTAAATTGCGAACTTTAATCATTTAAATTCAACCTTCTTTCACCGATTTTAATGAATTTTGATAATGTAAAAGTTATTAAGAAATATATTATTGCTGAAATTATCAGTGGAGAAAATGGTTTGAATGTGATTCCTCTTACAGTATCAGCATTAAACATTAGCTCATGTATACCGATGACAGATACTATTGCTGATTCTTTTATAATTGAAACAAATTCATTACCTATAGCAGGAAGAACATTTTTCAATGCTTGTGGTAATATTATATGAAACATGGCTGTTTTATAAGACATTCCCAAAGATCTTGCTGCTTCCATTTGTCCTTTGTCAACAGCTTGTATTCCTGCTCTGAAAATCTCTGCTGAATATGCTGAGCTGTTGATTGAAAGGGCTATTATTGCTGCCAGAATATCAGAAAAATTATCGCTTATAATTGAGACGCTAGGAAGTTGGATTCCTAAAAGAGGAAGTCCATAATAAATTATATATAATTGTACTAAAAGTGGTGTACCACGAATGAATTCTATATAAGCAGTAGCTAGCGAATGTAGAATAACATTTTTGGATATCCTCATGATTGCAAAAACTATACCTAAAGTTACACCTATAATAATTGTAAATAATGATATTATAAGCGTTATTTTTGTTCCACTTATAAAAAAATGGGAATATTTAATTAAAAAGTTTAAACTCAATTTGATTCCTCCTAAGTTATAATTCATTAAGTCATTTTGAATAAGTTAATTGTTTCTATTGAATAAGTTAATTGTGTCTATTACGAATGAGCAAATTCTAATTAAATTAAATACAATTATAAAATAGTATTTTGCTGTGATTATTATACTTATCAAATTATAAAATTCATATTTTTGTCTAGAGAAGTGTACGATTTTAAGAACTTTGCAAGTATATCAAGTATCATCTAATACATCTTCAATTCGTAATTTGGATTTTTATCTATTCTATAAGACTCCCACTTCTATAAATGGGAGATTGAAGTTTTTGCTTTAGCTGGAGTAGGATCTCCACCTGAAGTTACGATGTTTTGCTTTAGCAAAACGAGTTCACTATAATGATTTTTACTCATCTAAGGTTATCAATTATCTTCGGCTAATTTTGTCGAATTTACTATAAAATTGCTAATTTTATTATTTTTAATCAATCGCTCTAAAGTGTTATTAATAGAATCTAATAATTTTGCCTGTCCCTTTTTAATGGCTATTGCAACACCGTCTTCTTTTCCAAGATTTATATTGGCAACTTCTAAATCATCTGATGAATTTGCATATGCTGTAGCTACAGGGCCTTCAAGAATAATTCCATCAATTTTTTTACTCTTTAGTTGGAGTACCAAATCAGTTATTTTACCTAATGATACTACATTAGCACATTGAATCTTTGTTTTAGCTATTTTTTCTTGAATGGTCGATTTTTGTACTCCAATATTTAAACTCTTCAAATCATCTATTGATTTAAATTTGTTGCTATCTGATTTTCTTACAAGAAATTTTTGTTCTGCTTGATAATAATTACGTGAAAAATCGACAGCTTTTTTTCTTTCTTGACTTGGTGTCATTCCGGCGATTATAATGTCGATTTTGCCTGTTTGAAGAGACGGTAGTAATCCTTCAAATTTCATATCCTTTATTTTTAGCTTAACACCTAAATCAGAAGCGATTTCTCTAGCGATATCCACATCAAAGCCTATAATTTCATCTTTGCCATTAATTATCTTGTGAAATTCATAAGGTGGATAATCAGCAGATGTTCCTAAAACCAATACTCCTGACTTTTTAATTTGTTCCACTTTATTACTGATTTCAGAAGAATTGATGCTTGAAGTAGCAGTATTAGTTTTGTTAGGATTGGTACTACTAGTATTTTCAGTGGTGCTACTATTGCTTTTAGTATTATTTGTTTTATCAATTTTGCTAGTTTGTCCACAACCAGTTAGTCCTAGTGGAAGTAATGTAATTGATGCAATTGAAATAATTAAAATTGTTAAAGTTAAAAAAAACTTTTTTAATTTGTGTGTAGTTTTCATGGTAAGCAATCCTCCTCAATTTTTATTCATTTTACAAGATTCCCACTTCTATAAGTGGGAGATTGATTGAATCTTTTGCTTTAGGTGGAGTAGAGTCTCCACCTAAAGTCCCGATGTTTTGCTTTAGCAAAACGAATTCACTTTGTTTTGATCAATTTAGCAAGTCGCCTACTTCTATAAATAGAAGATTATAAGTAGAAGTTTGAAGCGTTTGTTTAAGCTGAAGTAGAGTTTCCACTTTAGCCCTCTATACCTTGTTTTTGTAAGACGATTTTACTTATTAATTTTACAAAGTAAGACTCAGTGTAAGATTCAGCGTTTTTAATCGAGACTCAGTAGTTTACTGAGACTTTTGTTTTTGGTGAAATAAAATATCTACATGAAGTCCCGGAGCTGTGCAATAGTAAAACGAATTCGTTATTGCATAATTATACATAATAATTTATAAATATGCAATAAATATTTTTGACAATTATGCTTTGAAATTGTTATAATATTAATAAAAGCTAGAAAAATAGCAGTGCGAGTGTGAAAAATACATATAAATACTATAAAAAAATATGAATAATAATGAATATTTATTCATGCGATATGCATAAATAGTTATACATAAATAGTTATACATAAATAGTTATACATAAATAGTATTATTTAAAAATGTTCAATTCGAAATGTGTTTTTAGATATGCAATATTTATATTTAATATACATATATTTTGGATTAATCTTAATGGTATTTAGTGATTGTAGGAAATTACAACCATATTTAATATACATACTATAAATGAGCAAATTCCAATCCATTAAATGTAAAATAACATTTTAGTACGATTTTCAATCATTATCTAATACAGGAAAACAGTAAATTTCAGTATTACAAATTGAGTTGTCAAGTCATTTATAACTTATTGTAATGATTTTTGCGCATTTAAATATACATATATTTTGGATTAATGTTCACCATAAGAATCGTTACACACTGCATTTTTTTGTTGTAATATGTGTAATAAAAATCTAAATTATCAATTGAAGTTAAAAACCTTCGATTCGTAATATGCACTATAACTATTTACTATCATATATTTTGCATTAATATTCACTTATAAAACTCTCTGCATACTGCATTTTTTTGTTTTAATATATATGCTAAAAATCTAAATTACGAATTGAAGTTAAAAACATATATTCTTGACTAAGGTGTATAAATAATATATAATACTTTCAAACAGTAAAGTGGTAAAATGATAAATCGATAAAGTATAGAGTATAGAGTATAGAGTGCAAACCAAAAAAACAGCAACAAAGTGAAAATAGCATAGTATATAAGTTAAATATTTAAAAGTTTACAAAAATACAAAGGAGGCGTAAAAATGAGAAAAATATTTTCAATTTTAGTTACTTTTTTCATTGTATTAGTAATGTTATCAGGATGTGGAACTTCAAAAACTAAATCACCAAAGGATGATTCTTTAAGTAGAATTAAAGAAAAAGGAAAAATTATAGTAGGTCTTGACGACAATTTTCCACCGATGGGCTTTAGAGATAAAAATAATGAAATTGCAGGTTTTGATATAGATCTTGCAAAAGAAGCGGCAAAAAGAATGGGATTAAATGTCGAATTTAAGCCTGTAGAATGGGATGGAATAATTTTAAGCTTAAAAAATAAAGACATAGATGTTATTTGGAATGGATTAACAATTACGGATAAACGTAAAGAGGCAATTGGTTTTACAGATGCATATTTGAAAAATAAGCAGATAATTGTCGTATTAAGTGGATCAGATATCAAAACTAAAAAAGACTTAGGAGGTAAAATTGTTGGTGTTCAAATGGGAAGTAGTAGTGAGGAAGCATTGGAAAGCGATAAAGAGACATTAAAGACATTAAAACAAGTGAGAAAATATTCCAATAATACAGAGGCCTTACTAGATTTGAAGTCAGGTCGTTTGCAAGCTGTTGTAGTTGATGAAGTTGTTGGAAGATACTATATTTCGAAAATGCCTAATGTATACAAAATATTAAAAGAAGATTTTGGAGCTGAAGAATATGGAGTTGGATTTAGAAAGGAAGATAAGAGCTTTGGACAAGCACTTGATGAAGCGCTTAAGGCGATAAAGCAGGATGGGACTGCAGAAAAATTATCTAAAAAGTGGTTCGGAGAGTCTATAATTGAAAAGTGAGCCAAGTTAGAAAAAACACCAAAGGCGGCAGATTCTAGGTTCGGAGAGTCTATAATTGAAAAGTGAACGAAGAAGTTCGGTAAGTAGGAAGTATGGAATAGGATGTTTGAAAGTCATAATTGAAAAGTGAAAAAGTAAAAAAGTGAAAAAGTGAAAAAGTGAAAAAGTGAAAAAGTGAATGGACAAGTTATCTATGAGATTTTAAAGATTTTTTTAGTGATTTGAAAGTGTCTAGTGAATTCGTTTTACTAAAGCAAAATAGCGGTATTTCAGGTAGATATTCTACTCTACCTGAAGCGAAAGTTTCAATTTCCCACTCATAGAAGTGGGAGTCTTATAAAATCAATAAAGATATATTTGATCTGAATCAGAAGGAAAAAGAACTATTTTTAACTGATTTAAAAGAGCCTAATCTTATTATTAAGTAACAGGTTTATCTGCTAAATTAACGATTTTACTAACTTTAACATTGAGCAATCCTATTATTATGTGACGGGAGTGATGTATTTGCAAAATTTAATTGATATAGGAATTTATATATTAAAAGGAAGTGTGATTACATTTGAGCTGTTTTTTGTAACTATTATTTTGTCGATTCCAGTCGGATTTATATTTTCATTAGGCAAAATTTCTAAATTCAAAATATTAAGAGTTATTTTAAGTGCTTATACATGGTTTTTTAGGGGAACACCCCTTTTATTACAGTTATTTTTCACATATTTTGGCCTTCCAGCGATAGGGATAAAATTTTCACCATTTACTGCAGCTGCAATAACTTTTGTACTAAATTACGCCGCATATTTTACAGAAATATTTAGGGCGGGATTGAATTCTATAGACAAAGGACAATATGAGGCGGCGAACGTTCTAGGAATGAATTATTTTCAAACAATGGTTAGGATAATAATTCCGCAGACATTTAAAAGAGTAATACCTCCCGTTTGTAATGAAGGAATAAGTCTTGTGAAGGATACGGCGCTAGTGTCTGTAATAGGGATGGCTGAAATATTAAGAAATGCAAAGGAAATTGTAACAAGAGAATTCATAATAACTCCATTTATTGTTGCTGCAGTAGTTTATCTTTTAGCAACAACAATTCTCGTTAGTTTATTTAATCATTTAGAAAATAAATATTTGAGTTATGAATAACGGTATAAATCGAGGAATTTGTAGGTGGGTGATATTGGTATGGAAATACTTAAATTGAGAGATATTGATAAATATTATGGTGATAATCAAATATTAAAAAATGTAAACACAACGGTTCGAGAAGGGGATGTAATTTCTATCATTGGTCCATCGGGTTCAGGGAAAAGTACATTATTGAGGTGTATTATTGGATTAGAAAAAATAAATAGAGGTTTAATTGAAGTAAATGGAAAAGTTATAGCTGGTTTTGATGAAAATGGCAAGAAAATAAATATACCAAAGCAGGTTGTAAAAGAAGGATATATGAATATGGGAATGGTTTTTCAAGATTTTAATCTATTTCCACATAAGACTGTCCTTGAAAATGTTATTGAAGCACCATTAATAGTGAAAAAAATGAGCAAAAAAGGTGCAGTAACATTAGCAAAAGAACAGCTTGATAAAGTTGGATTGTTAGATAAAATAAATAGTTATCCTTCACAGTTATCAGGTGGACAAAAGCAAAGAGTGGCTATAGCACGGGCACTTGCTATGAAACCTGAAATAATATTATTTGATGAACCTACATCTGCATTGGATCCAGAATTAGTAGGAGAAGTTTTAAATGTAATTAAAGAACTTGCCTTAGAAAAAATGACTATGCTAATAGTGACTCATCAGATGGATTTCGCTCGAAAATTGTCGGATAGAATCATTTTTATGGACAAGGGTTCAATTTTAGAAGATGCTCCACCAGAAGAAATATTTAATAATAGCTCAAATACACGTATAAAAGAATTTGTAAATAGTATATTGGTATAGGTAAATAGGTAAGCAGGTAAGCAGGTAAGCAGGTAAGCAGGTAAACAGGTAAGCAGGTAAACAGGTAAGCAGGTAAACAGGTAAGCAGGTAAACAGGTAAGCAGGTAAACAGGTAAGCAGGTAAACAGGTAAGCAGGTAAACAGGTAAGCAGGTAAACAGGTAAGTGTAAATGACAAATTACCAAATTTTTCACCCCAGGGGTGAAAAATTTGGTAATTAGTATGTTGCATAATTATGTTGTATAGTTATACATATGATATGGACAAGTTATTGACTTTTGCAAGTGTATTAATTACTGTGAAAATCAATGCAGAAGCTAAATTTGAAGTTGTATTATCTTGGTCAAATCTAGGGGAAACTTCTGCTATATCAAAGCTTATTACTTTATTTGATTTTAAGATATATTTAAGAAATTTTAATATTTTTTCTGGCTCAAGTCCAAGAGGCTGTGTTGCACTAACACCAGGTGCATATGCTGATGAAAATACGTCGGTACATATGGTTATGTAAATATGATCTTGTAACTTAATGAAATCGTCTAATTTTTCCAGTATACTCCAATCATCATTATGTATAACATCATTTGCCAATATATATTTAACTCCCAATTTATCAGCGGTTTTAAAAAGACTGACAGTATTACGATGTTTTTGAATTCCAATTGGAAGATACGAATAAGGTATACCTTTATTTTGGCATATATCTGCAATTTGTTTAAACATTGTTCCAGAAGTACCTCCATTTGGATATGGTCTTAGATCGAAGTGGGCATCAAAATTAATTATTCCAAGTTTTGGAGCTGGACTCGAATTTGGATTTGAGTTTAAGGTTGAGTCTAAGTTTGAACTTGAATTTGAGCTTGCATTTGAGCTTGTATCAGAATTTGAAATTGAGTTTGAGCTAAAATTTGAAGATGAAGTTGAAATTGAAGTTGGAGCTGGATTTCCTTCATATAAACAATTTAAATAATTCAAAATACCATTGTAATGACCAAAGGCAATTTCATGTCCTCCTCCAAGAACTATTGGAAAAAGATTCAAACTTAATATTTTTTTAACTGCTTTCGATAGCAATGCCTGACATTCTTCTAAAGATATATTTTCACAATATATATTTCCTGCATCAAAAAGTTTAACTTCTTGCGAGAAACGGCAAGGAAGATTTGCTAATTCTTTTCTTATGCTTCTAGGGCCTTTTGATGCACCTGTCCTACCTTTATTACGTCTTACACCTTCGTCACAGCAAAATCCAATAAAAGCAAATCCTAATTTGCCACTAAAAGGAACCAAATCGTCTTTCCTAAGATCGATAAATTTAACCCACTGATGCCATCTAAATGCATCAAAATCATCTTCACTATCAATTCTACCTTGCCAAACTGATTTATTTGCAATTTTATAATTTGTGTTAAACATAGCTATTTGCTCCTTTCTTTTTTTGCCTCAGAGGGAGAACCAGAATTTGTATGTACCTCAGGGGAACAGCCAGATTTTGGCTGTTCCCCTGAGGTATGTCAATTAACGTCCCCCAAATAGATTTTTGTTTTTTTGTCTGTATGTAATTTAGGAATTATATCTTTCAAAACAGATGGATAAATTTTATGATTTTTTAATTCACTTATTTTTAACCATTCTGTTCCTAGTTGCATATTATCTGGGATATTTCCCATGGTAGGGATATAATCTTTGTTTATTTCACATTCAAACATGAATTCAATTTGATGCACGTCCATATCATATTCAGCAAATTCGTGATTTTTACCTATATATTCTCTTATCAAAAGCAAATCTTTAATTGTGATTTCGGCAGTGCCACCTAATTCTTCTTTGCACTCTCTTTTAAGAGTTTCAATGAAGGTTTCTTCAGGCTCCTGTCCACCACCAGGTAAAAGGTAGAAAATACCCTCAGAATTTTTTAGTTTGATAAGCAATATTTCATCATTTTTTATTATTATCGCTTTAACTGAATTTCTAATTGGATTCATAAGTATCAGCCCCTTATATCTTTTTTTCATTATACCATCTTTGTATGTTCTTTGCACCACTCCTCTGAGGAAGACCCAAATTCTGGTTGTGCCTCTGAGGTGCACCCAAAATTTGTATTCACCTCAGAGGTGGTGATTAAAATTTAAATAAATGGCAATAATTATAAAATGAAACAAAAAAACAAATAAATAAATAAATTGAATAAATGAGGTGATTAATGTGGTTACTCCTAAAAGAATATGGTTTCCAGGTGCTACTTATCATATAACAGCTAGAGGTAATCGAAAACAAGAGATTTTTAGAGATAAACAGGATTTTATTGTATATTTGGCTATTTTAAAAGATTGTTTGGAATATTATAAAGACGATAAGTACGAAATAATAGCTTATTGTTTAATGACTAATCATGTCCATATATTAATAAAAACTACTGTAAGAGAAATAAGTGATTTTATTCAACGTTTACATTCAATGTATGCACGATATTTCAATAAGAAATATAATTATGTTGGGCATCTATGGCAGGATAAATTTTATGCTGAATTGATAAAAAGCAACAAACAAATGCTAGATACAAGTAGATACATACATCTAAATCCGGCAAAGGCTAAGATAGTTAAGAAGCCGGAGGAATATAAATGGAGCAGCTATGCAATGTATATAGGTAAGAGAGAAGAAAAAATCATATCAACTGAAATGGTTCTATCACTTTTTGAAGAACTCACCTATTATGGACAGAATGACAACGATTATGGGAATAACAAAGCTCATAAAAAAGCTCGTAAAAAAGATCATAAAAATAACCAAAATAACAATGAGTGCATGAAAAGAGAAAGAGAATTGTATAGGAGATATGTTGAAACTTACTTTGAAACTTCCTCAGAGGTGCAACCAAAAAATGGTTGTACCTCTGAGGAAGACCCAAAAAATGGCTGCACCTCTGAGGCACAATAATCTCTGAGGCGCAATAAGGGGGCTAGGTGAATATACTAATATGAAGGAGGTGGTACTATGGCGATTTTATCATCGGATTTCAGTGTTGATATTTCACCTAGCCAAATAGGAGCGGTTATTGGAACAGAAAAAACAATAAAACTTTTATTTTCAAATACAAGTTCAACAGAAAGAGCGTACAACTTGACAGTGGAAGTAACATTGCCAGATGGCGTTTCGTATGTGAATAGTTCTATTGTACCCACATCTGTAACAATTTCTACAGGAGAAGGTGGGGACGGAACTATAGATTTAAAGTGGATAAATATCAAAGATTTAGCACCGAATGAATTGGATTTCAATATTGAACTGACATTAAGAGCAGATGAGACTTTTAGGAAAACTGGAGAACAAGTACAATTTGACGAAATACTGCATGATGTAGTTGTGAAAGGGACTGTAGATACGCTTCCGAGAGGCGACTATGATGTTGAAAACGAAAAAATATCAAAATCTATATCAACTGGATTTATGGCACTAAGATATGATATTGAAAATACTGCACCGGGTAAAATGCCAAAAGGGGCAGGAACTATTTTATCTGATGGGTCAGAAGAAACACCACCTATGTGGATATTTCAGTATAAATTAAAAATAACAAACAATAGCATTAGCGAATCTCAAGTAACAATAATAGATAATTTGCCTAATGGTGTTAGGTATTTGGGACAATTAAGTGTAACAGGTCCTGATGAGGAAATGCTATCTAGTCCAAGCGTTATAACACCAAAAATAGAAACAACATCGAGAACAGAAACAATATCAACATCAGAAATAACATCGATAGCAACATCAAGATCAATGTCAGAAATGATACTAGGATCAGAAATAACATCGATATCAGAAAGACAATCTAGAACAGAAACAATATCAACATCAAAATTAACACCAGCAACATCGCCACCACAAGAGTTTGAAATCACTCAGAACTTTGTTACCCTTAACTGGGAAAATGTAATACTGTCTCCAAATTCAGTTAACGAAATCACTTTCAATGTAGCGATTTGGGACAACTATACTGAAAACGGTATTGAAAATTCAGGTATAAGAATACCTCATCAAACTCCTTTACAAGCAGAAGTTGAATTAAATGGGGAATCTGGACCTGTTAATGCGAATGCAATAACGAATGCGATGGATGCTGTGATAACAAAAAGAGTGGACAGTTCGATAACCGATGTTGGGGAAATAAATAGATATACACTTGCATATAAAATCAATCAATATGACAATGTTGAAGATTTTACAATTACAGATACGATAAGCAATGGACAACATTACAATATAACATCAGCAACTACTTCACCAACAACAATTAACACTAATTTAGATGGTACAACTGAACTCATATGGGAAATGGGACTACAGCAAACTGGCACTGCTGGAGCTATAATATTTTCTTCAACAGTAGATGAAAATTATTCGGAAGGGAACCCAGTATGCTCAGGGGACACGCTCAACAATAATGTAAGTATTCAAGGCACAAATCAGACATCAATGACTCCAACTCCAGACAGTTCATATGTAAACGTAGAAATTAAATTACCAACAATAACAAAAGAAATAATAAATTACTATCACAAAGATGGAACATTGAAACAAATTGAAACTGCTGCACCAGGTGATGAAATAGAATTTAGGATAACTTACAGTTCAAAAGGTATAAATGCATCTCAAAAAAACATTGAAATTGATGAATATGCTCCATTAAACATGGGACCTCTCACTGAGAATATGGAAATAGTGTATGGTGGAAATTTAGAAGGAACATTTTCACCGATTACGGTTTCGCCGAATGGACTGAGATGGATGTTAGGTGCAAGTTCAGAAGATACAAGTCCAGAAGGGATAGAAGATACGGAAAGTATAAGATTAGAAGAGATAGAAGGTATAGGAGGTGCAAGCTTAGAAGGAATAGAAGAGATAGCAGATACAGAAGGTACAAGTTCAGAAGATACAAGTCCAGAAGGGATAGAAGATACGGAAAGTATAAGATTAGAAGAGATAGAAGGTATAGGAGGTGCAAGCTTAGAAGGAATAGAAGAGATAGCAGATACAGAAGGTACAAGTTCAGAAGATACAAGTCCAGAAGGGATAGAAGATACGGAAAGTATAAGATTAGAAGAGATAGAAGGTACAGAAGGTACAAGCTTAGAAGGAATAGAAGAGATAGCAGGTATAGAAGTTGCAAGTTCAGAAAGTACAACTTCAGCAGGCACAGAAGGTACAACTTCAGAAGGTACAGGGGAAGGTACGGAAGGTACAGAAAGTGTAGAAGGTGCAAGCTTAGAAGGAATAGAAGAGATAGCAGATACAGAAGGTACAAGTTCAGAAGATACAAGTCCAGAAGGGATAGAAGATACGGAAAGTATAAGATTAGAAGAGATAGAAGGTACAGAAGGTACAAGCTTAGAAGGAATAGAAGAGATAGCAGGTATAGAAGTTGCAAGTTCAGAAAGTACAACTTCAGCAGATACAGAAGGTGCAAGTTCAGAAAGTACAGGAGAAGGTACGGAAGGTACAGAAAGTGTAGAAGGTGCAAGCTCAGAAGGAATAGAAGAGATAGCAGGCACAGAAGGTGCAACTTCAGAAGGTACAGGGGAAGGTATAGCAGATACAGCAGGTACAGTCTCAGAAATCAGTATTGACTCAACCACAGAAACCAACAATACAATTCCAGGCAATGTAATTTGGACAGCAACATTTAAAGTGCCTGTTAAAGAAATTGATTCAACAGGATTCAAAAACAATCTTGCAAAACTTTCAGGCGAAAACACAGCAGGACTTGGATACAGTGCTAGAGACCAAGTAGAAGTAGACTTCGGACAGCCTAATATTCAACTTACTAAAGAAGTGAGTGGGCCAAATATCAACTCAATAAAAGCAGGTGAAACCTACACCTATTCAATAACAATATCAAATCCACAAAATCAATACAATAATGTTGTAGAAGCTTTCGAAATGGATTTATCAGATATTATACCAGAAGGGTTGACTTATAACGGAAACTACAACATCTCAGGTGCTGGATTATATGATGAGCCTATATTTAATGGACAAAATGTAACTATGACTATAAAAAAATTAGCACCAGATGAAGAAATAACACTTAGATATGAAGTAACTGTTGATGATACCCTTGGATGTGGACAGATATTCGAAAACAATGCTATTTTGCAAAATCCGTACTCCCAGCTTGATAGATCATACCAGTATCCTGGAGGACCATTAACAGCTTCAGCAACATTAAAATCATATTCACTTCAGATAACAAAAATAATTAACCCACAACAAGCTAAAATAGGGGACATTGTAAACTATTCAATTCACGTAATTATTCCGCAAGGAACAAATGGTTACAATGTTAAGGTTACGGACAACTATCCTTATAATGAGCAATTATTTATAGAAGGTAGTGCTAAAAAAGATGGTAACCCAATCACGCCTACTATTGATGAAGGAAATATAATATTTCCAATGATAAATCTAATTGATGCAAAAACTTCGCAAGTTGAAATTGTATATGATTTTGACGTCAGAGTTACAAATGCAGAACACACTACCCCATATATCGATTCTCAGCTGAATATGGCAAATGTAACATGGAATGCAGATATACAGGGGACAATAAATCTCTCTGCCACTTATGTAGCATATTTGGATGTAAAAACTCCGCACCTAATAGGTACAAAACAGCAAAGAAATATTACTAAATCAGGAAATTTTACAACTAATAGCATATCATATGATGTAGGAGATGTAATCGAGTACAAAATCACAATAACCAACGATGGAGCAGAAAAGGCATTCAATTCAGAAATAACGGATGTAATTGATAATCTACTAAATTATGAACAAGCATCTGCTATAGCAAGCATTGGCACGGTAAATGAAATGAGCGGTACAATCATATGGAATATTCCCGTTCTTAATGCAGGTGAACAAGCAACATTGACATTCAGAGTTTTAACATTAACAGGTGTAGCAGCGGGGACAATAATAACTAACAATGCTTCATTTATTTACAATACTAATGATAACGGCTTTGGAATAGAATATGGACATGAATCGACAAATAATGCGAAAATAATAGCTCCTTACGTGAGTATCAATAAACAAGTATCCATAGATAGCGGAGAAATAGGAGACGATGTAAACTACACAATAACTATAGTGGTTCCATATGGAACGATTGCATATACTCCTTTAATAATAGACGAATTGCCAATAAATCAATCATATATTGGACCAGCTTCAATACAACAATTGCCAGGACAACCGGAAGAAATCACACCTTTTATCACAGGAAAACCGACTACAGGCCAACGTGTAGAATTTCCTATAAATCCTAATATTGATGCATCTGAAGAGGAAATAACTATAATTTATTCATTTGTAGCTAGAATAACCAATGCAACCCATGAAGAACCTTACCAAGAGGTGCAAACAAACACAGCGAAAGTTTCATGGGCTATAGAAAATGGAGGAAGTTTAATAATAACAAGGAGTGACACTTCAAATATAATAGCTAGGACACCACATTTAAGCATTATAAAGGAACAAAAAAATGTATCAAGAGGAGAGGAATATTCAACTGAGCCTACAACTGCACTTCCAGGAGAAATTATATACTATAAATTAACTGTAAATTCGGATGGTGCTTCAACTGCATTTAATATAAATTTGGAAGATATCTTAAATAAATATGTGGAATTCGGTGAAATAATAACTCAACCTTCTTATGGAAATGTTACTATCGATGAATCTCAGGCATCAACCAAGCTAACATGGAATATATATCAACTGGAAAATATGAATTCTTCTTTTGTCGAATTTTCTGCAACAGTTAAAACAGGAGTTGGAGCTGGTTCTGAGCTACTAAATAATGCAACTTCAATATACGATTCTAATGATGTGAATTATATAACCTATGAAGAAACATCGAATCAAACAAAAATCAACATTCCACGACTTGAAATAACAAAAACTGCAAGTGTGATTTTATCTGACGAGATGAGCCGACTTAAAGTGATTGAAAGTAGTAACACAGAAGAAAGCATGTCAACTGCATTGTTTAGGGCAGTTAAAACTAGTAAAAATGAGAATAGTACCTTGATTTCACTAAATAGAGCAATCGAAACTAGCAATGCGGAGAATAATGTTTTGTACACTGCATTACACAATAGCTCAGTAAAAGCAGTTGAAGTTAGTAACAATGAGAATAGTAATCTAACTTCATTGATTAGGGGCATTGAAGGTAGCAATACTGCAATTGCAGCGATAGGAGATATAATAGAATATACTGTGAATATAATAATTCCCCAGGGTACAAATGCCTACAATATTGTAATAAAGGACAATATACCTTCAGGTCAAGAATATATTGCTGATAGTTGGACACCAGGAAATATATCTATAACAGGAAATGAAATAACATTTACCGATACAATTTCTCCACGTATAGGTCCTGCAAGCATTATCTATAAATTTAGAACAAAAGTTAACAATGGTACAATTGTACCACCTTATACTGAAATCCAAACCAATAATGTAAATGTAACTTGGAAAACTGAACAAACAGCCGAAGAAACACTATATGTTACAGACAGCACCTATGTTGAAATAAAAAATCCTCATTTAACAATTCATAAAGAACAAAGAAATGTAACCTTTGGGCAGAACTTTACAACTGATGAAATAACGGAAGTATACCCAGGGAACATTATAGAATACAAAATTACAATAAATAATGATGGTGCAAACACTGCATACAATATAATAACAACAGATGACTTGGAACCAGACTTGACGTATATTGGACTGGTTCAACCAGCGCCACCTGGAACTGTTTATCAATCTGTTCCACTAGGTGAACCAGACGGTGTAGTAACTTGGAATGAACAAACGATAGAAGTAGGAGAAACAAAAATTTTAAGATTCTTAGTAAAGGTTAATTCGGGTACAGATACAACTACAAGTGCAGATACAGGTATAGATACAAATTCAAGTACAGATATAAGTACAAGCACAGATACAGATATAAATTTAGTTACAGTCACAAGTGTAGATATAGAGGCAGACTCAGGTACAATCACAGATGTAGATACAGATATAACTACAAGTACAGATACAGATATAAATTCAGATATAGTCACAAGTGTAGATACAGGTATAAATTCAGATACAGATTCAAGTACAGTTACAAGTATATATGCAGATGTAGATTCAAGTACAAGCACAGATAAATATACAAATTCAAGCATAGATACAGGTATAAATTCAGATACAGTCACAAGTGTAGATATAGATATAGACTCAGGTACAAGCACAGATATAAATACAAGTATAGGTATAGATTCAGATATAGATATAGACTCAGGTACAAGCACAAATGTAGATACAGATATAAGTACAATCACAGATGTAGATTCAAGCACAGTTACAGGTACAGGTACAGATATAAATATAAGTACAGGTATTGCACCAGGAAAGACAATATCAAATAGAGCCTCCGTTATTTACAATACTTCAAATATAAATGTTTTTACTCTAGGTCCTGAAACATCGGAAGAAAATAAAATAAAAATAGTATTGCCTACAATTAAAAAGACAATAATAAACAACACGAGCGGCAGCAGAAATACAAATAATATAAGTAATACAAGCAATACAACAAGCAATACAACAAGCAATACAGACCCAAACACCATAAACAGCATAAATACCATAAGCACTATAAGCAGCACAAGTATTGTTGGAGATGAATACAACACAGCAGATTATGATAATACCACGGTTACAGCTATTGTTGGTGATGAACTAATATATACTATTGAAATCAATATACCAAAAGGAACTACTGCATACGATGTTCAAGTTACAGATATATTGCCAAATGGACAAAATTATGTACCGAATACTCTAACAAGAAATGGTGAAATAATCACTCCATCGCCAACGCTCAGCTTTCCAAATGAGGGGACGGTTCATTCGTCAGATAATAAAGTTACAATAATCTACACTTTTCGAGCAATAGTTACTTCAATTAATACAACCCCTCAAGAAGCTCAAACGAATACTGCAAAGCTGACATGGCATTATGAAGAAGGTGGAACGACAGAAGGAGTGCTAACGGACAGTAAAACTATCTATGTAACGGACAGAAAAATAATAGTATACAAAGAGCAGAAAAATTTTACTGAAAATGAACAATCTGAATTTACTACTGGAACAATAAATTGTATGGTTGGGGACGTGATATATTACAAACTAACCGTATCAAATCCAGATTCAAATAATACAGTATATAATGTTGTAATAATTGATAGCTTAGATATCAGATTAACATTTGATAAGGTAATAATACCGCCAAGCATAGTAGGAAATATTACTTTCGAAGGAAGCTTGGACAATAGAAATGTTATTTGGAAAATAGATTCAATTCCACCTCAAACAACGTACAGTGCAATTATTGCAGTATGTGTTACTTTCAATGAAGGCACAACAAGATCAATCTTCAATAAACTAGTTGGCGAATTTACAGTGATATATGATACAACAGACATTATTTATAAATGCGAGGAATCTAATACCACAGAAATGCTATTACCATATATTCTAAAAGAACTGTTTACGTTAGGACAATCTCAGCAAGCCAGCATAAGTCATGTAGGACAAGAAATTAGGCTGGATGTAAAATTATCAGGAAATATTGAATTAACAAAGGCTTCTATTATAGGAAGAGTTAGAGATGAAAATAACAACCCAATTCAAGGGGCATTAGTAAAAGTATTAGACTACGCTCATAATCCGTTATATCATGCATTAACAGATGAAAATGGATGTTATTCAATAACAGGAATAACACCAGCGGTTTGTTTACACGTTTATGCTGCAAAGCAAGGATATATATTAGCAAAATATAGAACAATAGCATTAGCACCAGGACAAACTTCATGTATAAATTTAATTTTAAGTATAGACCCAAATGCTCAAAAAGCTACAATTTCAGGACATGTTACTGATGAAAATGGTAATCCTCTAGAAAAAATAACAGCAGAGTTAATAAAAATAGAAAGCAGTAGCCAAAGCAGTAGCCAAAGCAGTAGCCAAAGCAGCAGGCAAAGCAGCGATCAGGAGAGTGATGAAGCACAAGAAGAAAGTGAAATCTTAATAGGAATAACCTATACTAATGAGTATGGACAGTATATTTTCACAAATGTTGATATGGGAAATTACATCATAAGAACATCAGGAGAAGGATATAAAATAAACACATCAGAAGTAATAATCGACACACCAGGCTCTATAATTAACTTAAATATAAAAATGCAAATAAATCTAGATACAGCTGCAGGAACCATAAATGGAATAATAAAAGATTATAAAGGAATACCAGTACAGAATGCAGTCGTTATACTTTATGAAGTACAAGGAACACCAGAGTCACCAATATTGATTCCTATAAGATATACAAAAACAGGAATAAATGGTGCATATCTATTTGGTAATGTTCCACAGGGAAAATATATAGTAAAAGCAAAATAAAATAGATGAAGGACAAACTTCCTCTGGACAAACTTCCTCTGAGGTGCAGCCAAAAAATGGTTGCACCTCAGAGGAAATAAAAAGTAATTGTAAAATAATCAAATTTATAGAGTATTAATAGTATTAATAAATAATATGTTATAATATTATAATTAAAGGAAGAAATGGAGGGGGATTTATGCAAGACGAAATGACACTAGATTTGAGAGAGGTTGTTGCTATCATTAGAACTAGGATGAAATTGATTGTAGTTATAACTTTTGTTTTAACGATTATAAGTGGCATATTGAGCTTTTATGTAATAAAGCCTACATATGAAGCTAGGACAAGTATTGTAATAGGTAAAGATGTTCAAAAAAGTTCAGATGGCTATAGTAGTAGTGATGTTGTAATGTATCAAAAGTTAATAAAAACATATGCAGAAATTGCAAAAACAAGTGATGTAGCTATTGATGCAATAAAAAGTATGAGAAGTAATTTGAGTGATGAAGAAGTAAAAAAAGAAGCAGCTGAACTTCAAAAAGCTTCGAAGATTACTCCTCAAGTAGATACTCAAATACTTGATATAAAAATACAAAGTAAAAACCCTGAAGAAGCGAAAAAAATGGTTGATGCATTGACAATTTCATTTATGAAAGCAGCAAAAAAAATATACCCTAAGGGGCATATTGAAATCATGGATACTGCTAAGGTACCAAGTAAACCTATAAAACCGAACAAAAAATTAAACATAGCAATAGCATTTGTTTTAGGATTGATACTATCTATTGGTATAGTATTCTTACTTGAATATATGGATAATACGATCAAAACAGAAGAAGATGTGGAAAAATTACTGAAAGTACCTGTAATAGGGAATATTCCGCATTATCAGTCTTTATAAGGAGGGAAAGTGATTGCTTATAGTAGAAAAAAACCCAAAATCATATATTTCAGAAGCATACAGAACATTAAGAACAAACATTAAATATTCATCTTATGATGATGAAATAAAAAGTATTTTGATAACAAGTACTTCGCCATATGAAGGTAAATCTGTTACAGTATCAAATTTAGCAGTAAGTATGGTACAAGATGGTAAAAAAGTTTTGATAGTTGATTGTGACCTCAGAAGGCCTACGATTCATAAGAAATTCGGTATATCTAATCTTAATGGTTTGTCAAATTATTTAGTTGGTGAAATATCATTTGAAGATGCAATAGTAGAACGTGGCGAAAATTTATACATAATGTCGTCTGGAATTGTTCCACCAAATCCATCTGAAATGTTATCATCAAATAAGATGAAAGAGTTTTTGAATTTTAAAAGAGATGAATTTGATTTGATAATATTAGATAGCCCTCCTGTGTTAGCAGTAACTGATGCCCAAGTTCTATCCACAATGGTAGATGGAGTTATTTTAGTTGTAGAAAGTGGGAAAACAGAAAAAGAAGCTTTAGTTAAATCTAAGGAGCACTTAGATAAGGTTAAGGCAAATATTATTGGAGTTGTAATAAATAAAATTCCAGTAAATAAGGGTAAAGGCTATGGATATTATTACTATTATTATTATGAACACGAGAAGGATTACAGAAAAAGGAGGAAGAGAAGCGTAAAATGATAGATATGCATTGTCATATTATTCCTGGTATTGACGATGGACCAAAAGATATAGAAACTTCTATAGAAATGTTAAGAATAGCAGAAAGGGTTGGTATTAAAACTATAATTGCCACCCCTCATTTTTACAGAAATTTTTATGAAATAGAATACGAAGAGGTAATAAAAAGAACGATTGAAATGAACAATATAGTACATGGAAAAGGAATAAACATAAAAATATTGCCAGGGCAGGAGGTGTTTTTGGATAAACATACAGTAGATTTGTATGAAGAAGGTATAATAGGAGGATTAAACAATTCAAGATATTTGCTTGTAGAGTTGCCATTCGACAAACCTCCTAAATATGTTCTCGACATAATATACGAGTTCAGAATAAGAAATGTAGTTCCAGTTATAGCACATCCAGAAAGATATAGCTATGTTATAAAAAAACCATCAATATTAAATGATTTTATAGAAGAAGGATGCTTATTTCAAATTAATGCTGGTAGTTTACTGGGCAAATTCGGGAAGAATGTATATAAAACAGCAAAGTTATTAGTGAATAATGAAATATGTGATGTAATAGGCTCTGATGCACATTCTACAAAAATAAGAAGCCCAAAATTGCTTGCAGAAGCAACCGAAATGCTAAAAAATCGTACGATAATTTGTGAAAATACTGTAATTAACAGTAAAATAATGACTGATAATAAAACTATTATTAGTAAACACGAGAAAATTAAAGCAAGAATAATATTATTCAGGTAACAAGAATATAAATTCAATAACTTTAAATGAGCAAAAATCATTACAATAATTTACAAATGACTTTACGACTCAATTTGTAATATTGAATTTTAATGTTTTCCTGTACTAGGTGATGCTAGAGAATCGCACTAAAATGTTATTTTACA
>NZ_LTBA01000019.1 GCF_001594005.1 Clostridium tepidiprofundi DSM 19306 | reverse complement strand
AAACTATGAGGGATAAGGGCAAGTGTTCTCGCCCGTTAAGAATAAGGGTTGCCTGTTAAGGTCGAAAGTTAAATACCAAACTTCTTACAAAGAAGCCACATCCCCTTGTGGGTGTGGTAGTTCACACTTAGTGTTTTTGTTTTGTATATAGATTGAAGAGAAACCATATGAAATAGAAGGGAATCCCCCATTTACTTAAGTTGAGATGGAAAATTCATATTTTCAAGCAGATATTGAAAATTTTTATCGTTTTCGAAGTCGAAATTAACGATTCTCGCAAATACATTATTAAATTTTGTGTATTTTTCAAATTGCTGAAACTTTTTCTTTTTAGGAGTTTTGTATTTTGAAAGTATTTTTTCACCTAAAGGAGTAAGATCATAAGCATAAGGGCATTTGAATAAGAATGGCTCTAGAGGAAGTTTTCCATCAAAAGCAGCACAAAAATTTTCAAGATGATGACCGATTTCATAATAATCAATACAAATTGGCTGAATTACTTGAAGATAATATCCAAAAACATTTACAAACCACATTCCAAAAAATATATCTAAAATAGTCATTGATGCCATAATCATTTTTGCCTCTTTATGCTTTGATGTAAATTCGTCGAAGTCTTCCATGCCAGATAGCTTATTGTCACTGAATAGAAAACTAATGTCTATATTTAATTTTGAATACATTTTTTTATAAATATCATCTACAATCATATTATTATCAAGTAAATATATAATAAAATCTTCTGTAAATGTATTTTCAAGGAATACTAACTGCCTTAGCAATATTTTTGATGAAACAGCAATGCTTGCATTGAATATTTTTTCAAACTGTTTCCTTTTTGACAACTTAAAGAAGGTGTTGACTTCATCGGTTACTTGTGCACATTTTATGTGTAATGAGGGCATATCCTTTAATAGGTTTAGCTCATATGCTACTTCAGTGAGATAAATTAAGTAGTACATATTGTTATAATTGATATTGACTAGCAAATCTTCAAAATCCTCAACAAGAAAATCTTCTTCTTTGCAAAATCGTACACTAGGCGTACAAAACTCAATAAAAGTTTTCATGTCATTGACAACAGGGTGATTATCTAAACTGAAGAATTTAAAATTTAGTTCGAATTTAAGAGCTCGTTTTCCGTTTCGTTTAGCATTAACATGAGGAACTGTCATATATTTAGTGCCGAATTTTTTGTGAATTTGTGTGTTTATATAATTTGCAGGAGAAGTTTTATCATCGTTAATAAGTGATGAATAATACCAATTTTTAAATATGAAGTCGCTAAAAATGAATAACTCTTTTTTACGTTTTGATTTAAGATCGTTATATTCTAGTTCAAAATTCTTTTCAAATAAGTGAATTACATCGCTTATTCTCTCATTGTTTAAACAATATTCAGATATATTTTTTTCCATTTCATTATCCCATCCTTTACATATGCATTTTATAACATCACTGTATATTATAGACAGAATGTTAACAAAAAAATCATTTAAGCAAAAATTTTTCTATGAGATTTGTAATTATTATACTTGTGGAATTTTCAAGAATGTATAATTTATAGTATTATTTTTGAATAAAGATGTGGATTTTGCAGTTTGACAATATAATTATGATAAAATATAAATGAGAGCTCTAATTAATGAAAGTAGTTCACGGGAGGAGTACAGAGGTATGAAATTCAATATTTTTAAAATAGAGACGTTTATTCCAGAGGAATATGTTACAGAATTAAGGAAAAGTCTTAATGATATAGGTGTATTGAGCATTGGTGGAAATTATGATAATTGTATGACGGTTTCAAAGGTTATAGGGTCATGGAGACCTTTAGAAGGAGCCAATCCATTCGAGGGTAATATAGGCGAAATATGTATTGCTGAAGAAATCAAGGTAGAATTTTGTTGCAAAAGAGATATTGTAAAAACTGCAGTTGAAACGATCAAAAGAGTACATCCCTATGAAGTGCCGGTTATAAATATTATTCCTATTGTGAATATTGAAGATATATAAAGCATTTTCAAAGAAATAACTAGTCAGTATGCTGATTTATTTTGTGAACTATTTCATCGTCGGAATCCGTTGATAAAAACTACTATCAGAGGAACCCAATTCTTCGTATTTCACAAAATAATAAGTCAAATATGTATAAGAAAATATTTAAATTCGTAATTTAAATTTTCATCATATATAGTACAATGGAAAGAAATGTAGCACGTAGAGATTTTTACAGTGAACATTGATACAAAATATATGTGCATTAAATATAAATATAAATATTTCATATTACGAATTGAAGGAGAAAATAAATGAAAGGTGAGATTGATATGAATTGTTTGTTTTGTAATTATGATAGAAGTGAAATAATAGCAGAAAATGAGTTGGCTTTTGCAATTCTAGACCGTTACCCGGTCAATGAAGGACACACACTTATTATACCAAAAAGGCATTTTGCGAATTTTTTTGAAGCAACAAGAGATGAGGTTATAGCAATTTATAGCTTAATGCATGAGGTAAAAGAAATGCTAGATATTCAGTATGAGCCAACAGGTTACAATGTGGGCATAAATATTGGGTATGACGCAGGACAAACTATAATGCATCTTCATGTGCATTTAATTCCTAGGTATAAAGGGGATGTTGAAGATCCTAGAGGAGGAATAAGAAAATTAAAGGATGAATTGGTTCCGTATGAGGGGTGATATGTGTGATTAATTTTAGAATTAAGGGATAATTTAAATGACTTACTTTAAACGAAATTGCTGAGAAGAATTACTAATCAGCAGCTTTAATTTGCTTATAAAGTTAATTTTTACTATAATATGTGGTAAAATTAAATAGGATTAATAATTTATATTTTGTGTGGGGGAACAAAATGAAAAGTGGAGAAGATAAGATAAAATTAGGAAGTATTGCTGAAGATTTATTTATAGAAATATTTTCAGATGTTTTCGGTGTGGATAAAACAAATTACTTGTATCCTCAATATAACTTTGTTGATATTTATGGAAATAATAGATATATTGATTTCGCTCTTAAAAGTGAAGGAGAAAAAATTGCAATAGAAATAGATGGCGAAACATGGCATAATCCTTCGAAGGTATCAAGAGATAAATACTATGATGATTTATTAAAACAAAATTGTCTTATTTATGATAATTGGAAAGTATATAGATGGGTTTACAATCAACTTAAAATGCAACCTGAAAAAGTTAAAGACGAGCTTATTACATTTTTAGGCGAATTACCTATTTTTGATGAAATTGATAATTTTCTACCTGAACAGAAAGGAAAAGCTTTTGTTTTAAAAGAACATCAGCAAGAGGCATTAGAAAATTTAGAAAAAATGAGACAAAATCATGAAACTATTGCGTTGCTTTATCATGCAACAGGTACAGGGAAAACAGTAACCGCGGTTAAGGATGCAAAAAAAATAGGAAAGAGAACTCTATTTTTAGCTCACAGAAAGGAACTAATTAAGCAGGCTAAGAAAACTTTTGAAGCTGCATGGAGTGAAGTGTCATGTGGAATATATATGGGATCTACAAAAGAAGCAGATAAATATGTTGTATGTGGAAGTATACAGAGTATAGGTTCAAATTTAGATATGTTTAAGCCTGATGATTTTGGATATATTGTTATTGATGAAGCTCATCATGTGGCTGCTGAAACGTATAGAAAGATTCTTGGTTATTTTAAGCCTGATTTTACTTTAGGTCTTACAGCAACTCCAGAAAGAGAAGATGGTGAAGATATACTAGAAATATTCAAAAAAACTGCTCATAAACTAGATTTGAAAACTGCTGTAGAAATTGGCGAATTAGTTCCTATAAGATGTATAAGAGTTAAAACTAATGTTGATTTATCATCAATAAGGATAAATGGAATAAAATATAATTCAAAAGATTTAGAAAGCAAGTTGTTTTTACCAGAGAGAAATAAGCTAATTGTAGATACTTATTTAGAATATGTTAAAAATAAAAAAACGGTGGTGTTTTGTGCATCAGTTTTCCATGCTGAACAAATTGCACAACTTTTCAAACAAGCGGGTATTAATGCAGAAGCAGTTTCAGGGAATACCAAAGTAAAATTAAGAGAAAAAATATTAACGAATTATGAGCATGGAGACATTGATGTACTGTGTGCATGTGATTTGCTTAATGAAGGATGGGATAGTCCTAGAACAGATGTGCTTTTTATGGCTAGACCTACGATGTCTAAAACTATTTATATGCAACAGTTGGGAAGAGGAACAAGAAAATGTGAAGGAAAAGATTATTTAATGGTATTCGATTTTATAGACAATGCTAACCTTTTTAATATGCCTTTATCTGTTCATAGAATATTTGATATTAATAAATATGTTCCAGGTGAATATGTAGTAGCTTCAAGTAAGCAAAGAAAGATAGATGAGGACTTATTCAGAAAAGGAGAGAAACCAGTTGTATATTTAGATTTTCCAGTGGATCCTTCGGATTATGAATACGTTGATTTATTTGATTGGCAAAAAGAAGCCAAGAATTTAATTTCACAAATTGAATTTGTAAGAATGGTTGATGTACAAGCAGAAACGTTAAGTAGATATATAAGAGATGGGAAGATAAAACCAGATTTACAAGTTCCAATGAGCAATAAAGTATTCAATTATTTTAAGAGAGAGACCATAGAAAAATATGCCAGAGAATTTGGATGGGAGCTAATAAATGCAGCTAATATGAAAGATAAATTCATGAAAATGATTAAAACAATGACGATGTCATATTCATATAAGCCAGTATTGTTAAAAGCTATGTTAAATGAGTGTGATGAAAAAGGTAAAGCATTAATTGATGATATTGTAGATTATTTTATTGATTTTTATAAAGATAGAAAACGAAGGGGATTGAAGGTAGAAAAGAAAAAATGCATATATAATCATGATATTTTGGAAAGAAAAGATATAAGAAAAAATATATTATCTAATCCTTTTAAGAGGTTTGAAGATATGAGATTTATGGAAAAATGCAAAGATATAGAATATGTGAGATTCAATAGATATATTTGGAAGAAATTAAATGATGAAGATAAAGAATGGATTGTTAGATGGTGTGATAAGAAGTTGAATGAGTATTATGGGGAATGAAATGTTTTGTGAGTGTTAGAATATTTTTTTAATAAATGCATGAAATTGTATCTAATAGATGAAGAATTATTTATTTTATCAAAGGCACGAAAAATGATAGCATATTGTTAGCCAAAAATGTAAAAGTATTTATTTAAAAAATATATAAGAAAGACACAAGTATTATCTAAAAATTTATCAAGGGGGTTAAAAAGAAGTGCAAAAAAATAATTATATTATCAAAAATATGGAAGAATATATGGGGTTTGAGAAAATTACAACATTAGAAAAAGGAAGTAGGTTTTTGCAATGGATATTATATTATTTATTTGAAAAAACTGATGATGAAATTGAATGTAATGATTTAGAAGAGGGTGTCCTAATTTCAGATGGAGCTAATGATGGAGGTATTGATGCAGCATTTGAAGAAAATGGAGCAGTTCATATAATACAGGCTAAATTTGGATATTCACATAAATATGAAGAAGTTATTGCATTTTTAGGTAAGATTAAACTTTTTATTATGGATGGACCGCAGGATAATATAAAAGAAGAAAGTATAGAAGTTTATAATGCGATTACAAAAGCTGAAGAAGTGTTTATATATTACATTACGAATGAGCACATAGTGGAAAGTAAATATGAAAATATAATTAAATTTATTAGCGATATAGAATATGAGCTTAATAATTTTTATGATAATAAAAGATTTAAAATAAGAGTATTGGATATAAATAAGATGGAAGACTTTATTGATGAATGTAAAGAAATGGTTCCGAAAAAATTTAAAGGCACTAAACACAACATTAAAGTCGAAAAATATTTTGTAAATAAAGAGAATAATACAATAATTGCTGAAGTTTCATTAAAAAGTTTAGCAACATTTATAAATAAAGCTGAAAAATATTTATTTTATTCAAATATCAGAAATTTTTTAGGCAAAAATAAAGTGAATAAGAAAATTGCAGAAACGTATTGTACATGTCCTAAAAACTTTTGGTTTTATAATAATGGTATAACAATAGTGTGTGATAACTTCGAAAAAAAATTTGAATTAAAAGATGGAGGAGCAAAAATAGAAATTATAACACCACAAATTGTTAATGGTTGTCAAACAGCAAGCACAATTTATTCGATTTGGAAGAAACAAAATAAAGAAAAAAGAAACAAGGTTGAAGGAACAATTTTAGTTAAGATTATTAAAGGCACAAATAAAAGAAAGGAAATTACAAGATATACAAATACGCAAACAGCAGTTACAGGAAAAGATTTTTTTGCTTTAGAAGAATTCCATCAAAAATTAAAAAAAGAATTTAAATCTTTGGGGTATAATTATGAAATACAAAGAAAAGACAAAGTGAACAAAAAAGCAAGAGGGAGTAAGGAATACGCATATCTCTTTGATAAAAAGTTTAAAAATTCATTTTTTGTAAAAGATGTTGTACAGGCTTTTGCGGCAGGAATGCATTTTAAACCAGCTAAGGCTAGAAGCATAAGTAACCTAGTACCTGGTGGAATATATTATGATAAATTATTTAATGATGAAGCGACTCCACAAAATCCAAAATATTATTTATTTCCTTACGGTGTTATGTATTATTCCAGGAATATATTAGGACACAAAAATAATAACAAGTTAAAATCTTCTAATTTGTTATATATATCGATATATTTTAAAATAGTACTACAAATTTTGAAACGCTTAAAACTAGTTGATGAAGATGTAGATGATTTTATTCATTGTGATGACAATATACTAATTTATTTAGATGAAATATTTGTAAATGAAAAGTTAAATAAAAAATTATTACAGTTAGCAGAAAATGTATTAAAGATATTTTTAACAGATAGTACGATAAAAAGAAAGATAGGTGATAATTTACCTAAATTTCTTAAATCTAATATTGAAAATGATCCTGAAGCTATTTTTATACTTTCAGAAAAAATTAACGATGCACTTGGTGAATTTGATATTTCTGAGGTTGAAGAAGTATTATTAACACCCGTTTAGAAATTTTTAAATAAAAAATATTTAATGAAACATTATCATCCTTTACAATAACGTCAAAAATATTATCGTGAGGGATGATATAAAATTAAAATTTATAGTTGCAATAGTTACAATAAACAATAAATGTAATTTTAAAGATAAAGATATAGCAATCTTATATTTTTCATCTTCATTCAATATTTTTACAATACTTTTGCAGCACGGACACTTATTGTGGTAATTATCCGAATAATCTTTCCAATAATTTGGGTTGACAACGGAAGGAGCAATAGTTGCTCTAAATTCATTTATATTATATCTAAAACCAATATAGCTATTGTTCTTGAATGAATAATATATAAATCCAGGGATAATGGTACTACCATTATCAGGTAGACAACTTTTAATAGTTGCATAATCCCCAAAACCATCAAAACCTAAAGATATATAATTATCTCTAAGCCTATTATCTATGGAATATATTGGTACATTATTTTTTAAACTTTTATTTGTTAAATTATCAAGTATTACTGAGTTGATTATAAAGGCATTAATATTATATTTAAATTTGACTTCTCTAAGTTTAATATAATAACTTAAAAGATTCCTTAAGTTATATTTAGTATGTTCAATATCAAATATGATTATATCATTTTGGGTAATTACAGATATGATTTCATTAAGAGCTTCATAGAAATAGTTAATTTTCAATTTGTAGCCTATTAAATTGAAAAAGTTTCTTAATTTTTTACTATTGCTTACGATTAATTGTTGATTAAAATTATAATTACTTTCATCATAAGATATTATTGGAATTAAATTTTTAAAAGAACTCAGAGAATGAAATAAATCTATCTCATATAAAGGATTATTATTTAGTTTGTTTAAAAATGTATTAATAGCAGATTTAGTTTTTTTATGTTTAGATAGCTTAATAATATCAGTCATAAAAGGAGTGTTGATACTAGATGTGTTTTTTAATTTTTCACATAAAGAGCGATTTGATTTAGATGATGATTTTTCTTGTACGATTTCAATTAATGGGATAATTTTCTTGTTGATTGTGTATTCGTAAAGATTCTTCAAAGACTTCATTTCTACTGGTCTATTTTTAAGTATTGGTGTATAAAATTGGTTCATTATTCCTTTGAAAAAATATCTTTGTTTAGTATTAAAGATATGAATGAATTAACAATAGTAGAATACAATTTTTATGAGTTACATTACAAAAAATAATCTAACAACGTATTTTTAGGAAATGTGTTAAAGTAACAAGTTTTATTTTTAGTGTAAAAAAAGATAAATAATGGTTATATTAACCACCAAAAAAATATTTTCATAACTTAATTTATTTGTAAATTATGTTATAATAGATATAAATATCATATGATTAATATAATTAAACCTATTTAGTTGATATTGGAGGAGATTATGCAGTTAAATATTGAACAAAGAAAATTAATACAAGCTAAACCTTCAGGGCACGTTCTTATAAAAGGAGTTGCCGGTTCAGGAAAAACGACAGTTGCTGTTCATAGGATTTTATTTTTGCAGGACAATTATTGTATTGAAGAAGATGATAACATATTATTTATTACGTATAATAAGACTTTAGTTAATTATATCAGTCATATATATGCGAACATAAAAAAGGATGCTGATGAATATGGGAATTTTCTTTCTCAAAATAATGTAAAGCCTGAAATATGTACTATTGATAGCATAATGTATCATTATTTTAAAAGATTTAAAGAAAATAGTAAATATAAGTATAATATTACGTGGGATAATTCATTGAAAAATTCCATTTTAAAACAATCTATTGTTGAATTGCAGAAAAAATATTCTGATGTTAAACTTTTGGATATTGTAAATACGAAGTTCTTGAGTGATGAGATAGATTGGATAAAGTCTTGTAATTATATGGAGTTTGATGAGTATCAAAGTGTTGATAGAATAGGACGAATGAGCAACAATAAAAGTGAAGGCCCTCAAAAGTTAATGAAGAATTCGAGAACAAGGGAAGCTATTTTTGAACTTATGCTTCTTTATGATAAAAAATTGAAGGAAAAGGGATATATTGATTTCAAGTCAATGGCTCTTTTGGCATTGCATGAGGGTAAAAAAGGTATTGAAAAAAAGTATACGCATATAATCGTAGATGAATGCCAGGATTTAACGAGAGTGCAGCTAGAATTTATCAGTTTATTAAACAAGGAAAAAGCATATTCAAGTATATTATTTGCAGCAGATACTGCACAGAGTATATATACACATGCATGGCTTACAAAGGGGAGAAGCTTTTCTAGTATTGGTTTTGATATGAAAGGGAAAAGTAATACACTTGCTAAAAATTATAGAACTACAACCCAAATTGCTGAAGCTGCATATAGCTTACTAGAGGGTGATGAAAATATAATTGAGGATAGTAATTTTGTTAAACCTTCACTTATAGATAGGCAGGGAGTGTATCCTGTATGTAAAGTTTTTAATAATGAGTCAGATGAAGCTAGATTTGTTGTAAAAACTGTCAAATCAGAATTGATTAAAAAATTTAAATATAAAGATATTGTTATAATAGCTAAGAATAGAAATCAGTTAACTTACATAAAGAGTTATTTTGATAAAGCTGGAGTACCGGCTGATATAATAACTAGGAATGAAACAAAGTTTGACGTTGATTCTGTAAAGTTGCTAACTATCCATTCTATGAAAGGATTAGAATCAAAAGTTGTTATGATTATAGGTATCAATCAAGGTGTTATACCTTACTTTACATATAAAAGTTCGGAAGATGCAGAAATGCAGGAAACAATGGAAAGAAAGCTTTTATATGTTGGAATGACACGGGCAAATGAGTTGCTATATATGACGAGTAGTGGTGCACCATCGAAATTTATAGGAGAAATAAATCCTAGTTATCTTAAAATGGATTCAAACATTAATATGTCAAGATTTTATAGAGTGGATGTTGATGAATACCTTTTTAGAGAAAATATAGTTGATATTTTTTCAAAAGAAGAAGCTGTTAGACAATATGTAATAAAGGAATTGATCGAAAAATATAAGTATCCTAAAGAACTTATAGAGATTGAATATAAGATAAATAGTTTTTCAAAGATGGGTTCTGCTGATATACTTGTTTCGAGGTATGAAAATAACAGCAAAATTCCTTATATTATCATTGAAACAAAGGCTTATGGGGCTGGTATAGAAGAAGCATTTTCTCAATTAAAGAGTTACATGAGTAATTTAAATTGTTGTGAATACGGTGTTGCCACTGATGGTAATGAAATTTTGGTTATTAATAATAAATTTGAGAAAGTACAGTATATTCCACCGTTTTCTTCAAATATGTTACCATCAACTTTAGAAAATTATACATATATAGATTTAAAGCATAATAATAGGGAATATGTATTAACAATTGATAGTACGATGCCTAATTATTTATATGTAAAAAGTAAGGATGGGTCTGAAGAATTTACTGAAGAAAATCTAAAGTCTGTTGTAGTATTTGATAATATTGCAGCAGGAAAACCTATATATATGTGTGATGATGTAAATGGTAAATTCTACATTCCTAAAGAATGGTTGAGTAATAATAAAGATACTTTTATATTGCGAATTAAAGGAAATAGTATGATTAATGCAAATATTAACGATGGTGATTATGTTGTACTAGAAAAGTGTCAAACTGTAGATAATTACCAAATAGCAGCTGTGGCAATAGATGAGAATGCTACATTAAAAAGGGTTGTCAAGATGGGAGATTCAGTACTTTTATTGGCAGAAAATAAAGATTATGAACCAATCCAAGTTAGTAGTGAACAAGTTAATATATTGGGTGTTGCTATTGGTATTATACATATTAAAAAGTAGTTTAGTATTCATTAACGTCATTGAACTCAGTTCACTGGCGTTAATTTTTGGTGTGAAATTATTGCAAAATTATTATTTTGACTTTTATCTTTTCTAGAATTATACTATTATGGTGGTTTGAATTATTGTACATGGTGAAAATTATTAACATGCTACTGGAATATTATCGCCAAATTTTGAGTTTTGATTATTTCATATATGATGAAAACTGTCATAGCACAGCTCAATAATAAATAACTAGATTGAAAGGAGTAAATTTAATGAATCGGTCAAAACAATTAGGGGAAGAAAGAATTGGTAAACTATTGATGAAATTTTCATTACCAGCCATAGCAGGAATGCTTGTAAATGCACTTTATAATGTTGTTGATAGGGCAGTGGTTGGAAATGTTGTTGGTAAGGATGCCATTGCAGGACTTACTATTACAATGCCTATAGCAATAATAATCATGGCATTTGGAATGCTAATAGGTATAGGTGCTGCTGCACGTGTATCTATACGATTAGGACAAAACAAAAAGGATGAAGCAGAAAAAATACTTGGTAATGCTTTTATACTGCTGATTGCAGTGTCTTTATTGGTTACTGTATTTGGACAAATTTTTAAAGAAGATATACTAAGGGCATTTGGAGCAAGTGATAATACAATAGGATATGCTATAGACTATATCACTATAATATTGTATGGTGCAGTTTTACAGAATATCGGCTTTGGATTAAATAATATAATTCGTGCAGAAGGAAATCCTAAGATTGCAATGTTTACAATGCTAATAGGAGGAGTTTTAAATATAATTTTAGATATACTATTTGTATTAGTTTTTAAATTTGGAATAAAAGGAGCAGCATATGCAACAATTATTTCTCAAGCTGTAAACACAATTTGGGTATTATATTATTTTGTAGGTGAAAATTGTGTATTGAAATTAAAAATTCATAATTTTAAATTGAAGAAATCAGTAATTTTGAGCATAGTTTCGATAGGATTTGCACCTTTTTCTATGCAAGTTGCAGCTAGTATGGTTCAAGTACTATACAATACTAAATTAGCTAGTTTTGGAGGAGATACAGCTATTGCTGTTTTTGGTGCAATTAACAGTATAGTAATGCTTATCTTAATGCCGGTATTTGGAATTAATCAAGGTTCACAACCTATTATTGGCTATAACTATGGTGCTAAAAATTATAAAAGGGTGAAAAAGACTTTAAAGCTTGCAGCTATTGCAGCTACATTTATCACTACAAGTGGATTTTTGATGGCTGAATTAGTTCCATCTTTGTTAATAAAGCTATTTAACAGAAATAGTTTAGATATGCTTAATATGGGAACTAGAGCAGCAAGAATATATTTATGTATGTTTCCTATTATAGGTTTTCAGATAGTATGCTCTAATTATTTTCAAGCCATAGGAAAAGCTACGATTGCTATGATACTTTCACTTGCTAGACAGGTTATCGTATTGATACCGTTATTATTAATACTTCCGCAAATCTTAAAATTAGATGGTATATGGATCTCAGGTCCAATTTCGGATTTTATATCATCACTTATAACTTTGGTTTTAATATACAGGGAACTCAAAAAACTAAACAAAAAGATTGGTGATGTTGAACATTTAGAGGTTGCTAATAGATAGTTGCCCATATTTATAAAAGTATTTATAAAAATATTTATCGATTTTACAAGAGATTTTGTTTCAGGTGGAGTAGAGTCTCTACCTGAAGTCCCGATGTTTTGCTTTAGCAAAACGAGTTCACAAAAATCTTAGAATTGGAGTTGATTGTATGTCAAAAACAAAAGTGACCAAGATTGATGTATTAGCTGAAACAAAATATTTGAAGTTATATAATGCGGAATATATAAACAAAAATGGAGAGACTAGAAACTGGGCTATAGCTTCAAGAAAAGATTTAGATACTGTTAAAAATAAGTTTTTTAATGGAGCAGAAGATGATATAGACGCTGTTATAATAGTAGCTACTCATGTTGAACAAAATAAAATAGTTATTATAAGACAGTTTAGGGTGCCTATAAATGATTATGTATACGAGCTTCCAGCTGGGCTTGTAGACAGTGGAGAGGATTTTATAACTACTGTTAAACGTGAACTTAAGGAAGAAACGGGTCTTGATTTGATACAAATTGATTATGAAAAAAGCAAAACAAAAGCATACGTGTCTACGGGAATGACTGATGAGTGTATATCATTGATTTATTGCACCTGCAAAGGGAATATATCCCAAAAATACTTAGAAGCTGATGAGGATATAGAGGCCATGCTATTGTCTAAAGAAGAAGCTATTGAACTAATTAATTCAGGAAAGAAAATTGATATTAAAGCATTGTTTGCCATACAAAATATGTAAGCACCTCCGGGGTAGTTCCATTTTATGGAACTACCCCGAAACCGTTGAAGGAAGCGATCTGAGGCTTTATTCCAGAAAATGGAGTGACCTCAGAGGCGCTTTATTGAAATAACCTATAGTTGTTGCATGATTAATCAATATTATCTATTTGAATAAGTCAAGAATTTAAAATACAATAAGTGCAGGGATGAAGATTTAACTTTCATGTTAGCTTGTTAGCTTGGTAAAAATGAAAGAAAGTGAGGAATATTATGGATAACTATAGAGAAATGTGGGAAAAGTTAAATATTGATTTGGAAAGGCATGATCAGCTTTGCAAGGCTATTCCACAAATGTATGAATCTATATTTGTAAGTCAAAAGGATAGACCAAAGGGAATGAATTATTTTAGTTTTGTTGTTTTGGAAATCCATGGACTTAGAATAAAAGAATTAGAAGAGGCAAGAAAAAATGGGCGAAAGGTAATTGGGACTTTCTGCGTATTTGTTCCAGATGAAATAATAGTTGCACTTGATGCAATTAGTATTGGACTTTGTGCAGGTTCGCAATTTTGGATTGAGTCAGGAGAAAGAGCTCTTCCCAAAAATTTGTGCCCACTTATAAAAGCATTTACAGGAGCATTAATTGATAGAACGTGTCCTTATTTTATGTCATGTGATTTACTTATAGGTGAAACAACTTGTGATGGCAAAAAGAAGGCATGGGAAGTGATAAATAAATATAAACCTGTGTATGTTATGGATCTCCCACAGATGAAGAGAAAGAAAGATTTTAATATGTGGAGAGAGGAAATAAATCAGCTTATAGAAAAACTTGAAGAACTAACAGGAAATAAATTAACAGTAGACAAGCTAAAAAAAGCTATTGATTTATGTAATAGGAAAAGGAGAGCACTTAAAAGACTATATGATTTAAGAAAAATGAAGCCGTCTCCAATAAGTGGCCTTGATTCATTACTGATTTCACAGATTGCTTTCTATGATGATCCAGAAAGATTTATTGAAAATGTAAATAAGCTTTGTGATGAATTAGATGAGAGAGTTAAAACAGGTAAAAAATCTGATAAGAAGAGAATAATGATAACAGGTACTCCTATGGCACTTCCAAACTGGAAAATGCATGACATAATAGAGAAGTTAAATGCAGAGGTTGTTGTAGAAGAAACTTGTACAGGAACAAGATATTTTGAAAATGAAGTATGTGAAGATGGTGAAACGATTGATGATTTAGTTAAAAATCTAGCAGATAGATATTTAAAAGTTAATTGTGCTTGTTTTACTCCTAATGAAGGAAGAATTGATGATATATTAAGATATGCAAAGGAATATAATGTAGATGGTGTTATTGATTATGGTTTGTCTTTCTGCCATACATATGCCATTGAAGATTCAAGCATACAGAAGGCTTTAAAGGAAAATAATATACCAGTAATGAGAGTAGAAACAGATTATTCAACTGAAGATTCCGGTCAGATTAAAACTAGAATCGAAGCCTTCTTAGAAATGATTTAAGGGGTATTGCAAAATGTATTATATTGGTATTGATATTGGTTCAACTGCTGCAAAAACTACTGTTTTTAAAGGTAATGAGATTATTGAAAATTTTGTAGTTCCTACAGGATGGAGTAGCGTTGAAACTTCACAACTTATAATGAAAAGACTTAATGATATGGGAATATATAAAGAAAATTCAAAAATAGTTGCAACTGGTTATGGTAGAGTATCAGTACCATATGCAGATAAAACAGTAACAGAGATAACATGTCATGGTAAGGGCGCTGCATATCTTTCAGGAGAAAGTTGCACAGTAATAGATATCGGAGGACAGGATACCAAAGTTATAACTGTTGAAGATGGCATCATAGTTGACTTTATTATGAATGATAAATGTTCAGCTGGAACGGGTAGATTTTTAGAGATTATGGCAAATACTTTAGGTGTTGATATTGATTCTTTGTGCAATCTAGCATCAGAAGGTGGTGGCATTACAATAAGCTCTATGTGTACTGTTTTTGCAGAATCAGAAGTAATAGGTCTTATTGGAAGAGGGGAAAAAAAGGAAGACATTGCATATGCTATTGTTGATTCGGTTATTAGCAAAGTAAAATCGCTTTGCATAAAACATAATGAAGGATACAATTATTTTTTAACTGGAGGATTGAGTGGTAATAAGTATATAGTTGATAGTCTTTCAAAAAAATTAAATAAACCTGTTAGAACACATTCGCTAGCTAAATATGCAGGTTCTATAGGTGCAGCACTTATACCTCAGGGGTAGTTCCATTTTATGGAACTACCCCTGAGCCGTTCAAAAGAGCCGTTTAAAGTCGTGTTCCAAAATATGGGTTTTCCTCAGAGGCACGAAATGTGGTATAATTAAATAAATATTTAACAATTTAGAGGTGCTGAATAATGGAATATTTTATTGATGTTGCATATAAAAGTATAAATAAATATGGTGAAGAGTTATGTGGAGATAGAGTTGAAATAATAGAGTTAGAAGATAGTACTATTATTGTTATGTCGGATGGACTAGGAAGTGGTGTTAAAGCTAATATTTTAGCATCGTTGACTACAAAGATTGTTGGAACACTGTTAAAAGAAGGTATGGATATATTCGAAACAGTTAGTACAATTACTAATACGCTTCCAGTGTGTAAAGTTAGAAATATTGCTTATAGTACATTTACTTTTATTAAAGTTTATAAAGATGGAAGAGCACATATTGTCGAGTATGATAATCCAGGTGTTTTTATGTTGAGACGTGGTAAGAATTACAATTTGGACAAAAGAGAAATAGTGATAAACAATAAGAAGGTATATGAAAGCAAATTAAATGTTAAAGATGGGGACGTATTTGTTCTGGTTAGTGATGGAGCAATACATGCAGGTATAGGAAATATATTAAATTTAGGATGGACATGGGATAGCGTAAAAGAATATTTGGAAAAATGTACTCGTAATAGAAAATGTGCTAGGGATATTAGTAAGGATTTGATTTCCGTTTGTTGGGATTTGTATGGGAGTAAACCAGGAGATGATACTACAGCAGTTGCAGTTAAAATTAGAAAACCAGAATATATAGATATTTTTACAGGTCCACCGGAGGATAAAAATAATGATAAATATGTTATTGAGAAACTTATGAGTGGAAAAGGAAAGAAAATTATTTGTGGAGGAACTGCAGCAAATATTGCTGAAAGAGAGCTTAAGAAAAAATTGATTGTTAATGATGATTATTATTGTGATGTTCCACCAACGGCTACTTTAGAAGGAATAGATTTGGTTACAGAAGGAGTACTTACAATAAGCAAGGCGATAGATAAAATAAAAAAATATTCAGAATCAGTATTGTTAAATGATGGGTATGACATAAAAGGGGATGATGGTGCATCTAAACTTGCTAGTATGCTTATAGAAGAATGTACACATATACATTTTTGGATAGGTAAAGCAATAAATCCAGCACATCAAAATCCAAGTTTTCCAGCTAATTTGAGTATAAAATTAAATTTAGTTGAGCAATTAATTGAATTGTTAAAAAGTTTAGGAAAATGTGTTGAAATTACATATGTTTAAATTGATTTTAGTGATATTATATTATATATGAGGTGAAAATATGAAATTGATTGATATTAAAGAATTACTGGATGCCGAATTTCTTACAAAGAATAACTATTACGACAAGGAAATTGAAAGAGCATTTGGTTGTGATCTTATGAGTGATGTTTTGGCAAGAGTTAGTGGAGACGTTTTGTTATTAACTGGACTAGCTAATATTCAGACAATAAGAACAGCAGAGATGAAAGATATCAAGTGTATTGTATACGTTAGAGGGAAAAGACCTTCAAAAGAAGTAATAGATCTTGCAGAAGAAAAAGAGATTATTTTAATGAGTACAAAACATATAATGTTCACTGCATGTGGAATATTATTTAATGCTGGTATAAAGGGAGCTGAAATTCAAATATGAAAGAAGAACTTATTAAGCTTCACTATGATGTAGTAAGTGGTGACTATTTAAAAGCAGGAGAATCGTCAAGTAACATAAAAAAAGCACTTATGCAATTGGGTATAAAAAGTGATATAATTAAAAGGGTTTGTGTAGCGTGTTATGAAGCTGAAATAAATGTTGTAATTCATTCATATGGTGGATGTATAGATGTTACAATTTATGAAGAAGAGATAGAGATTGTAGTTAGTGATGAAGGTCCTGGCATAGAAGATATAGATTTAGCGATGACTGAAGGATACTCTACAGCACCTGAAACAGCCAGAGATATGGGATTTGGGGCTGGAATGGGATTGCCTAATATTAAGAAAAATTGTGATGTTTTTGAAATAAAATCATCGGTTGGCAAAGGTACTGAAATAAAAATGATTATATATTTTGAATAGGGTGATTGAATGAATAAATTGTTTCGTGCACTTAAGTTGAATGAGGAAAACTGTAGAGGTTGCACAAAATGTATGAATAAATGTCCTATGGAAGCTATTAGACTTAAGAATTCAAAGGCTGTAATATATGAAGATAGATGTATTGATTGTGGTATATGCATAAGAACTTGTCCTTATAATGCTTATAGTGCTGAAAAGAATTCGCTTTACGACATAAAAAACTACAAAATTAAGGTAGCTATACCTTCAACAACATTGTATTCTCAATTTGGGAACAATGTAAAACCATTTCAAATTAATGAAGCTGTTAAAAAATTAGGATTTGATGAAGTATTCGATATATCTTATGCAAGTGATATAACATCCGAAATAATAAAAAAGGAAATTGATAAAGTGGAGAAACCTTCTATAGGAGTTTTTTGTCCAAGTATTCAAGAGTTGATAAAAGTAAATTATCCAAGCTTATTGCCTCACATAGTTAAAGTCTTAACTCCTATAGAAATATCTGCGAGTTTAATCAGAGATGAATATTTAAAAAAAGGATTTAGCTATGATGAAGTTGGAGTATTTTACTTATCTCCCTGTGTTGCATGGATACCTATGATAAAATCATCTGCCTCGAATCTAAAAACCAAAATTAATGGTATAATAGCAATAAATGACATATATAGTAAGATTATAAAAAATTTAGAAAATAAAGAAAATTTATCGACTAAACCATCTAATATTTCATATACTGGATTGTCGTGGTCATATATTGAAGGTGCAAGCGAATCAATGGGTTTAAAGCAATTCATTGCTGTTGATGGTATTGAAAATGTTAAATTGGTTTTTGATGATATAGTTAATGGAAAATTTAAAGATGTTGATTTTGTTGAATCATATGCATGTAACGGTGGATGTGTAGGGGGAATTTTTCTCATTGAAAATCCATATAATGCAAAGAGAATTACTAAAAATTATTTTGATAAAATTAATTTTACTTATGGTGTAAAGGAAATTAGCGACTATTATCATAAGGAATTTTCAGGTGATGTTAAAAATATTAAAGTAGTAAATCAGAAACTTGCAGATGATTTTATGAGTGCAGTTAGAAAAATGAAATATATGAACGAGTTAGTAAATATGCTTCCAGGTACGGATTGTGGTTTGTGTGGTTCGCCATCGTGCAAAGCATTTGCGGAAGATGTTGTTAGGGGATTGGCGTCACTGGATGAATGCATAATGATTAAAAATGGAGGAGAAAAAAATGAAAGTTAGAGAAATTGTTAATAATCTTAGTTGTAAAGTATTAGCGGGACATAATGGTTTGGATAGAGAAGTGAAAGGTGTTTATATAAATGATCTACTAAGTTGGGTCATGTCTCATGGTAATAGCAATAACATTTGGATTACAGTTCAAACGCATCCTAATGTTATTGCTGTAGCGTCTCTTTTGGATTTTTCATGCGTGATTATTCCAGAAAATTCTGATATTGAAGAAGTAACGCTAAAAAAAGCAGACGATGAGGGAATACCTATTTTGCAGACCGAGTTAAGTGGTTATGAATTGTGCAGTGTATTGAATGAATTAGGTGTCTAATTATGAAGATTTATGTAGATTTGCATATTCATACTGCATTATCTCCATGTGGTGATAATGATATGACACCAAATAATATTGTTAATATGGCATTTTTAAAAGGGTTAGATGCTATTGCTATTACTGATCATAACAGTTCAGAAAATGTTAAGGCATGTATTGATGTTGGCAAAAGGGTTGGTATAACGGTTATTCCAGGTATGGAGCTTCAAACAAAAGAAGATATACATGTTATTTGTCTATTCAAAAACATAGATTTTGCTATGACATTTCAAGATTATGTTTACAATAATTTGACTACTGACAAGAATAATGAGGAAATTTTCGGGAAACAAATAATTTATGATGAAGAAGACAATATAATTGGATATAATGATAAACTTTTGCTCGCTTCATCAAATATATCCTTCGATGAAGCTTTTTACAAGGTAAAGGAACTTGATGGTGTTTTTATTCCGGCACATGTAGACAGAGATTCATTTAGCGTAATTTCGAATTTAGGCTTCATACCAGATTATTTAGATATAAAAACAATTGAATATAATTCATTAGAAAAACTTAAAAAGTTTATTGAAGTAGGCATAATAAATAAAAATTATAAATTTATAAAATCTTCCGATGCACACAATTTGGGAAGAATATTGGAAAGAAAAAACGGAATAAGCGCAAAAAATATTGCGATAAATGCAATATTTAATGCATTAAATTGATTAATTATAAAATTTCGACACATACCCTTTTTTGTTAGTTATTTAATTAACGTAATAATTGGCAATCAAAAACGTAAATAAAATACTTTTAATCGAATAATTATTATGTTAATATTAATATATATGTGTCCAAAAAAATATATATTTCGACATATTTCGACATAATTCGCAATGTCTGATTTTTAAAAAGATTGTGTTAATTAATTATCATGTGAAGGAGCGATGGTAGTGTTAAAAGATGAAAAATGCTGTGAATGTGGGACAAATACTGACAAACATGTCAATACAAAAGAAATTATTAACAAACATAAGAGTAAAAAAGGGGCATTAATTCCAATTTTACATGAGATTCAGGATACGTATGGTTATCTTCCAAAAGAGGATTTAGAAGTTGTATCTGAAGAAACTGGTATTCCTATGACAGAAATTTATGGCGTTGCAACTTTTTATTCATTTTTTTCTTTAGAGCCAAAAGGGAAACATGTTATTAGAGTATGTCTAGGAACAGCATGTTATGTAAAGGGTGCTCAGAAAATCATAGACAGGATTAGTGAAGTGCTTGATGTTGAAATAGGCAAAACTACAAAAGATGGTAAATTTACATTGGAATCTTGTAGATGTTTAGGGGCTTGTGGTCTTGCTCCGGTAATGGTTATAGATGATAAAGTCTATGGAAGATTGGTTCCGGAAGATGTAGATGAGATATTAGAAGAATATTAAATAATATTTTACATTTGGGTTGGAGGTGCTGTAATTGAAAAGTCTTAAAGAGTTAGAAGAAATAAGAAAGAAGACTTTAGGAAGAGTAAATCAGAGAAAAGATAGAACAACAACAAGAATAGTTGTAGGTATGGCTACATGTGGTATTGCTGCAGGAGCAAGACCAGTATTGCTTTCAATAATGGATGAAGTTGAAAAGCTTGGATTAGAGGATGTTATAGTTGCACAAACTGGTTGTATAGGTGTTTGCAGATTAGAACCTATAGTAGAAGTTATTAGACCGGGAGAAGAAAAAGTAACATATGTTAAAATGACAGCTGAAAAGGCAAAGAGAGTGGTAAAAGAACATATAGTAGAAGGTAAAGTAGTAACAGAATACACAATGCATGTAGTCGAAGGAAAAGTGTTAAATGATTATAAAGTTGAGAACGACTAATAGGGAGGTATAGAGATGGCATTTTATCGTTCACAGGTACTTGTCTGTGGTGGTACAGGATGTACTTCATCAGGTTCAAAAGATATTTTAGAAGCTTTTAAAGAGGAAATTAGTAAGCACGGAATTGAAAATGAAATAGAAGTTATAAGAACTGGATGTTTTGGACTTTGTGAATTAGGTCCAGTAGTTATTGTTTACCCAGAGGGGGCTTTTTACAACCATGTAAAAGTAGAAGATGTTCCAGAACTTGTTTCAGAACATCTTGTTAAAGGTAGAGTATTGAAGAGATTGCTTTATCATGAAACAATTGAAGAAGATAGAATTAAATCATTGAACAATGTAGATTTTTATAAGAAACAGTTGAGAATAGCTCTTAGAAATTGTGGAGTAATTGATCCTGAAAATATTGATGAATATTTAGCATTTGATGGTTATAAAGCATTGGAAAAGGTTTTAACTTCAATGAAACCAGAAGATGTAATAGATACTTTAAAGAAATCAGGTCTAAGAGGTCGTGGTGGCGGTGGATTTCCAACGGGACTTAAGTGGGAATTTGCAGCAAAACAGAAAAATGAACAGAAATATATTATCTGTAATGCAGATGAGGGAGATCCGGGTGCATTTATGGATCGTTCAGTTCTTGAAGGAGACCCTCATTCAGTAATAGAAGCTATGGCAATTGGTGGATATGCAATTGGTGCAAATCAAGGGTACGTGTATGTTAGAGCTGAGTATCCTATTGCTGTATCAAGACTTCAAACTGCGATAGATCAAGCAAGGGAATATGGTTTATTAGGTAAAAACATAATGGATACAGGTTTTGATTTCGATTTAGAAATAAGACTTGGTGCAGGTGCTTTTGTGTGTGGTGAAGAAACTGCATTAATAAATTCAATCGAAGGTAAAAGAGGAATGCCAAATCCTAAACCACCATTCCCAGCAGTTAGCGGACTTTGGGGCAAACCAACAATAATTAACAATGTTGAAACTTATGCTAATATACCAGTTATTATAAATAAAGGGGCAGATTGGTTCGCAAGCATTGGAACAGAAAAGAGTAAAGGAACAAAAGTATTTGCTCTTGGCGGTAAAATTACAAATACTGGTCTTGTAGAAGTACCAATGGGAACAACTTTACGTGAGGTTATTTATGAAATAGGTGGAGGAATTCCAAATGGTAAGAAATTTAAAGCTGTTCAAACTGGTGGACCTTCTGGAGGATGTTTGACAGAGGAACATTTAGATACACCTATTGATTATGATAACTTAATTGCATTGGGATCTATGATGGGTTCTGGTGGTATGATTGTCATGGATGAAGATAACTGTATGGTTGACGTTGCAAGATTTTATCTTGAATTTACTCAAGAGGAGTCTTGTGGAAAATGTACTCCTTGTAGAGTAGGTACAAAGAGATTGCTAGAACTTCTTGAAAAGATAACTAAAGGCAATGGAACTATGGAAGATTTAGATAAACTAGAGGAATTATCTAAGCAAATTAAAGCTACTGCACTTTGTGGACTTGGACAGACAGCTCCAAATCCGGTATTATCCACATTAAAGTATTTTAGAGATGAATATGAGGCTCATGTTAAGGATAAAGTTTGTCCAGCAGGTGTTTGTAAAGCATTAGCTAGATATACAATTATTGAAGAAAAGTGTAAAGCTTGTGGTTTATGTGCTAAAGCATGTCCTAATGGAGCTATCATTGGAAAAGTTAAACAAGGATTTAAGATAGATCAAGATAAGTGTATAAAATGCGGTGCTTGTTTGGAAAAATGTCCATTTAACGCAATAATCAAGAAATAATTCATTTACGTAAGGAGTGAAAAAAGTTAATGGAAAAGGTTAATATTACCATAGATGGGATAAAAGTTGCAGTGGATAAAGGTACTACTGTTCTTCAAGCTGCTAGACAAATTGGAATAAGAATTCCTACTCTTTGCCATCTTGAAGGGATAAATAAACCTGCAAGTTGTAGAGTGTGTGTTGTTGAGGTAGGGCCTAGACTTTTGGCTTCATGTGCATTAAAAGCTGAAGAAGGAATGAATATTAAAACAAATACTCAGAGGGTTAGAGAAGCTAGAAGAGCTGTTGTTCAACTGATTCTTTCGAATCATAAAGGTGATTGTACGACTTGTCCAAGAAATGGAAAATGCGAACTTCAAAGCATAGCCAATGAACTTAACATTAGAGAAGTAAAATACGAAGGTGAAATTTCTAAAAGTGAAATAGATATGTCATCCCTTTCAATAGTTAGGGACAATGAAAAATGTGTTTTGTGCGGAAGATGTATTAGTGTATGTAGTGATGTGCAGACAGTTAATGCTATAGGTTGGTCAAATAGAGGTTTTGATACTAAAGTTGAACCTGCTTATGGAAAGCTCTTAGGAGAAACTGTATGTACAAATTGTGGACAATGTATTCTTGTATGTCCAGTTGGTGCATTGCATGAGAAAGAAAATATTAAAGATGTTTGGAAAGCAATATCTGATGATGATAAGTATGTTGTTGTGCAGACTGCTCCTGCTGTAAGGGTTGGATTAGGAGAAGAATTTGATATTCCAGTTGGTAACAGAGTTACAGGAAAAATGGTTGCTGCACTTAGAAAACTTGGTTTTGATAATGTGTTTGATACTGATTTTGCGGCTGACCTTACAATAATGGAAGAAGGAACAGAACTACTAAAGAGATTGGAAAAAGGCGAAAATCTTCCACTTATGACATCATGCTGTCCGGGATGGGTTAAATTTGTAGAGCATAATTATCCTGATATGTTAGATAACCTTTCAACTTGTAAATCACCACATGAAATGGAAGGTGCAATGATTAAATCTTATTTTGCTCAGAAGATGAATATCGATCCTGCTAAAATAGTTGTTGTTTCAATTATGCCTTGTGTTGCTAAGAAATTCGAAGGAGAAAGAGAAGAATTATCATATAATGGCTTAAAGGATGTTGATATTGTTCTAACAACTAGAGAACTTGCTCAAATGATTAAAGAAGCAGGTATAGATTTTGCTAATCTTGAAGATGAAAAATTTGACAATCCTTTAGGAGAGTCTACAGGTGCAGCAGTAATATTTGGAACTACTGGTGGTGTTGCAGAGGCTGCATTAAGAACAATATTTGAAATTACATCAGGTAAAGAATTAGAAGAAATTGATTATGAAGTTGTAAGAGGTATTGAAGGTATTAAAGAAGCAGAGATTGAATTGCCAAATGGTAAAAAAGTATCTGCAGTAGTAGCTCATGGTTTAGGAAATGCAAGAAAAGTTCTTGATATGGTTAAGAGTGGCGAAAAAAATTATGAATTTATAGAAGTTATGGCATGTCCTGGTGGATGTGTGAATGGTGGAGGACAACCATTCCTTCTTGATAAAGAGGAAACAGATGTTAAGATTGAAAGAGCAAGAGCTATATATGAAGAAGATAAAGCACTTCCAATCAGAAAATCTCATAAAAACCCATATATTAAACAGATTTATGATGAGTTCTTAGGAGAGCCAAACAGCCATAAGAGTCATGAATATCTTCATACTCATTACGTTAAGAGAGAAAAATTCTAAACATATTTTTCTAAATATATTTCTAATAAAGTCTGGGGTAATCCTCAGGCTTTATATTATAATAGGAAATAATAGGGAGAGATAGTTATGAAGGAAATTTCGCTTCATATAATGGATATTGTAGAAAATTCTATTGCAGCAAATGCTGATTTGATAATAATAGAAATTAATGAAAATAAACGTGAAGATATTTTGAAAGTTACTATTAAAGATAATGGTAAAGGCATAGATAATCAATTATTGAAGAACATCAAAGATCCATTTACCACTTCAAGAAAAACAAGAAGGGTTGGATTAGGAATCTCTTTATTTGAGGCAGCTTGTATACGCTGTGAAGGTGACTTGTCTATAAAATCTAAGGTAAATGTAGGTACTGAAGTTACAGCGATTATGAAATTAAGTCATATTGATAGAGCTCCTTTAGGGAGAATGAGTGAAACCATATGTTCATTTCTTCTTCGTAAAGATATTGAAATAGTATATAAACATAGTGTTGATGACAAGCAATTTGTATTGGATACAAGAGAACTAAAGAAAATTGCAGGTGAAGATTTGAGCATTCCAGAAATATTAACTTGGATAAGAGAATATATAGATGAAAATTTAGAGAAAATAGGTTCTAAAAAGTGGTAAAGTCCAGCATTGAGCTGGACTTTATTTTTTCTTGTATTTCTCAATTTTAATTTCTTTAATTACTACATCTTTTATTGGTTTTGGGCTTTCTTTTGAACCTGAAACTTTAACGGAGGCTATCTTATCAACAACATCCATTCCTTCAAATACTTGACCAAAAACAGTATGCTTATAATCGAGCCAAGGTGTACCGCCAACTTCCTCGTATTTTTTAATAACTGCATCAGACCAGTAATCTCTATTAGCATTTTTTAATTGAGCTTTTATTGTATCTGGCAATTTGTTGTTTTGAACTATAAAAAATTGACTGCCATTTGTATTAGGTCCTGCATTTGCCATGCTAATAGCACCTCTAAAGTTATGTAATTTCGTTGAAAATTCATCCTCAAAGGGTTTGCCCCATATACTTTTTCCACCTCTACCGGTACCGGTAGGATCACCACTTTGAATCATAAAACCTTTAATTACTCTATGGAAAATTACATTGTTATAATATCCTTTAAGTGCAAGAGCTTTGAAGTTTTTTACTGCTTTTGGAGCATATTTTGGGAACAATCTAATTTTTATATTTCCCATATTAGTTACTATTACAGCGTATTCCTCACCGCTTTTAAGTGGCTGAAATTGGAGCAATTCTTCTTTAGATACCTTTTTAATATTTGTTTTATCGGTATTACTACTATTATCAATAGAGCTTGTGTTATTAGTTTTTGTTTTGGCAGTTGTTGTATTATTATGTGAAGTTGAATTTTTATTCTTAGAAGCTGAATTTGTACACCCAGTAAACAAAAAAGTGATAAGAATGCACAAAATAATAATTGATTTCTTGGACATTTTATCAATCCTTTCATTAAATATATGTTTTATAAGTCAACATAATTATAGCACTCTATGTATTTTTTTAAAAGAAAATTCACAAATGTTTATTGATGATGTATAATTATAAGGACATAAAGGTGTAAGTTTTATAGATAAGAAAGGAATTAAAGCTTTTGATTCAGGTGGGGTAAAGTTTCCAACTGAAATATCTATGTTTTGATTTAACAAAACGGGTTCACTTACTTAGGAAAGTTTGCACTACTAGATGAGAGTTTTTATGGTATGAGTTGAGAAATTTGTGTTATAGACTGTATAAACGAAAGGGGATAAATCTATATGAAAATATATCTTGAATGCATTCCATGCTTTTTGAGACAAGCTGTTGAGGCATCACAAATGATTACGGATGATTTAGACAAACAAGAGAATATTGTTAGAAAGGTTTTGCATGAGTGTAGCAGACTTGATTTGACTGAAACGTCACCATATATGGGAACTTTAATACATAGATACATAAAGCAAGTTTCAGGAAATGATGATCCTTATAAGGATATAAAAGTTAAATTTAATAGAGTTGCCCATGAAATATGTGATGAGTTAAATCTAGACAAATTGATTGAAGAGAGTAATAAGCCTTTTGATATGGCGGTGCGATTAGCAATTGCAGGGAATATAATTGATTTTGGAGTAACGTCTGAAATAGAAGAAAGTAAAGTTAGGGATACTGTAAAAAGCTGTATTGATGCAGAAATAAAGTTTAACACGTCAAATGAACTTAAAGAAGCCATAGATAAAGCAAAAAATATATTGTACCTTGGAGATAATTCGGGTGAAATAGTGTTTGATAAATTGTTGATAAAACAATTGCCTAGAAATAAAGTTACATATGTTGTTAAGGGAAAACCGGTTATTAATGATGCCACTATGGAAGATGCAAAAAGTGTAGGTATGACTGATATTGTAAGAGTTATTGATAATGGAGCAGATGTGCCAGGAACTTTATTGAAATTTTCGTCACCTGAATTTATAGATGAATTTAATAAAGCTGATTTGATAATAGCCAAAGGACAAGGAAACTATGAGACGCTTAGCCATACTAAAGATAAAAAAATATTTTTCTTACTTAAAGCAAAATGTCCTGTAATAGCAAAGGATTTAAATTGCGGTGTAGGGGATATAATAATTAAAAAGAATTATTAACTGCGTTATGCAGTTATTTTTTTATATAAAGTACTTTTTTTATTTCTTATTATGTATTATAATTAACATATCCGAATAAACTATTAATTTATTATAAAAATGTTCGCGAATACAAAATGTTAATTTAAATGTGTGGGAGGCATTGATATGAAAAAGCATATTTTCAGGCTGTATGTAGAAAAAAAGCCGAACTTTAATGTGGAGAGTGAAAAGCTTTTACATGATATTAGAAATACTTTAGGTATAAGCAGATTAGAAAATGTGAGAATAATTAATCGATATGACATATGTGGTATAACTGAAGAAATTTATGAAATGGCTAAGAAAACTATTTTTTCAGAAGCGACAGTTGATTATATTTATGATGAGAATATACATATCAGTGAGAATGACAAGTTTTTTGCTGTTGAGTATTTGCCGGGGCAATACGATCAAAGAGCGGATTCGGCAGCACAATGCATACAAATTTTAACTCATGAAGCTAGACCGGTAATAAGATCAGCAAGATTAATAATTTTAAAAGGTGATATTTCAGAAGATGAGTTTAATAGAATAAAAAATTATTATATTAATCCTGTGGATTCAAGAGAGGCATCCATGGATAAACCCTGTAGTATTGATATGAATAGTGAATTTGTAAATGATATTGAAATTATTGATAACTTTATTGAAATGGATAGATATGAACTTGAATTAGTATTGGAAAAGAATAATTTAGTTATGAGTTTTGAAGACTTACAATTTTGTCAAAAATATTTTAGAGAAGAAAAAAGAAATCCAACTATTACCGAGTTGAAAGTCATAGATACTTATTGGTCAGATCATTGTCGTCATACAACATTCCAAACAGTATTAGAGAATATAAATTTTGAAGATAAAGCTTTAAATAACCCTATAAGGAAGGCTTATAATGAATACTTGTCTTCTAGGAAATTTGTATATGGTGAAAGGCATAAGGATATATGTCTTATGGATATTGCTACTATTGGTATGAAGGAATTGAGAAAAAGAGGGCTTTTGGATGATTTAGATGTTTCAGATGAAATAAATGCTTGTAGTATTGTAATAGATGTAAATGTTGATGAAAGAACTGAAAAGTGGCTTTTAATGTTTAAGAATGAGACACATAACCATCCTACTGAAATAGAACCATTTGGTGGTGCATCAACATGTTTAGGTGGTGCTATAAGAGATCCACTTTCCGGAAGAAGTTATGTTTATCAGGCTATGCGTGTTACAGGAAGTGCAGATCCAAGAAAAAAAATTGATGAAACTCTGCAAGGAAAATTACCGCAAGTTAAGATTACCAAAGAGGCAGCAAGAGGATATAGTAGCTATGGAAATCAAATTGGACTTGCAACAGGTCATGTTTCAGAAATATATCATGAGGGTTACATGGCTAAAAGAATGGAAGTTGGAGCTGTTGTTGCAGCTGCACCATATGAAAATGTCATAAGAGAAACTCCCAAGAGCGGGGATGTTATAATACTATTAGGTGGAAGAACAGGAAGAGATGGTATTGGGGGTGCATCTGGTTCATCAAAAGAACACGATGAAAATTCACTCATTAGTTGTGGTGCTGAAGTGCAAAAAGGAAATGCACCTACAGAAAGAAAAATTCAGCGTTTATTTAGAAAACCAGAAGTTACAAAGTTAATTAAAAAGTGTAATGATTTTGGTGCTGGGGGAGTATCTGTTGCAATAGGTGAACTTGCAGATGGGCTTGAAATAGATTTAGATTTGGTACCTAAGAAATACGATGGTTTAGATGGGACTGAACTAGCAATATCCGAATCTCAAGAAAGAATGGCAGTAGTTGTTTCATGTGAGAACTCTGAAAGATTTATAAAATATGCAAATGATGAAAATTTAGAAGCAGTTGTTGTTGCAAAAGTAACCAATGATAGAAGAATGAAGATGATGTGGAGAGGAAACAATATTGTAGATATTAAAAGAGATTTTTTGGATACAAATGGAGTTAAACAGAAAAGAAATGTTTTTGTTAAAGCACCAAATGAAGATAAAAGCTATTTTGCAAGTGAACTCGTTTTACTAAATAAGAATGAAAGTGCTCAAGTCAAAACTAAGTGGATATCAAATTTAATGGATTTAAATGTATGCAGTCAAAAAGGATTAGTTGAAATGTTTGACAGTACAATTGGTGCGGGGACAGTGTTAATGCCATTTGGAGGCAAATATCAAACTACTCCAACAGAAGTTATGGCTGCAAAAATTCCAGTTATTGAAGGAGAAACAACAACTGCATCATTGATGTCATATGGATATAATCCATATATTTCTGAGTGGAGTCCATTTCATGGTGCTGTATATGCAGTAGTTGAATCCATTGCTAAAATAACAGCTGCTGGTGGAGATTTTAGAAAAATAAGACTTACTTTTCAAGAATATTTTGAAAAGCTTGGGTATGATGATGTAAAATGGGGAAAACCATTTTCGGCACTATTAGGTGCTTTGCATGTGCAAAAGCAGTTTAATATACCAGCTATTGGAGGAAAAGATAGTATGTCAGGAACATTTAAGGATTTGAATGTACCTCCAACATTGGTATCTTTTGCTGTTTGCGTTGAGAAGGCTGATAATATTATATCTCCGGAGTTTAAGAGTAGTGTAAGCAAAGTGATTATGATAAAAGCTGATAGGGATGAATATGAACTTCCTGAATTTGAGCAATTAAAGAAAAATTATTTAAAGATACATGAGCTTATAAAAAGAGGAATGATAACTGCAGCTTATACAGTAAAAACGGGTGGAATTGCTGAAGCTATTACAAAAATGTGTTTTGGAAACAAAATAGGATTTGAGTTTGAAAATGGTATAGATGTAAATGGACTTTTTTCACCAGAGTATGGAAGCATAATCATTGAAGTTGGAAAACAATTTGATTTGGATAAAGAACTGCCTGAAATAAACTATTGTTTGCTTGGACATACAACTGAAGAGTATGTTATAGATGTAAATGGCGTAAGAATTGATATTGAAGAAGTTTATAGAAAATGGTGTGAACCTCTTGAAGAAATATTTCCAACGAATGTTAGCGAGTCCAAAAATGACAAGAGTAATTGTGGTGTAAATACTTGTGAACAAAGCAATGAAAAATATGTTGATAGTAAGGATAAGAAGCATTTAAGCATTTTATCATCATGTAGAACGGGTGCTCCAAGAGTAATGATACCAGTATTCCCAGGCACAAATTGCGAATATGATTCTAAAAGGGCTTTTGAAAAGGCAGGGGCTATTGTTGAAACAGTAATATTTAATAATTTAAATAGTTTGAGTATAAATGAATCAATTGATAGAATGATAAAAGTTATAAAAAATTCTCAGATTATAATGATTCCTGGAGGTTTCAGTGCTGGTGATGAACCAGATGGTTCAGGTAAATTTATTGCTACAGTATTCAGAAATCCTAAAATGAAAGAAGCAGTTATGGAATTGATTAAAAATAGAGATGGTTTAATGCTTGGAATATGTAATGGTTTTCAGGCGCTAATAAAATTAGGTCTTGTGCCATATGGAGAAATAAGAGATATTGATGATAAATGTCCAACACTAACTTATAATAATATTGGAAGACACGTATCGTGTATGGTAAATACTAAAATAATTTCGACAAAATCACCATGGTTTAATTGTGTAAAAGTAGGAGATATTCATACTATTCCAGTATCACATGGTGAAGGTAGATTTGTTGCAAATGACGAAATTGTACAAAGATTATTCAGTAATGGACAGATAGCAACACAATATGTTGATTTAGATGGAAATCCAACTTATGATGTGAGGTTTAACCCGAATGGTTCTATATGTGCAATAGAGGGTATTACAAGTCCAGATGGAAGAATACTTGGTAAGATGGGGCATAGTGAAAGAATAGGTAGTAATGTAGCTAAGAATATTATCGGAAATAAAAATCAGAGTATATTTGAATCAGGTGTGAACTATTTTAAATAGTAAGTAGAAAAAAACAAGTAAAATCTGTATAATATAATTGACACTAGAAAAATGCGGTGTTAAACTATACTTGACAAAAGATTAACAAACACAATTGTTTTGGTACAACATTTTCACTACAATATTTAAGGAGGTGAAAGATATCTAATTACTAGATATCTGCAAAATGGTTACTATTGAAGTATGTGTTGGTAGTGCGTGTCACTTAAGAGGTTCGTATAATGTAATTAATGCATTTAAAGAGATTATTGACAAAAGAAAGTTAAATGATAAAGTTGAAATAAAAGCAGCATTTTGTTTAGGAAATTGTACAAGACCTGTATCTGTTAGAGTAGATGAGGGCGAAGTACAGTCTGTAAATGAGGATAATGTAGAGAGATTTTTCGATGAAAATGTAATGAAGAGGTTGTAATATGAGTTTAATTAGGTTATCAGAGGGAAACTGTAGAAGCTGTTATAAATGTATTAATTCTTGTACAGTTAAAGCTATTAGAATGGTAGATGAACAGGCAGAAGTAGTGGGCGAAAGATGTGTAAATTGTGGCCATTGTATTGTTGTTTGTCCTCAAGGGGCAAGAACAATAGAAAATAAAGTAAGTGTTATTAAAGAAATACTCAATAATAAAAATAGAAAAGTTGTTGCAAGTTTAGCTCCATCATTTGCTGGAGCTTTTGATGTAGATGATTATAGACAGATTGTTGCAGGTTTAAAAAAAATAGGCTTTAGCATCGTTGAAGAAACTGCTATAGGTGCTGAAGTTGTTTCAATGTTATATGATGACTTCTTTGGTGAGAATGATTTAGAAAATTTTATAACAACTAGCTGTCCATCTGTTAATTATTTGATAGAAAAATATTATCCATCATTAATAAAATATATGGCACCAATAGTTTCACCTATGATTGCTCATGGAAAGCTGCTTAAAAAGAATTATGGCAGTGATTGTTTTACAGTATTTATAGGGCCTTGTGTTGCAAAACAAGCTGAAGCTGCAGAAGAAGGTTATGAAGGAGTTATTGATGCCGTTATAAATTTTGGCGAATTAAAGAAATGGTTTATAGAAGAAGGAATTGAACTTACTTCATTAAGTCCAGAAGAATTTGATAGAAAATCACCTGTTTTGGGGTGCGAATTTCCACTGCTAGGTGGTATAGTTGGTAATTTAAAGAAAATTAAAAAGTGTAATTATGATATCATAAAAGTAGATGGTCTAAAGGAGTGCATGGGGCTTTTTGAAAGCATTAAAAGGGGAGACTTGTCAAATGTATGCATAGAAGCGAATGCTTGTAGAGGGGGATGCATAGGTGGGCCTGCTATGGGAAAACAGTCTGGTTCTTATTTTAATCATTTGATAAAAGTAAAAGATTATATTAAATCAAAGAAAATATCAGAGAAATATGATAAAATAGATATTCCAACTGATCTAGATTTTAGTACATCTTTTAAAGACAAAAGCTTTATTATAGAGATAGCCTCTGACGAAAAAATAACTGAAATATTAAAACAAATGGGTAAATATGACAAGTCAGATGAATTAAATTGTGGTATATGTGGCTATGATACATGTAGGGCAAAAGCTCAAGCTGTTTATGAGGGTATGGCTGAAGCAGAAAATTGTTTGCCGTATCTGAGAAGCAAAGCAGAAAGAATGACAAATGAAATATTTGAATACTCTCCTAATATTATATTAATAGTTGATAAACATATGAAAATAAAGGAAATTAATCCAACAGCTGAAAGTGTATTTAATACCAAATCAGAATATATTAAAGATAAACCTGTATCAAGTATTATTGAAGATACTGATTTTATTTCAGTTATGGAATCAGGTAAAAATATTTTTCCTAAGAAGAGGGTGTATTATAAGGATAAAGTTATTCTTATAGATAGCATAATGTATTTACATAAATATGAAGTTTTGTTAGCGATTATGAGAAATATTACAGAACAAGAGAAAAACAGAGAAGATTTTCTAGATGTAAAACAGAATACACTTGAAGCAGCTCAAGAGGTTATTGAAAAACAGATGAGAGTTGCACAGGAAATAGCAAGTTTGTTAGGGGAGACTACTGCTGAAACAAAGGTTATACTTACTAAGTTAAAGCAAATTGTGTTGAAAGAAGAAGATTTATAAGAAAGGGAAGGATATTATGGATAAAGTTACTAATGTACAACTTATTAAGTTTGAAAGTAATGTCCAATTAATAAAGTATCAAGTATTGAAAGAGGTAGCAAAATTAGCATTTGAGGGTGCATTGAAAGAAAATTATCATGAAATACCTAAAAAGATTATTCCAGGTCCTAAGCCAATTACTAGATGCTGTATTTATCATGAGAGAGAAGTTGTTAAAGAGAGAGTTAGGATGGCTATGGGCGGAAATAGAGAAAATAAAAACAACATTGAAGTTCTTGAGGCTGCGTGTGATAAATGCCCTGTTCAAAGATATGTTGTTACAGAAGCCTGTAGAGGATGTTTAGCACATAAATGTGAAGAAGCTTGTCCTTTTGGAGCTATATCTGTTGTTGATCATAAAGCGAGAATCAATTGGGATATATGCAAGGAGTGTGGTAAATGTAAAGATGCATGTCCGTATAATGCTATTGTTGATGTATTAAGACCGTGCATGAAAGCATGTAATGTTGGTGCATTATCAATGGATGAAGAAGGAAAAGCTAGAATTGACGATAGTAAATGTATTCAATGTGGAAGTTGTGTTTATTCATGCCCATTTGGAGCAATTGAAGATAAGTCATATATAGTAGACACTATTGAGCTTATAAAAAAAGCTAAATCAGACAAATTTAATGCATATGCAATAATTGCACCTGCTATTTCAAGTCAATTTACTTTTGCAACAATTGGTCAGGTTGTTACAGCAATAAAGAAGTTAGGTTTTCATGATGTTGTGGAAGCTGCTTTAGGTGCAGATATAGTAACAGAGAATGAAACAAAGGAATTTGCTGAAAATGTTAATTCAAAAGGTTTTATTACTAGTTCATGTTGTCCTGCATTTGTAGCATATATAAATAAAAATTATCCAGAGCTTATGGATAATGTATCAACGTCTGTTTCACCAATGATTGCTACTGCAAGACTTATAAAGAGTTTAGAATCAAATGCTAGAATAGTTTTCATTGGACCTTGTATTGCTAAGAAAATGGAAGCTCAACAGGATGATATTAAGGATGAAGTTGATTATGTATTAACATTTGAGGAATTATTAGCGTTATTGGATGCAGCTGATATTCAGGTTAATGATTGTGAAGAAAGCGTTCTTGATAATGCATCTTTATTTGGTAGAATTTTTGCTAGAAGTGGAGGACTAACTGAGGCTATTAAAGAAGTTATAGAAGAAAAAAATATAGATATAGAATATAATCCTGTTACTTGTAATGGTATAAAGGAATGTGATATTGCATTAAAGATGGCTAAGGTTAAGAGATTAAAAGGTAATTTCATAGAAGGAATGGCATGTGTTGGTGGATGTATCGGTGGGCCAGGTGTACTTCAACATCATGGACCTAAAAACAAAAAAGCAGTAGATGAGTATGGAAAGATGGCTAAAGAACATAAAATTGAAGATGTTACTAAGATTTTTGATACATCAAGTATTAGATTGCACAGGAATTTTGATAAAGCATTTAAAAAATGATAATAAATTAAATGAAAAAGGCATGAAGGTACAATATCTTACATGCCTTTTTTATTGTTTTTTTTACTTGTATCAGCTATCTTTTTTAATTTGTTCATAATATCTTGTTGTGTTATCAAATGCTGTTGAATTGACCATACAAATTTACCATAATTTAATTTATCATTATTTAATAACATATTAAAGTAATTTTTTTCTTTTTGAGTAAGAGAAGCTAAAAATTTTTCTTGAAGATTACTATCTAGAGAAAAATAATTTCTTTTTAGTTCTCTTGAAAATGAGTCAGCATTTGATGAAAGCTCATTTGCCCTATTTATCATATTTTTTCTTGATACAAATATAAAAACTATAATAATACATATGAAAATTAAAAAACTCCACATAAAATTATAATCCTTTCTAGTTATAGTGCAGTTTTAATAACGTTACATATTATTATACCACATTTAACTAGCGAATTAAATTAAGCTAATCACATTATATTGTTCGTTATAACACGAATTATATGTAATAATAAATAAAAAATATATTGACTTATTCGAAAAGTGATGATAACATTTAATTAAACAATGATGTTATTAAAAATGAATACTTAGTTCATAATATATTTCTGATAATATGGTTCAGAAGTTTCTACCAAAGGCCGTAAATCTTTGACTATTATGAATTATGGGGACATTATATGCTAGTAGCGTTTGATGTTATTTTACAGTTTCCATTTTTCATTATAGTAAAGATGGAAACTATTTTTTTTGGGGAGGTTATATGTATGAAAGTTGCTATTATTTTTGGAAGTAAATCTGATACTAAAATTATGAAGAATTCAGCACTGGTTCTAGATGAATTTGGAATAAGCTATAAGGCTTATATTTTATCAGCGCATAGGGTTCCTGAAAAACTTTTAGAAGTTATTAAAGAACTAGAAAGTGATGGTGTTGAATGTATTATTGCTGGTGCGGGATTGGCTGCACATCTTCCAGGAGTTATTGCTTCACACACAACTATTCCTGTAATAGGAGTTCCTATCAATGCAGCAGTTGATGGCTTGGATGCACTTCTTTCAATAGTTCAAATGCCAAAATCTATTCCTGTTGCAACAGTTGGCATAAACAATAGTTATAATGCAGGCATGCTTGCTGTTCAAATGTTATCATTAAAGTATCCAGAACTAAAGTCAAAATTGGTGAGTTTTAGAGATAGAATGAAAAAGAATTTTATTGAAGAAAATGAAAAGGGAGTTGATTTTAATGAGCAATAGAAAATTATTATATGAAGGAAAAGCAAAGAAAATTTATGAAGCAGATGATTCAAATCGTGTTATAATTTATTATAAAGACGATGCTACTGCATTCAATGGTGTGAAAAAAGCTCAAATAAGTAAAAAGGGTATTCTAAATAATGATATTACATCTAAATTGTTTCAATTATTAGAAGAGAGAGGTATAAAAACTCATTTTGAAAAGAAGATAAGTGATAGGGAACAATTATGCAAAAAAGTTACAATTATTCCACTAGAAGTAATTGTGAGAAATATTGCGGCTGGAAGTATGGCTAAAAGGTATGGAATTGAAGAAGGAACAGAGCTAAAAACTACTGTTTTTGAAATAAGTTATAAAAATGATGAGCTCGGAGATCCTTTGATGAATGATTATCATGCTGTTGCAATGGGACTTACTACTTTTGATGAACTTGACTATATATATAAAGTTGCATCAGATGTCAACAAAACATTAGGCGAATTTTTTGAGAAACAGGGTATTAAACTAGTTGATTTTAAATTAGAATTTGGAAGATATAATGATGATATACTTTTAGCTGATGAAATTTCACCTGATACATGTAGGTTATGGGATATTAAGACTGGTGAGAAGTTAGACAAGGATAGATTTAGAAGAGATTTAGGTAATGTAATTGAAGGATATGAAAAGATTTTAGAAAGAATAGATAAGTAACGGCAAATAATTAATTATATGCAAATTTAATTATATACAATGAGAGTATTGTAAAATAATTTAAGGAGAATTTTTATGGGTGATAACATAAATCATGATAAATTTCACGAGGAATGTGGTGTGTATGGTATTATCAGCAGAGGTGATGATTTAGATGTTGCTAGATTAACCTATTATGGTCTTTATGCACTACAACATAGGGGACAAGAAAGTTCTGGTATAGCTACTTGTACACCGAATAAAATGACGTGTTACAAGAATATGGGACTTGTTTCTGAGGTATTTGATGAAGAAATTCTTGATGAAATTAAAGGTTCTTCAGCTATAGGGCATGTTAGATATTCTACCGCAGGTGAAAGTACACTAAAAAATGCTCAACCTTTGTTGAGTACGTTTAAGCTTGGTGAAATAGCTATAGCACATAATGGAAATTTAGTGAATGCAGATGTTATTAGAGAATTGTTAGAGGAATGTGGTTGTGTATTTCAAACATCAATTGATTCAGAAGTAATATTAAATTTGATTGCAAGGGGAGCTAAAAAAGGAATTGAAAAAGCTGTTGTTGATGCTGTTCAAGCAATTAAAGGATCTTATGGTATTGTTATTTTGACTAAAGATGAATTGATTGGAGTTAGGGATCCAAATGGTATAAGACCATTATGTCTAGGTAAAATAGGAAACAGTTATGTGATTGCTTCTGAAAGTTGTGCACTCGATGCAACAGGAGCTGAATTTATAAGAAATGTAGAGCCAGGTGAGATTATTATAGTTAATAAAGATGGGGTGAAATCAATAAATTTTGCAGAAAAGATAGAAAAGGCTGTTTGTGCTTTTGAATATATATATTTTGCAAGACCTGATAGCATAATTGATAATATTAGTGTTTATAATTCAAGAATAGAAGCTGGTAAAATATTATTTGATGAAGCACCTGTTGATGCAGATATTGTTGTTGGAGTTCCAGATTCAGGAATACCAGCGGCAATAGGATACTCAAAGGCTTCAGGTATTCCATACGAAATAGGATTGATAAAAAATAAATATACAGGTAGAACGTTTATTTCACCAAATCAAGAGATGAGAGAAAAGGCTGTATCTGTTAAGTTAAATGCACTAAAAGAAAATGTGTATGGTAAAAGGGTGGTTCTTATTGATGATTCAATTGTTAGAGGAACTACGAGCAGAAGGCTTATTGATATACTTAAGAAGGCGGGTGCTAAAGAGGTTCATTTTAGAGTGTCTTCTCCTCCTGTAAAATATCCTTGTTATTTTGGAATAGATACTCCATATAGAAAAGAGTTAATAGGAGCTGTTTTAGATACAGAGAGTATAAGAGAAAAGATAGGGGCTGATAGCTTAGCATATATAAGCATAGATGGTTTATTAGCATCATTGGGACAAAAAAATGGTTTTTGTCTTGGATGCTTTAATGGAGTTTATCCTATATCAGCACCTATTAAGTAAGCTCGCTTTGTTGAAGCAAAACATTGGGACTTTGTGTATAGAGTTTACTCCACATGAAGTAAAAAGCTTCAATAATATCACTTATATAACTAGATATCACTTATATAACTAGAATCAAGCAAACAAAAACTTGGTGCTAGCCAGCTTCAATCTCCATCTTGCATAAGAGGGAGTCTTGTAGAATTGATAAATTAGGAAAGAGGGGTTACTTATGTTAACGTATAAAGAAGCAGGAGTTAACATTGAAGAGGGATACAAGGCAGTTAAATTAATGAAAGAATATACTGCTAAGACATTTACAGAAGGTGTTTTGACTAACTTGGGAAGTTTTGCTGGAATGTTTGAAATTGGAAATAAATATAGGAATCCTGTTTTGGTATCAGGTACTGATGGTGTTGGTACTAAACTTGAAATAGCTTTTAAATTAAGAAAATACGACACTATTGGTATTGATTGTGTAGCAATGTGCGTAAACGATATTTTGTGCCATGGTGCAAAGCCTTTGTTTTTCCTTGATTATATGGCTTGTGGAAAGCTTGATGCTGGAGTTGCTGCCGAAATTGTAAAGGGTGTTTCAGAAGGATGTATTCAATCAGGGTGTGCATTAATAGGAGGAGAAACTGCTGAAATGCCTGGATTTTATAAAGAGGGAGATTATGATTTGGCTGGTTTTGCAGTTGGTATTGTCGACAAAGATAATATAGTTGACGGAAGCAACATAAAATCTGGAGATTCTTTAATAGGAATAGCTTCATCTGGAGTACACAGCAATGGTTATTCTTTAGTTAGAAAATTAATTAAGGATTATAGTGAGGATTTTAAAGGAAATATAATAGGAAGTGTACTTTTAGAACCTACTAAGATATATGTTAAACCCGTTCTAAAACTTATTGAAAAATATAATATAAATGGTATGGCACACATTACTGGTGGAGGCTTTTATGAAAATATACCAAGGATGTTTAAAGAAAAATTTACTGCTATAATAGATAAGAATAGCTTTGATGTGTTGCCTATTTTTAAGTATATAATGGAGAAAGGCGTATCAGAAAAAGATATGTTTAATACGTACAATATGGGGATAGGTTTTGTACTATGTGTAGACAAAAAAGACGAAAAAAATATATTAAAAGACCTAGAATTAATGGGAGAAAAAGCATATAAAATAGGTTATGTTGAAGCTGGAGGTGGGGGAGTTTGTTTAAAATAGCTGTACTCATATCTGGTGGAGGAACAAATTTGCAATATATAATAGATAGCATTAATAGAAATTATCTGAATTGCTCAATAGAATGTGTTATAAGCGATAGGAAAGATGCATATGGACTCGAAAGAGCAAAAAATAACGATATTGATACGCATTATATAGATAGAAAATATACTGAAAAAAGTGTTTCGGATAGAATTTTGGAAATTATTGATGGCAAGGTTGATTTGATTGTTTTAGCAGGGTTTTTATCTATACTTGAGGGTGAAATACTAAGAAAATTTAAGAATAAAATTATAAATATTCATCCCTCACTTATTCCAAGCTTTTGTGGAAAGGGAATGTATGGCATTAAAGTGCATGAAAAAGCTATTGAGTATGGTGTGAAAGTTAGCGGATGTACAGTGCACTTTGTGGATGAAGGAACAGATACGGGACCTATAATAATTCAAAAAGCTGTACCTGTTTATTCATATGATACAGCTGAAAAATTACAAGCTAGGGTTTTAGAAGAAGAACATAATATTTTAGTAGAAGCAATTAAGTACATTAGCGAAGGTAAAATTGAAATAATTGGACGTAAAGTTAAGATTTCTAGCATTTGCAACTAAAAATCTATAAAAGTTTTATAAGATAAATTCTTATAAAATAAATTCTTATTATTTATTTGTCTAGAAATAATTTGTTTCGGAATAACTAATATGCTTTAAATGAGTAAAAATCATTACGATAAGTTACAAATGACTTGACAACTCAATTTGTAATACTGAATTTTACTGTTTTCTTGTACTAAATGATATTTTACATTTAATGGATTGAAATTTGCTTATTTATAGTAATGATTAAACCACAATAAGCTATGGATAAATTTCAAATATACAACATATAGTATTTATGAAATTGATTCTTATGCATATATAGTGATGAGTTTCTTTTTAAAATACTTTCTGTGGGATAACCATAGTAATATGTTTGAATAAATTTGCTATGTAAAATTAAAAATAATTCAAGGGAGAGATTAAAGTGATTAGGAGAGCTTTAATAAGTGTATACGATAAGACCAACATTTTAGAATTGGCTCAATTTTTGCAAAACAACTGTATTGAAATCATTTCAACAGGCGGAACGTATAATTATTTGGTTAAAAATGGTATAAAAGTTACTGAAGTATCTGAAGTAACAGGCTCTGAAGAAATACTTGATGGAAGAGTTAAAACACTTCACCCTGTAATTCATGGAGGAATATTAGCAATTAGAGATAATAAAGAACATATGGATACGATTGAGAGAAAAAACATAAAACCGATAGATATGGTTGTCGTAAATTTATATCCTTTCTTTGAAAAAGTAAAAGAAGATATTGCATTTGAAGAAAAAGTTGAATTCATAGATATTGGCGGTCCAACAATGCTTAGGTCGGCAGCAAAGAATTTTAGAGATGTTTTGGTAGTGACTGATATAAATGATTATGATGATATTATAAATCAGTTAAAAGAAAACAATGAAGTGGATTACAATACTAGGAAAAGATTAGCTGGAAAAGTATTTAATTTGACTTCATCTTATGATGCTGCGATTAGCAATTTTATGCTTGATTATGATTATCCTGAATACCTATCTCTTTCATATCGAAAATTATCTGATCTACGTTATGGCGAAAATCCACATCAAAGTGCTGCTTGTTATGTATCTACATCTGGTTTAGGAATGATGAACAATATTGAACAATTGAATGGGAAACAGTTATCATACAATAACATAAAGGACATGGATATTGCTTGGAAAACAGTTAATGAATTTGATGAAATAGCTTGCTGTGGCCTTAAGCATAATTCACCATGTGGAGTTGCTGTTGGTGATAGCGTACTTGAAGCATATAAAAAAGCTTATGAGTGTGATAGCGTTTCAATATTCGGTGGAATTGTAGCATTTAATAGAAAAGTAGATAAAAATACTGCATCTGAAATAGTCAATATTTTTCTTGAGATTGTAATTGCACCCGATTTTGATGAAGATGCACTTGAAATCTTAAAGAGTAAGAAAAATTTAAGAGTTATAAAGTGCACAGATAAGCCAGAAGATAAATTAGAAATGGTAAAAGTAGATGGGGGAATATTAGTTCAGACTTCAGATGATAAGCTTATTGACGAAATAAAGATTGTAACAGATAAACAGCCTACAGAAGCTGAAATGAAGGACTTGCTATTTGGCATGAAAGTGGTAAAATATGTTAAGTCAAATGCGATTGTTGTTGTAAAAGATGGCATGGCAAAGGGAATAGGCGCAGGACAAGTTAATAGAATTTGGGCAGCCGTAGAGGCACTTGACAGAGCTAGAGATGGAGTCATACTAGCATCAGATGCATTTTTCCCATTTAGAGACGTTGTTGATGAAGCAGCAAAACACAACATAAAAGCTATAATACAGCCAGGAGGTTCTATAAGAGATAAAGAATCTATACAAGCATGTAATGAACACGGAATATCAATGGTATTCACAGGAATAAGACACTTTAAACATTAGTTTGTTCCTCTGAGGTGCTAACAGAAAATGGTTACACACTCAGAAACCTTTAATTTCAATGGATATGACCTTGAAGGAAATAAATGGTTGCACCTCAGAGGAACAAAAAAAGGAGGTAAATATGAAGGTATTACTTATTGGTTCGGGAGGAAGGGAACATGCCATAGCGTGGAAACTTTCAAAAAGCAATAAAGTAAAAAAAATATTCTGTGCCCCGGGGAATGGGGGTACATATAAAAATGATAAATGTGAAAATGTAGATTTAAATGGAATAGACTCGTTTCTCAAATTTGCATTAGAGAATAATATAGATATTACAATAGTTGGTCCTGAAGCACCATTGGTAGAAGGCATAGTTGATAAATTTAAAGAAAATGGACTGAAAATATTTGGTCCATCAAAGAAAGCGGCTCTTTTAGAAGGAAGTAAGGCATTTGCTAAAAATTTCATGAAAAAATATGGTGTAAAAACAGCTGAGTATGAGGTTTTTGAAGAAAAAGAAAAAGCAATATCGTATTTGGAGAAATGCAACTATCCTGTTGTAATAAAAGCTGATGGTTTAGCTGCGGGTAAGGGTGTTTCTATATGTGAAACATATAGTGAAGCAGAAAAAGTAGTTTATAACTATATGATAAGTGATGTTTTTAAGGGTGCTGGAAAGAAAATTGTAATTGAAGAATATTTGGATGGTGTTGAAGCATCAATACTTTCAATTACAGATGGTAATACAATAATACCATTTATATCTTGTATGGATCATAAGCCTATTTATGAAGGAAATGAAGGGCCTAACACTGGAGGTATGGGTACTATAGCACCTAATCCACATTGTAATGATGAAGTTTTGAAAGAGTTTGAAGAAGTTATTTTAAAGCCAACTCTAAAAGGAATTATGGAAGAGAATTTAGACTATATTGGCATAATTTTCTTTGGGTTAATGATTTGCAAAAAGGGTGTATATTTGCTTGAATACAATGTAAGAATGGGTGATCCAGAAACACAAGCCGTTCTTCCATTAATGAAAAATGATTTATGTGAGCTAATTTTTAGTGCTTTAGATAAAAAATTAAAAACATATGAAATAGATTGGGAAGACAAGTATTCGTGTTGTGTTATAGCGGCATCAGGAGGATACCCAGAAAAATATGAAACAGGGTTTGAAATTACAAATATAGATAGTATAAAGAATTTATTATTCATTGCTGGTGCTAACTATAAGCAAGAAAAATTAGTAACTACTGGAGGACGTGTTCTAGCTATTACTTCAGTAAAGAATACATTGCACGAAGCAATAAAAAGTACTTATGAAGATATTAAAAGAGTGAATTTTAAAAATATGTATTATAGAAAAGATATAGGTGATAATTAAGGCTTTCTAATATTGAAGGCCTTTTTTACATTTGTAATAGTTTTTAGGTTTTTTGAAATAATAAACAATATGATGTATAACAATAGGTAGTAAAATATAATAATATGAAAAAATAGTTATTGGCATTTGCTATTTATAATTTTTTGTTGTATAATATTACATGAATTAATACTAATATCTAGGAGGTAGTAACTATGAAAATAGCAATTTCGAGTACAGGTAAAACGATAGATGATACAATGGATTCAAGATTTGGAAGATGTAATTATTTTATAATTTATGATTTAGATACTGATGAATATAAAGCGATTGAAAATAATGGTATTTCATCAGCTCAAGGTGCAGGCATAGCTGCGGCACAACAAATATTAGATGAAAATGTTGATGTGGTTATTAGTGGTAAGTTAGGTCCTAATGCGTATAGAATAATTGAAGGTGAAGGCATTACTATGCTTCAAGCAGAACAAGATAAAATAAGCAATATTATTAATGAATACAGGGAAAATAAGTTGTCTCACCAAAAGGGAGCAGGTGCTGCGCACGCTGGGTTAAAGTAGACACTTTTGATGAGGAGTTGATAAGTTTGAATATAGGAGTATTAAGTGGAAAAGGAGGAACAGGGAAGACAACTGTTTCTACAAATCTTGCTTATATTTTAAAAGCAGCATATATTGATTCGGATGTTGAAGAACCTAATGGATTTATATTTTTAAAACCAGAGATTATTAGTTCAGAAGAAGTTAAGATTGCTTACCCTGTTATTGATGATGAGAAGTGTACTAACTGTGGAAAATGTGCTGAAGCGTGTCAGTTTAACGCTTTGGTAAAGACTAAGAAGGATATAATTTTATTTCAAAAGCTTTGTCATGGATGTGAAGCTTGTGGGGTAGCATGCCCTGTAGGAGCTATATCATTTGAAGATAGAAAAATTGGGCTTATTGAGGTGGGTATGTCAGGCGATATAAAATGCATGAGAGGTATACTGGATATAGGTGAACCTCTAGCAGTACCTGTTATAAAAGGACTATTAAAAAGAATAGATTCAAATGGTGTTAATGTTATAGATTGTTCGCCAGGTACTTCTTGCAATGTTGTGAATACATTACAATATGTTGATATGGCCATATTGGTTACAGAACCTTCAGAATTTGGTTTACATGATTTAAAACTTGCTGTAGGTTTGGTTAGAAAATTTAATATACCATTTGGAATTGTAATAAATAAGGAGAGTAGTGATAAGAATATAATCAGAGATTACTGTGAGAAAGAAAATATACAGATATTTGGTTCTATACCTTATGAAAGAGAAATTGCAGAGATATATTCAAATGGAAATATGCTGGTTGATAATGAGAAATATAGGAACATTTTTAAAGGTATTGCCAAAAGTGCAAAGGCGGTGATAGAATGGAACTAGTAGTTATAAGTGGAAAAGGTGGAACAGGTAAAACCACGATTGCCATTGCATTGTCTGAATTGGTTAATAATGTAATAAAAGCCGATTGTGATGTTGATGCACCAAATTTGTATTTGATGTATAAAGGTGAAGATATTGAATCAAAAGGATTTGTTACAGGTAAGAAAGCAGTAGTTAATCAAGAATTATGCATTAAGTGTGGAAAATGTGATACTGTTTGTAAATATGATGCTATTAAAAAAGGCGTTATTACAGAATACAAATGTGAAGGTTGTGGAGCATGCACATATGTATGTCCTACAAATGCTATAAAATTAGAAGATGCTGTTGATGCGAAAACCATCATAACTAAGACTGATAAAGGCTTTATTTCAAGAGCAGAGATGGAAATTGGTGCAGATGGTTCAGGTAAGCTTATTACAGAAATAAGAAAGAATGCTAAAAAATATGCAACAAATGGAGAACTTTTTGATGACGAACCTTTGATAATTATAGATGGTTCTCCAGGTATAGGATGTGCTGTAATTTCATCTATAAGCAATACTGATGCGGCTCTGATCGTAACAGAACCTACAAAATCAGGGCTAGAGGATTTGAAAAGAATATTGTCTGTGTGTAAACATTTTAATGTACTTCCTCTTGTATGCGTTAATAAGCATGATATTAATGACGAAGTAACAAATGAAATATTAGAATATTGTTCAAAAAATGGTATTGACGTTGTGGGCAAAATTCCTTATGATAATACAGTAATGAAAGCAATAAACGAATTAAAGCCTATAACAGAATTTAAAGAAAGCAAAGCATATAGTGCAATATTGGATATGTGGGGTGAAATAAGTAAGATTTTGTATAAGCAGTAGGTTTATCAATCTTGTAATATTTCCACATTTATAGTTGAAGTATTGAAGTTATAGGTGAAGTATTGGATTTATAGTTGAAGTATTGAAGTTATGCGCTAGATTTGGTAGAGTTTATATTATGATTTTCAATATTTTGATTTTGAAAATGTGAATGGCAATATAAAAGCTATTGGTAAGTACAATATGAAGTTTTTAAGTTATGTTTTGATTTAGCAAAACTTTAACAGTACTTCGGTGAAATTTTGGCAAAATAAGTTTAATGATTTATAATTTTAATAAATAAAAATACATATATGTTTGTATGCATATAAAATATCAAAAGGAGGAGTTTTTATTATGAAAATTGCTGTTGCTGTAAATGATGGTGCTGTTAGTCAACATTTTGGACACTGTGAGGATTTTTATATTTATGATGTAGAAGATAATAAGGTTGTTAATAAGAATGTTGTTCCTAATCCAGGACATAGACCAGGATTTTTGCCTGTATTCTTAAAAGACAATGGTGCAAATGTTATAATTGCAGGTGGAATGGGTGGTTCTGCTCAACAATTATTTAATGAAAATGGTATTAAAGTTGTAGTTGGAGCAAGTGGAAATGCTGATGAAGCTGTTAATGGATATTTAAATAATGAACTTGAATTATCATCCAATGTATGTAATCATGACCATTAATTATTAGCGTTTTAGAATAGGCTGATTGTGTAAAATGTAAAATGAATTTTATACTGACTTTAGATGGTTTGAATTTTCCATCTAGAGTTTTGGTATACATGTTTTGTACAAGGGATTTTCAAAGAATATTTAGTGTAGAGCGTTTTTGAATTGTTATTTTCTATAAAATGCTTAAATGATAATATTAATAATTTTGAGGAATGATTTGTTTGGAAAATATATCATCTATTGAAAAAGTGTTAAAGGAAAAAGGGTACAAATTGACAAAACAGAGAAGTGATATTTTAAGTGTCATATATAAAGAGAATACTCACTTAAGTGCTGAGGAAATATATGCAAGGCTTAAAAAGAACAATATTGGATTAGCTACGGTTTACAGAACCCTTAATCTATTAACTGATTTGAATATACTAAAAGAAGTGAAAATTAATGAAATGAGCTATTATGAACCTAAGATGTTCAGCAAAAAGTCACTTCATATTCATTTTAAATGTGATAAATGCAACACTATTTTTGACATTGATAGCGATAGCATAGCTGTTAAATATTTAAAAATAAATAGACTTATAGAAAAAGAAAATAACGTAATCGTAAATGATGTTGATATACTTTTGAATGGAATATGTGAAAAGTGCAGAAATAAATGACGACTGCGATTTTTATAGAAAATTATAAAGCCCATCTAAAAAATATGTTTATTAAATGAAAATTTTACTAATAATAATACTGATATAGTGGTATAGTAATATTAGGTATTGTATTAATTGTTTAAAATTTGAAGTTTAGATGGGAGATGATGATATGAAGGTATTAAAAAGAAGTGGCGAACTTCAAGATTTTGACTTTGGAAAACTTGAAGCTTCAATAGCTAGGGCATCAGATGATGTTAAAGAACCTTTTACAATGTCCGATGTAGAAAATATATCTCATGGTGTATTAAAAAGATTAATGAGTATGGATAAAGAGGTGATAGGTTCAAACGAAATTTCTGAGGCTGTATTATCAGAATTACAAAAAAACAATTTTACTGACTTAGCTCAAACATATATTAATGATAAGATATAGCATATAAGGCACATTTAAATAAATAATAAGCCAGTATGCTGATATATTTAGCTTGTTATTTATTCTTAGCCTGAAAGCAGAAGCTGCTGATTGATGATAAACAGTAGCTTCTGCTTTTAGGTTTTTATGTATTTTAAGTTTTAAAACATGTTGGGTTATGAACTTGAAATAAAAATTATTTATTATTACTTTAGTTTGATTTATTAGGTTATAATTCGAACATCATTTTGATAGCAATAGCTAATGACATAGTTACAAATATTGGTTTGATGATTTTTACACCATTTTTTATGGCGAGTTTTGTTCCTAATCTTGCACCTAGTATCATGAAAACTGCTACTGGCAATCCTAATTTGTATTGTATTTGATGATGTAATGCAAACATTATAAGTGCCGAGATATTGCTAACAAAATTTAAGAATTTTGCATTTCCAATTGATTTCGTAAAATCAAATTTAAATATCTTTATGAATCCGAATATTAAGAAAGAGCCTGTACCAGGTCCGAAAAAACCATCATAAAATCCAAGTGAAAAAGCAAGAACAATTCCATAAAACAAATTCAATTTGGTTATTCCAGAAAAATTGTCTTTCCTACCAAGGGATTTTGAAAATAGAGAATATATTCCTATAATAAGAACGAGAACTAGTACAATTCCCCTAAGAAAATCTGCACTTATAAATTGAACTATAGTAACCCCTAAAATAGAACCTATAAGAGTAAAAGGTATTAAATATTTTAGCAGTTTAAAGTTGACTTTGCCACTTGAAGCAAATTTTAAAGAGCTTGTAAATGAACCAGAAGTAGCACAAAATTTATTTGTTCCAAGTGCAATATGAGGATCTAAACCTGCCATCAAAAAACCAGGGACACTTATAAGACCTCCACCGCCAGCGATTGAGTCAACAAAAGCAGCAGTAAATCCCATTAAACATAAGAGAACTATTTTTAACATTTAGACACCTACCTTAAGACATCTTCAAAAAAATAAGTAGCCAGTATGATAGTATATTTGACTTGTTATTTTCTTTTAAATGCCTAAAAATATAATCCATTTCATTATAATAAAATTGTTTGTAGAATTAAAGCATTTTTAAAAATATTTATTTATTTTTTTGTGTGACTGATTTAAAATAAGAATATAATGGTATAAATGTATATTTTAAATTGATTGTGATATATAAAGTATATATTTTGAAATGATTGTGGGGTGAATATATGCTTGAACAGAAGCGTAAGCTAGGGGATAATCATTTGCATGAAATAGAAAAGTTAAATGAGAGAATGGAACAATTGAATAAAAAGAATACTAATGTTAAAGTAGAAGTAAAGAAAAGAGTAAGAGGAAATAATAGAAAAAATACTTTGGTAAAATGTCTTAAATATAATATGATGAAGTTTTTAAGGGTTATGCTAAGCAATATAATAGATTTTATGCTTATACTAGCTATCTATTACCCGTTCAGAAATACGATGAAATATTATCATTTTTTATCGATTTGTATTGTATACTTCTGCATATTTGATGGTATAATAGGGTGGTCAGTTGGGAAAAAAATATTGAGATTAAGAGTGTTTGATGTAAAAACAATAAAAGAATTCAATGATCATATTAAATATTAAATATTAAATATTAAATATCAAATATTAAATAGTAAATATCAAATATCAAATATTAAATAGTAAATATCAAATATCAAATATTAAATATCAAATATTAAATATCAAATATCAAATATCAAATATTAAATATCAAATATTAAATATTAAATATTAAATATCAAATATCAAATATCAAATATCAAATATTAAATATTTATATAATTACTATACAAATATAACTTTGAGCGATTTTATAGGACACTCGGTTCGTAATTTAGAGTTTTGTTATGTATATTACAAATTAAAGTCATAAGATTTCTGATTTTGATTATTTGATTAAAGAATGTTAGTATAATACTTGTATATTCTTGAGAATGGAGAGATAACATGAAGAAAAATGGTGTTTATGAATTTACAATTGAAAATACAGAATTCCCTGGCATGGGGGTTGCATATTATGAAGGAGAAAAAGTACTTATAAAAAATGCACTTCCAGGTCAAAGAGTTCTTGGTAGAATATCGAAGAAGAGAAAATCTAAAATTGAAGCTAAAATAATTGAAATAATTGAAGATGTGGATTATAAAGTTTCACCTAAGTGTTCTGTTTTTGGAATATGTGGAGGGTGTACAAATCAAGATGTTCCTTACGAGAAACAATTAGAATTAAAGAAAAACCAAGTAATGAAATTATTTGATAAAGCAGGAATATCAGATTTCGATTTTGAGGGGATAAAATCAAGTCCAGAGGTCTTTGAATACAGAAATAAAATGGAATTTACTTTTGGTGATTTTGAAAAGGGTGGTAATATTACACTAGGCATGCATGCAAGAGGAATGTCCTATTCTATTGTTACAGTTGATAATTGCAGGATAGTTGATGAAGATTTTAGAACAATATTAAAAACAGTACTAAACTATTTTACTGATAAAAATATTCCTCATTATAGAATAATGCCACATGAAGGTTATTTGAGAACATTAGTAGTTAGAAAGGGAAAGAATACTGGAGAAATTTTAATAAATATTGTAACAACATCACAAATGGAATTTGATTTTACTGAAATAGTTAACATATTAAAGAGCAAAAATTACAACGGGCAATTAACAGGAATAATACATACTATTAATGATTCTTTATCAGATGTAGTTCAGGCCGATAAAATCGAAATATTATTTGGAAGAGAATACATATATGAGAGATTGTTAGGACTTAAATTTAAAATAAATCCTTTTGCATTTTTCCAAACAAATTCAAAAGGTGCAGAAAAGCTATATAGCATAGTTAGAGATTTTATGGGAGATAGTAGTTCAAAAACAGTATTTGATTTATATTGTGGCACAGGTACAATAGGTCAAATAGCTGCCCCAAAAGCTAAAAAAGTTGTCGGCATTGAATTAATTGAGGAAGCAGTAAAAGCTGCAAAAGAAAATGCTAAATTAAATGGACTTGATAATTGCGAATTTATTGCAGGGGATATAAAGGATGTAATCAAAGATATTACTGAAAAACCAGACTTAATTATTCTTGATCCACCGAGAGCAGGAGTACACCCAAAAGCATTGGAGTATGTGCTGAATTTTAAAGCTAAAGATATAATTTACGTTTCATGCAATCCAAAGACATTGGTTCAAGATTTAAAAGTTATGATTGAAGATGGATATGATGTAGAAAAGGTAGTTTTAATGGATATGTTCCCGCATACGGTTCATTGTGAAAGTGTAGTTAAACTACATATCACCCCAGGGGCGTAAATTTTTCCAAATACATTATCAGGGGACGGTGAGTTAATGCTTACCGTCCTCTCTTCATTTGCACAGGAAGAAAGTAAAAACGTAAGTGAGAATCTAAAGTGGAAGGGAGATAATGCTTTAGTAAGGTATAAGTCAAAGCAGTTTATAGAAATTCTAAAAAATGCAAAGCCAATAGAAAAATTTGATATGGACTTATTCTTTAGTATTGTTGAGAAGATGGTAGTGTTTGATGGGAAAAAGATTATTGTAAATTTGCTTGATGGTACTGAGATTGAGGTTGTAATTGGAATTGATTAAAACAAACATTGTGTAGAAAAATGTAGAAAAATGCAGAAACTTTCACAGAAAATATTGTTGACAAATATGGTACTAAATGAGGTAAAATGATAGGTGTGGTTAAAATATACAAAACAATATTTGGATATGAATTGAGTTGACTAAGTTTATCAAAGAGAATTATTATTTTTATGTTTACTTAAAAAGTAAAAGGAATAATTTGTATTAGATTTAAAAAAAGGGATGGTGGTTATCATGTTTAAGAGGAAGTTGCTTATATGTTTGTGTGTGTTAGCGATACCAGTAGTTGCTTTTACAGTGTTATCCTCCTCACTAGCAGGGTGTACTACAACTAAGCAGAGTGAATTATTGAAAATGAGTACTCACGAAAACTAAGATATAGGAAAGGAAAATATAGTAAAATAAAGGAATTGAGGCACACAGTAAATATATAGAAATTTTAAGATTAAAAAAGAGCATAACAAAAAAGCCTAACAAAAGACCAATTTTTTAAAATTTTATTATAAAATTATCAAAGAACATTGAGTGCGAAAATTAATATTAAGGGACATTAAAATAAATAACAAGTCAATTTTATAAATAAATATAGAAAAATCCTTTTCAAATATGTTTTAATGTTAATAACAACAAAAACATATAAAACAAAAGAAAAGGATATGGTTATATGATAAACGAGTTATTTGGAAAATGCAAATATATCTTAGTA